>CAMWXD010000010.1 GCA_947178105.1 uncultured Eubacterium sp. | reverse complement strand
AAATCTGTGAGGATTTACTGGCTTCTTAAGCATATAAACTTTTTACTCTCAAGTAACATAACAGAATGTGATTTTTTGATTTTGACATTCCTTCAAATTGCTGTTTTACTCTCTACAACTGACACGATTTTTATAAAAAGCAGCGTAAATACTGTTAGTTTTTTGAAATTCCCAATACTATAATGATATGTATCAGCTCGGTAACCGTTGTGCTGAATATCGTGCTGAATGCGGTTCTGATCTTTGGAATCGGCGCAGCGCCTGCGATGGGCTGTACAGACAATGCCTGAATAAGACAAGAAAACAGGGAGGAAAAACATGACGAACAAAGAACGAAGAGACGCGCAGATGGCGTATATTTCAGACGATGCGATTATGGAAGAACAAGGTGTTTGCAGAAGAAAGCTGCAAAAGCTGAATTTTATGGACCGGTCAGATTTTAAAGGAATTGCCGAGGCAGTCAAAAACCTGCTTGGAAAATCAGAAGACGCGTTTATTAATCCGCCGTTTTACTGTGATTATGGCACGCATATCGAAGTCGGCAAAAATTTTTTTGCCAATTATAACTGTACGATCCTAGACGTCGCAAAGGTAACGATCGGGGACAACTGCCAGATGGCGCCGAATGTGTCGATCTATACGGCAGGGCATCCAGTCCATCCGTTTAGCCGCAATTCCCTTTATGAATATGGGAAAGCGGTAACGATCGGGGACAATGTCTGGATCGGCGGCAATACCGTCATATGCCCGGGAGTAACGATCGGGGACAATACAGTGATCGGCGCAGGAAGCGTCGTGACAAAAGACATCCCGGACTGGTCTGTGGCAGCAGGCAATCCATGCCGTGTCATACGTAAAATCACAGATGAGGATCAAAGAAAGCTGTATGGAGAGGAAGAAATCGATGACGAAGCCTGGGCGAATATTATAGAAAGGAGCCAAAAATAATGTTTCACTGTATCAGACGATGGGTTACGGGATATGCCGGTTTTTTGCTGAGAGAGGGGTACATAGCATATTGTATGTGCCAGACGGCGGAATTCAGGGAGATATTGAAAGAGGAGCAGGATACGCAAGGTTACTTTTCACACCCAGACCTTTGCACTCCGCTGCAAAGGTCGTGAGAACGTGTAAATTCAGCCTAGAAGGCATCCAGTCCTTCGCCAAAGGCGAATTTTCAATGGACTGGATGCCGTTACTTTTTACAGCACAGCCGTTTTTTGGCTGGGGTGTGAAAAGTAACGGCGCAAGAAATTTTAGATTATTAGATAATTCCTGACAGTTGACACAGATGACAGATGCCCTTATAATTATTTTATTCGATACTAACCGAGTCGGAGGTGGCCGAATGAAATTTTACGGACGTGAAAAGCAAAAAGGGCAGCTTCATAAAATGTTTCAGTCAGATAACAAGATGGCAGCGCTGATCTATGGAAGGCGCCGGATTGGGAAGAGCGAGCTGATCAAACAGTGTTTACGAGAGGCACAGATCAAAAGTATTTATTACGAATGCAAGCAGACGACAGAATTAAACAATGCAGAAAGCCTATCTGAAATTATCTCAGACACATTCGGATATCCAAAACTTGCCTTTGGCGGTATAGAGGAGCTGTTAAGGTTTTTATTTGAGCAGTCACAGAAAGAAAAGCTCATACTTGTGCTGGACGAATATCCATATCTGAGACAAAATATAAAAGGATTAGACAGCATTTTGCAGTCATTGATCGATCGGTTTCAGGGTGCCTGTATGATGAAGCTTATTGTCTGCGGATCTTATGTTGATACGATGAAAAGCCTGCTTTCCGAGCAAAATCCGCTGTATGGCAGGGTAGATCTTTGCATAGACTTAAAACCGATGGATTATTATGAGTCCGCTTTGTTTTACCAGGAATTTTCAGATGAAGATAAGGTGCGGCTTTACAGCGTATTCGGCGGTATCCCTTATTATAACCGTCTGATTGATGCAGCACTATCTGTAAGGGAAAATATCATCGAATTGATTGCGTCACCGGGAGCAAGGCTGGAAAATGAAGTATCGATGTATTTAAACTCTGAGATATCCAAAATTACGAATGCAAATGAGGTATTCGAAGCTTTGGCGAAAGGATTTTCCAGGTATAAAGATATTTATGATCAATCCCATGTATCAAGCGCGCCGACATTAGCAGATGTATTAGATAAGCTGATCCGCATGGACATAGTGAAAAAAGAAGCGCCGATAAACGATGAATTCAATAAAAGGAAAGCAGGGTATTATATCAGTGATAACCTGTCGTTGTTTTATTATAAATATATTTTTCGGAATTCCTCGCGTATGAACGTGATGGATACGGATCTTTTTTTTGATAAATATATCCTGGAAGATTTTGAAACAAAGCATGTGCCGCATATATTCGAAGATATTTGCAGACAGTATCTGATCCGTATGAATCGTAAATGCAGGCTGTCGGAACCATTTGAGAAAATCGGAAAGTATTACTATGACGATCCGGTAACCAGAACAAACGGAGAGTTTGATATTGTTACAAAAGATGACAAGGGCTATATTTTCTATGAGGCAAAGTTTCGAAAAGATCCAATCACAGATGCTATCATTGAAAAAGAAATTGCACAGGTACAAAGGGCAGGGCTTGCAGCATACCGTTATGGTTTTATTTCAAAAAGTGGGTTTTTTTGTAAAAACAATAAATGCCTTATTTTAATTGATTTGAAAGACTTGTATGCGTAGGAAGTATTGGCAAAAGATCAGATCAGGGGACAGGAGAGCCTTACAAGGCTTCTTTCCCCTGATTTTTTTATTTTATGACAATCTTTACAATTTCAGGAAAGTTAAACAGACGCAGCGGAAAGGAGCTGTTTCCAAGCCCTCTGCTGATAATTTCTGTCGTATGGTTGTTCTTGTGCGCGCCGGAGGTATACTTCGGAAAAATCCCCTGGTTTGGCGCATAAAGCCCGTCAGTAAACGGCGGGCGAAACTGGCCTCCGTGGGCGTGGCCGCACAGTACAAGGTCAAACGGATAGCTGCTGTATAACAAAAACAATTCTGGACGGTGGGAAAGCAGAATCTGATAATCAGCCCCGCCTTCTTTTTGCCGGCGTACGATTTTGTCGAGCGTTTCCTTCATCAGAAGTGTGTAATTTTTATCTTTTCCCCGGAACTTTGGGTCGTCTAAGCCGGTAATCCGGTACGTATACCCGTCTTTTTTAAAATCCGCAAATGTATTTTTCAGCAGATACACATGACAGCCCTTCATCTTTTTTTCAAACGCTGCAAAGTTTCCTGCCATTGATTCATGATTGCCGCGTACGACATAGACAGGACAGATCTCAGACGCCCTTTTTAAAAATTCGGCTGCGTGCGCAAACGGGGCGCCGTCTACAAGGTCTCCGGTAACCGCGATCAGATCCGGGTGCAGGGACGCAATTTTTTTCATCAGATAAGACTGGCGAGAGCCAAAGCTTTTGTTGTGCAAATCTGAGATCTGGACAATCGACAGGGAAGAAGCGCTTTTTTTGTGTCCTCTGCGCGGCAGCGTATGCACGGATACTGAAAGATAATTGTTCGATACGTACATAAAAAACAGTAATGGAAGTAAAATAATGAAATACATCACAGTACCTTCTTTCTCGCCTTTCTATTTGATCGGTTTCATTTGATCGATTTCATTTGATCGATTTTATTTGATCAATTCTATTTGATCTGTTTATTAAGAAAGCTTTCTTATTATATGCTATGGAACGGGAAAATACAAGTGATGTTTGTAAAAAGTGAGGAGATGAAAAAAGTGAAAAAATATGTTGAAATTTTCACAGGCTGTTTGTGCGCCGCTGCATTATTTTTGTGTTTTTCCATATGCGGCTGCGGCAGCCGGCAGGGCGGTGCTGAAAACAGCCAGGGGCAGGCGTCTATTTATGATGCGCCGTTGGATATCCTGGAAAAAATCATAGCGGCATATGAAGGGAACGAGCTGTTTGCCATGTACGGCGGAGACTCGGAGCACGCAGTCATGGATGCGCCGGGCAGCTTTGCCGTCAGCAACACGCAGGAGCTCGATGCGGTTTTGGGCGTACCCGAAAGCCAGTGGCAAAATCTTGAGGAGGCGGCATCCGTAGTGCATATGATGAATGCAAATACGTTTACAGGCGCTGCATACCGCTTAAAGGACAGCACAGATCAACATGCGTTTGCCGAAGCGGTAAAAGCGAATCTTTTAAAAAAGCAATGGGTCTGCGGGCAGCCGGATACGCTGTTGGTCATACAGGCAGATGAGAAGCATATGCTGACGGCTTTTGGCGACGCGACTTTGATACAGACGTTTCAAAACCATGCGCTGTCGGTGCTTAAAGGCTCGAAGGTAGTGATCGAAGCGCCGGTTACAGGATAGTGGTGCCGCAGTATGGTTTTTTCCAGCCTTACGTTTTTATATTATTTTCTGCCGTGTATGCTGGCGCTTTATTTTGCAGTGCCAAAACGCTTTCAAAATGCGGCTCTGCTGTCTGGAAGCCTTTTGTTTTATGCATGGGGAGAGCCAAAGTATATCTTTTTGATGGGGCTGCAGATTGTGCTTGGGTACGTATGCGGGCTTCTTTTGGAGGCGTACAGGCATACAGGGGCAGGGCGGTTTGTCTGCATTCTGTCTGTCGCCAGCAGCCTTTCTTTTTTACTGTATTTTAAATATGCGGGATTTTTTCTTACAAATATCCATGCGTTGACAGGGATCGCAATGGAGCCTTTGGATATCGCACTGCCTGCCGGCATCAGCTTTTATACGTTTCAGATGGCAAGCTACCTTGCCGATGTGTACAAGGGAGCGCCGGCACAAAGGCATGTATCACGGTTGGCGCTTTATATCGCGATGTTTCCGCAGCTTATCGCTGGCCCGATTGTACGCTACTGCGAGATCGAGGATCAGTTGGAGCACAGGCAGCATTCGTGGGAATCAGCGGCAGGAGGGATCTGCCGGTTTATTACTGGAATGGCAAAAAAGATCCTGTTTGCAAACCAGCTCGCAGAGCTATGTACAATATTCCGGGAAACAAAAGAACGCTCTGTATTGTTCTGCTGGCTGTATGCAATCGCTTTTATGCTGCAAATTTATTATGATTTCTCAGGCTACAGCGATATGGCGATTGGGCTTGGCAGGGTCTTTGGATTCCGTTTTTCAGAAAATTTTCGGGATCCGTACGCTTCTAAAAGTATCACAGAGTTTTGGCGGCGGTGGCATATTTCCCTTGGCATGTGGTTTCGCGATTATGTCTATATCCCGATGGGAGGCAGCCATGCCGGAAGGCTGCGCCAGATATTCAATATCCTTGCCGTCTGGATGCTGACCGGGCTGTGGCATGGAGCGGCGTGGAATTTTGTGCTATGGGGGATGTATTTTGCAGTGCTTTTGATGCTGGAAAAGCTGTGGCTGCTTCCTGTATTGGAAAACAGCCTGGCAGGCTCCAGGATCTATACGCTGTTTTTTGTAATGGCAGGTTTTATCATATTCGATGCGCCGGACATTCCATGGGCGCTGGATGTCATCGGCGGGCTGTTTGGAGCCGGAGGGCTTTCACCTGCTTCCAATGAAGCGCTCTACTGCCTGAAAAGCTTCGGTGTTGTCCTCTTGCTTGCGGCATTTTGGGCGTCGCCAACGGCACGTGCGCCGGTAAAACGATTGTTAAAATCAGCAGGCGCCATTACGCCTTGCGGTGCTGCTGCAAGGCTGGCAGGATTGGCAGTTCTGCTGCTTGTAATGACTGCTTATCTGGTGGATGGGTCTTTTCAACCTTTTTTGTATTTTCGGTTTTAGGAAAGCGGGGATATTTATGAAAAACAAAGAAAACAAAACCGCCTGCCTTTTGTTTGCAGGCTTTCTGTTTACAGGCGGGCTGCTCTGCCTGTGTCTGCCAAAATCCGAATACTCGTATACAGAACGCCGCAGGCTTTCTTCGATACCGGAGCTGTCCGCAGAATCTGTATGGAGCGGGCGCTTTATGTCGGATTTTGAAAACTATGCTGCGGATACATTTCCTGTGCGGGATACGTTTCGTACCATCAAAGCGCTGGCAGCGGAAGGGATCTTTCACAGGCTGGACCACAACGGCATCTATGCAGCGGACGGCTATCTTGCTGCTATGGAATATCCGATGCAGATTCAGTCGCTGCATCATGCGGCAAATCGGTTTCGGTATTTATGCGAAGCTTTCCTGACAGACGAAAACCGGGTATATCTGTCTGTGATCCCAGATAAAAACTGCTTTCTCGCAAAGAACCACGGCAGGCTGTGCATGGACTATGCAGAATTTGAAAAAAGTATGGCAAAGCTTTCGGATTTTGCAGAATATATCAAAATTTCCGACCTGCTGGAACTGGACGATTATTACCGAACCGATCCCCATTGGCGACAGGAAAAAATCGTGGATGTCGCAAACCGGCTGGCACAGTCGATGGGGGCACCTTTAGCAGCAGACGGGCTTGGGGCGCATACAGTCTGCCATAGCTTTTACGGCGTTTATTATGGGCAGGCAGCACTGCCGTTTGCACCGGATACTTTGCGGTACCTGACAAATGAAACTATCGAACGCTGCCAGGTATATGACTGGCAAAATCAAAAGGAAATACTGGTTTATGATATGGAAAAGGCAGCCGGCAGGGATGCATATGAGATGTTTTTGTCAGGAGCGTTATCCCTTATTACAATGGAAAGCCCATCTGCACAGACAGGACGCAGGCTCGTGCTGTTTCGGGACTCCTTTGGTTCCAGCATAGCCCCGCTGCTGCTTGGCGGGTATGACAAAATTACGCTGGTTGATATTCGTTATATCCATCCGCAGCTTTTAGAGAAGCTTGTAGACTTTGAGGGCTGTGATGTACTGTTTTTATACAGTACGCTTGTGCTGAACCATAGTGATACATTAAAATAGCCGTTTAAAGGTTGCATTTTTCGTTTCTGAGGGATACAATAATAAAAAGCGGAGATTGTTTTGGCGGGCGCAGCAAAACTGAAAAAGAAGGGAGTGGAGCTTTATGTTAATATTTGGCGGTATTTTTTTATTATTATTTGGAATGGTTTCCTTTTTTAAACCAGACATCCTGTACCAGCTTAATACAGCGTGGAAAAACAGTTCGTACAGCGATCCGTCTGATCTGTATGTGCTGATTTGCAAAATAAGCGGCATGATCTGCATATGCCTTGGCGCAGCAGGGGTTTTTCTATTTTTTTGGCTTTAATTTATTTACGAAGCCCTAATAGTGTGTTATAGTAGAAAGCGACGAAAAACCGTAACGAGAAAGGATACTTATGATTTACGAGAATATATTGGACGCTATGGGGCACACACCGATGATCCGTTTAAACCGGATGGTTCCAAAAGGCTGCGCGCAGGTGCTTGTAAAGTTTGAAGGGCTGAATGTCGGAGGCTCGATAAAGACACGGACGGCGTATCAGATGATTGTCCGCGCGGAAAAAGAAGGCAGGATACATAAAGATACGATTATCGTAGAGCCGACAAGCGGAAACCAGGGGATCGGGCTTGCGCTGATCGGCGCTGTCCGGGGATACCCTACGAGGATTATTATGCCGGATTCGGTCAGTGAGGAGCGCAGAAAGCTCGTCCAGCACTATGGCGCCGAGCTGGTACTGATCCACGACGCAGGCAATATCGGCGCCTGTATTGAAGAATGCATGAAAACGGCGCTGCGCATGGCGAAGGAAGACCCGCGTGTATTCGTTCCCCAGCAGTTTGAAAATCCGGCAAACCCGATTGCACACAAATATCATACCGGTGTAGAGATCTTAGAGCAGGTCGAAGGGCAGATTGACGGCTTTTGTTCCGGCATCGGCACCGGCGGGACGATTACAGGCATCGGCGAGGTATTAAAGGCTCAATACCCGGATATAACGATCTGGGCAGTGGAGCCTGAAGATGCGGCGATCTTGTCCGGCGGCTCCATCGGCACGCATTTGCAGATGGGCATTGGCGACGGGATTATTCCAAAGATCTTAAACCAGAACATCTACGAGGACATTTACATCGTATCGGATCAAGAAGCTATCCAGACTTCCAAAGACCTCGCCAGCAAGGAGGGCATTCTGTGCGGGATCTCCAGCGGGACGAATGTGGCAGCGGCGATCCAGCTTGCGAAAAAGCTCGGAGAAGGAAAGACCGTAGTAACGATTCTACCGGATACAGCGGAGCGGTATTTTTCTACGCCGTTGTTTGAGATGGAGTGATGATTCGGACATAGTATAAAAATGACGAAAGCACTTCACAAAAAATGTGGAGTGCTTTTTTGGATCATGTATGCAATCCATGTATGCAATTATAAATGGAATGATGTGAAGTCAATGCACAGGCCACTGAAAATATTGGAACGGATCTGATCCTGAAAGGTATATGCCTTCATCTGAAACCGATCCTGTTCAAGATTGTATACGACGACCCTGTTTTCCTGAGGATCCACAATCCAGTACTCCCGCACACAGGCCGCTTTGTACAAGCTTAACTTCTGGATATAATCACGTTCGGGATTGCTGGGAGAAATAATCTCGATGATCCAGTCAGGCGCGCCGCTGCATCCATTTTCTGTAAGCTTGTCTTTATCGCAGATAACGCTTATGTCCGGTTCGACATAAGTCCGGTCATCTGCGTTTAAGAATACGGCAAATGGAGCTACATATACTTTGCATGAGCATGAGCCATGTTTTTCATCAATATAGTCTGCAATTTTCCGGGATAGTGCAAAAGAGATTTCCTGATGCAGCCTGTTTGGCGGCGCCATATAGAAGATCTGGCCGTCGATCAGTTCGGCATGTTCTCCATCGGGCAGGGCATAAATATCATCAATGGTATAAGGCTGTTCTTGTGCGAATGCCGGCAATAGCAACACTTCCTTTCCTTTTTGTCGTTTTAATGGCCTTACAACGCCAGCAAAAAATTCAGCGACCCCTGCGGGTTTTCCGTCCCTTTTTCCAGCAGCGAGATCAGCGCCCGCATCGTCTCTTCGATATTTTCCTGCGACGAAGGCAGCAGCAGGTTCCCCATTTTCACAGTCAGCACAATCAGCACAATCTCCGCAAGCGCTGCCGGATAGTCAAAATGGATCTCGCCGATTTCAATTCCCTGTACGATAATTTCCGTCAGCTCCGGCTTTAATTCCCCAATCAAGTAATGCAGATATTTCTGGTGCAGATATGCCTGTTCCTGTGCGCTGACTGCCGAATGCGACGTATCCTGGTCAAGATATTCGGCAGAAGAATTGCGGCATGCCTGCAGGATCATCGCCATACGTGTAAACGGCGGGATGTCTGTCCGTTTTGCAAGGTCTTTCGCTGTCTTTAAAGGCTTTTTATAGTTCCGTTCGATCAGTGCTTCGAGAACAGCTTCTTTTGAAGAAAAATAATAGTAAATGCTTCCTTTGCCGATACCGGCTGTCTGTGCGATCTCGCTGACCGTAATTGTCTGCATGTTTTTGCTGGCCATTAACGTCTGGAGCGCGTCCAGGATCTGGTCATATTTTGAAATGTCTGGCATATTTTTCCGCCTTCCTGCTCGTTGATTATTCTGATGTCTGCTTATATGCGAGTTTCTGTTCATTATAACACAGTTTCCAACAAAAAAGTTCACAGAAATGAATTATTTTTTTGTTATATTTATCTAAAATTCCATGTTGACCAACGGTCGAAAAAGTGTTATTGTTATTTAAAAGAAGAACCGACCAATAGTCGAAAAAATGGAGGATATAATTATGACCTACGCAGATTTTTTCTCAGAGATCAAAGGCAAATTTATGGAAGCGGATGTAAGCGATATTACGGAGCATCTTGCATACCAGTTCAACATTGTAGGAGATGCAGAAGGGATCTTTTACGTGGAAGTGAAAGACGGCGCGATTTATGTAGAGCCATATGAGTATTTTGACAGGGATGCCATGTTCACAGGCAAAGCAGAGACATTTATGAAGATCGCTTCCGGCAAATTAGACCCGGTTATGGCAGTTACCCTGCAAAAGCTCAAGGTGGAAGGCGATATAGGCAAAGCGCTTCGCCTAAAGGAATTTATTGACAAAAAAGGCAAATAATGCGTTTGGCTCCTGTTACAAGGAATGGCAAATTTGCAGAAACGGAGAATTATGAAGAAAATTTTTAAAACAACAGCGCTTGCTGCAGGTGCGCTTGCTGCAGCGGAAGCCGGGGCGTCCGCCTATTTATACCGCAGGACGATGAAGCGCAGCAAAGCAGATGTAGGGCGCACGATGAAAATGTCAGGTACCGACTGGAACCTGCATATGCCGCTGATCCAGGAGCGCAAGGAACGGATGCTCGCTTATCAGCATGAGGACGTATATCAAAAGTCTGGGGACGGCTTAATGCTGCACGCCGTTTATTTCCCGCAGGATCCGCACAAGCTTGTTATCTGCTTTCACGGTTATACCGGACAGGCAATGAGTGATTTTTGCGGTTTGTCAGAGTATTACCTGACACGCGGCTACAGTATGCTCCAGGTAGACCAGCGTGCACATGGGGAAAGCGAAGGAGAGTATATCGGTTTTGGATGCTTGGACCGGATTGATGCTTGCGCATGGATAGACTGGGTAATCCGCCGGTGCGGCGAGGATGTACAGATCATACTGCACGGCATTTCAATGGGAGCGTCTACCGTGCTGATGACAACCGGCCTGGAACTGCCAAAGCAGGTAAAGGGTGTGATTTCCGACTGTGCGTTTACGTCGCCGAAAAAAGTATTTACGCACGTACTGCATTCTATGTACCATATGCCGGCGTTCCCGATCATGCAGATCACAGATCTGGTCAACCAGAAGAAAGCCGGCTACGGGCTGGACGAATGCAATGCCGCCAGGGAAGTGCGCAAGGCAAAGGTGCCGATCCTTTTAATCCATGGAGATGCGGATACGTTTGTACCATGCAGCATGTGCGATGAGATCGAGGCAAACTGTGCAACCGTTACAAAAAAACTGATTATCCCGGGGGCTGCACATGCAGAGAGCTACTACAAAGATATGGAAGCTTATGAACAGGCAATGACGGAGTTTTTAGAAGGGGTTATGAAACGATGAAAACAAGAAAAGGTTATAAAGTATATCCGCTGACAAACGCACAAAAGTTTCATTTTTATTATTTGAATTTTTCTCCGAAAAAAGAAGTTTTAAATATTGGGACAAGCCTGACGATCCAGGTAGATTTGGACTGGAACGTGTTAAAGGAAAGCATTTATAAGGCATACGAACGCAGCGAGTGTATGCGCGTGCGTTTTACCAAGGATAAAGACGGTACCTGGTATCAGTATGTGGTGGATAAAGAGGAACGTGAGATCGAGTTTGTAGACTTTACCGGCAAGACGATGGAGGAAGCCGAACAGACAATGCGTGCCTGGACGCGGGTGCCGTTTGTGGAGGAAGATATTCCGTTAAACCGGGTCGTTATGATAAAGACGCCGGACGGGTTTTGCGGTGTATATCTGTTAGCCGACCACCGGATGATGGACGCGCAGTCTTTAATTTGTTTTTTGAGAGATATTGTAGAGCTGTATTGCAGCACAATGTACGAAGATGTGGCATATCCAAAGGAAATGGCTTCTTATATCGAGCAGATCCAAAAAGACCTTGCCTATGAGGAAGGAAGCAAGGCAAAAGCGCGGGACGAAGCATATTTCCATAAGCTGATCGAAGAATCAGAGCCGATTTACAACGGCATTGACGGCAGCGGCAGGCTGGAGATGGAGCGGGAAAAAACTGGCAATCCAAACCTGCGCGCGGCAGTCAACGTATCGGATTCGGTCGATGCAGATATTGATATCTTCCATCTGGAAGAGGAGCCGACAAAGCGGCTGATGGATTTTTGTGAAAAATACCATGTTTCCTTAACCTGCCTGCTGCTGATGGGGCTGCGTACTTATTTCCAGAAAATGAACGGCAACGACGATGTGTCGATCAATTCGGCAATCGCAAGGCGCGCGACATTAAAAGAGAAAAAGTCCGGCGGTACAAGAATCCATTCTTTCCCGTTCCGTACCATTATCCCGAAAGACCGGAAATTTATTGACGCCATTTATGAGATCCGTGACCGCCAGAATGAAATGTTCCGCCATGCCAACTATGACCCGGTCGCTTATTTTGCATACCGCAGCAAGGTGTATCCAAACGCGCCTGGACAGACCTATGAGCCGATGGCATTAACTTACCAGCCAATGACGCTCCAGGACCAGGGGCTTGAAAAGCTCGGCGGCATCCGATATAAGACAAAATGGTATTCCAACGGGGCGACGACACAGGGGATGTATTTGACCGTTATGCACCGTCCTGAAGACAATGGGCTGGATTTTAACTTTGAACACCAGGTACATGCCGTCAGCAGAAAGCAGCTTGAATACCTGTATTATTACCTTTGCAAGATTATGTTCAAGGGCGTTGAAAATCCAAACCTTCCTGTAGGAGATATTATCAAGCTGATTTAGCATGAAAATCACGGAAATGGATTTTCTAAAAAGCATAAAAAGGATTTGAAAACAGAATCAGGAGAAAAGAGGAAACCAAAATGTTAGAAAAATTAGCGCAAATCATCAGCAATTATGTAGAAGTGGAGCCGTCAGAAGTAAAACCGGAGTCCCGCTTTATGGAAGACCTTAAGTTTACATCCTTTGATTTTATGAGTATGCTCGGTGAGATCGAGGATGAGTTCGATATTGAAATCGACCAGCAGGAAGCAGCAAAAATCCGCACGGTACAGGAAGCCGTAGATTACCTGGAGACATTGTCAGACAACTAGATTCACCACAGGAGGATGAAATTATGGTTTGCAATACAATACGTGAGATCATCGTACATGCCGAGCAGGAATTCGGCGCAGAAGATGCGATCCGTTATAAAATAAAAAAAGATGAGACAGAGTCAAAATCGTATGCGCAGTTAAAGCAGGACAGCGAAAGCTTTTCGTGCGTGCTGAAAGCGCTTGGCGAACAGGGCAGCCATATCGCAATGACAGGCATGACGTCCTATCCATGGATCGTAGCATATTTTGGCACGGTCAATTCCGGCAGCGTCGCTGTGCCTTTGGACGTCTCCCTGCCGGCTGAGGAAATGTGCGAACTTGTAGACCGCGCAGACGTCACAGTATTTGTCGTAGACGAAGTACGTAAAGATGTGCTTGCAATCGCAAAAGAGCGCTGCCCGAAATTAAAATATATCATCTCCATCCAGCAGGAAGAAAGCACTGAAGAGGTATTGTCTTTTTCACAGCTTTTAAAAGAACATGCAGGCAGCTTTGAATACTGGGCAAATCCAGAGGCGCTCTGCACGATTATGTTTACGTCCGGCACGACCGGAAAGAGCAAGGGCGTGATGCTTACCCAGCGCAATATGGCGGAAAACGCGACATGCCTGGATATGAAGATTCCGCCAAGGACTTGCGTATTGTCCGTACTTCCGATTCATCATGCTTATTGCCTGAGCATGGATATTTTAAAAGGGATTTCCCTTGGCAGCGTTATCTGCATCAACGATTCCCTGATCCGTGTGGCGAAAAATATCAAACTGTTTGCGCCAAATATGATCCTGATGGTTCCGCTTATGATCGAAACACTGGCGAAGAAGTTAGAAGAAGCGGCAGCACTGCCGCCTGAGATTGTGAAAAAAGAAGTATTCGGCGACCAGCTTCATACGATTTGCAGCGGCGGCGCTTACCTGAACCCGGATCTGATCGATTTGTTTGCGCGTTACGGCATTACAATCTTACAGGGTTACGGTATGACCGAATGCGCGCCGGTCATCAGTACCAATTTAAGCTGGGATCTTCGGAAAGACACTGTCGGCAAGCTGATGCCGAACTGTGAGGCAAAGACGGTAGACAACGAATTGTGGGTGCGCGGCAGCAGCGTGATGCAGGGCTATTACCAGATGCCAAAGGAGACCGAGGAGACGCTTGTGGACGGATGGCTGCGTACCGGCGATCTTGGCTATGTAGACGCTGATAACTATATCCATTTAACCGGGCGCTTAAAAAACCTGATTATTACAAAAAACGGGGAAAACGTGTCGCCGGAAGAACTGGAAAATAAAATCGGCTCCAACCGCCTCGTGCAGGAAATCCTTGTCCGCGATGCGCAGGGCGTGATCGAGGCGGAGATTTTCCCAGATCTTGAGTATGCGCAGAAAAAAGAAATTACAGATATCCAGGCGGAGCTTCAGGCAGTCATCGATGCGTACAACCAGACAGCGCCGGCACATAAAAAAGTGTACAGCCTAAAAGTACGCGATACCGAATTTGATAAGACGCCTTCCAAAAAAATTAAAAGGTATTAACATCCATACCCATATCCTGCAAATGTGATTGCGGGGTATGGGTATTTTTTCTTGACAAACTCATTATACAAGCGTATTATGAATTATACAATCGTATAAAGGAGGGGATGATCTTATGGAACACACAATGAAAAAACTGGGAGAAGCGGAACTGGAGATCATGCAGGTGATCTGGAGCAGTGAGGGCGCCGTTACGTCCAACTATATTTTACAGCAGCTACAGGGGCTCAGGCAGTGGAAGCTGTCGACGCTTATGACGTCGCTGTCGCGCCTTTCGGAGAAAGGGTTTGTAAGTTGTGACCGCTCTACGGGAAGCAACCTGTACAGCCCGGTCATTTCAGAAAATACATACCGGGCGAAGGCAAGCCGGCATTTTCTGGACAAGCTATATCACAATTCGATTCAAAATATGGTTGCTACCCTGTACAGCAGCAAGGCTATTAAAAAGTCGGAGCTCAGGGAGCTTCGGGAATATCTGGACAGCCTGGAGGAGGAAGAAAAATGAAAAATCTGTTTTTATCCGTTTTGGGAGTATCTGCCTCCGCCAGCATTCTGATTGTTGCCCTGCTGCTTTTTGGGCCGCTTATGAACCGTCGCTATGGCGCAAAGTGGCGCTATCGAATCTGGGTCATCCTTGCCCTGTGGCTGGCATTTCCGTTTTCAGCAGTACAGATGGCTGCCGATGCTCTGGCGCAAAGGCCGCACAGCACACAGGAGGCTGAAAGCGGGATACAGGCGCCGGCGGAGCAAAATGCGCTGCCGGGGCGGATTGTCCTTCGCATACCTGAGCAGATGACAGCACCGATTACAGTACAAAAGGATTCCGGCAAAATGCCAGTGACGCTTTTCGATGTTGCCGCCGCAGCCTGGATGGCAGGAAGCGTGCTTTTTTTCCTTATGCATCTTGCCAGCTATGTGCATTATAAAAAGAAGCTGCTGAAAAACAGCACAGACATCCAGGCTGCTGTCCAAAGCCAGCTAGAAGGGTTGAAAACACAGATGCGTATCCGGCGCACAGTGCCAGTCAGGCGTTCTATCAAAGCCGCAAGCCCGATGGTCATTGGTTTTTTGCATCCGGTGCTGATCCTGCCGGATGAGGCATACTGTGAGAAGGATCTGTATTTTATTTTAAAGCATGAGCTAGTCCATTTCAAACGCATGGATGTATGGGCGAAGCTTCTTTTTACAGCGGCAAACGCCGTCCATTGGTTTCATCCGCTTGTCTATCTTATGACAAAGGAAGCTGCCGTTGATATGGAGCTTTCCTGTGATGAAAAAGTCGTCGAAGGCGCAGGCAGCGAGATTCGCAAAGCTTATACAGAAACGCTGTTTTCTACACTCCATAAGCAATGCACTAAGAAAAGCGTTTTGTCGACTCAGTTTTACGGAGGGATCAAGATTATGAAAAGACGGTTTCAAAATATCTTATGGAAAACAAAAAAGAAAAACGGGAGGCTTCTGTTTTTAGGAATCTTACTGCTTGCCGCCTGTATCGGATCCGCAGTAGGGTGTTCCGTCTCGGATACAAAGCCAGAATCAGAATCCAAATCTACGACAGAACCAGGCACTGTATCTGGTGAAGAAGACGGCGGACAGGATGTGTTTGCGCAGATGGCAGGTGTCTGGCGGATGGACACGGATCAGATGGAAGATACCTCGGCATGGGGGACTGGGATCTCATATGGGACGCAAATGGCCATATCAGAGACAGGGGAATTCAGCTATTATATCGGCATCAGCGCCGGAGGGACTGGGCAGTGTAAGCAAGAGGGCGGCGAAATCACTGTAAAAATCAAACCTTATGAGGAGCACAGCACTGAAGAAGAAATCCTCGTATTAGAGTACAGCATACAGGATGGGGAAGAGCAGATCCTGATGGACTGGCATGACACAGACGTTTACTGGAAAAGAAGCCCGGAAAATACAACCCCGGAAAATACGACCCCAGAAAACACAGCCGCAGACGTCCCGGACGATGGCGCTGATTCTGGCGCAGCCGCTTCCGACGGCATTTCCTCCGGACAGGATACAGGCAGCCAGCCGATGATTACCGTTACAAAAGAAGGGATCCCGGAACAAAAGCCTGCTTATGTTGCTGTCGGCAATGGATTTTCTTTTTATCTGCCTCAGGGTGAATGGGAGCAGGAGGATGCAGAAAAATGGACTTCAGTGAGAAACGAAAAGGTAAGTATCTGGTTTTCCAGTTATCATGGGCAGTCCATAAGCGAGCTTGAACAGTTGCTTTTAGACGGCGGTTATACAAAAGACGGGGAAAGGTACCAAATGCAGGAAGGGGAAATCATCACCTGGGCGCAGCCAAAGGCTTTTTCTAATACAGGAAAAAACCTGCTTTGGTGTGTCTTTTACTGCTGTCCGTCCGATGCTGAGGAAGGCTTTGGCAGTGAGCTTGCTGCGATCGCAGATACGTTTGCCGTAACAGAATCTGCCGGCAGCACACTGCTTGGGACAGATGACCAGCAAAAGATCAAGCAGGTGGTTACAGATTTTGCAGACTGCTATTTTAAGGGAGATGCGCAAGGCATTCGGGCATACCTAGCAGATACCTTTGCCGGCAGCGTCGATACCGCTTCTGGCAGCGGGACAGTCACGGACTTTACCGTCAAGGGATTTTCTACGACAGATACGCCTGTCAACGAGGACTCTGTCTATGCCGTTTCCCTGGAATACAAAGAAAGCAGCACGGCTGACAGCTTTATGTATATCACGTTTGGATTTGTCAAACAGGGCGGCGAATGGAAAATACAATGGTATGGGCAGGAGGCATAATTTCCAAAAAAACCGAAATTTTATTGACATTCCCCGCGAATGTGCTAGAATAAAACTTGTGTGAATAGATCGATCAGAAAGAGGATGGTTTCCACAATGAGAAAACAGGCATTATCATTAATCGTAGAAAATACTTCCAGTGTCCTGAGCCATGTATCCGGGCTGTTCAGCAGGCGCGGCTACAACATCGACAGCATTTCTGCCGGAGTGACCGCAGATCCGCGCTATACGCGTATTACGATCGTATCGAGCGGGGACAAGCTGATCTTAGAGCAGATCGAAAACCAGCTTGCAAAGCTGGAGGATGTGCTGGACATTAAAAAACTGGAAGCAGGAAGCTCTGTGACAAGAGAACTGATCCTGGTCAAGCTGCGCGTAGCAGAGTCCAGCCGCCAGGAGATTTTGAGCGTGATTGAGATTTTCCGTGGAAAAGTCGTCGATGTCACGAGAGATTCCATGGTGATCGAGCTGACCGGAAATCAAGACAAGCTGAGCGCTTTTTTAGACCTGGTATCCGGCTTTGAGATCCTTGAGTTAGCTAGAACCGGAATAACTGGCTTAACCAGAGGTTCTTCCGATGTTACATATTTTGAATAATTAGGAGGCAGAAAAATGGCAAACAAAATTTATTATCAGGAGGATTGTAACCTTTCTTTATTAGAAGGCAAAACAATCGCGATTATCGGCTACGGCAGCCAGGGACATGCTCATGCGCTGAATCTTAAGGATTCCGGCTGCAATGTCATTATCGGCTTATACGAAGGCAGCAAGTCCAAGGCAAAAGCAGAGTCACAAGGCCTGAAAGTATACAATACGGCGGAGGCTGCAAAGCTGGCTGACATTATTATGATCCTGATTAATGATGAAAAACAGGCGGATATGTACAAAAACGATATCGAGCCAAACCTGGAAGCAGGCAATATGCTGATGTTTGCACATGGCTTTAACATTAACTACGGCACAATCGTACCGCCGTCCAATGTAGACGTCACAATGATCGCGCCAAAAGGCCCAGGGCATACCGTACGTTCCGAGTATCAGGAAGGCAAAGGCGTACCTTGCCTGGTAGCGGTAGAGCAGGATGCAACCGGCAAAGCGCTTGACTTAGCACTTGCCTATGCGCTTGGTATCGGCGGCGCAAGGGCGGGCGTCTTGGAGACGACCTTCCGTGTGGAGACGGAAACAGACTTATTCGGTGAGCAGGCAGTACTTTGCGGCGGTGTATGCGCGCTGATGCAGGCAGGTTTTGAGACGTTATGCGAAGCGGGATATGACCCAAGAAACGCATATTTTGAATGTATCCATGAGATGAAGCTGATTGTAGACTTAATTTACCAGTCCGGCTTTGAGGGGATGCGTTATTCCATTTCCAATACGGCAGAATACGGCGATTATGTGACCGGGCCAAAGATTATTACAGCAGAAACAAAGGCAACGATGAAGAAAATCCTTTCCGATATCCAGGACGGGTCTTTTGCAAAGGATTTCCTGTTAGATATGTCTCCTGCCGGACGCCAGGTGCACTTTAAGATGATGCGCAAAAAAGCGGCAGAGCATTTTTCAGAAGAAGTTGGCAAGGAAGTCAGAAAGCTGTATAGCTGGAATGACGAGGACAGCAAGCTGATTAATAATTAATCATTCAGAAACAAAAACTTTACTGGACATGAACAGAATTGTCTGGTAAAGTTTTTTGTTATACTGCACAAAACGTTGTCTGCCTGCCTGAATGATGATAAAAATTGCGGAATTATTTGGGAATTCTCTTGCAATTCCTGAGCAATATGTTACTATAGTGTTGGATTTAAAGAAAGAATGACGGATGTTAATGCATTTCGTTTTAAAGATGAATCAGTTGTAGGAGAAAAAAGTATGATTGAAACGGAACGATTGATTTTAAGAGAATATACACTACAGGATTTTGACGCAATCTATGAGATACTGTCAGATTCAGAAACAATGCAGCATTATCCTAAGCCATTTGATGAAGAACGTACCATAAAATGGATTGAATGGAATATTCATAATTATAAAGAGTATGGATTTGGATTATGGGCTGTTGTTTTGAAAGAAACCGATAAGCTTATAGGTGACTGTGGAATTACGATACAAAATATTGACGGAGAATTACTTCCAGAAATAGGTTTCCACATTCATAAGAAATATTGGAGAAGAGGTTTTGGAAGCGAGGCAGCCAGAGCAGTCAGAGATTGGGCATTTCAAAATACAAAATACGATTGCCTGTATTCTTATATGAAATACACAAATATTGCTTCTTATTCTACTGCTATTGCAAACGGTATGAAAAAAGAAAAAGAATATCCTGACGAAAAGAACGGTACATCATATGTGTATGCTATAAAGCGTGCAGAATGGGAAAAATTAAAGTAATACGGCGAAGAAGAGACTGCATCTAAGGATATAAGCAGACAAAATAAAGAAGAATACATAATGCTTTGCAAATTATGATAAAGCAGTATTTTTTGACTATTGCATTTCATAGCAAAATCGCTTATAATTCATGTCATAGCATATAGCTATTATCCACAGCTACAGAGCAAGTGTTATCAACAGCGATCACAAAATGATAACATTAGCTCAGATAGGCAGGATAATATGAATATATCAAATTTATTCTGTTGCACAAAAGATCCGTAACTGAAAACGCTTCATCAACAGAAAGAGGGTGAAAATATGAAAAAGAAACGATTATGTGGATTTTTATGTACAGCACTATCCGTAGTGATGCTCTTTGGATGCGGTGCTACCAAAGAAGCTGCCAATGGCAATGCCGGCGGACAGGAGACTACAGATGATCAGCAAGACGAGCCTGGTACGAATCAGACACATACAGATTCTGATGCATCCGCAACAGACACCGATACGCCGGATACCGGCTCCGCCCAGGAAAACGGCAGCGTCTCAGAAGAAGGGAAAAAGATTGGGATTGCCATGCCGTCACAGTCGTCCGAACGCTGGGCGTCTGATGCGTCAAATATGAAAAAGGGGCTGGAAGCAAAAGGCTATACTGTGGATATCCAGTTTGCAGAAGACGATCCAAAGCAGCAGGAAGCACAGATCGAAAGCTTTATTGCAGCGCAGGCGGACTGTATTGTAGTCGCCGCGGCAGATCCTTCCTCTTTGGCAAGCGTCGCAGATGCGGCAGGAGATGCGGGCATTCCGATCATTGCTTATGACCGCCTGTTGATGGATACGGACGCAGTTTCTTATTACGTAGCATTTGATCACAAAGGGATCGGTACGGCGATTGGAAAGTCGATTGCAGAAAAAGCCGGGCTGGACGGGCTTCCAGACGACGGGTATAAGACCATCGAGTTTTTTATGGGGCCGCAGGATGATCTGAATGCTTCTATATTATACGAAGGCGTGATGGAAGTCTTGCAGCCGTACCTGGATACCGGAAAATTAGTATGCAAGACAGATCGGACTTCCTTTGAAAATACGTCCATTTCGGGCTGGTCACAGGAAACCGCGCAGCAATGGTGCGAGAATTACCTTGCGGGATATTATATGGATGAAGAGCTGGATATCTGTGCGGCGGTTGTCGACGGGTTTGCATACGGATGTATCCAAGCGTTGCAGAAAGCAGGATATACCGAAGCAAACTGGCCGGTAATCTCCGGGCAGGATTGTGAGATTACGGCATGTAAAAATATTTTAGATGGGACACAATCCTTTTCCGTATACAAAGATACACGCATCCTGGCACAACAATGCGTATCTGTAGTGGAAGCGGTGATCAACGGCACAGAACTGGAAATCAGTGATATGGAACGTTACGACAACCACAAGATGGTTGTTCCTGCCTTTTTGTGCGCACCAGCCGCAGTAGATCAGGATAATATGCAGGAAATGCTGATTGACAGCGGGTATTATACATCCGAACAGATCAGCGCTGCGGAATAATTTTTCCGGTAGCGCAAAGGTAAAAGTTGCGAAACTGTGCCAGTGCTCTGGAAGCATTTTTCTGTGGCTTATATACAAATCCGACGGAACGTTTTTGAACCGGGGAGGACAGCGGAATCTCGATCAGAGACCCGTCTGCCAGCTCCGGTTCAATAAATTGGCGGATGACACAAGCGACGCCAAGGCTGATCTTGGCAAACTCAATCAGCAAATCCATCGAAGAAGCTTCGATGCACTCCTGTACTGATATTTTGTTTTTCTGCAAATATTCATCGATAAATTGTCTGGAAATATTCTGCTTGTCCAGCATCATTAGCGAACAGTTCTGTAAAATCTCATCATCTGGAATGCCGCGCTGCTTTAAGAGCGCCAGGTATTGCCCGGAAGCGACAAAAATATCCTCCATATCAGATACTGCATCAAATGCCAGCGTATGTGAAAGGCTGTACGTACCCGTTCCTGCCATGCCAATATCCAGCAGGTCTTCCTGAAGCAGCCGCAGCGTCTCACTGGTAGACTGGCATAAAATAGAAATCGTAATATGCGGGTATTGTTTGGTAAACTCCTTGAGATAGCCAAGCAGCACATACTTGCACAGCGTTGCGCTGACGCCGATACGCAAGTGGCCGATACCAAGCCCCGCCGCTCGTTTTAACTTTTCTTCCCCAAGGGAAAGGGTGTCGATGGCTGCTTTCACGTGTTCGTAGAGCAGCAAGCCTTCTTCCGTCAGCGCTACGCCGCGCGAATTGCGTATAAAGAGCTGGCAGCCAAGGCTGTCCTCTAGCTTTTTAATCGACTTGCTCACAGCCGGCTGGCTGATAAAAAGCTTGGCGGCTGCCTTTGATATGCTGCCGCATTGTGCGGTGGTGTGAAAGATATAATAGGAAGAAAGTGCCTGATCCATATAACATGCTCCTTTTCATTGTGATCATCGCTTTGCGCTGCAAACCTATAACCTGTGGTTATCATAAGTATAGGTATGATATATTAGCATTATAGCAAAAGATATGCTACACTGTATATACAAACTTGAAAGAAAAAGGAGGAAAATAACATGGGTATGACTATGACCCAAAAGATACTTGCCGCTCATGCCGGCTTAGAGTCGGTAACAGCAGGGCAGTTAATCGAAGCAGATCTGGATCTCGTATTAGGCAATGATATTACATCGCCGGTAGCGATCCATGAGATTGAAAAAATGAACGTGGACGGTGTATTCCACAAAGATAAAATTGCGCTTGTTATGGACCACTTTGTGCCAAACAAGGACATCAAATCCGCACAGCACTGCAAATGTGTACGGGAATTTGCCTGCAAGCATGAGATCACAAATTGTTTTGACGTAGGGCAGATGGGTATTGAGCACGCGCTGCTGCCGGAAAAAGGGCTGACAGTGGCAGGAGACGTCATTATCGGGGCGGACTCCCATACTTGTACGTACGGCGCATTAGGGGCGTTTTCTACTGGCGTGGGCAGCACGGATATGGCAGCAGGGATGGCGACCGGCAAAGCATGGTTTAAGGTGCCGTCGGCAATCAAAGTTGTTGTAACCGGAAAGCCGCAAAAGTACGTTAGCGGAAAAGACCTTATTTTGCACCTGATCGGCATGATCGGCGTAGACGGCGCATTGTACCAGTCTTTGGAGTTTACCGGGGACGGCATTGCAAACCTTACGATGGACGACCGGTTTACAATCGCAAATATGGCGATTGAAGCAGGCGCGAAAAACGGGATCTTCCCGGTCGACGCGCTTGCCGAAGCGTATATGAAAGAACACTCCAGCCGCCCATACAAGATCTATGAGGCGGATGCAGACGCAGAATACGTACGTGAGATCACCATTGACCTTAGTACGTTAAAACCAACCGTATCGTTCCCGCACCTTCCGGAAAATACAAAAACGATCGATGAAGTCGGCGATATCCAGATTGACCAGGTAGTGATCGGCTCCTGCACAAACGGGCGCCTGGACGATCTGCGCTGCGCTGCCCAGATCCTGAAAGGCAAAAAAGTAGCAGACGGCGTGCGCACGATTGTAATTCCGGCAACCCAGCAGATCTATCTGGATGCAATGGAAGAGGGGCTGCTGAAAATATTTATCGAAGCAGGCGCAGTCGTAAGTACGCCGACCTGCGGGCCGTGCCTTGGCGGATATATGGGTATCCTTGCGGAAGGGGAACGCTGTGTATCTACCACCAACCGTAACTTTGTCGGCCGTATGGGACATGTGGATTCCGAGATCTACCTTGCAAGCCCGGCAGTTGCCGCAGCAAGTGCTATCGCAGGCAAAATCGCAGCACCAAAAGAGTAGGAGGGAGAAAGCTATGAAAGCAAACGGCCATGTATTTAAGTATGGTGACAATGTAGATACCGATGTCATTATTCCAGCTCGATACCTGAATTCTTCAGATCCAAAGGAGCTGGCGGAACACTGTATGGAAGATATCGATACGGAATTTGTTAAAAATGTAAAAAAAGGCGATATTATTGTAGCAGATAAAAATTTTGGCTGCGGTTCTTCCAGGGAACACGCGCCGTTGGCAATCAAAGCGGCAGGCATAAGCTGCGTGATTGCAGAGACATTTGCGCGTATTTTTTACCGCAACGCCATTAATATCGGGCTTGCAATTATTGAATGCCCAGAGGCATCCAAAGGGATCGCATCAGGCGACGAAGTCGAGGTAGACTTTGACAGCGGCATTATCCGCAACCTGACAAAAGGGACACAGTTTCAGGGGCAGCCATTCCCAGAATTTATGCAGAAAATCATCGCTGCGGAAGGGCTTGTAAATTATATTAACCAGGGCAAATAAATCGCTTCAGCGCTTTTGAAGCCGCTTTAAATATTTTTTGTATTTCTCTGAGACTGTGGCCTCGACATAAGCCTGCGCGTACTCCCGTGCAGATAATTCCGTAATAAAATTTGTCGGGAAATTTTTATCAACCCCATGCTGACGCGCCAGGTCAGCCGCTTTGTTATAGGCAATCGCCGCTTCGTACAGCGTATCGTAGATTCCGATCCGGTAGTCGCCGCGGATGTGGATATACGTTTCATAGGCGACTGTGCCGTTTTTGCTCAGGCGCCTGACGCCGTGGAAGGGGTTGATGTTGATAATATTTTCGTAACGCAGGTCGTACGGGTCCTGGTTTGCAAACAGGTAATCCTTGCCAGCTACGGCAAAATTGCGGATGCCGTAACGGGATAAGACGGTAACCTGCATCCCGTAGTCGTTGACATACAGGCGCCCGCCGCGCTTTAACAGCTTGTGGCTGGAAAAATAAAACAGGTCGTCGATATCAAATTTATAGATTTCCTCCGGCGTCAGGTAATAATGAAAATAAGACCGGTACATATAGATCGGGTTTTTCATATAGATCCGATGGTCACGGAAGTTCAGAAGCGTCACAATTTTGTCATGCCCAAGCAAATAGTCGGAAAACAGGATATTGACGATTGTAATGCCCTGATCCTTTAACAGCCGGTCAGCTTCCAGATAAGCTTGGTGCGCGTCCAGCTCGCAGGAAAAACTGCCAAGGCTGATATGTTTGCCCTGAAACGTGATATTTGACCGGTAATAAGTGCTTCCGTCCTTTTTTTGAGCTGCAAAGACTCCAGTTAACATAATATCTCCTTATGTAAACATTCTTTTGTTTTTATACTATTTTTATTATAATATGGATATTGATACTTGTCAAAATCTGAAATTTGCTTATAATAATGATAGTATATACAAAAAGGGCAGGGACAAACATGGACTATAAAAAAAGCTATTATTTATTAACAGCCAGCATTCTGGGCGGAGCGGCGCTGGCATTTACCGGGCTTTGCCTTGCATCTTACGGTATAGCTGTAATATTTGCAAATGCAGCCGCCTTTCTTGGCGTTTTCCTGATGCTGGGCGGGATCGTGCAGGCGCTTGTCTTTTATAGATGCCCGCACTGTAAAAAAAGCCTGTCTATCCGCGGCAGGAAGCCGGATTATTGCCCTTTTTGCGGATACAAGCTGGATTTGTGATACCTATAATTTAATCATAAAATGAAAGAGGATAAAACCATGGAGTTAATGTATGCAAGTACGAGGGATACAAATGTAAAAGTAACTGCTTCACAAGCTGTGTTAAAAGGCTTGTCAGAGGACGGAGGCTTATTTGTGCCGGAAAAAATCCCGGCGCTTGACGTCAGCCTAAAAGAACTTTCCGGGATGACTTACCAGGAAACGGCATACGCTGTGATGAAGCTGTTTTTGACAGATTTTACCGAAGAAGAGTTAAAAGGCTGTATCCGCGCTGCTTACGACAGTAAATTTGATACGGAAGAAATTGCGCCCCTTGTCAGCGCAGACGGCGCATACTACCTGGAGCTGTTTCACGGTGCAACGATTGCGTTTAAAGATATGGCGCTTTCGATCCTGCCGCACCTTCTGACGACCTCTGCAAAGAAAAATCATGTAAAAAACGAGATTGTCATTTTAACCGCGACTTCAGGGGACACTGGGAAAGCAGCTTTGGCAGGGTTTGCAGACGTAGCGGGGACAAAGATTATTGTATTTTATCCAAAAAACGGGGTCAGCCCGATCCAGGAAAAGCAGATGGTTACGCAAAAGGGTGCGAATACGCATGTGGTAGGCATTCATAGCAATTTTGACGAAGCGCAGTCAGGCGTAAAGCAGATGTTTGCAGACAAAGATCTTGCCAGGGAGCTGGCAGGGCATGGTTACCAGTTTTCTTCTGCGAATTCGATTAATATCGGTCGCTTAGTGCCGCAGATTGTCTATTATGTGTATGCTTATGCAAGATTACTTGCAAAAGGAGAGATTCAGGACGGCGAAAGCATCAACGTGACTGTCCCAACCGGCAATTTTGGAAATATTCTTGCCGCTTACTATGCCAAAAACATGGGGCTTCCGATTGCAAAATTAATCTGCGCGTCCAATGAAAACAAAGTGCTCTATGACTTTTTTACGACAGGCGCTTACAATAAAAACCGGGAGTTTTTGTTAACTTCCTCGCCATCTATGGATATTCTTATTTCCAGCAACCTGGAGCGCCTTATTTACAGGATTGCAGGAAATGATGCAGCAAAAAACGCGGCGTTTATGAAGCGGCTCGCCGAAGAAGGCGTTTATGAGATTACCCCGGATATGATGGCAAAGCTGGACGACTTTTACGGCAATTACGCAAGCGAACAGGAGACGGCTGATACGATCCGTAAGCTGTATAAACATACCGGATATGTACTGGACACCCATACAGCCGTTGCAGCCAGCGTATACCGCAAATACCAGGAGCAGACAAAAGACCAGACAAAAACGGTGATCGTATCGACTGCAAGCCCGTTTAAGTTTACAAGGAGCGTTATGAACGCCATCGACCCGGTCTCTAACGAAAAGGGTGATTTTGAGCTGGCAGACGAGCTAAGCAAAATCGCAAAGGTAAAAGTACCGCAGGCAATCGAAGAGATCCGCTCTGCAAAGGTGCTCCACCAGACAGAATGCGAGGCAAGCCAGATGCAGGATGCGGTAAAAAAATTTTTGGGCCTGTAAAAAGCATAAAAAAAATTCCTGATAACCCATTTATCAGGAATTTTTTATGTAAAAGGATCCTTGTCTGCTTTATGAGAATACATAAGATCTGCATATTAAAAGCTAAGCAGGAAGTAAATCGTCCCAAACGGATACAAAACCGGAAACAGATAAGACACAGCATCCGGCGACAAGTCAACCAGCGCTTCATCATGAACCTCCGGCGGAGACAACTGCAATTCTACTGAATAATTATTGGACATATTTACAGTAAACAGCCCATTGTGCAGATTTAAAAAGTCTTCCAGCGAAGCCTGCACATATTCGTCGAATTCGGTAAACGTATCCATCGCATAGCGGGAAGCAAACTCAACCGCCATATCGCAGCTCATGTCAAGCCCTGTGACGATATCGTATTGCCCGTTAATATGCTGCGAGATGCCAAACTGTGTCGCAAATTCTTCGCAGCGTACCGGCGTCATTGGGGTAAAGTCCGCCCCGATAAACCGGATCAGATTATTAAAAAGCAGTGTCAGGTATGATTCATACAGGTCGCTGTTTTGCATATCTTCAATCTTGAAGTAGTGGCGGATCAGCTTTGTAACCTGTTCCTTTTGGTCTACCTGGATATCCAGGTCATAGATCTCATGCTCCGATTCATAATCAATAATCAAGTCTTCCAGGTCTGCATTGGAAATAATGCCCTGTTCAATCAAAACCTGGCCAAGCAGCAGGTACTCCGGGCTTTGCTCAGATAAGAGATGGTTTACCTGGTCTTCGGTCAGATACTTGCGCTCGACTGCAAGCTCGCCGAACGGCTTGTCTTCGTGTGTCTGCGCCACGACAACATCATCAATTTCATTGGCTGTCATCAGATTGTGATACATAGCAAGCGTACCCAGCTTGATATGGCTGGTGCCTTCCTTGTCAATAGCCGCAATGAGCTGTTCCGGTGTTACAATGTTGCGTGTTAAAAGAAAATTACCAAAAAATTGTGTATACATAGATTGTCTCCCTTTTTAGTGATCAAAACGTGCTTCCACGATCCGTTGAATATTGTGCACCGAGAAAGGCTTCTGGATAAAGTCCTTTGCGCCGGCTTCTATCGCATTTTTAAGCTGTTCCTTCGTGCCGATGGACGAAGCAATAATAATCACTGCTGAGGGATGCTGCGCCATGATCTCCCTTGTAGCGGTCACACCGTCCTTGACAGGCATCACAATATCCAGGAATACAATATCTGCCGGTTCTTCATTATATTTATCGATTGCTTCTTGTCCGTTTGCAGCTTCTATATAATGAGTTGCACCAAGCTCTGATAATATATCTTTTAATTGTTTCCGCGCCAGAATTGAATCATCCCCGATTAAAATTTTGGATTCAGATAATAACATAATGATACACTCCTTTTTCAACCTTATACTTAAATTTTACAAGATAAATACAAATTATGCAATGGAAAATTTGGAAGAAATCATAAAAAAGCCGCTAAATTTGTTGCGAAGTGCTCCAGGAACGATTATAATAGCAAAAAAGAACAATAAAACAAGCATTAAAAAAATCAGGAAGGAAAAAAAGAATGTCATCAGAAATTGTCGTACTTGTGTTCGATATCATTATCCTGATTCTGGGCGCTGACGCGCTGTTTAGCGCATTGCGCATGAAAAAAACAGGAATCCCTTCTGCAATCCTTATACCAAAGCAGGAGCAGTCAAAAATCAAAAACAGGGAAGCCTTCTGCGACAAGATGTACCAGCCAACCATCTTGTTTGGGATCATGATTTGCCTCTACGGCATTATGGACATGCTGAACAACTATGTCATCCGAATCATGTACGTAGACCTTATCAGTATCGTATGCTTTTTAATCGTCTGCGCCTGGTATGTAAAAAAACTGCGCGAAGTAAAAGAAGCGCATATGTAGATTTGTGCGCAAAACTCTGTCAGGAGCTCCAAAGAAGGCATTTGTGTACAAATCGAAAAAGCGGCTGCCGCACTTCCTTAGCGCGACAGCCGCTTTATTTGTTCTGGCAGTATCTACAGCTCGTTTACACGTGCATCCATCGGTATATAATCCCTGCGGTTTGATACGCTCATATAAGCAGGGCGCATAATCCGCCCGTTATAGGAGATCTCTTCAAGCCTGTGGGCGCTCCAGCCGGCAATACGGGCAATCGCAAAGATCGGCGTGTACAGCTCCAGCGGCAGGTCGAGCATCCGGTATACAAACCCGCTGTAAAAATCCACGTTCGGGCTGACGCCTTTATAGATCTTGCGTTCATCTGCAATCACTTTAGGCGCAAGGCGTTCTACAAGCGAGTAGAGCGCAAACTCTTCCGTATATCCTTTTTCAATGGAAAGACGCTCTACATAAGAGCGGAAAATCCGCGCACGCGGGTCGGAGAGCGAATAAACGGCGTGCCCCATACCATAAATAAGGCCGGCATGGTCAAAGGCTTCTTTATGGAGGACTGCTTTTAAGTACGTCCGTACCTCGTCTTCATCCGCCCAGTCTGACAGCTTTTCTTTCATGTCTTCAAACATCTGTACGACCTTGATGTTGGCGCCGCCGTGCCTTGGGCCTTTTAAAGATCCGATCGACGCTGCAATGACCGAATAAGTATCCGTACCGGAAGACGATACAAGATGCGTTGTAAAAGTAGAGTTATTGCCGCCGCCGTGTTCCATATGCAAAATCAGGGCAATGTCCAGCAATTTTGCCTCTAACGGCGTATACTTGCTGTCCGGGCGCAGGATATGCAGGATCGTCTCTGCTGTGGACAGCTCAGACAATGGCTTGTGGATAAACAGGCTATCACCATCGTGATAATGCCGGTATGCCTGGTAGCCGTAAACAGACAGCAGCGGGAAAAGGCTGATTAGCTGCATACATTGGCGCAGGACATTCGGCACGCTGATATCGTCTGCTTTGTTATCATAAGAGTAAAGGGTGAGAACGCTCCGCGCAAGCGTATTCATCATATCACGGCTTGGAGCTTTCATAATGATATCGCGTACAAAGCTTGTCGGCAGGGAGCGGTAGTAAGAGAGCAGGCCAGTGAATTCTGCTAATTCTGCCTTGGTAGGAAGCTTGCCGAAAATTAAAAGGAACGCGCTTTCTTCAAAACCGAAATGGTTATCCGGCCCGAGTCCGGCAATAATGTCCCTGACATTATATCCGCGGTAAAACAACTCACCATCAGCAGGAATGATCTGGTCTCCATCCCTTTTTGTAGCGCACACTTCTGAAATCTCAGTCAAACCGACCAGCACACCCTTGCCGTTGATGTCACGCAGGCCGCGCTTGACATCGTATTTGTTGTACAAGGAAGGGTCAATCGTAAAATGCCGCTCGCTTAAGCAGGCAAGACGCTGGAGTTCAGGTGTGATCCTGGAAAATTCGTTTTCTTTCATAAATCATACCTCCTGTCTGCCACCTATCTTAACACAAACTAAAACCGGAAAACAAGAAAAAATATGAATATTCCATAAGTTTTTACATTATTCATAAAAAATTAATGAATCAAAGGGATGGATTTTTTTGTCAAAATCGATTACAATAGAGTACAGGGACAGGGATTTTCTACATGCAGCAGCGGTAAAATCCTGCATGATTTTTATTTTTGCAGGTTTTATAGAAAAAAAGATTGACAAAAAAATCACATAGTGTATAGTTTAAGTTAGTGAATTTTTTCAAATTGATTTGAAAGTTCCATCTCAAATTATCTAATTCAATTATCTTAAAAGGAGGAAAATATAAATGTCAACAAAAGCCTTTTACCCAAGAACTGAAATCGGCCCGAATAAGGTAGGTTTCCCAAAAGCAAGCTCTCCGGTGACGAATACACGCGCGATCATCGAGGCTCCGTTTTACGGCAATAACGTCGTAAAAGTAAACACGCTGCGGGAAGCTTATGAGCTGGCTAAAAATTCGCCTGGAACCGTTGTAACCGATATGCCGGTGTACAAAGCAGAAGAAATCGGCTTAGAGCCGGAAGCAAAAGTGCTGTTATTTAACGACGGCTCCATTACCGGACGTTATGCGGCTGCAAGAAGGATTACAGGCAAAGAAGGCACAGACTGTGCAAAGCTTGACAAGATCTTAATGGACGCTGTATACGATACGCGCTGGAAGACTATGTACCATGCACAGGTATTTATCGGGCTTGATCCTGAATTTATGGTAAAAGCACACCTTCTGATTCCAAAGGGGGAAGAAAATATCCTGTATAACTGGATGCTGAACTTCCAGTATATGAATGACACTTATACAAAGATGTATAAGCAGTCCGTGCCGGTGGGCAACGGAAATGAACCGGATGTTTACATTTTCTCCGACCCGCAGTGGACTGGTTCTGACCAGACAGACGTATGCGACGGCAAGTGCTTGTGCTACTTCAATACCGATACGAACTGTGCTGCAATCCTTGGCATGAGATATTTTGGCGAGCATAAGAAGGGTACGTTAACGCTGGCATGGGCGATCGCCAACCGTAACGGCTATGCATCCTGCCACGGCGGCCAGAAAGAATATACGCGCGACGACGGCTCCAAGTATGTAGCAGCGGTATTCGGCCTGTCAGGCTCCGGCAAATCCACACTGACACACGCAAAGCATGACGGCAAATATCCTTCTATTAAAGTACTTCATGACGACGCTTTTGTCATCAACACCGACACCTGCGCATCCATCGCATTAGAGCCGACGTATTTTGACAAGACCGCAGATTATCCTACGGCATGTGAAGACAACAAGTTCCTGTTAACCGCACAGAACTGTTCCGCAACATTGGATGAAGACGGCAAGGTTGTACTTGTAACCGAAGATATCCGCAACGGCAATGGACGCGCCATTAAGTCCAAGCTGTGGTCGCCAAACCGCGTAGATAAGATTGACAGCCCGGTAAACGCTATTTTCTGGATTATGAAAGACCAGACGCTTCCGCCGGTTGTAAAATTAAAAGGAGCTTCTTTGGCTTCTGTTATGGGCGCAACGCTCGCTACAAAGAGGTCAACCGCAGAAAGGCTTGCTCCTGGCGTAGACCCGAACGCACTTGTCATCGAGCCGTATGCAAACCCGTTCCGTACGTATCCGCTTGTACACGATTATGAGAAGTTTAAAAAGCTCGTTGCTGAGAAAAACGTAGACTGCTACATTATCAACACAGGCGACTTCATGGGCAAGAAGGTACAGCCAAAGGATACTCTGGGCATTCTGGAAGCAATCGTGGAAAACAGGGCGGAATTCAAGCCTTGGGGGCCATTTACAGATATTGAGATCTTCGAGTGGGAAGGCTTTGTCCCTGACCTGTCTGACAAGGATTATGTAGGGCAGATGAAGGCACGTATGACAGACCGCCTGAACAACGTGAAGGAACTGGATACAAAAGAAGGAGGATTTAACAAGCTTCCTGCGGATGCGGCTGAAGCGATTCAGAAAGTCGTAGAGCAGGCGAACTCCTTATAATTGCAAATTCGGATCTTATCGCTTGCAGTTTTGAAACTTGTTTCCAGGAGCGTGCCTGAAATCACAAGATGGATTTTAGGCACGCTCTTGGCGTATGAAGAAAGCAGACGTACCAGAAGCGCTTCAAAAAAATTTTAACGATATAAAAAGAGTTCAGGTATTACATGAAGTGCCTGGAAGCCTTGATTTTCAAGGGGTTTCAGAGACGAAGGCAAAAGAGTCAGGAATAAAATCCAGCAAAAATACCATAAAATACATCATCTTGTATGTAAATAATTGTTGCAATACTGCACATAGTAGAGTATAATCAATTTTAATAAAAGTACATTCCTGGGGTGTTCGATAACCTGCTATTTTGAACCTACATTTTCTTTTATGGGATTCCAAAATTTTGGAGTGGATGTCAGGCCATCATTACGCAGTGGAAGGCAGAAGCTTCATTGAGGTTACCCACCTAGCTTTGCTAGGAGTCAAAATTGCGGGACCGGCATTTTGGGAGTACTTTTACAAAATTCATACAAAATATTTTACAAAAGAAAAGATTTCATTGACGAAAGAAGAATACTAAAAGAAGAATCCTAAAAGAAGCATACTAAAAGAAGAATCCGAAAAGAAAAATACCAACAGAAAAATACTAAAAAATACTAAAACAAGCATACTGAAATACAAAAGATTTATTAAGATACGCAAGATATGGACAAGGTTCACGTCCAAGCAAAAGATAAAGGAAAGCGAAAGTGAAGCTTTGTAAGGATCATACAAAAGCTGTTAAAAAACAGAAGAGAAATCCTAGTTCACTAGCCGGCATGTACAAAAGATAACTGTACAAGATACTAAGGATTAAGCGAAAGGAAAGCAGAGATGAACTTCATGTATGTTTATGAACTGATTCAAAAACGCGGCTATTCACAAGAGAAAGCTTCTTGCAGAATTGCTATCAAAAGTGCTTAAGGCATATGCTTTGAAACAGGCTTTTCGTTTTTACAAGAAGGAATTAAAGTACAAAAGAACTTTGTTACAAAGGATATCTGTTTTCGTTTTTGTATACAAAAGATTTTTTAAGAAACAACGTCAGATAAAGGAAACAAAATACAGCATTGGAAAAAGCGCTCCAACAAGTGCTCCAATCAGATAAGGAAGAAGCTGCATCGTTGCAGCTTCTTTTATCATTTGCAGGTATAAAGCAGGAAGCAGGCGTATACATTAGTTTATATGTGGAAAAGATTTTTCGGAGCAGTAGGATGGACAGAGCAGAGAAACTAAAAAAATATGGACATAAAAAAGGGCATAAGCAGGGAAAACGTCCGTTCAAGCAGCCGGCAAATGCAGGGACAGGGCTGCTTGTTGCCGGGGTCGCAGGGCTGCTTGTGCTGGCGGGGCTTTTCTTTTTTGCCTTTTATCATAAAAAAGAGGAAGCAGTGCTTTCTTATGTGACAAACGAAGAGCTTGCATCGTGCATGTCGTTTTTGCAGGGGGATGCAATGCCAAAAGAATGGGAAAAACGTGCAGAATCTTATGTGACACAAGGACAGCTCAAAGACCTGATTCAAAATATCGGACTGGCAGGCACGATTTCGGTTGCAGGCGGAAACGGCCAGTTAAAACGGGATGCCGTCATGGATTGTTATGAGCAGATCCTGGATTATCTTGACCTGGCTGGCGTTGTACGCAAGGAAACGATACTGGTGCTGTCCTGGGACGGGACTTCGTGCCAGACACCGGACGGTATACTGAAAGGGAATCTTGCTTCGTTCGGATTTTCAAGCTTTCATACATATGGCGTTTACCTGCTAGACGATACCATTCTTGGCATCAAGGCGGAGTCGGAAAAGACAGTAGCGCTCCGGCAGGCGCAGGCGCATACTGCTAAAGGCGGCAAGGTTTCCTTCACATATGAAAAAATAGAGTATAAAATTCCATGCATAGATAAAGAGGGCATGGAAAAACTGCAAAAAGCCGCAGGCAGCGTATCCTGTACACTGTGTATCAAAGGCGGCGCGATTACCAAGATCAAAAATATCAAAGAAGAGGAAAGCTCTGGCGAAAAGCAGGAAACAACGGCATCAAAAAAGCTTTCGGACACTGTCAAGGTACTGCTTTTAAATAAAGGAGATCTTTATTACGACCAGATCTACCTTTCATGTGACAGTAAGTGGGTAGTGAAAAAAAGCCAGAAACAGACGGCGAAAAAACCATCAGAGGTTCAATCCATCAAAGCATTGAAGCTTAAGAAAGGTAAATTTGCTGTGATTGAGCCGTCTGAGGAAAACGGCAGGTTATATTTTACCGATCGAGACGGCAGCCATACCTCAAATGGTTATTATGGAAGCTTTACGGTTTACAGAGATGCCAAAGGCTACTATGTCGTAAACAAAGTAAAAATCGAAAAATACCTGTACTCTGTTGTGGCAAGCGAAATGCCTGCATCGTTTGGGGAGGAAGCGTTAAAGGCACAGGCAGTCTGCGCCAGGAGCTATGTATACAGGCAGATGGCAGCGGGCGATTACAGCAGCTATCATGCACAGATCGACGACAGCACGAATTATCAGGTATATAATAAATCTGAAGTTGTAGATGCAGATGTGCAGGCAGTGGAAGCGACAGCCGGGGAAGCGATGTATGTAAAGGATGAGATCGTGAATGCCTATTACTTTTCCTCGTCTGCCGGGCATACGGCAAATATGGAGATCTGGAACCAGGATGAAGACACTTACCCTTATTTAAAGATCAAATCGTTAAACCCATCGGCAAAAGACGGGCAAAAACTGGATCTTTCTGATGAATCGGACTTTAAACAATATATCAGCAATACAGATGTAGACGCTTTTGACAGCACAAGCCGGTACTTCCGCTGGAAGGCGAGGGCAGAATTGAGCTCCTGCCTGAAAGAGTTAAAGGAAAAGATCAAACAGCGCCATGAAATCAATCCCGCACTGATTACTTATTACCGTACAACAGGGAAAAAAGCACAAAAAGTATCTTCCTTAAAAGGTTTTGGCGGCGTGGAGAAGATGTATTGTGCAAAAAGGGGGAAGAGCGGGGCAATTTTAGTATTGACCATTCAGTTCGAGTTTGGTAAAGTGGAAATCAGATCGGAATATAATATACGTTCGGTGATCGGCATAGCAATGGAACAGATCACCTATGCAGACGGAACAACCGATACAGCTTCCCGGTTTTTGCCAAGCGCTTATTTTACGATATCTTTGGATAAAAAAAGCAAACGGTATGTATTAACCGGCGGCGGAAACGGGCATGGAATGGGCATGAGCCAGTACGGAGCGGCAGGCATGGCGCAGGCTGGCTGGAATTATAAGGAAATACTGTCTTTTTATTACGACGGGGCAAACATCCAAAAAGTCCGTTGACAAATCTATAGTTTGGGAAGGAAACAGTTATGAAACGGGTATTTTTAGACAGCCTGCGGCTGCTGGATAAGTGCAAAGAGGATAATATCGGGGCGTATGCGGCGCAGACTGCTTTTTTTATTATGATGTCCTTAGTGCCGCTGATCATGTTTTTTATTACGCTGATCCAGTATACGCCCATCTCAGAAGCGATGCTGCTGCAATGGGTGCACCAGTACCTGCCGGATTATCTGGAGCCGATTATTATTACGATTTTGGATGAGGTATTTTCTGAGTCTGCTGGTATTTTATCTACGACAGCAGTGGTTGCGATCTGGTCGGCTTCCAAAGGCCTGCATTACCTGTCCGACGGGCTGGATGAGGTAAATGGGGTAAAGGAAAAACGGAGCTGGCTGATCTTAAGGATTAAGGCGGTCATTTATACTTTCAGCTTCCTTGTTGCCATTGTGTTATTTCTGGTACTGATTATTTTCGGGCGGTCACTGGAAGAACTTTTAATTTACTACCTTCCAGTGATCGGGGGCATTGTATCCAGAATATTGGATTTTCGGATACTGATTATTACGCCGGTTATGATTTTGATTGTTATGATGGCGTTTTATTCCCTGCCAGACCGCAAGGCAGTCACCGGGCATAAAATCAATTTTCACAATCAGCTTCCCGGCGCTGTATTATGTACCGTCGTATGGTATCTGTTTTCTGTGGGCGTATCCATTTATGTAGGCTACTTTAACGGGTTTTCGATGTATGGCTCGCTGACGACGATCGTACTGACGATGTTCTGGATTTATTTCTGCATGTATATCCTGCTGCTGTGCGCGGAGATGAACGCATTTTACTATAAGGAAATCGAGTGCCGCTGGGAAGGGATGCATAGGCGCAAAAAGCGTGGGGCAGACAGGTAAGAAATGGTTAAGTACCTAAATCATGCCAAAAAATCCCGTTTTCACAGGATTGACATTTTATGGAGAAAGAAGTATGATAGATCCAAACATAAACTACTGTGGTCTTGTGGATAAATGGGGGAATTATGAGCGTAAAACTATTTGATTCGGAACTAAAGGTAATGGGCGTGCTCTGGCGGGAAGGCGATACGACGGCTAAGCATATATCAGACGTGTTAAAAGAAGAAACCGGATGGAATATGAACACAACCTACACACTGATTAAACGGTGCATCAAAAAAGGAGCCATTGAACGCATAGAGCCGCATTTTCTGTGCCATGCACTCATCCCGATCGAAGAAGTGCAGGAAGCGGAAACCAACGCACTGATTGACAAGATTTTCGACGGCTCTGTGGACAAGCTGTTTGCCTCCCTGCTTTGCCGTAAGAAGCTGTCCGCCGGGCAGATTGAACGGTTAAGGCAGATGGTGGATGAACTGGATGAACCTTCTCACGTATGATATAAAGTTTGGATCCTGGAGGCAAAAATGGACAGGAATGTAAACATCATTACAGATTTGGACGAAAAGCAACTTGTATTAATTAAGGATATCAGATTTAAAGGGAAGCATAGAGAAGAGTGGAAAGAAATTGAGCAATATTTGAAACAATATGTAGGAAATTTTTATGAGATTGCAGAAACATTGGATAAGATATTTATATCCAGTGATTTTCCAGATGAATATGCAAACTCAGAAAATAGGATCAAATTAAAAGGCCCAGTTGCAAAGGCAAAAGCCAATGCATCACAAGGAATAGCTGAACTTGTTCAGATTGCAAAAAATGAACAATATTCTGAAAACAGGAAAAAACGTCATCAAAAGGACGCAAAATATGGATGGTACCGGTATGATGTAAGATTTGCATTACCAGTATATAATGACAAGTGCAATAAGATCGAACGGTATAATATTTACTTTGCCAATATGCTTGTTCGTCATGCAGACGACGGAAAAAAGTACTTATATGATTTTCTTGGAATAAAAAAAGAAACGAGTAGCCCACTTGAGTCATAAGACTGTATGGTAAAAACCCATTTCTTTTTTATAGTATAGTTCTATGTTGTGAAAAAGTCAAGGGAAAGATGATAATATCCTAAAAAGGAGGGCTCAGAAAAATGGAAAAAATCTTAGTCATTGAGGACGACGATGCCATTCGTGAGGAGCTTGCCACACTTTTATATGCCAACGGTTACCAGCCTGTGAAAGAGCCGCCCTGCGACCTTGCGCTGCTTGATATCAGCCTGCCAAAGGAAAGCGGATATGAAATTTGCCGCAGGCTGCGGCAGCATTCGAATGTGCCGGTAATTTTTCTGACAGCGAGGGAATCCGCTGAGGCGGAGCTGCTTGGCTTTAGCGTAGGAGCGGATGATTATATCCGAAAGCCTTACCATTCCTCCGTACTGCTTGCACGCATTGCAAGGCTTCTTCGGCGCAAAAACAGCCCCATTCTTACGGTGCGTGGCCTGACGCTGAATCTTGCCGGGCTTTTTGTACAATATCACGATATGGTAAAGGAGCTGACCAAAAATGAAACCAGAATCCTTGCCTGCCTGATGCAAAAAGAGCTGTGCACACGGGAGGATCTGATCGAAGACCTCTGGAGCAACAGCCTGTATATTGATGAAAATACGCTGTATGTAAATATCAGGCGCCTGCGGGAAAAGCTAAAGGCAATGGGGGCGGACGATTTTATCCATACGGTACGCGGCGTGGGGTACCGCTTATGACGCTGCGGGATTTTCTTTCGGCAAAAGCTGTAACGCTGTGCTTCCTCCTGCTCGGCGCGCTGCTGTCTGGCGCCTGCCTTTTATTTGTGGGCGGCGGAACGGCGCTTATGGCTTTGACAGAGCTTTTTTTTACATCGGTTACTGTGAGCTGGCTTTTCGCCAGTTTTTTTCTGGAGAGGCAAAGGCTTCGCCAGTTAAATCGCCTGATCGAAGAGCTGCCGCAAAAGTACCTGCTTGGCGAAATCCTCCCAAAGCCTGCGAACGCGGTGGAAAAAAAGTATTATGAGGCAATGCGTGCCGTTTCCAGCTCAGCAATCGGCGCGGTGGAAGCAGCAAAGCGGGACAAAGAGGATTACTGTGATTATGTGGAGAGCTGGATCCATGAAATAAAGACGCCTTTGACGGCATGTTCCCTGATCTTATCCAACAACGGGGATGTGCGCAAGCTAAAGCGTGAACTGAAGCGGGCAGACAACCTGACAGAAAGTATTTTATATTATGCACGCCTGCGTACAGCGGAAAAGGATACACAGATCCGGCAGGTACATGCAGCCGCTGTGATCGAGGAAGCAGTGAAAAGCCAGGCGGAAATACTGATCGCTTCCAAAGTATGTGTTGACGTGCAGGGAGATTTTGCCATTTATACAGATGCCAAATCGCTTTGCTTTATCTTAAAGCAGCTTTTGATAAACAGCGCAAACTATTGCCCGGGCTGTCGTATCAACATTCTGGCAAAGGACAGGAAAATTACAGTCGAAGATAACGGGATCGGGATTGCAGATTATGATTTGCCAAGGGTGACAGAGCGCGGCTTTACCGGAAGCAACGGAAGAAGGCGTGGAAGAAGTACCGGGATGGGCTTGTATATCGTATCGGAATTGTGCTGCCGGCTGGGTATCCAGTTTCAGATCGAATCCGAAAAGGATCGGTTTACACGGGTTACGCTGTCGTTTTAGAACTGAAAACAAGTTCCTTACAAAACTGTAAGAAAAACCTTGTCGTTGCGTTAGAAAGAATATCCATGTTTTCTGTTAAAATACAGGTACAGCATCCGGCATGTCCTGCATACCGGATCGTGCCGGATGCAAGAACAAAACGGAGGTATCTTTTATGAAATCAATCTTACAGGTAAAGGACGTAACAAAATATTATGGGCGCGGAAGCGTCGTTACGAAAGCCTTGGACGGGATTTCTTTTTCGGTGGGAAAGGGAGAGTTTCTTGCAGTGATGGGCGCATCCGGCTCCGGGAAATCTACTCTGTTAAATGTTATCGCCACGATAGACCGGGTAAGCTCCGGGGAAATCTGTTTGAATGGAATGCATCTGTCAAAATTGAAGGAAACGCAGCTTGCAGCATTCCGCAGAGACCAGCTTGGATTTGTATTTCAGGATTACAATTTGCTGGATACGCTGACGATTGCCGAAAATATCGTGCTGCCGCTGAACCTAAAGCGAACCGGTATCCGTGAAACGAAAGAAAAGCTTGCGTGGGTTGCAAAGACGCTGTGCCTAACGCAGCAGCTTTCCAGGTTTCCGCATGAACTGTCCGGCGGGCAGAGGCAGCGTGCCGCATGTGCCCGGGCAATCATTACAGGCCCGGCGCTGATACTGGCGGACGAACCGACTGGGGCGCTTGATTCCAAAAATTCGAAAGCGCTCATGGAGGCCTTTGTCAGCATGAACGAGGAGCTTGGCTCTACCATCGTGTTAGTGACGCATGACCCGGTTGTCGGCTCGTACGCACAGCATGTGCTGTTTTTGCAAGACGGAAAGGTATGGAGCAAGGTCAGCCGGGGCAGCCGGGACAGGCGGGAATTGTACCGGGAAATTGTGGCTGTGACGGCAGCACTGGGAGGTGAAGAAGATGTCAGGTAAACGGACACTTGCCTTTCGGAATGTCAGGCGCCAGATTGGAAATTATCTGATTTATTTTTTTACGGTTTCCCTTACAGTGGCGCTGCTGTTTGCCATCAACAATATGATCTTTGGCAAAGAACTAAAAAGATATATCGATACGACGGATGATTTTAGATATGGGATGGGTGCGGCCGTCGTTTTGATCTCGCTGATCACAGCCTTTGTATTAGGCTATGCGACTTCGTTTATGTTAAAGCTTAGAAAGCGGGAATTCGGCACGTATCTGACGCTTGGCATGTCAAGAAGGGACCTGCTTTCGATCTTTCTTACAGAAACGATGTTGATCTGCGTCATCGCGCTTGGAAGCGGCATACTCCTTGGCTTGTTTATTTACCAGGGATTTATGGCGGTGATTATGCATTTTATGGAGATGGATTTTTTATTTTCCAGGTATTCTATGGACGGGCTGATATTTACGGTAGTGCTTGTGGCAGGGATTTTTTTGATTGCCTGCGCCGCATCTTCGTTTTATCTGAAAAAAGTACGTATTTACCAGTTGATTTACGAGGAAAAAAAGGCAGAGCGTCCTGTGCGCGCCCCTTTTTTATGGCTGCTTGTATGTTTGCTTTCGTTTGCGCTTATATTATACTGCTGCTATGCGTTTCAAAAAGAAGTCGCATCTGTTTTTTTAGACCACGCAACAGGAACCGAGTTTGCAAAAATACTGGCAATGTTTGCGTGCAGTGTGGCTTTGTTCTATATCGGCATGGCAAGGAGCTTCGTCAGCCTGCTGCTGAAACGCAGCCTGTGCTTTCGCGGTACCAATACCTTTGTACTGCGCCAGCTTTCAGGGACACTGAATTCAAATTCTGTCCTGATTGGGCTGCTTGCCGTTTTACTGGCGTTTGCAGTCATCGGAGTCAATGCTTCCTTTTTGCAGCGGGCAAGCGAAACGGCATTATTATACAGGAATTACCCATTTGATCTTTTGTACCGCGAGGATGTAGCGCAAAGGGCTGCCTATGGAACCGGCGCGCAGAAAACTGCTCCAGCAGCGGAAGCAGAACAAGTGATCCAGGCTTATACTGCCGTTTCAAAAAAGCTTACTTATACTTTTTACTGTTCAGGCAAGGCGGACCTGTATGCATATTCGAAATGGTCAGGGGCAGGATATGACGGGCTTATGGACAGCTATCTGAAAGAAAGTGATTTTAATGCGATTATGGCTTTTCTTGGGAAAGAGCCGGTAGAGCTTGACGGAGAATTTCTGATTGTTACAAACAATCGGCAAGCCTCACAGTATGCATGGCGGAAAGCTGTCTTTTCGCGAAACGGCAGGACATACCGCGCAAAGGGTGTGATGGAGGACTGTCCCATCCTGCATTATGTTTATTTTTTTGCAGTTATACCAGACGAAGCAGCAAACGGCATGGAAGCAGAGACAACGTATACGGCATATCACTTTGGATCTGCAAGCTACCATGCGCTGTCGCTGAAAAAGGAATTAAATGCGGTCGAAAACAAGGCAGGTTTCTGCCATTTTTCTCTGCGGGAATACGGCAGGTATGAGCAAAACAGTGTGGCAGCGATCCTGACTGTCGGCGCCTTGTTTGCGTCACTGGTATTTTTGCTGCTGGCAATGGCGGTGCTTGCACTGAAAATGTTGTCCGGTATCGCAGAAGACCGCAGGAGATACCAGATTTTATTCCAGATCGGTGCAGGGGAGGCACAGCGCAGCCGCACGCTGTTTTTGCAGACCTTTTGCTTTTTCTTCCTGCCGTTTTCAGGCGCAGTACTCGTAAATATCCCAACAGGAATCATCTGTGCCCAGATCGTAAGGCTTAGCGGCATATCCTCACTGGCCGGGGACACTTATCTGACAGCGGCAGCGGTCTCATTTGTCATGACAGGCATTTGTGTATTTTATTATATCATTACTTATTTAACTGCAAAACGTTCTGTTATTGAAAGGAGGAGGTGCATATGAAAGAAAAACTGCAAAAAATCAGGGAAGAGGCAGCAAAGCAGATACTGGCTTCCGAAGAACTGACAAAATTAAATGAAGTCGGGACTGTATTTCTCGGAAAAAAGGGAGAGCTTGCATCTGTATTAAAGGGGATCAAAGACCTGCTGCCAGAGGAGCGTCCGGCCATCGTCCAGCTTGTCAATGAAACGCGCTCTGCAATAGAAGATATGCTGGAAGAGACGAAAAAGAAGCTGGAAGCAGCCGAGCTGAACTTCCGTCTAAAGCAGGAAGCTCTTGACGTTACTCTTCCGGCAAAGAAAAACCGTATCGGGCACCGCCATCCGGTTACGATCGCCTTAGAAGAAGCTGCGCGTATTTTGACAGGCATGGGCTATGAGGCTGTGGAAGGGACAGACGCCTTACGTACGCAGGATTCCCCGGTTCAGGTACGTATGATAAATAGGATAGAAAGCCGCCCGCTGCCGTTGCGTATCCTCGCACTAGACAGGGTATATTGTCCAGATCAGGCAGGCGACGCACATTCTTTGTCGTTGCATCAAATCGAAGGAATTGCCATCGATCAAAATATTTCTTTTGCAGACTTGAAGGGAACGCTGACAGTATTTGCAAAGGAGCTGTTTTACAAAGATACAAAAGTGAAATTCCGCCCGCATCATTTCCCGTTTGCAGCACCAGGCGCCAAGGTTGACGTTACCTGCCTTTGGTGCGGCGGCAGCGGCTGCCGTTTCTGCAAGGACACTGGCTGGATCGAGACGTTAAGCTGCGGCATGATGCATCCGAAGGTGCTTAAAGCGGGCGGCATCGACCCGGAACAATATGCCGGTTTTTTCTTTGATGCCTGCCCGGAAGGGATTGCCATGCAAAAATACAAGATTGACGATATGCGGCTACTGTATGAAAATGATAGCCGGTTTTTGTCTCAGTTTTAGAAAACAGCGTGAAATAGTTGGAGGAAACAGCATGAAAACTTCATTAGAATGGATCAAAAGCATGGTACCTGGCTTAAACGTATCGGCACAGGAATATGCAGACGCGATGACGCTTTCCGGCACGAAGGTAGTAGCATATCAAGCATATGACAAAAACCTGGAGCAGTTGGATGATGTATTGGTCGAATATGAGATAGCCTCTAACCGTACAGACTGCTTTAGCGTCATCGGCATTGCAAGGGAAGCTGCGGCTACGTTTCGCCTTCCGTTTCAGCCGCCTGTCATAAAGCCAACTGGAAACGGAGAAAATATCCATCATTACATAAAAGTCTGCATAGAGGAGCCAAAGCGGTGCACGCGTTATACAGCGCGCGTCGTGAAAAATATAAAAATCGCTCCTTCGCCGCAATGGATGCAGCAAAGGCTCCGGGTGCATGGCATCCGCCCGGTCAACAATATAACAGACATTGCAAATTATGTGGCGGAGGAATACGGCCAGCCGATACATGCTTACGGCCTGGATACGGTTGCAGGAAAACAGGCCATTGTACGCCGGGCAGTACAAGGCGACGCTCTTGCAGCACCGGACGGCAGGGAGCATATGCTGGATGATGCGGCGCTGCTGCTTGAAGCAGCCTGCTTTCGCGGTACGAATTCCCCACATACGGCCGATGCAGTAAACCGTGCCTGCCAGCTCATCGAAGAACTTGGTGCCGGAGAAGTGGTAGGCGGTACCATAGATATTGATTCCAGCGTTAGAGAAGAAAAACGCATTCCGTTCGAGCCGGACAAATACAACCGTCTGTTAGGAACGAGGATCACACCAGATGCTATGCTTGGCTATTTTTCAAAAATTGAACTGACATATGATAAACAAAGCAATGAAGTGCTGATCCCATCCTGGCGAGAGGATTTGGATTGCGGTGCGGCCCTGGCCGCGGAAGTCGCAAGATTTTACGGCTATGACAAAATCCAGCCAACGCTGCCTTCTGGAACAACAACGACAGGAAAGCTGTCCTATCAGCTACGCATCGAAGCTGTTGCACGGGATGTGGCAGAATACTGCGGATTCAGCCAGTGCATGGTATCCCCCTTTGAAAGCCCGCAGGTATTTGACAAACTGCTAATCCCGCAGGATTCCAGCCTTCGCAACGCTGCAGCAAATCCGCAAGGTGGGGAGCGCAGCATTCTGCGTACAATTTCCCTGAATGGAATGCTGTCCTCGCTGGCATTGAATGCCAATCAGGGAAACAAAGACGTGCGTCTGTATGAGCTTGGCAATATTTACCGGCAAAAAGAGCTTACGCCTGCGGAGCTTCCAGACGAACGGATGCAGTTTACGCTCGGCATGTATGGGGACGGGGATTTCTATACGATGAAGGGCGTGATTGAACAATTTTTACAAAAGACAGGGATGCAGAAAAAACCAGGCTATAGCCCGAATGCCGAAAAGCCGTTCCTGCATCCTGGCAGACAGGCGCTGATCTATTATGACGGCAGTATCATCGGATACCTTGGTGAAATGCATCCTGCTGCGGCAGCCAATTATTTTATCCAAGAACGTGTTTATGTAGCTGTGATGGATATGCCTCTGATCATAGGGCTGTCCAGCTTTGACCGCAAATACCAACAGATCTCCCGGTTCCCGGCAGTGACGTATGACCTTAGCATGGTAGCGCCAAAACATGTCTTGGCGGGCGACATCGAAAAAATCATTGAAGCAAAAGGCGGACAATACCTGGAAAGCTATGCATTATTTGATATCTATGAAGGAAATCAAATGAAGGTTGGATATAAGTCCCTCGCTTATTCGGTTACATTCCGCGCGGCTGGACGTACGTTGGATGAACAAGATGTAAAGGAACCGTTAAACCAGATCATTCATGCCCTGGAAGAAAAAGGGATTGAGCTTCGAAAACAGTAAAAATAACAGGATGAAGTTGAGATGAAAAAGATGATGAATGTAAAAGATTTTTATTATGACCTGCCGCAGGAACTAATTGCACAGGATCCGTTGGCAGACCGCTCAGGCTCCAGGCTGATGGTTTTAGGGCGCAGGGACGGCTCTGTCGAACACCATGTATTTCGGGATATGATAAACTATCTGCATCCAGGAGACTGCCTAGTGCTCAACAATACAAAGGTGCTCCCGGCAAGGCTGTTCGGCACAAAAGAAGGGACTCAGGCAGGCATTGAACTGCTGCTTTTAAAACGCCTTTCGGACAACAAATGGGAAACGCTTGTAAAACCAGGGAAAAAAGCAAAAATCGGGACAAAGCTCCAGTTTGGCAATGGGCTTTTAACCGGAGAAATCATCGATATCGTAGAAGAAGGCAATCGGATCATCCAGTTTTCTTATACAGGTATCTTTGAAGAAATCTTAGACAAGCTCGGAGAAATGCCGCTGCCGCCTTATATCACACATCGCCTGCAAGACCAGAAACGGTATCAGACTGTCTATGCCAAAGAAGAAGGCTCTGCGGCAGCCCCGACCGCCGGGCTGCATTTTACCGAAGAACTGCTTGCGCAGCTTGCTGACAAAGGAGTAGAACTCGCAGAAGTGACGCTCCACGTCGGGCTTGGAACGTTTCGCCCGGTAAAGGTAGACAACGTCTTAGACCACCATATGCATTCCGAGTTTTACCGCTTAGACGAAGAAAATGCCGGCAAGATCAACCGTGCCAAAGCAGGCGGACACCGTGTGGTCGCCGTAGGCACGACCAGCACAAGGACACTGGAAACCATTGCAGACGAAGCAGGCATAGTAAGGGCTGCCAGCGGCTGGACACAGATCTTTGTCTATCCCGGATATCATTTTCGCTGTATTGACGGGCTGATTACAAATTTTCATCTGCCGGAGTCTACACTGATTATGCTGGTGAGCGCATTCGCCGGCAGGGAGCATGTGCTGGAAGCGTATGCGCAGGCGGTAAAAGAGAAGTATCGGTTTTTCAGTTTTGGGGATGCTATGCTGATTTTGTGACCTGTTAGAAGCTGTTTCTGTGGTTTTTGCGCACTTGTGACGGCGTTTTTTCAAACCGTTCCCGAAACATCCGCCGAAACAGCTTGTCGTTGGTAAATCCATGCCGTTCTAAAATATCCTGTATGAGGTCACTGGTTGTCAGCAGGTCATGGTAAATATGGGATAAGCGCAGTTCATTCTGGTATTCTAAAAAAGTGTTTCCCATATGCTTTTTAAAAAAGCGGCAGAAGTATCCTGATTCCAAAAATGCGACGGCAGCGATCTCATCTATAGATATCGGACGGCTGTAGTTTTGCGCAGTATAGGCAAGTACATTGGTCAGGCGGTTTAAGTCTTTCGTCCTCTGGTTTCTGCCAGAGCAAAAGACGGTGGTACTGAAATTGTGGTAAAGCTGGAACAGGATTTCAAAAAGCAGGCTGTTGAAACGCAGGATAAATCCCTCTGGACGGATATCGTTGGCAACCTGCATGTTAAGCAGCGTTTCTTTGAGCATGTCAGTTTTAGTCCTGCGGATTGGATTGTCGCTTGGGTCGTCGATGGTAAAGATCCGTGTCTGGATATCCGGGATATATAAAGATATAAAATCAATCGGGATCTGAAATAAAATCGCTTTGTTTTTTGCCGTGCATTTTGTCGCATGGATGACGCCGGAATTAATCAATGTACACTGTCCGGCGGCAAGGCGGCGTGTCTTTGCTGTTTCTGTAACAAACAGCTCTCCCTCAAGCATATAAATGACCTCAATGGCAGGATGCCAGTGGCTTGGGACATAGCTGCCGGAATCGATCGAAGTACGGAACATAACGCCTGTATTTTTCGGTACAGTAATATGTTCCAAGATATAATCTGTGTTCATAAAATATACCTTTCCTTTTTTGTATGTTGAAACAATCCTTGTTCTTGATCAGAAATGTATCATAAATCCTGCAAAAAAGCAAGAAAAAGAGAATATCGTCCTATAAAACAGACAATATTAGGTCTAACCAAAAACTTTCCAGACTGTTAAAATACACTTATAAAACAAGAAATTCCAATGCGCAGAGGATAAAAAAGAAAAAGGGAGTGTGTTTTAAAATGGAGAATAAGAACAGGTTTACCTTATCTAAAGTTGTAGAACGGTTTTCTTATGGATGCGGTGATTTTGGATGCAATATTATCTACACGGCAATGTCGGCATTTTTAATGCTGTATTATACAGATTATGCGGGTGTCAGCTCACTGGCAGTCGGTACGGTTATGATGGTGTCCCGGCTGTTTGACGGGGTTACTGATCTTATTATGGGCGTGATCGTAGACCGGACAAAATCGAAGTACGGCAAAGCAAGGCCGTGGCTTTTGCGCATGTGCGTGCCGTTTGCAGTATCTGGCGTGCTGCTGTTTTCGGTGCCTGTTTCCTGGGCGCCGACGCCAAAGCTGGTATATGTATTTATTACCTATAACCTCGTATCGTCTATCATCTATACGGCAATCAATGTGCCGTATTCTGCACTCAATGCCCTGATGACGCAGGATCCGTATGAACGGTCGGTATTAAGCATTTTCAGGAATCTGCTGGCTACGGCTGGCACACTGACAGTGAATACTTGTACGCTGCCTTTGGTAGAGTATTTCGGGGATCATGCGCAGGCATGGACAAAGACTTTTTGTGTGCTTGGCGTATTGTCTGTGATTGCTTTTCTGATCAATTTTTTTGGAACAAAAGAGCGTGTCAAAGCGGCAAATGCTTCGGCTGGCAAAGAAGGGAATATCCCGTTTGGAACAGGGATGAAGGCATTGTTTCAAAATAAATACTGGATCATGATGACTGGAATGCTGGCACTGTTCTTTTTAATGTATTCCGTAAACGGCGGGGCAACGGTTTATTTTGCAAAAGATATTCTTGGGGACAGAGACCTTGTTAGCACAATTAACGGCATTTTTAATATTGTGCAGATCGCCGGCATGTTTTTCATCGCAATGCTAGTAAAAAAATATGGAAAGCGCAACGTATTTGCAGCCGGACTTGTTTTTGATATGATTGGCATGATGATTTTGAATTTTTCAGGCGGTTCGATGGGCATGATTGTTGTCTCCAGTATAATACGCGGAATCGGAAATGCGTGCGGCGGAGCTACGATGTGGGCGATGGTTTCAGATACGATCGATTATGGAGAATGGAAAACAGGTGTACGTACCGAGGGGCTCGTAAACAGTGCGTGCAGTTTTGGTTATAAAATCGGAAACGGAATTGGTTCGGCGCTGCTTGGACTGATCCTGGAACTTGGTGGATATGTGGGTGAAGCGGCAGTACAGTCTGCTTCCGCGCTTGCTTCTATCCGGGTTTGCTTTGTCTGGATACCGATGGGGGTTTATGCGGTTGGGCTTGTAATTATGAAATTTTACCATTTAGACCAGGAATTTGACGGAATTATCAAGGATCTGCAAAAACGTGCAGGACAAAACTCGAAATGAAAAACGGCGAGAAGCAAGAAATATTTGAAAAGATCACAACATATAAAAAAATTTAAGGAGGTATCCCATGAATCTAAAAAAAGTAAAAGGCGTTAATTTTGGCAACTGGCTCGTATTGGAAAAATGGATGAGCCCCACTCTTTTTGCTGGGACAGACGCAGAGGATGAGTACAGCCTGGCACATCAGCTCCCAAAAGAGGTGTATGAAGCACGCATTCAGATCCATCGTTCAGAATACATCACAGAGCGGGATTTTACAGCAGTCAAAGCAATGGGCATAGATGCTGTGCGTATCCCGGTGCCATATTTTGTATTTGGCGACAGGGAACCGTTTATTGGATGTATCAAGGAACTTGACCGGGCGTTTGCATGGGCACAGGCATATGGGCTTACGATTCTGTTAGACCTGCATACAGCGCCGCTTGGGCAGAATGGATTTGACAACGGCGGGATCTGCGGCGTGTGCCGCTGGTCTCAATGCCCGGATGAGGTGGAATTTGTGCTTACGGTATTGGAACGCCTAGCACAGCGTTATGGAAAAAATCCGGCGCTTTGGGGCATAGAAGTGCTGAATGAGCCAATTACCGAACGGATGTGGAAGCTGATGGACGTGCCAAAACGTTATCCAGCCGCCGACAAAGAGATGGCAAAAGGTTCTGCGCCAAATACAATGGAATTTTTGCGGGATTTTTACAGTAAAGCTTATGACAGGCTGCGCAGGTTTCTGCCAGAAGAAAAGTATGTCGTGATCCACGACGGTTTTGAACTACTGGCTTGGAAAGATTTTATGCAGGAAGAACACTACAAAAATGTCGTTTTGGATACGCACCAGTATCTGATGATGGCTGAAGCAGAAGGCTGCGCACAGGAGCTGGAAGCTTACAAGGCATATATCCGGGAGCATTACGAACGTAAAATAGAAGAAATGCAGCAATATTTTCCAGTGATTTGCGGAGAATGGTGCCTGTTTAATTCCAAAGCCTGCGGATACGATACAAAAGGCGGGCAGTCTGTATTAAATGGCGTAGAAGGCAAACAGGCGGCTGCCATGTCTGCGGATGAAAAAAGAAAACTCTACCTGGATCTGGCAAATGCACAAATCCAGGCATGGGAAAAGGGCAGCGGATATTTTTACTGGAGCTATAAGCTGCTTACAGATACGGTTAACGAAACCGGCTGGGCCGGCTGGGACAGTTGGGACTTTGGGCGATGTATGCATTTTGGCTGGTTTGAGAACCAGCACAATGATTTTAAGAAAGGAGGATGTTCCCATGATTCAAAATCCTGTGATTCCGGGCTTTAATCCTGATCCATGCATTTGCCGCAAGGGGGATGATTATTATGCGGCAGTATCTACCTTTGAATGGATGCCTGGCATTCCGGTCTACCATTCTTTCGATTTGAAACACTGGGAGCTTTATACACATGTAATTACAGATGATGAAGCAGTGGATTTAAAAAAGCTTCCGAGTGCAAAGGGAATCTGGGCGCCGTGCCTGACCTATTGCGAAGCTGAAGATCTGTTTTATGTCGTCTACGGTGTGATGCATTCCATGAATGCCCGGTATTTTGATGTGGACAATTATGTGATTACCGCAAAAGATATCAAAGGGCCATGGAGCCGTCCGGCATATCTGCACTCAGCCGGGTTCGATGCCTCTTTGTTTCACGATGACAACGGAAAGAAATATGTGGTTTCTTTGGAATGGGAGACAAGGGAAGGCTATGAAAAGCCAGGCGCAATTTGTATGGCAGAGTATGACCCGGCAAGGCATGAGATCATCGGATATCCGCGCAGAATCTGGAACGGCGGCACTGACCGGGGCTGTATAGAAGCGCCGCACCTGACCAAGCGTGGGCAGTATTATTATATAATGTGTGCAGAAGGAGGCACCGGGTATAACCATTGTGTCACTATGGGACGTTCGAAGCATGTATGGGGGCCGTATGAAAAAGATCCCGCAAACCCGATTGTGACAAGTGCGCCAGGGGAATCTTATGAAAGGCACGACCCGGATCATTTAAAACCTGGCTATTACAACCCGCAGTCTGTCCTGCAAAAGTCAGGCCATGGAAGCTATGTAGAACTTCCGACAGGAGAAGTCTATCTGCTGCACTTATGTGCAAGGCCGTTTGTGCCAGAACTGCGCTGTACACTTGGGCGCGAAACTGCCATACAGAAAATGCACTGGACAGACGATGGATGGCTGCGTATGGCAGACGGCAGCAACCTGGCAAAGCTGGAAGTGCCGGAAAGCTCGCTGCCGGAAATGCCGCTGCCGCAGATCCCGGATTTTGACGGCTTTGACAGCGGAAAGCTGGGAAACTGGTATTATGCGCCGCGCATAATGCCGCACCGTTTTGCGGATGTATCGGCAAGGCAGGGGTATGTGCGTATCCGGGGACAGGAATCGCTGACATCCCTGCATAAAGCAAGCATCCTTGCCAGGAAGCTGACCAGCCTTCACGCAGTAGCTACGACAAAAATGGAGTTTGTGCCAGAGGTGTACCAGCACAGTGCCGGGCTGATTTTGTATTATGACAATATGAATTTTGTTTTCCTGCGGAAATATTACAGCGAAACGCTCAGGCAAAGCGCCATTTGTGTGATTCAACTGGAAAATGGCGAAAAAACAGAATATTTGGATACGAGAATCCCGGTCGAGGATCTGCCAATTTATTTCAGGCTGTATGTAAATGGACGGGATACCTGGTTTGCATGGAGCTACGACGGCACGGATTACCAAAAGATCGGAAAGGTGTTTGATACAAGCAAATTTTCAGATGAATACTGCAAATATGGGGAATTTACCGGGACAATGGTCGGTCTTGCCTGTACAGACAGTATGAAGCATATGCATTGTGCAGATTTTGATTTTTTTGAATATTCATGCACGAAAGAATGATCCCATGTTACTATTCACACCAGGACTTTGCATTTACTGCAAAGTCCGTAAGAATGCGTAAATTCAGCCGAGAGAGAAATCAGCCCTTAAACAAAGAAGCACTTGCCGGGATTATGGAATCCAACAGGGAGCGATTTAGTGCGCTGGAGCGAAGGGCTGCTGACGTGATTGAGGCAATCACACATATTAACCTGAACTATAAGGATTGCAAAGGGAGTGGATTACGCAATAGAAACAGTGGAACAGTGGCTTGGGCTAAGGTAATTGCATAGGCTGCGGGATTGCCAAAAAGCTCCTGCAGCCAGCTTTTTTATAGATTATGGGTTGCCAGTACCGAACCATTCCTTTAATTCCTGCTTTGTCAAATAGGACACCTTCTCAATCTTGCCGTTTTTACGGGTGATTTTAATATTTGCAGTTCCCTGTGGGTTCATATCCAGTGTGTATACGCTCCCCTGTGGCTGATAGTCCAGAAAAATATGTACCAGCTCGCCTTTGTAATAATAGTCTGTGCCTTCTTTCGTAATGCCATAGGCTTCGTATTCCTTCTTCATGTCCTCTTCCATTGCCGCCTGTTTCTGTTCCCATCCCTTGTTGTCATTTAAGGCATCATACAGCATTGCCTGAAAGCCAAATTCTCCGTCGTCAAGAGCCTTGTCCAGATAAGCTTCCAGCGATGCTTTACTTAATTTTTCTGACAAAACGGAGAAGAATGCAATATTCCCGTCCTGATACGCCTTTTTTGCGAAAGATCTGACCATGGCGCTTTCCTTATCAAAATGCTTTATGGAAACACTGAAAAACGCGATCTCATCTTTTTTATAAAATTTATTCAGCCACGTTTTTTGTGAGTTTTTGCCAAGATGCGGAAATACTGCCTGAAACAGCGGAAGGCTGCCTGCATGATAGTAACGCCTTGCTTCTGCTTTTAAAGAATCCGTATCTGCACCATCTATTTTTTTCTGTGCATCGGCTGAGCTTTTTTTGTTTATCTGTGCCTCCTGGGATTTGATTTTATCGTCCTGCTTCGGTGTTGTTTGCCCGCCTGTTTCTGCAGAATCAAAATAGGACGCTGCAAAAGCAGGATAGATGCCAATAAAAGATGACCCAATGGCAATACAAAGTGTCAATACACCTGTACAAACACGGATTGTTTTTGTTTGTTTTTTGAAATTCATAATCGCACATAACCTTTCTTTTAATAATTGTTTATTTTCGCTTAATGTAACAGTTCCAAGCGCAGCTTTAGATTTTCCGACGGCTGCCATGGCATCTAACAGTATTTTTCCATAATCCTGCGCATGACTGTATCCGATTTTTGCAAGCACTGCTTCATCACAGGAAAATTCGCAGGCATTGTTTATTTCACGGCACATAAAGTATACAGCCGGATTGAACCAGTGCAGGCAGAGGACTGCCTGTACCATCCATTTGTAGAGTACGTCCAGCCGCCTGTAATGCGTCAGCTCATGCAGCGCGATATAGGAAAATTCCTGTTCGGAAAAATTCGTACTAGGCAGTACAATGCAGGGATGAAACAACCCAACCAGCATAGGCGAGGCAAGAAATGGATGGATGCACAATTCGACCGGTTTTTTTATGCCGATCCGGCTTGCGGTGACAGAGAGCAGGTCTAAAAGAGCGAGGTTATCAACCTGGTTTGCGCCAGCCTTCAGATACCGGAGGAAGCTTTGGTATGCCGTGATTTTACGAACCAAAAGAAAAGCTGCCACTAATATCCAGGCCAGCCAGAGATAGGCGGAGAAAAACGACACTGCGACCCAGAAGCTGGCAGCCAAAAAATCCAGATCAAAACGCAGTTCTTTTTCTGATTTTGTGGCTGCTGGTTCCGTATCACCTGTGATCTGGTTGTCTGCCGCTGGATGATTATTTGGCATCTGGTTGTCTGCTGCCAGATTGTTTGTGATCTGGTTGTCTGCTGCTGGATTGTTTGTAATACTGCTGTCTGGCATGATATTGCTGCCAGAAGGATCTGTATTGCCGGAAAGCACTGGCAGGCTTTTTTGATGGAACGGTACAGCCGCTGTAAGCGACTCGCCAATGATCTGATAGGGCCTTCCCATGACGCCAGTACCAGCCTGAAGTGGAAGCAGCAGCCGCAGGATGACTGCAAGCCAGATATAATACTGCCATTGCCGGCTAATTTTGTTTTTGTAAAACCGCTTTGCGGTCAGCAGGGCAATGGCAAGCACAGTTCCGGAAATTGACATGGAAAAATAGACTTTGAACATTTCCTGAAAAACTATTCGCATGATGTCTCCTGTCCTTTCTCCAGCAGTTTTTTCAATTCATCATATTCCGCGTCCGTCAAAAAATCGCCCTCAATCAGGTTAGAAACAAGCCCCTTTGCGCTTACTTCATAGATTTTATCCAGAAAATGCTTTGTTTGCGCGGCCTGGTATGCTGCCTCTTTCACAAGTGCTGTATATTCATTGCGTCTGCCGACTTTTTTTGCGCTTAAAAAGCCTTTGCCAGTCAGGCGTGACAAAAGGACGATCAGGGTGTTTTTTTGGCATGGTCTGCCTTTGGACGCCAGTGCATCCATAAAATCAGAAAACAATACCACCTCCTTCGGGTTTGACCAAATGATTTTCATAATTTCAAGTTCCAAATCAGAGATTTGCTTCGGCATGTGTGTCACCTCCTTACTCGATGTATGACATGTTGTTGGTATTTTTAATATAACATGATGTTATACTATTGTCAAGATTCTATTTGCATATTTTGTATGTTCTGTATTTGCCAAAAAGAGATGCAAAGGATTCCCCATTATCTAAACCAATACTTGCAAATGAGCAAGGTATCGTTTATAATCCCTATTGGCGAACGAAAAATAAAATGTAAGATTTGTTAAGATTTCATTCAGCCGTGATGTAAGATTTATGCTTTATCCTTATATCCGTATAAAACTTTGCAAACAATCGGAAGGAGAACAAGTATGAAAAAACAGGCGGCAAAATTAGCGGCGGTGGCAGCGGCTGTAATGTTGGCGGCACCTGCCGGGCAGGTATCTGTACAAAAAGGCTGCATCCTCGCACAAGCAAAGGAGACTGCGGCAAGGCAGCGGGCAAAATACTATGTTGTTACCGCAGATACCCTGAATGTAAGATGCGGCGCAGGGACGGGCTATACCGTGATTGGGACGCTGACGAAAGGTCTTAGGGTCAAGGTGTCTGCCATCAGCGGAGAAAAGGGAAACCGCTGGGCGAAGATTCGGTTCGCGGGACTTACTGCATATGTATCTGCAAAGCACCTTTCCAAAGCATAGCAAGGATATGGCTTGCGGGCAGAAGAAAAGGAACAGGATATGGAACAAAGTACAATATTGATGATTGAAGACGATGCCGCGATCCGAGAGGGCGTGCGCATCCTGCTGGAAGGAGACGGATTTTTGGTGGAAGAAGCTGAAAACGGGCTTGCGGGGCTTAGCCAGCTTTCAGAAGATACGCAGCTTGTCATTTTGGATATCATGATGCCCGGAATATCTGGAATCCGCACTTGCGAGGAAATCAGAAAACGTTCAAAAGTACCGATCCTTTTTTTAACTGCAAAGGGACAGGAATCGGATAAACTGCTTGGGCTTACGGTCGGCGGCGACGATTACCTGGTCAAGCCGTTTTCGTATGCAGAGCTGCTTGCACGGGTACGGGCGCTTTTGCGGCGGCGCAATGTATATGACAAAGCGTTGCAAAAGGACATGGAAAAAGACGTTTCCGGGTGGCTGGAAACGGCAGGTATCCGCATTCATACAAGGCATAATCAGGTCGTTGTGCGCGGAGCAGAAGCAGAACTGACTGAATTGGAATACGAGATCCTGCTGCTTTTGATCAAGCATCCGAATCAAATCTTTTCTGTAAAAAACCTGTATGAGAGCGTATGGGGCGAACCGTTTATCTATACATCCGGCAATACGGTGATGGTTCATATCCGCAGGCTGCGTAAGAAGATCGAGGAAAACCCGCAGGATCCAAAGATCATTGAAAACGTATGGGGAAAGGGGTACCGCCTTGGAACATAAAACGGGAGCCATGCGCAAAATACTGCTGCACATGGCGGCGATCCTTGTCATTTTTCTATTTACAGACGCGTTCCAATATACGGTTCTTAGGTTTTCTCTGTGTACTGGCTTATCTGATGGATGGGCGATGGCTTTGTATGTATGCCTGGATCTTTTTCAGGTATGGATTGCTGTGTTTGCCTATGCAAACGGCGTGCTGAAAACACCCGTCCGGGAAGCTTATCTTGGAAAGCCTCTGCTTTCTGTGCGGTGGTGCCTTGCGGCTGTCCTTTTTCCGGCGGCAGCAGACGGCTTTTACCTTGTCTTTACGGATGGGGTATTGTGCAGCGGGCACCTGGCGCATAGGGAACAGAGGCTTATTTTTTTCCAGAATGTGATTGTCTATGGCATAAAGCCGGCAGCGATTTGCGGGATGCTTTTTCGCGGGCTGGCTTTGGGAGCTTTCCGCAAATGCCTTGCAGGACATCCATACGTACAAAAAGCGCAGATCCTGCTTTCTGCATTCCTATATGCGGCAGTATCTATAATATCAGAAATCCCAGCGCTCATAAGCCTGGACAGAGTTTTTCTGCTGTTTTTTTCCAGGTTTCTGGCTGGAGCGGCGTTTGCATCCATCACGTGCGCCTGCGGGTCCATTTGGCCTTCGGTCATGATTGACGCCCTGTACAGGGCGTTTTGCGGAGACGGGCATATTTTGCATATCGATACGGAGCAGTCCTTTCCGGCTATTTTTACCTATACGCTTTCCAACGGGCACTGGACAGTCGCAGGGCTTTCCGGGAACTTTTATCTGGAGACAGCACTGCCTGCGATGGCTGGCTTTCTTGTTCTTGCAGTATATGCATGGGCGCTTTTCATGAAAAATGAAAATAACAACAGCCCTTGCCTGGACAACAGGCGTGTTGCAAAGGTGTTGCGCAGGGACAACAGGCATCGGGTCAAAGTGTTTGCAGACAGCTTAACCGGCACCATGCTAAAGCGGCTTGCCAGCGGGCTTTTTGCAGGCGCCTATGTTGTTGTTTTACTGTATTTTGGCGGCAGGACAATGCTGCGGCAGCATTTCCTTGAACATGGCACACAAGAGTCGGCGCTTGCCGAAACCTTTCAGGAATATGTAAGTGCGCAACAAGTATCTGCTGTGGATACCCAAACCATTACCATGTGGGCGCAGCAGCAAGACCTTTCAGAGTTTCTGATTGCAAGAAAAGGCTGGCTGCTTTTTGATGCTTCTTATCCAGGAGAACGGCTGCACAGCAGCAAAAAAATGCCGGAGACTGTCTGGCGGCCTTATTACCGCATTACGTTTGCAGACGGAGATGCGGATGTATATTTATCGACTGGATTTGATGCAGCCTATTACCGGATCCTTTTTGCAGCGGCGGCAGTATGCGGCTTTGGCGTATGCCTGTGGGCCGTATTGTCTAAAATGCTGGAAACGGTATCCTATATCCAATGCCTGGAGCGGGAAGTAGATGCCATCCGGCAGGGAGGGCTTCATATCCAGGTGACGGTAAAGGGAAAGGATGAGCTGGGACAGCTTGCCAAGGGCATGGACCAGATGCGCAGGCAGCTTTTGGAGCAAATGGAGGCAGAGCGGCAGATGCGCGCGGCGCAGGAAAAGCTTGTCCTTGGGATGTCGCACGACCTGCGCACTCCGCTGGCTGGGCTGTTTACCTATATGGAGGTCTTAAAAAAGCGCGAAAGGGACGGGATGCCAGTACGGGAATATCTGGACAAGGCTTACGATAAAATCCAGCAGATCAAGCACCTGTCAGACCAGATGTTTGAATATTTTTTTATTCATTCCCGCAAGGAAGCTGTGCTGGAGCCTCCGGAAGAAGTAAGCAGCGCGTTCAAAGATTACCTTTCGGAGCTGTGCGCCCTGTTAGGCTGCGGCGGTTTCCGTGTGGACTGTACGCTGCTTTACTGGAAGCCGGTTTTTGTCCAGGTAGACACCGACTATTTAGGCAGGATTATGGATAACATTTTCTCAAACCTGGAAAAATATGCAGACAGGGAACAGGAAGTACGTATTCAGTCCGTTTATGAGCCAGAACGGGCAGGGATTGTCATTCAAAACAGCATCGCGCAGCCTGGACAGTATGTGGAAGGAACCGGGATCGGCGTAAAAAATATCACGCTTATGATGGAGCAGATGGGCGGTAAGGCACAAGTAAGCCTGACACAGGAGGATTACAGGATTACGCTGTATTTTCCGCTGCTGCCTCGCAGCTTTTGTTGATATTGAAATTTGCTGCCTGTTGCGGTATAATGGACAGGAAATACAGCAAATCATAATATGGGAGGCAGTATGGAAAGAAGATCAGGCAAGCGGCTGGAGCTTACAGTAACATTAAAACTAAAATCTGTCCAGGGCGATGCGGAAAAAGAGATTTTCATAAATGTTACGGATTTATCCTGTACAGGCATCGGATTCCACTCCAGGGAAAAGCTGGAAATCGACGGCTATTATGATACAAATATGGTCATATGGACAAAGGAAGTCATTCCCAGCGTCATCCAGATCGTACGGGAAGAAAAACAGGACGACGGTACCTACCATTATGGCGCTATGTTTATCGGCATGAGTGAAATCAACCAGCAAAAGATACATACTTATCAGATGATCGAAGATCAAACAGGCAGATAAAAGGGAGGAACTATGGTAAAAAGACCAAAAACGGTAAACAAGGCTCCGCCTGGCTGTTGAAAAGCCGGACAGAGCCTTGTTGGCGATTTGTTCAGGAATATAACGAAATCAAATCCCGATAAAATTCTGGGTAAGATATCGATACGCACTCTGGATTCAGGATTTCCGCCCCGCCCTGTGCGCATAATGCCGCAACAGCAAACGCCATTGCGATCCTGTGGTCTGCGTGCGGGTCGATCTGGGCATAATGCAGCGGCTTGCCGCCATGGATCACCATGCCGTCCTCGGTTGCTTCTGCATCTGCGCCCATTCTTTTTAAATTTGTAACGATCGTCTCTATCCGGTTGGATTCCTTTACTTTTAACTCCGCCGCGTCTCGGATCACCGTCGTGCCCTGTGCATATGCCGCCATAACGGCAAGCACCGGGATTTCATCGATCAGTGCAGGGATCATACCGCCTTCGATCGTAGTTGCAGACAAGCTGCTGGAACGCACGAGCAGGTCACAGACTGGCTCGCCGGATACCTGGTGTTCGTTCAGCCTTGTGATATCCGCGTTCATTGCTTTGGCTGCACGCAGGATCCCGTCCCTGGTCGGATTAACGCCGACATCATGGATCAGCACTTCCGCATTTGGCACAAGCAGCGCAGCGGCAATAAAATAAGCGGCGGAGGAAATATCACCCGGCACGTCAATTTTTTGCCCTACAAGCGCCGGATCCGGCAGGATTGTGGCTGTTGTATGGCTGCTGGTAACGTCTGCGCCGAAAGAAGCGAGCATCCGCTCGGTATGGTTTCTGGACAAAGACGGTTCTGTCACGCTCGTTGGCCCGTCAGCGTACAATCCGGCAAGCAGGACGCACGATTTGACCTGCGCCGACGCAACTGGCGACTGGTAATGGATGCCATGCAGCGGCGCGCCGTTGATCAAAAGCGGCGCGCAGTCGGTTTCATTTGCCCCGGCGATGCCGGCTCCCATTTCACGCAGAGGGGTTATGATCCGTTTCATTGGACGCTTTTGTATAGAGGCGTCTCCTGAAAGTGTGCAGGAAAAAGGCTGTCCTGCAAGAATGCCGCTCAGCAGGCGCACAGTCGTGCCGCTGTTGCCGGCGTCCAGAACGGATGCCGGCGGGCGCAGGCCGTGCAGCCCTTTGCCGTGAATGCGGATGCAGCCATCGGTTTGGATTTCAATGCCCAGCTTTTGGAAACAGGAAATCGTAGACAGGCAGTCTGCGCCCAGCAGAAAATGAGCCACCTCCGTCATGCCCTCCGCCAATGCGCCGAACATGACGCTGCGGTGGGATATGGATTTGTCGCCTGGGATATGGATTTCCCCGTTTAAGGAACGGGCAGGTTTTATCATCATAAGTTTATCAGCTCCTTTTTGTTGTTTTCTGTTCTAATTTCCAGCCTGCGGGCTACCGCCGGTATACCGTGTAATGATGTTTTTTCAGCAGCGTGCCTGCTGTATCCCGCGAAGCTTCATCATACAGTTCGATATGCAGCACGCCGTCTTCAAATTCCCGGTTATGTACAATGCCGATATTCTTAATGTTGATGCCGTTGCTTGCAAGCAGCGTGGCAAGCGTCGCGATACCGCCTACTTCATCAATTAAATCACAGTATAATTCATAGACTGGCTGTATGGAGCCAGGCTTTCGGATCGTTAAGGAATCACGGTAATCCTTTGCGCCGGCAAAGTAGCCTGTCATAGACGTCGTATCCTTTGCTTCTATATAAGAACGCAGCTTTTGAAGCTGCTGCATATACAGGCTGATTAAATGCAGCACCTGCGTTTGGTTGGACAGACAGATCTCCTGCCACATCACAGGCGACGATGCCGCGATGCGCGTCATATCACGAAAGCCGCCGGCGGCAATGGTTTTCATCGTTTCCTGCGGGCTGTCGATTTCTTTTACCAGGTTCACGAGACTGTAGGCGAGCATATGCGGCAGATGGCTGATGGCGGCAGTTGCAAAATCATGCTCGTCCGGCGCCAGAACAAGCGGGATAGCCCCAAGCGCGCATACCAGGCTGCGAAAGCGGCTGATTTGCTCTGCCGGTGTTTTGGAAGTCGGCGTAATGATATAGTATGCGTTTTCCAGCAGGTACGGGGTCGCAGCCTGAAAGCCTGTCTTTTCAGAGCCTGCCATCGGATGCCCGCCGATAAAATGCTCCTCCAGCCCAAGCTTTGCCGCCGCGCAGTGGATATCCCCCTTGACGCTGCCGACGTCTGTAATGACCGTGTACGGCGCGATACAGCTTTTGAGCTGCTTTAGATACAAAAGGTTCTGCTGGACAGGCGTACACAGAAAAATATAATCCGAATCAGATATTTCATCCAGGCTTAACATTTGGTTGTTTTTGATGACTCCGGCTTTGTATGCTGCTTCAATGGTCGACAAATGCCCGGAAACAGCATATAATTCCACCTGCGGGGCGATGCGCCGGATGGTTTTTGCAATCGAACCGCCGATTAATCCCAAACCGATAAAGCTTATTTTTTTTATATCCATAATCCTTGTTCCTCATTTCAACTGAAATTTTGTGCTGTGACTCCCGCACCTGGTTTTGCTGCCTACTCCGATTTTACTCGTATGCTCTCTTTGATTCTAATAATTCTGCGCCGGAAAGTCAATCGGCTGAAAGAGGAACTGTAACATTTTGCCACATTCGTCCTGCAAAAAAATGAAAAAATTGTTGTAATTGCCCATGAATTTTGTTAAAATTAATATAACGTTTGTAACAAAACAAATAATGGCACAGGAGGTAAACAAGACATGGAGGTATTTACAACAGACAGGATACGCAATGTGGCGCTTTTAGGACATGGCGGGGCAGGGAAGACGAGCCTTGTGGAGGCGATGGCGTATCTGTCAGGGCAGACAAACCGCATGGGAAAGATCAGCGACGGCAATACGGTCAGCGATTTTGATAAAGAAGAGATCAAGCGTTCTTTTTCGATTCAGACAACGGTAGTCCCGATTTTATGGGAGCAGACAAAGATCAATATTTTGGATACACCGGGATATTTTGATTTTGTAGGCGAAGCAGAAGAAGCGGTAAGCGTTGCGGACGCCGCGATCATTGTAGTCAGCGGCAAGGCAGGCATTGAAGTAGGGACAAGGAAAGCATGGGAGCTGTGCGAACGCTACAAGCTGCCTAGGATGTTCTTTGTTACGGATATGGATATCGACAATGCAAGCTTCCGCCAGGTCGTAGAGGACTTGCAGGCTCTTTACGGCAAAAAAATCGCCCCGTTCCATCTGCCGATCCGGGAAAATGAAAAGTTTGTCGGCTATGTAAATATTGTGGCGCAGACTGCAAACCGCTGGAACGACAAGGGCGAGGTCGTGCCGATGGATATGCCGGACTATTCCATACCAAATCTGGAAAAATGCCGGGAAGCGCTTGTGGAAGCAGTCGCAGAAACGAGCGAGGAGTTTATGGACCGCTATTTTAACGGCGAGGAATTTTCTGAAAATGAGATCCGCCAGGCGCTTCGCGTCAATGTGCTGGACGGCAGCATCGTGCCGGTGTCCATGGGCTCCTGCATCCTTGCGCAGGGCGTGTATACGCTGCTTGACGATATTACAAAATATTTCCCAAGCCCGGATAAGCGGACATGCGCAGGCATCAACGCGACGACAAACGAAGTGTATCAGGCAGACTATGACTTTTCAAAACCGAAGTCCGCATACATATTTAAGACGATCCAGGACCCGTTTATTGGCAAATATTCTCTGATTAAAGTAAATTCAGGCGTCTTAAAGCCGGACGACGTATTGTTAAATTATCACAGGGATACAGAAGAAAAAATCGGGAAACTCTATGTAATGAGAGGAGCGAAGGCAGAAGAGGTCAAAGAGCTTCATGCAGGAGACATCGGCGCACTTGCAAAGCTGAACAAGGCGCGTACGACGGATTCCCTTTCGACAAAGGCAAATCCGATCCTGTATATCCGTACGACACTGTCAACGCCATATACATGCAAGCGTTATAAAGTGAAAAACAAAGCGGATGTGGACAAGGCTTCACAGGCTCTTACAAAACTGACACACGAAGACCTGACGCTTAAAGTGGTCAATGACAGTGCAAACGGGCAGACACTTCTTTACGGAATCGGGGAACAGCAGTTGGATGTTGTTGTGAGCAAGCTTTTAAACCGCTATAAGGTAGAGATTGAGCTTGGAAAGGCAAAGGTCGCATTCCGCGAGACTATCCGTAAAAAAGCAGATGTTGAATACAAATATAAAAAGCAGTCCGGCGGCCACGGACAGTACGGGCATGTCAAGATGACCTTTGAGCCTTCCGGCAACCTGGAAGAAACTTATGAATTTTCACAGACGGTCGTTGGCGGCGCGGTTCCAAAGAATTATTTTCCGGCAGTGGAAAAGGGCATTCAGGAATCTGTAAAAAGCGGCCCGTTAGCAGCTTATCCGGTTGTCGGCATCAAGGCGAACCTTTATGACGGTTCTTACCACCCGGTAGACTCTTCAGAGCTTGCCTTTAAGGTGGCTGCGGCACAGGCGTTTAAAAAAGGATTTTTGCAGGCTTCGCCGGTATTGTTAGAGCCGATTGCATCCATGACCGTGACCGCATCCGATAAGTATACAGGCGATATTATGGGCGACCTGAACAAACGGCGTGCACGCGTGCTCGGCATGAATCCAATAGAAGGCGGCAAACAGGAAATTATAGCCGATATCCCTTATACCGAGCTGGACGGCTATACGACCGTGCTGCGTTCAATCACCGGAGGCGAGGGTACTTACCGCTATGAACTTGCCCGCTATGAACAGGCGCCAGAGGATGTGCAGAAGCGCGAAATCGAAGCAAGGGCAAACAAGCTGGTGGATATTGAAGAATAAGAGCTTTTAGAACTTTTAAAATACAAAAAGAAGGAGCGGAAGGGAAATGGCGCGTGTGCTGCTTAGTATTCTGCTGGTATTTGTTCTGCTGTTGGAACAGCCACAGTTGACGAAGGGGCGCGGCGTCATGGAACGTCCGCTTTCTCCTTCTTTAGATTATACGTATACGTTAAACGAACAAAACAATGTCAACAGTACCATACCGGTCTATGATATTATCTACAACCTGAATCTGGGCGAAAACCACTATCTGAACCCCTCTGTCTATTATGAACAGCTTCTCCCGCTAAAGCTGATGCCCCCGCAGAGAGAAGGCTACAACTTTGCAGGCTGGTATACAGACAGCAGCTACAAGCATCCGGTGACAGAAATTACGGACTGTAAAGACGGCAATCTGATCCTGTATGCCAAATGGACAAAACAGATCTCCAGCTCACTGAATATCCAGCTCTATTCGTACAGTGCCGCAAGCCTTACAAGGTCTCCGGAAAAAAAGCTGTCTAACATGAGCTATCGAATCCTGGAAGACCTGGATATCCCAGGGATGCCAGGCACCCGCTTCGAGGATTATATTACAAATAAATTATTCAATGTTGACCAGTGCCCGCAGGGGCTATGCGTGACTGAAGACCTGATTCTCGTGACAGCCTACAGCACAGGCGGGCGCGATTACGGATGCCTGTACGTCTTTGACTTAAACAGCGGGGAATACCTGATGACGCTTTCGATGAAGCAGGGCAGCCATTTAGGCGGGATCTGTTATGATGGGGAAAGCCTTTGGATCTGCCATTCAAACTACCGCACGATCGAACGGCTGGATTATGCGCTGGTCAAAGAGCTTGCCAGCCATAAGCCGGGCAGGACTGTGATGCTTGAGGCAGAGCGTGAGGAGTACCGGGTGTTAAATTCCCCGTCGTGCATCACCTATTTTGGCGGGAAGCTGTGGATCGCCACACACACGCGTTTTTTCAAATCCGTCATGAAATCTTACCGCTATAACGGCGGCGCACTGGAAGCGTGCGAGGAGTTTGCGATCCCGGACAAAGTACAGGGCGTTGCGTTTGATCACGAAGGGCATGTGTATCTGAGCACTTCGTTTGGCAGGGAAAAATCCTCTTATATCAAGGTATACGTATCGGCGTTTGCTTTAAGCAGGCAGCCGGAAAAGCCGGCGGAATGCGTGGAAATGCCGCCTTGTTCTGAAGAAATCGCAATCGCAGGGGAGGAGCTTTTCGTACTGTTTGAATCCGGCGCCCAAAAATATATGGAAGGGACAGACGGAAAAGGAAAATCGCTCGCGCCGTTAGACCATATGGTGGCGATCCATCTGGATTCTTTTTAAATGATTGACAAATAGGCATGATGTGGTAGAATCATGTTATACGCAAAAGCATACTTATTTGCCGAATGATGCTGGCAGATCATTTGGTTTACGGGTATAAAAGCTTAAGATGGAGGAAAATATGGCAGAAGTATATAATCACAAGGTTGTAGAGAAAAAATGGCAGGAAATCTGGGATCAGGAGAAAGCATTTGCAGCGTCTGATGATTATTCCAAACCAAAATACTACGCGCTGGTCGAGTTTCCGTACCCTTCGGGACAGGGGCTTCATGTCGGCCACCCAAGGCCTTATACAGCGCTGGATATCGTGGCGCGCAAGCGCCGGATGCAGGGATATAACGTCTTGTATCCAATGGGCTGGGACGCATTTGGCCTGCCGACAGAAAATTATGCAATCAAAAATAAAATACATCCGAAAATCGTAACCAAAAACAATATCGTACGATTTAAAGAACAGCTCCATTCCCTGGGATATTCCTTTGACTGGGAGCGGGAGGTCAATACGACAGACCCAGATTATTACAAATGGACGCAGTGGATCTTTTTAAAGTTATTTAAAGCCGGGCTTGCTTATAAAAAGGAAATGCCGATCAACTGGTGTACAAGCTGCAAGGTCGGGCTTGCAAACGAGGAAGTCGTAAACGGCGTATGCGAGCGCTGCGGCGCGCCAGTCGTGCGCAAAGTCAAAAGCGAGTGGATGTTAAAAATTACCGATTACGCAGAAAAGCTGCTCGACGGCTTAAACGATGTCGATTATATTGAAAGGGTCAAGACCCAGCAGCGCAACTGGATCGGAAAATCCCATGGCGCTGAAGTGGATTTTTCCATCAAAGGCAAGGAAGAAAAACTTCGGATCTATACGACGCGTTCCGACACCTTGTTCGGCGTGACGTATATGGTCGTATCGCCAGAACACCCTATCATTCAAAAATATAAAGAGGAATTTAAAAACTGGGACGAGATCGCAGCATACATTGAGCAGGCAGCGCACAAATCAGACTTTGAGCGTGCGGAGCTGGCAAAGGAAAAGACAGGCGTCTGCATCGACGGCATATGCGCAGTCAACCCAGTCAACGGAAAGGAAATTCCGATCTGGATTTCGGACTATGTATTGATGTCTTACGGCACTGGCGCGATTATGGCAGTACCTGCGCATGACCAAAGAGACTGGGAGTTTGCCAAAAAATTCGGACTACCGATGATCCAGGTCGTCTCGAAAAACGGAGAGGAAGCAGATATTTCAGAAGCTGCGTTTTCCGATGTAGCTTCCGGGGTGATTGTAAACTCAGATTTTATAAATGGGCTGGATGTAAAGGAAGCGCAGAAAAAAATGATCGCGTTTTTGGAAGAGCAGAAAATCGGTACGGCAAAGACCAACTACAAGCTGCGCGACTGGGTATTTTCACGCCAGCGTTATTGGGGAGAGCCGATTCCGATTGTGCACTGTGAAACGTGCGGGCCTGTACCGCTTGACGAGAGCGAGCTGCCATTAGAGCTGCCGGAGGTAGACAGCTATATGCCGACCGATAACGGGGAGTCTCCGCTTGCAGCTATGACAGACTGGGTGAATACGACATGCCCATGCTGCGGCGGGCCGGCAAAACGGGAGACGGATACGATGCCGCAGTGGGCAGGGTCGTCATGGTATTTCCTGCGCTATACCGATCCAAAAAACAAAGAAGCACTTGCAAGCAAAGAAGCGTTAGACTATTGGATGCCGGTAGACTGGTACAACGGCGGCATGGAGCATACGACACTGCATTTATTGTATTCCAGATTTTGGCATAAATTTTTATATGACCAAAAAGCAGTACCTTGCCCGGAACCGTATCAGAAACGTACCTCACACGGCATGATCCTTGGCGAAAACGGCGAAAAAATGTCTAAATCCAGAGGGAATGTCGTAAATCCGGACGATATCGTAAGGGATTACGGTGCAGATACGCTGCGTACGTATGAAATGTTTATCGGGGCGTTTGACCTTGCTGCCTCCTGGTCGGAAGACGGCGTAAAAGGCTGCCGCAGATTTTTAGAGCGCGTATGGAAGCTACAGGATCTTGTATCAGAGGAAGAAGGCTATTCCAAATGCCTTGAGACAAAAATGCACCAGACGATCAAAAAGGTCAGCAGCGACTTTGAAAACCTCAAATACAATACGGCAATCGCAGCCATGATGGCGCTGATTAATGAGTTTTACAAACAAAACAGCCTGACAAAAGGGGAATACCGTACACTGCTCATCCTGCTCAATCCGGTAGCGCCGCATATTACAGAAGAGATCTGGGAGACGATGGGCTTTGGCGGACATATTTATGAGCAGAGCTGGCCGGAATATGACGAAGCAAAAACAGTAGAAGCTACCATTGAAATCGCAGTACAGATCAACGGCAAGCTGAAAGCAACCGTACAGATTCAAAAGGATGCACCAAAGGAGGAAGTCCTTGCCCTTGCAAAAGAAGCTGTTGCAGAAAAGCTGACAGGAACGGTTGTAAAAGAGATCTATGTACCATGCCGGATTGTCAACCTTGTACAAAAAAGCAAATCTTAAGGAAAGGAAAAACCGCTGAATCTCAGCGGCTGGTAAATTATGGGCTGAATGAGTGAGAAAAAGAGTTTGAAAAGAAGTTGGAAAAAAATGAAACAAATAAGCAGCACCCGAAAAATTTTCGGAATGCTGCTTGCAGCGGTGTGTTTGTGTTCCGCGGCTGCGCCTTCCCGTACAGCCGTGCTGGCTGCAAAAGAAACGGCTACAAAAAAAACGGCTGACAAAGCCGCTGCCATTACGATGGATCAAACAAGCTGCACGCTTGTCAAAGGCAAACGGATCCAATTAAATGTAACCGTTGACGAACAGCTTCAGTCAGAAACGCTTGTCTGGAAAAGCAGCAAAAAAGAAGTCGTATCGGTCAACCAGGCAGGGATGATCCGTGCAAAAAAAGAAGGAACGGCCGTGATTACCGTATCCGTTTCCGGGACAAATCAAACCGCATCGTGCGAGGTTCATGTTGTAAAAAAATCTGCATACAAGAAAAATGCAGAGGATGTCGCCGTTTTAAAAACAATTTTCAAGGCAAAGCCGGACGCATCTATCAGTAAGGATTTGGAGGATACGTCCCAGTACACTTGGACGAATACCGGAAAGGAATACCGGCTTACAAGAATTGTCTGGAAAAGCGCAGGCTTGACAGGCGACCTTTCCTTGGCGGGGCTGTCAGAGCTTTCGTATCTGGATTGCAGCGAAAACAGCCTGGAAGCACTGTATATCAGCCAAAATAAAGCGTTAAAGTATCTGGACTGTTCCGACGGACAGCTTGAAATGCTGGAAACGAGTGCCAGCCCGGCGCTGGAAATACTAAAATGCGGCAATAATAGGCTGAAAGAATTAAATACTGCAAAAAGCCCGGCATTGACGGAGTTAAGCTGCAGCGACAACCAGATCACAGAACTGGACGTTACGAAAAACGCAGCACTTACGGCTTTGTACTGCAACGGCAACGAGCTGACAGCGCTGGACGTCACGAAAAATCCGGCATTGTCAGAGTTAGACTGCGGCTTTAACCGGCTGACAGAGCTGGATGTCACGAAAAACCCGGCGCTTGCCGTATTAAACTGTGAAAAGAACCGGCTTGCCGTCCTGAATACGAAAAAAAATACTGCCCTAAAGGAATTAAACTGCGGCGCTAACGAGCTGACAAGCCTGACAATCAGCGCCAGCCCAGCGCTCGCCGACCTCCGCTGCCCGTCAAACGAGCTGGAATCGCTGGAAATCGGCGGCATGAAAAAGCTTGCGTATCTGGACTGTGCGTATAACCGCCTGACAAAGCTCACAACGTCAAAAAACACTGCGCTTGCCTATTTAAATTGTTCCTTTAACGCGTTAACGAGCTTAAACCTGGGCGGTACCAAGCAGCTCACCGAGGTGTTCTGCAACCGGAACAGCATCGCAAGCCTGAACCTGAAAAAAGCGCAGCTCCTTACCAGGCTGAATTGCAGCGAAAACCGCCTCACCAGCCTGGATACGGGCAACAGCCCGGCGCTTGAGCTTTTGCACTGCGCGCACAACCGCCTGACGGAGCTTGACCTTCGCAGCAATCCGGCGCTGACGAGCCTGCACTGCCATTCGAATGCGCTCTCGGCACTGGATATCGGTGCCAATATGGCGCTGACAGACCTAAAATGCGGCTCCAATGAGCTGACAAGCCTTGAGATCGGCACCAAACCGGCGCTGGTAAAGGTTAACTGCGAAAAAAACCGCCTGAGAGAGCTGGAAATCCAGACAAATGCAGCGCTTAAAGTACTCTCCTGCGCGCATAACGAGCTGGAACGCCTGGAGGTGCAGGCAGCACCGGCGCTTGAATCGCTTTCGTGCGCCTACAACCGCCTGACGGAGCTTTCTGTCGATGGCAATCCGGCGTTAAAAAAACTCGGATGCCAGGCAAATGCGCTGACGGAGCTTTCCGTCAGCTCCAATCCGGCATTAGAGACGTTGTTCTGCCAGGAAAATCAAATCAAAAGTATCGACGTTGGCTCCAATCCGGCATTGACTGCACTTTACCGGGATCCTACTGTACAAGTAACAGGCTTTGGAAACAACGAGGAAGAACCATCGGAAGAAACTGACCTGTAACGGCAGTCATGCAATAAAAAAGCACTGCAAATAAAAAGCATTGCAAATCGAAAAAAGGGTTGTCGGGAAATGACAGATTTCCCGACAGCCCTTTTTTGATTTGTACAATCAAAGAAAGGATTAAATAGTCTCGCTTCAGGGCGGTTTTTGCATATGTTCCTGTAAAATTTTAAGCGGAAAAAGGCACAAAATGTTCTTGAATTTTTGGCAATTTATGCTAGACTGTATATAGATCTTTTTATAAATTTTATACGAAATTTGTATAAATGCTATAGAAATTCTGTTCTATATATGAAAAAGCAGCTTTTGTATTGTTTGTGTGTTTGAATACAAATCGCGCATTGCTTTTTCATTCGTCATTTAAGAAAACATGCACCTTCATAAGTAATACCTTTGTAATAAATTGTACTATTTCAGACAGTTATTTTGCCAACGGGCCCGCGAACTTTTTGTAACGGTTCCAAAAATATAGTGAAAGGAGGCTTACAGTGATTAGGTTACACTGTGGCAAAGGAGGACATCATGGGAAATCAATTCATATGGCAGGATCGTTTTAATATCGGAGTAGACATTATTGACAGGGAGCACCGAAAACTTTTCAGCATTATGAACCGTCTGCTTACGTTCAGCGAACAGGAAGATAAAATCCAGTGGGTGTGCCAGGAAGGGCTGAAATATTTTAAAGACCACGCGATGAAGCATTTTGCAGAAGAAGAAGTTTATATGGCGTCGATTTCTTACCAGGGCTTTGAAGCGCATCGGCGCGTACATGACAATTTCCGGCGGAATACGCTGCCGGCGTTAGAAAGGGAACTGGCGCAGACCAATTATTCCAAAGATGCGGTCAGCCATTTTTTAAGCGTCTGTGCCGGATGGCTGATCGGACATACCCTGACGGAAGACCGTGCGATCACGGGGGAAGTAGTAAGCAAATGGGAGCACCTCCTGCCGGAGGAGGAAGAGCTTGCTGTAAAGCAGCTTATTACAAAGCTTGTAAAAGACATGTTCCAGCTCGATATCCGGCTGATCAGCGACCGTTACAGCGGCGAACGGTTCGGCAAAGGCATTTATTTCAGAATGATCTATAAAAACGACAAAGGGGAGAAGTGGGAGATCTTTACAGTACATGAAGAAAAGCTCCTTTTGGAAACCGTCGGAAAGATGATGGGCCACCAGTCCAACAAAATGAGCGTCGTACTGATGAACGCTTGCAGATATACTATCAAGCAGTTTGTAGAACGTATTTTAGAACATCTGCCGGCAACAAACGGTTATACGTTGCAGGATGAAAACCTGTTATCTTATGAACAGTTTCAGAAAGTATTTACCAAACCGCAATGCAGCCTGCTGTTTGATACGGGCGCAGGTTATTTTGCCTATTGCGCGATAGCGCCGCATTCCTTACAGAAGGCGGGTGCGTCGATCGTTGCGGAAAATGCCGTGCTGGAGGTCGGCAATTACCTGAAAAACAATGAAAAGCAGAATGCGCAAAGAACCCAAAAGAAGATCCTAGTCATCGATGATTCCGATACGGTGCTTATGGCAATGCAGCAGCTTTTGGGAAACGACTACCAGGTTGCCAAAGCGCAATCCGGCTTATCCGGCATCCGCTGCATTACGTTAGACCGTCCAGACCTTGTCCTGCTGGATTACGAAATGCCAGTCTGCGACGGCGTGCAGGTGCTGCAAATGATCCGCGCAGAGAAAGAGTTTTCGAATATCCCGGTCTTTTTTCTGACAGGAAAGGTGGATAAGGAAAGCATCACTAAGGTCATGACGTTGCGGCCGGAAGGATATTTGCTCAAGAGCCAGCAGCCGGAGGAGATTAAGAAAAACATTGACCGGTATTTCCAGAAGAAAACAGGCTGATTTTTTATTTTTTTAATTTTTTTCTTTTTTTTGTAACCTTTTTCCATCCTCGTTTGTATAGTTAGTGAAAGGGCCTTTCAAAGAAATAAAAATATAAATGAGGGATCGCTCATGAAACCAACAGTAGAGGAACTGGCAGGGCGTTACCGCGACAATATCTTTGCAGCCGCCTTCCATATATGTAAAAATGCGGCGGATGCAGACGATATTGTGCAGGAAACGTTTTTGCAGTACTATGTAGCAAAAAATGAATTTGACAGCGAAACGCATATCCGCGCCTGGCTGATCCGCGTGGCAGTCAATAAAGCAAAAAATGTGAACCGTTCCTTCTGGCGGCAGAATAAAGTGCCGCTGGAAGAGTATATGGAGTCGCTTGCTTTTGAAACACCAAAGGAAGAGACATTGTTTGAGGCCGTTATGAGGCTTCCGCAAAAGTACCGCATTGTGATCCATCTGTATTATTATGAGGATTATGCGGTTCGGGAGATCGCGCAGATCTTAAGGCTTAAGGAGAGCAATGTCAAAGTCAGGCTTTCACGCGGGCGAAAGCTGCTCAAGGAAGCGTTAAAGGAGGACTGGGAAGATGACGAATAAGGAGCGGTATAAAAAGGCGTTTCAAACCCTGCATTCCTCCGGGCAATTTTCTTTGGAGGTAGAGATGATGGAAAAAAGAAAACATGTATATCATATGAAAAAAGTAGTAGCTGCCTGTGCGGCAACAGCAATTTTATTTGGCAGTATGACCGTAGCTTATGCGGCGGACTTAGGAGGCATCCAGCAAAAAATTACAGCATGGTTCCATGGGGAACAGACGCAGGTCAATGTAAAAGACAACGGCAATGGAAGCTATACGTTTACATTTACTGATGAAAACGGCAAGAAGCAGGCGCAGACAGGAGGCGGAGTTGCGTTTGACGACAACGGAAATGAAATCCAGCTTTCTGCAGAAGATTTGGCTCCGAGTATAGGTAATTTTGTGGAAGCAGACAACGATGGAAAGGTCTGGCTGTACTACTATGACAAAAAGATTGACGTGACAGAGATGTTTGGGGAAGACGGCATCTGCAAAGTAGCGCTTGAGCATGAAGGGGAAACGGTTTATTTTAAAATCGATGGAAGCACAAAAGACGCGGTTACCAGAAGCTTTGGCTATGAAAGCAGGACCGATGCTCCGGCAGACGCCGAAAATTATATCTTTGTAGAATAGCTGCATTACGCATCCAGCCCTTTTCCTGCCAGGGGAAAAGGGCTGGATGCGGCATGTCTGGCAGTTCATTTTTTCATATGCTTCATCATCTGTATCATGCCGCGTGCTTTTTTACTCTCTTCCGGCGACAGGCCTTTTAAAAGGAGTTCGAGCATCATGTCGCGTTCCGATTCGTTAAAAGTAACGCCCTGCTTTTGAGCAGAATTGGAAGCCGCCATCAATGCTGCCATCATATCTTTTGCATTTCCTCCCGCCTGCCTTGCGGACATCGCTTTTAAAAAAGCAAGCTTTTCCGGCGAGATGCCCTTTGTATTCTGGGCGTTAAATACATCGTCAAAATTCATAAAGTCCTCCCTATCCATAGATGATCAGCATATCTATATCACAGCATATGCAGGCGAAGTGAAAAAGGTTCCTGTATACGGTTCTGGAAAAAGATGCTGGTACAGCCATTTGCAAAAGGCTTAAGAAAACATCGTCTCATACGTCGAAAACATGGAAAAGATATTCAGGATCATATCAATGTGCTCCTGTTCTTTTTCATTGCAAAACTGGCGGATATCGCTGAGCATATTGAGCGTGTTTTCCATTGGGTTTTCGGTAGAGCAGATCGATAAAGAAGTATCGTCGCTGTCAATCAGGTCAATCGATTTTTTCAGCTCCATTGACTTGATCAGCGTCAGGATTTCCTTTTGGCGGGAACCGCGCATATAAGGAAGCGCTGTTTTTAAAATTTGCAGGTCTTTCGTCTGTGTCTTTTCATCAAAAGCGGTTGGTATGTAATTGTTGTCCATAAAAATTCCTTTTTTATTTAGTGTATGAGCAGGAGGCGCCTGTTATGACACCCTTTTGACTAAAACCTATATAATATAGAAAGGAGGCAGATGGATAGAAGATAGAATGACCGAAACAGAAAAAATGGAATGGTTCAAAGGATTTCTTTTTGAATAGAGAACGGGATGGTTATGGGAAAATTAATTATTGATGGAAATAAGGTCTATACGGTAGATGAGGCGTGTATGAAGCGGAAAAACCTGACACTGTCACAGATCCGCCAGCGGGAAACCGGCGATCTGCAAGGCAAAGCGCTCAACCGGGCGCAGCGTACACGTACAGGGGATATCAAATAGCATATTGGCACAGCCCGCACATAGCAATCGCAGTATCCTGCTGTGCTGCGGGCTTTATCCGTTTTATACAAGATAAAAAATACCCTGCACAAAAATGCAGGGTATTTTATTTCTGATAGCTACACTTCCTGCGGAAGGCAGGATTGCCTTCCGCACGTATCATTCAGGAACAATTTCCCAAAGCTTTAGAAGAAGTTGCCGCCGCATCCGCCGCCACAGCCGCAAAGCAGAAGTAAGATCAGCCAAATACAGCTATTGTCGCCGCATCCGCCGCCACAGCCATTTCCGCAGCCGTTGCCGCTAAAGAAGGAGCCACCGCCGTTGTTGCCGCAGCAGCAGAATAACAACAGGATAATCCAGATAAAGGAATTATTTCCGTTGGAGCATCCGCACCCACAGCTCGTTGTTTCTCCACATCCACAGTTTGTAGCAGCTAAATCACTCATATTGATTGCCTCCATGTTTTAATTTGTTTTATGGTTTATACTATGAGGGCAGCTTGTATAGGTTTCCAAAAAAATAAAAGAATCCGCGGTACATGCATTGACAAACCTGTGTGTCTTTGTATAAAATAATTTGGTATGAGTATAAAAACCTGCACAAACCAGGAGGGATGAATGAATGGAAAAAATTAAAATGACAACGCCGCTTGTAGAGATGGACGGGGACGAGATGACCAGGATTCTCTGGAAGATCATCAAAGATGAGCTGCTGCTGCCTTTTGTGGATTTAAAGACAGAGTACTATGACCTGGGCCTTGCTTACAGAAATGAAACAAACGACCAGGTCACAATCGATTCTGCAAACGCTACAAAAAAATACGGCGTTGCCGTCAAATGTGCGACGATCACACCAAACGCAGCGCGTATGGATGAATATGACTTAAAAGAAATGTGGAAAAGCCCGAATGGTACGATTCGTGCAATCTTAGACGGTACGGTGTTCCGTACGCCGATTAAAGTAAAGGGCATCGAGCCATGTGTAAAAAACTGGGAAAGCCCGATTACGATTGCAAGACATGCATATGGGGATGTCTATAAAAACGTAGAGATCAAAATTCCAGGCGCAGGCACGGCAGAGCTTGTATTTACGGCTAAAGACGGCACCCAAACAAAAGAAACCATCTTTGATTTTCAGGGGCCTGGCATCATCCAGGGACAGCACAATGTAGAAGCTTCGATTGAAAGCTTTGCAAGAAGCTGCTTTACTTACGCGCTGGACAGCAAGCAGGAGCTTTGGTTTGCGACAAAAGATACGATCTCTAAAAAATATGACCATACGTTTAAAGACATTTTCCAGGAGATCTTTGAGAAAGAATATAAGGAAAAATTTGACGCAGCAGGCATTACATATTTTTACACGCTGATCGACGATGCCGTTGCACGGGTCATGAAGTCCAAGGGCGGATTTATCTGGGCATGTAAAAACTACGATGGAGATGTGATGAGCGATATGATTTCTTCTGCGTTCGGCTCCCTTGCAATGATGACCTCTGTACTTGTATCGCCGGAAGGCTACTATGAGTATGAAGCGGCGCACGGAACCGTACAGCGCCATTACTACAAGCACCTGAACGGTGAAGAAACCTCTACCAATTCTGTCGCAACGATTTTTGCCTGGACAGGCGCTTTGCGCAAACGCGGGGAAATCGACGGGATTGCAGAGCTTACAGCATTTGCAGACAATCTGGAGAAAGCCTGCATTGCTACGATTGAATCCGGAAAGATGACAAAAGACCTTGCGCAGATCACAGAACTTGTGCAGCCGACAGTCTTAAACAGCGAGGAATTTATTAAAGAAATACGCAAAGAGCTGGAACAGATGTATGCATAAGCAGTCGTTAAAATTTTCTTGACTTTCTTCATAATCAGTGTTATATTGTATACAGTTACAGAAAGCCATAAGATTCCATTGGGAACGACGAAACCCCCGGAGAAGCAGCTCCGGGGGTTTCTGGCTCGTTATGATGACGGTGAGCTAGTCCGTTTTTGGCTGTTGCTATCTTTCGTCTCTTTTTCTGCAAAATTCTACATTTTTCATTTGTTTTAGAATGATGTCCCCAAAAAAGAACAATTTACAGTTGAATCCCTGTTCCGCGGTTGACGATTACAAAATAATTGTTTATAATTACCGGGTGCAGCGTTTTATGCTCGTGCGCAGCACAAGATTGAAAGAAAAGATTGGAGGTTCTTATGATACTTTCCTGTCAGAATATAACAAAAACCTTTGGGACGGATGTCGTTATGAAAAACGCGTCCTTCCATATAGAAGAACATGAAAAGGCTGCCATTGTCGGCATCAATGGCGCCGGAAAATCGACGCTTTTAAAGATCATCGTAAAAGAGCTGGAGCCGGATGAAGGAATCGTTGCAATCGCAAAAGAAAAAACCGTCGGTTATCTTGCCCAAAATGAAGTGATCGACAGTACACGTACGATTTATGAGGAAGTCCTTTCGGCAAAGCAGCCTGTGATTGATATGGAACAGGAAATCCACAGGATGGAAGCTGCGATGGATGCGGTTCCTGCCGGGGAGCTGGAAGCGTTTATGGAAAAATATGAACGGCTCGTCCATCAGTTTGAGCTGGCTGACGGCTATACGTACCGCAGCGAAGTGACGGGCGTTTTAAACGGGCTTGGTTTTTCGGAATCGGATTTTGGAAAAACACAGGCGGAATTATCTGGCGGGCAGAAAACACGTGCCGCACTATGCAGGCTGCTTGTGACAAAACCAGACATCCTGCTGTTGGACGAACCGACCAACCACCTGGACATGGAATCGATCCAATGGCTGGAAAATTATCTGCTGAACTATAAAGGGGCGGTGCTGATCGTATCGCATGACCGCTATTTTATGGATAAGATCGTTTCCAAAGTCATTGAAGTCTTTCAGCACCAGGTCGCCAGCTATACCGGCAATTATACGGCATATGCACAAAAAAAGGCGCAGGTGCGCGCGGCGCAGCTTCGGGCTTATTATAACCAGCAGCAGGAGATTAAGCACCAGGAAGAGGTGATCGCAAAGCTGAAATCCTTCAACCGGGAAAAGTCCATCAAGCGTGCGGAAAGCCGGGAAAAGATGTTAGACAAAATGAAACGGCTGGACAAGCCTGTAGAGGATCTGACCGATATCCATTTGCACCTTGCGCCCAGCATTACGAGCGGAAACGACGTGATGCGGGTGGAGCATCTGGCAAAATCGTTCGACGGAAAAAAACTGTTTGAGCAAGTAGATTTTTCTATTTTCCGCGGCGAGCGGGTGGCGCTGATTGGAAATAATGGAACTGGGAAGACGACGATTTTAAAAATTATCAACGATATGCTCCCAGCAGACGATGGGGAGATTACGCTGGGCACAAATGTGCAGGTTGGCTACTATGACCAGGAGCACCAGGTACTGCATACAGAAAAAACGCTGTTTGAGGAGATTTCCGAAGATTACCCGCACCTTACGAATACGCAGATCCGAAATGTGCTTGCCGCATTTTTGTTTACCAATGACGATGTATTTAAGCGGATCGGGGACTTAAGCGGCGGGGAGCGCGGACGGGTATCGCTGGCGAAACTGATGCTCTCGGAAGCAAATTTTTTAATTTTGGACGAGCCGACCAACCATCTGGACATTACGTCAAAAGAGATTTTGGAAAATGCGCTTGTCCATTATGAGGGGACGGTGCTGTTTGTATCCCATGACCGTTATTTTATTAACCGGACGGCAACAAGGATCTTAGACCTGCATGAACAGCAGGTACTAAATTATATCGGCAATTATGACTATTATCTGGAAAAGCGGGATGTCCAGCGGGCTGCGCAGCTACAGCCGGCAAGAAACGCCGGTGAAACCATGCAGGCACATACGGCGGATGCTGCAAATCCAGCTTTTCCAAAATCAGCAGCGCAAAAAGCAGCAACCGGCAGCAAAGAAGACTGGAAGCTGAAAAAGCAGCAGCAGGCAGCAAAACGCAAAGCGGAACAAGAACTGAGCAGAGTAGAAGAGCGTATTGAAACGCTGGAAACGGAAAAAAAAGAACTGGAAGCTGAGATGGCAGCCCCTGAGGTCGCTGTGATTTCTGCCAAAGTAATGGAACTGCATTCGCAGCTTGTGCAAAAGGAGGAGGAGTTGGAAGCGCTGTATGAAAAATGGGAAGAATTGACAAATGCGTAAGATATCTTTATAATTCTATGTGAACTTATTTTATATCGGATTAAGGGGAAACAGTATTGGGAAAAGAAATTTCGCAGGCGGTTATCCGCAGGATGCCGCGTTATTATCGTTACTTAGGGGATTTGCTTGATGAAGGAGTCGAAAGGATATCTTCCAATGAGCTGAGTGAAAAAATGAAAGTCACTGCTTCCCAGATCCGCCAGGACTTGAATAATTTCGGCGGATTCGGCCAGCAGGGCTATGGCTATAACGTGCAATATTTATATGACGAGATCGGCAGGATCCTTGGCTTGCAGCAGCAGCATAACATCATCGTGATCGGCGCCGGAAACCTTGGCCAGGCGTTGGCAAATTACAGCAAATTTGAAAAGCTCGGCTTTATGATAATCGGGTTATTCGACGTCAATCCAAGCCTGCGGGGGCATTCGCTGCGGGGCATCCCGATTATGATGCTGGAAGAATTAGAGGCGTTTGCAGGTTCTTGCAGGATTGATATTGCAGCGCTTACGATGCCGAAGCATTCAGCAGACTCGGTTGCAAACCGGCTGGTACGGCTGGGGATCCGTGCCATCTGGAATTTTGCCCATGTAGATCTGGATTTGATGGACAAAAACGTAGTCGTGGAAAATGTGCATTTATCCGACAGCCTGATGCAGCTTTCTTATAATATGCTGCAAAGCCAGCAGGAGCCATAGCAAACCGGTTTACAAAGGGCCGGTATTTTGAGGAAAAACGATGAAGTGGATTGTAAACAGTGAAGAAATGAACGCCTGCGACAGCAATACGATCAGGCATTTTAAAGTCCCGGCAATTGTGCTGATGGAACGCGCAGCGCTTTGTTTTGTAGACGAGGTTGTAAAAAACGTGCCGTCCGGGCGGATACTTGCCGTATGCGGCAACGGGAATAACGGTGCCGACGGGCTTGCGGCTGTACGGCTGCTGTACCAGCGCGGATATCAGGTGACGGCTGTCCAGGTACCGGACAATGGAAAACGTACCAAAGAGAATCAGCTCCAGCGGGATATTCTGGCGCAGTATGGCATACATATATTAGAACAGCTCCCGAAGGAGATGCATTTTGACTGTGTTGCCGACGCATTATTTGGCGTAGGGCTTTCCAGGGAACCGAAGGGGATTTATGCGGAGTGGATTTCCTATATGAATGCGTGCAGCGGCTTGAAAGCAGCGATCGACATGCCAAGCGGCGTATCCAGCGACGACGGCACGGCGTATGATCCGGCTTTTGCAGCAGACATAACAGTTACGTTTGCTTATCAGAAAGCCGGGCAGGTACTTTATCCTGGCTGCCGCTACTGCGGGGATATCATTACGGCAGAGATCGGGATTACAGATCAAAGCTGGCTTGGCGTAAAGCCGTCCTGTTTTACGCTGGAGCCATCCGACTTAAAGCAGCTTCCATACAGGCATCCAAGAGGCAATAAAGGGACGTTCGGGCATGTGCTTGCCGTCGCAGGAAGCAGGCAGATGGCAGGCGCAGCACTGTTTTGCGCAAAAGCTGCTTACTGCACCGGCTGCGGGCTTGTAAAAATCTATACCGCAGAGTCCAACCGCCAGATCCTGCAAAGCACTCTGCCGGAAGCAATTTTAACTGTGTACGACGATGAGGCGCCGCAGGAAGCAAACGAGCGCCAGTCGCTTGCGGAAGCGTTAAAATGGGCAGACGCCGTAATCCTTGGGCCGGGAATCGGGCAAAGCGAACAGGCGCAGCGTATGGCCACGCAGGTATTGTCAGATGCTGCTGTCCCGGTCATTGCAGATGCAGACGCTTTGAATCTGCTCGCCGGGAACCTGCATTTGCTGCAAGCTATGACTGCCCCGCTTGTCATTACTCCGCACCTTGGAGAAATGGCAAGGCTTTGCGGCAGGAACATCAAGCAGATTCAAAGCTCCCTGCGCCAGACGGCGGAGCAGTTTGCCAAATCATACCAGCTCACCTGTGTCTTAAAAGATGCCGTAACGGTGACCGCAGGCACTTGCGGCACCAGCCTGAATACTTCTGGATGCAGTGCTATGGCAAAGGGCGGCAGCGGCGATGTGCTTGCCGGAATGATCGCGGGACTTGCCGCACAGGGGATGGATCCTGAACATGCCGCCCATATGGGCGTGTACCTGCATGGGCTCGCCGGCAGCCTAGCCGCGCGCAGAAAAGGCAGCTACAGTGTGCTTGCCAGAGATATCATCGATGCCATCGGCGCTGTGATGGAACCGGAAACACTTACAGATGGAAGAGGATAAGGGCAGGAATATGAATACACATCGTCGCGTATACGCAAAAATCAATCTGGATGCAGTCCGGCACAACCTGCACCAGATCCATAAGCTGATCCATCCAGATACGAAAATTATCGCTGTGATCAAAGCAGACGGTTACGGGCATGGCGCCCTGCCGATTGCAGACGCTGTGCAGCCGTTTCACTATGTATACGGCTTTGCGGTTGCTACAGCAGAGGAAGCACTGGCGCTGCGCAGGCATGGAATCCAAAAGCCGATCCTGATACTCGGCTATGTTTTTCCGGAACATTATCCAATGCTTGCAGAGCAGGAGATCTGTCTGACTGTATTTACGCTTGAGGCGGCGCAGCAGATGTCTGCCGCTGCACATTCGCTTGGCAAAGACCTTGCCGTACATATTAAGATCGATACCGGCATGAGCCGTATCGGTATGCAGGCATGTGCAGAAAGCGCAGCAGAAATTGCGCAGATTGCAGCTTTGCCGCATATCCGGATCGAAGGGATCTTTACACATTTTGCCAGGGCGGACGAATCCGATAAAACAGCAGCAAACGATCAGCTTGCACAATTTTTACATATGTCGTGCCTTGTTCAGCAGGCAGGCGTCCAGATCCCATATCGCCACTGTGCAAACAGTGCGGGAATCATTGACATGCCAAAGGCAGATCTGGATTTTGTCCGGGCAGGCATTATCTTATACGGCTTATGGCCTTCCGACCAGGTGCAAAGGGAACGCATCTGTTTGCAGCCGGTATTGGAATTAATCAGCCATGTAGCATATGTCAAAACGCTTCCCGCAGGCAGGAGTGTCTCATACGGCGGCACTTATACGCTGACGGAGGAGCGCACGATTGCGACCATTCCGGTCGGCTATGGCGATGGGTATCCAAGAAGCTTATCGAATAAAGGATATGTGCTGATCCATGGAATGCGCGCTCCGATTATCGGCAGAGTGTGTATGGACCAGTTTATGGTGGATGTAACGGATCTTCCAGAAGTAAAAACCGGTGACCGGGTAGTACTTGCCGGCAGGGACGGGGCGATGAGCATTACCCTGGAAGAGCTTGGAGAGCTGTCCGGCAGGTTCAACTATGAATTTGCCTGCGGGCTGTCCGGGCGGGTTCCAAGAGTGTTTTACGAAAACGGCAGTCCCATCATGCAAAATATGGAATCCTGAACAACTCCAAAAATAACATGAATACACTCGGTAAAACTGGTAATACTCACCGTATAACCTATTTTGTGGAGTGAAAGAGATGTTAATAAGACGAGGAGATATTTATTATGCGGATTTAAGGCCGGTCGTCGGCTCTGAGCAGGGCGGCGTACGCCCGGTACTGATTATCCAAAACGACGTAGGAAACCTGCACAGCCCGACTGTGATCTGTGCAGCCATTACCTCACAGATGAACAAGGCAAAGCTGCCGACCCATGTAGAGCTGTCCAGCAGCCAGTATGCGCTTGTAAAAGATTCGGTGATCTTACTGGAACAGCTTCGTACCATTGATAAGAGACGGTTAAAAGATAAGGTCTGCCACCTGGACGGGGAAGTTATGAAAAAAATTGAAAAAGCGCTATGTGTGAGCCTGCAATTAGCCGCTACATAGCTTGACGGAATCGGGGAGACATGATATTTTATTAGTAGAGCAAAAGACTGCAAATATGATTTACAAAAAGGAGAGAGAGCTTTATGGACGATGGCGCGAGTCCCAAGTTAGCTTACGCAGAAAAGAACAACTGGTTCAGTGATTTTTTAAAAAAGCTGAACCGGAAAAGTGCAGACAAAATTACGGAGCAAGAGATTATTTCCATGGTCAACGAAGGGCAGGAAACCGGTGTCTTACAGGCAAATGAGGTCGAGATGATCCAAAATATTTTTGAATTTACCGACAAAGAGGCAAAGGACATCATGACGCACCGGTCAAATATCTGTGCACTGGACGGGACGATGGATTTGCAGCATGTCTTAGACCGCGTGCTTGCCGAGCCGTATTCCAGGTTCCCGGTATATCTGGACGATATTGATAATATTATCGGGATCCTACATATTAAGGAGATTATGGCGTTCAGCAGGAAAGAAAACTTTTTAAACTGGCAGATCAAAGATATTGACGGGCTTTTTTCCAAAGTCGAATTTATCCCGGAAACACGCAAAATCAGCGACCTGTTCCAGAAAATGCAGGCAAAAAAAGCACATCTGGTCATTGTCGTAGACGAATACGGACAAACCTCCGGCCTTGTCGCTTTGGAGGATATCTTAGAAGAGATTGTCGGGAATATTTTTGACGAGCATGACAAGGAGCGCAGGCTGATTGAAAAACAGCCGGACGGCAGCTTTTTGATGTATGGGATGGCTGCATTTGACGATGCCATGGAAGTGCTTGGCATCGAATCGCCGGAAGAATACGATACGTTAAACGGTTTTTTGATCTCAATGATTGACAGGATTCCATCAGATGGAGAGATTTTTTCCGTCTGCTACGAAGGATACTGTTTCCATGTCACAAGCGTAGAAAATAAAATGATCCAGGCAGTCCAGGTAAACAGGGAACAGTAACGTTTTTAGTCCTTGTCATCGGGCGGATAAAATGATAAAATAACAATATATGGCAACGAGTACTTAAACAGAAAAGAGGATTTAAATATGTCAGGACATTCCAAATTTGCAAATATCAAACATAAAAAAGAAAAAAATGATGCTGCAAAAGGAAAAACATTTACGATGATCGGCAGGGAAATCGCAATCGCTGTCAAGGAAGGCGGCCCAGATCCGGCAAACAATTCAAAGCTGCGTGATGTAATCGCAAAGGCAAAAGCAAACAATATGCCGAACGATACGATTGACCGCGGGATCAAAAAAGCAGCGGGCGATTCCACCAACGTCAACTATGAAGTCGTAACATACGAAGGCTATGGCCCGGGCGGGACGGCAATTATCGTTGACGCGCTGACCGACAATAAAAACCGTACGGCGGCAAATGTGCGCAACTGTTTTTCGAAAGGCCAGGGAAGCATCGGCACACAAGGCTGTGTTTCGTATATGTTTGACAAAAAAGGCCAGATCCTTATCGATAAAGAAGAATGCGATATGGACGCAGACGACCTTATGATGTCAGCATTAGACGCCGGAGCAGAGGACTTTGCAGAGGAAGAGGACAGCTATGAGATCACGACAGATCCTGCCGATTTTCCTGCTGTGCGGGATGCGCTGCAAGAAAAGGGCATTGCTTTGACCCAGGCAGAGGTTACGATGATCCCGCAGACCTATGTAACGGTTCAAGACGAAACAGACCTTGCAAATATCCAGAAGATCCTGGATATGCTGGACGAAGACGACGATGTGCAGACCGTGTACCACAACTGGGATGAATAATCCAATATTACTATAAATGAAAAATAAACGGAGGAGCTATTTATGAAAAAAATACTTTTTGCAGCATCTGAATGCGTGCCTTTTATTAAGACCGGGGGACTTGCAGATGTATGTGGGGCGTTGCCAAAGGAATTTGACAAAAAAGACTGGGATGTGCGTGTTGTCATCCCGAATTATACGTGTATCCCGGAAAATTTCAGAAATGAATTTCAGTACGTGACCCATTTTTATATGGGAACCGGCCCGATGCTTCCGGAAAAATACGTAGGTGTCCTGACGTATGAGCTTGACGGCGTTACTTATTATTTTATCGACAACCAGGAATATTTTAACTGTGCCGTGCCTTATGGTGATATCCGCTATGATATTGAGAAATTTATCTTCTTTGACAAAGCTGTCTTATCTATGTTAAAAGCGATTGATTTCCAGCCTGACCTTGTGCACTGCCACGACTGGCAGACAGGGCTGATCCCGGTTTATCTGAAAAATGAATTCCAGGGCGATATGTTTTATTGGGGCATGAAATCGATCATGACCATCCATAACTTAAAATTCCAGGGCATCTGGGATAAAAAAGTGTTCCAGGGCTTAAGCGGCCTTACCAACGACCTGTTCGTACCGGATAAGCTGGAGTTTAACAAAGACGCCAGCATGTTAAAGGGCGGGCTTGTCTATGCAGATTATATTACAACTGTCAGCGATACATATGCACAGGAAATCCAGACTTCTTATTACGGAGAAGGGCTGGACGGCTTGTTATCAGCAAGGCATATGGATATGCAGGGGATTGTAAACGGCATCGATTATGATATTTATAACCCAGCGACGGATCCAAAGATCTACTGCAATTATGATGCAAGCAACTGGCGCAAGAAGAAAGCCAACAACAAGATCCGGCTCCAGGAAGAGCTTGGGCTTGCCGTAGACAAGAAGAAGTTTATGATCGGTTTAATTTCCCGTCTGACAGACCAAAAAGGGCTGGATCTGATCAATTATGTGATCGACCGTATTGTGGACGATTATACGCAGCTTGTTGTAATCGGAACCGGAGACCCTGCTTATGAAAATATGTTCCGCCATTATGCATGGAAGTACGGCGACCGTGTATCCGCCAACATCTGCTATTCCGATGACCTGGCGCATAAGCTGTATGCGGCTGCGGACGCATTCTTAATGCCGTCCCAGTTTGAGCCGTGCGGGCTGACGCAGCTTATTTCCTTCCGCTACGGCACCGCTCCGATCGTACGTGAGACAGGCGGATTAAAGGATACTGTAGAGCCGTTTAACGAATATGAAGACAGCGGCGACGGCTTCTCGTTCTCCAATTACAACGGGGAAGAGATGCTAAAGGTCATCAACTATGCGAAGAAAGTATTTTATGATATGAAAAAAGACTGGAACCACATGGTTGACCGCGGGATGGCAAAGGATTTTTCCTGGAATGCATCCAAATTTAAATACGAAGGCTTGTATAATTTCCTGATCGGGGAGAAATAAAAGCAAGACAGGCTTATGCATACAAAAGGATTGGAGCGTTCCGATCCTTTTTGTTTCTGAAAAATGGAGACGCACGATGATAAAAAGAGAACGGTATTTACAAAAAGTGGAACCATTTTTGAACTGCGATCTGATTAAGGTACTGACCGGCGTAAGGCGCTGCGGAAAAACGGTATTATTAGAACAGATCAAAGAGCTGCTTCTTGCAAAAGGCGCTGTAAAAGAGCAGTTTGTGCAGGTGAATTTTGAATCTATGAAGTACGCAAAATTAAAACAAGCAGACGTACTGTACCAATATATTGAGGAAAAAGCAAAACAGGTACAGGGAAAAGTCTATATTATGCTTGATGAGATCCAGGAAGTGCCAGAATGGCAGGCCGCGATCAATTCCCTTCGGGTAGACCTGGATTGTGACATTTACCTGACCGGATCTAATTCCAGGCTGCTGTCTGGCGAGCTTGCATCCTGCCTGTCAGGCCGATATATTCAGATCAAAGTATATCCGTTTGCTTTTTCAGAGGTAAAAAAAATGCAGATGGAGCATAAGGCATACCGTTCGGATGAGCTTACATTTGCCGAATTTCTAAAATACGGCGGTTTTCCGCAGTGCTGCCTGCTTGGCGATATTCATTCAAAGGAGACGTATCTGCATGACCTTTATGAAGCCATTGTATTAAAAGATATTGTCCAAAGGCATCATGTCAAGGATATTGCAATGCTGAAAAATATACTGGAATATCTGATGGACAATGTGGGAAATCCATTTTCTGCACGCAAAATCAGCGGAATGATGACTTCTATGGGAAAGAAAATCGCTCCCTCCACAGTTTTAAACTATGTGGAGTATTTTAAAGAAGCCTATCTGCTGTTTCAGGTCAGCCGGTATGATTTAAAGGGAAAGGGGCTGCTTGCATCTACCGAAAAATATTATACGGTAGATACTGGCATCCGCAATACGGTAAAAAAGAGCGAGCTGGTGGACAGTGCGAAGCTGTATGAAAATATCGTATATCTGGAAATGCAAAGCAGGGGCTATGAAGTGCTGGTTGGCAAGCTGGAGGATCAGGAAATCGACTTTATCTGCTACCGGGGGCAGGAAAAGCTATATATCCAGGTCGCATACCTTATTACACCGTCAGATGCTACGCGGGAATTCGGAAATCTGGAAAAGATCAGGGACAATTATCCGAAATATGTGATCAGCAGCGACCTTGTAGACCTGAGCAGAAATGGGATCATCCATAAAAATATCATACAGTTTTTACAGGAACACGACGCATAAAAGCAACGAAACTGCACATACTCTCCATCATACCAAAAATAAGTGAGGAATCAGTATGAGCGATGTGCAGGAAAAAAAAGAAGGGCTGGAGGCTGAGCTTTCCGATAATGAAAATATTAAAAACAACGGCGCGGTAACGCTTGAAAAAAATGACCGCAACCACAGGATCTACCTGCTGTCTGTGATCGGAGAGATTGAAGGGCACGAATGCCTTTCCTCTAATACAAAGACGACAAAATACGAGCATGTGCTGCCAAAACTGGCAGAGATCGAGGACGCAGATAACATTGACGGCGTAATGCTGCTGTTAAATACGGTCGGAGGGGATATTGAGTCCGGGCTTGCGATCGCAGAGATGGTAGCGTCGCTGAGCAAGCCTACGGTATCGTTAGTGCTTGGCGGCAGCCATTCGATCGGCGTGCCGCTTGCTGTATCTACCGACTACTCGTTTATCGTGCCGACCGGGACGATGGTCATTCATCCGGTGCGCATGAACGGCATGGTCATCGGGGCGCCTGCGACGTACGACTATTTTAAACAAATGCAAAACCGGATTATCGGCTTTATCGCTTCCCACTGCGATGCAAAGGAAGACCGTCTGGAAAAGCTGATGATGAATACAACGATGCTGACAAAAGACCTTGGGACGATCTTGGTAGGAAAAGAGGCTGTTGAAGAGGGGATTATCCGCGAAGTCGGAGGTATGAAAGAAGCGCTGCAAAAACTGCACAGCCTGATCGGGCAGGAGCAGGAAAAAATTTGCTGAAATAATTTGCGGAAAGTCAATGACATTTTCTCCAAGATATGGTAATATAATTTCATATGATTTTTTACAGCAGAAAGCGAAAACAGCCCGTTTTCGTTTTTTGCTGTCAGTAGGGAGGCACGCTATGTCATTATTGGAAGCTATTATTATGGGGCTGATCCAGGGTATTACGGAATTTCTGCCCGTTAGCAGCTCCGGGCATCTCGCCCTGTTTCAGATCGCGTTTGACCTGGAAGAAACCGGGCTGCTCTTTGACTGCCTGCTGCATTTTGGCACGCTGATTGCTGTTTTTATCGTGTATTTCCGAGATATCTGGAAAATGATCTGTGAGGGATTTGGAATTATCGGGGATTTTTTCTTCAATGCAAAAACGGCAGTGGCAAGGCTTGCAGGCAACCATGATAAAAAGTACCGCAGGATTATCTGCAATGGTTACCGGAAGTTTGTTATGTTAGTTATCGTATCGACGATACCGACAGGATTGATTGGTGTTACAGCATCGGATTTGATCGAACAGGCTTCCAAAATTTTAATCGTACCCGGCATCTGCCTGATCATCACATCCATTTTGCTGTTTATTGCAGACCGCTGCAAAGAAGGCAGCAAGACGCCGCGGCATGTCAGCTATACAAATGCGTTTATTATCGGCATCTGCCAGGGATTTGCGACCCTGCCGGGCATTTCGCGTTCCGGCACGACGATTACCGCGTGCCTGCTAAGCGGCTTTGACCGGAAGTTTGCAGTAAAGTATTCCTTTATTATGTCAATCCCTGCGATTTTAGGTTCCGTTGTCTTACAGCTTTTTGATCTGGAAAATGTGGCGGAAATCAGCCCTGCCGAATGGACGAATTACTTGGTCGGGACGCTTGTATCAGCCATTGTCGGCTATATCTGCATCAAGATCATGCTGTATGTCGTCAGGCAGAAAAAATATACGATCTTTTCTGTATACTGCCTGATCGTAGGTGTCATTTCCATCATTACCTATTTTGTACTAGCATAATAACAGCCTGGAATTTCGTCTTGGCATGAGCAGGCGGAGAATTTTATTAGAAACGGAGAAATGAAATGGCAAAGAAACGTGCATCAGTAACGTCCGATAACAACAGCAATCCGGCTGCATCGTTTAAAAACGAGGTCATACTATGGGCTGTGCTTGCTGTATCCATTATTTTATTTATCAGCAATTTTGGGATTGCCGGGGCAGCAGGCAGCTTTATCAGCAGCATCTTTTTCGGCTTGTTCGGGCTGAGCGCTTACATATTTCCGATCCTGCTGTTTGCCGGGACTGCGTTTATCATTGCAAACCAGGAAAACACCGCTGCATTTGTAAAAGCATTGGCGGCGCTTGGATTTTTTATCTTTTTCAGTATGTTTTTAGAGCTCGTCAGCGGCAGCCGTGAAGCAGGCTCACCTATCGCGTCCTACCTGTGGTCGGCAGAGCACAGGATCGGCGGCGGGCTGGTAGGCGGGCTGCTGGCCTGGCTGATCCGGCCGCACCTTGGAACAATCAGTGCTTTTGTCATTGATATTATTATGCTCATTATCTGCATTGTACTGATGACGCAGCGGTCTTTGTGGAAGCCCATCCAGTCTGGCAGCAGAAAAGTGTATACATCGGCAAAAAATGAAACGATACGCCAGCGCCAGCAGATGCAGGAACGCCGGCAGCGGCGCATCGACAACAAAGTTACCGGCGTGTCGACAGATACAAGCATCAAAAACAAAACTGCTCCCGGCGCATCGGATAACATAAATGAAATCCGCCCAGACCCGGCATTTGTGCAGGATTTTCCGATCTATATGATGAACCAGCCAGCAGCAAAGCAGCAAAGTGAGGCCAGGGCGCGCGCACGCCAGCCAAAGCAGCAGGAGCCTGAGATCCAGCAGCAGCAAAATCTGGCGGCAGCAGGCATGGGCTATGCGCAGATGCCATCGTTTCCGGAAAACATGGATTTGCCGCATACTAATGACAAGATTATCCCTATTACAAACCGCAAAGTCGCATTGCAGCCATCCGGCAGCGTACCTGACAAAGCCCAGGCAGAGGAGGCTCTGGCAAATTCCAGCGACTTGTTTTCTGATCTTATCACAGACATGCCGGACATTGGCGTGGGAACTGCCGGGCAAATGCCGGAAGCTTTGTTTGAAATCACGGAACAGCCGCAGACGGATTTTTCGGATAGCGAGCTTTCGGATCCTGCCGGGGATGCAGGAGGCAGCCTGCCGGAAGCTTCTTTGTGGAACGAAGGGGCTATGCAGGCGGACGCAGATATCAATGCCCTGGCGCAGGGCTTTATGCCGGAAGAGTCTGGACGGTCGGCACAGGCTGAAGCAGCTTCCGTAATCGAATGGAACATCGTGCCGGAAACCTTGTTTGGCGAAAGCCCGTCTGTCCATAGTGCCCAGGACGCACAGATACAAAACGAACCGGAGCCTGCCGCTCAGCCAGAGCCTATGGCAATCTTGATCGAAGAGCCTGCCGCGCAATCAGAGCCTATG
>CAMWXD010000009.1 GCA_947178105.1 uncultured Eubacterium sp. | reverse complement strand
TAAAGAGATTTGAAATCCAATATGGGAGAACAGGTTCCGCCACCAGACATAAATACAAGCGTTTTTTCGCCGCTTCCCTCAATATATACACTCATATTATGCCCATCAATTTCTACCATTGTACCAATAGGCAAAAGCAGCTCCTGCTCCTTGCTTAAGTGAATTTTATGATTTATATAGATTGCAAGCAGTAAAATAAATGTAATTATAGCAATCACTAATAAAATTTTCATTGCTTTCTTTACGATCGTCATATTTTTCCTTCCTTTGTCAATTTACTCCCAGCTTTTTGATTTGATTATATAGAAATGGTATCAGAGTGAAAAACACCACACCCATTTTACCAGGGCGCGGTGTTTTACTTTTTGTTCCTTCACTTCCTAGAGCGTGTCTTAAAAATGCTTTCCGTGAGATGTACCCATAGGGCATGATATGCTTCCCAGTTGGTGGAGAATTTATCCCAAATTTAGGAGGGATACCCAATGGGGCACGCTGTAGCGGGCTATGTTGACTAAATTTGGGATGAATTCTCCGCAAAGTGGGGAGTGCAGATCGCGGGAATGATTTTTAAGACACGCTCTAGCGCAGGCTGATATCGCCGCATTCAGTAGCAATCTCCAGTTTTGCAAGGCTGTCCGCTATGGTTTTTTTATACTGCAATTTTCCGCCGTTTCGGGACTTCCTTCCGCCAATATAGCTTTTTGCAGAAATCTCTCCATCTTTGGTACTCAGGCTGATATTCAGCATCTTATAGACTTTTTCAGGCGCAGCCACTTCTACGTCGCCGTCTGCTGTACGCAGTTTTAATCTGCCGGACAGGTCATCTGTAGCAAGGCTGATATCCCCGTCATCCGTACTGAATACGGAAGTTCCCGGGATCCGTAAGAGTTTCCCGGCAATATCACCATCCTTTGTGCTCACATTTGTGCTGCCGGAAAGCGTGGACGACACAAAGCTGATATCCCCGTCATCTGTCAGCAGCTTGGCAGACCCTTTGATCTGTACGTTTCTTCCCGCAATATCGCCCACCTGTGTCTGGATAAAGATGCTGCCGGAAAATGCAGAATCTGCAAAGCTGATATCCCCATCTTTTGTACTCACAGAGACAGAACTGGCTGCCCGCACGTTCCTGCCTGCGATGTCGCCCACCTGAGTACTGATTTTCGTGCTGCCGGAAAACCTGACATCAGAAAGACTGAGGTCACCGTCTTTCGTCTCAATGCTAGCCGAACCTGAAAATTTCTGCTTTGCAATCGCAACGTCGCCTGTATCAGCAACAATACTGACCGAATTGCAAAAGCCTTTCTCCTGTCCCATTCCATTTATGCTTAAATCCCCATCCCCCATATGCAGTGCAAAGCTGTTTAAAACTTTCTCTGCCGGCACATAAATGGTTACGGTGTCGCTGGTTGTCCATGCAAGGCCATTTTTGCGGATCGCCGGACTGAAATTAGATTCTTCCAAGTACAAGATGCCGTTTTTGACCTGCCAATGAAGCGGATTTTTTTTATTATAGCAGTGCAGCTTGTAAGACAAATACTCATGGCTGTCGGCGGATGGTTTGATTTGCAGGTCTATGCAGTCCAAATCCGCCTGCACTCCGCGAAAAGCGCTGAGCGATTTTTTTGTCTGTTCATATGTATAAGTTTGTTTGTCCTTTGCGGCAGCTTCCGCCTTTTGTGTCAAGAACCATGTATGGCTGCCCGCAGCGTTTCCTGTCCATCCCATCCAAACCATACAAAAAAATAAAACGGCTGCAACTGTTTTCTTTAATCTTTTCCATAGCATTCCCTTGTCCTCCTCATTTATGATATTTGTCATGAAATATTATCTTTTAATCAATATTATATAGCGCATAATATTATTTGTCAATTATCAAACAACAGATGGAATGCTATTTTACCTGTCCATATAAATAAAGAAATGATTGAACATCCCACTTTTTCATGCTAAAATATAACACAGTGGCAGCAAGCCTGCCTACAGGGCACTAAAAACGAAAACAAATTTAGGAGGTTTACTATGGCATGGTATGATGAAGCTGTGTTCTATCACATTTATCCGTTAGGGCTTACCGGAGCGCCGAAGGAAAATCATTATGGGGCACCGGAGCACCGTCTGCAAACATTGATTCCATGGATCTCCCACATCAAAGAGACTGGATGCAATGCAATTTACATCGGCCCTCTTTTTGAATCCGTGGGACATGGATACGAGACGACAGACTATAAGAAGCTGGACAACCGGCTTGGTACCAATGAAGACCTGACAGATTTTGTGGCAAAATGCCACGAACAGGGCATCCGCGTGATTCTGGATGGTGTATTCAACCATACAGGGCGTGATTTTTTTGCGTTCCAGGATATAAAGAAAAACAGGGAAAGCTCGCCGTACAAAGACTGGTACTGCAACGTGAATTTCTGGGGCAACAACGAGTATAACGACGGATTTTCTTATGAAAACTGGGGCGGATACAACCTGCTCGTAAAATTAAACCAGCATAACCCGGCTGTCAGAGACTATATCTGCGACGTAATCCGCTTTTGGGTCAGTGAATTTGATATCGACGGCATTCGCCTGGATGCCGCTGACGTATTGGATTTTGAATATATGAAAGCGCTGCGTCATGTTGCAAATGAAGTAAAACCGGATTTCTGGCTGATGGGCGAAGTCATCCATGGCGATTATACCCGTTGGGTAAATGAAGGAACACTCCATTCCGTAACCAATTATAACCTGCACAAAGCACTTTATTCGGGGCACAACGACCACAATTATTTTGAAATCGCGCATACCGTAAAGCGTCTGTACGAAATGGGCGGCAGCCGTCCAGATGGATTAAAGCTTTACAACTTTGTGGACAACCATGATGTGGAACGTATTTATACAAAGCTGAATAACAAGGCGCATTTTACACCGGTACATATCCTGCTGTATACACTTCCAGGCGTACCGTCTATTTACTACGGATCCGAGTTCGGCATCGAAGGCAAAAAAGAGCGTTTTTCGGATGCTTCGCTGCGCCCGGCGCTTTCCCTTGCCGACTATGCGGACGCCGTTACAAAAAACCCTTGTACAAAACTGATTGCTGCGTTAGGAAACATCCGCCAGAATACCCCGGCGCTTTCCTACGGCAATTACCAGGAACTGCTGCTGACCAACCGCCAGTATGCATATTCCAGAAACCATAACGGGCAGTCTGTGATCGTAACTGTCAATAACGATGACAGTGATTTTGTAATGACACTGCGTGCCGGGGATGCATCTGAATATATCGGCGCCTTATCCGGTGAAAAGGTATCCGTAAACGGCGGAAATATCGTTGTAAATGTAAAGGCAAACAGCGGCGATATCTGGCTTCCGGCAACACCAGGAAATGAAAATGCCGTGATGGCAGACACCTTCCATGTGCAGCCTGTAAAAACAGTTGCTCCGACAGACAATACCGCCGCAGATCAGACGGCAGCTTCCTCACAGCCAGCACAGGCAGCAAATGAAAAAACTGCTGCGGCAGGAAGCGCAGAACCACATGCCGGCAGCGCTGCGGCAGACGGCAGCACAGAAATCCACAACAATCCTGCTGCTGTAGCCAGCAAAACTGCTGCCGCACAGCCTGCGGAAAAAACTGCTCCTTCACAGACTCAAAATACAGAGCCAACAACCTCGCAGGATTTTGAAAACGGAAAAATCGCAGGGCTTCAGGAAGCCATTCTTGCTATAATGGAGAAAAACGGGCCTGTGACAGACCAGATGCGCAGAGATGTCGAAGCAAATGTGTATCATGATTCTTTGATTGCATGGATTAAAAGTTTTCGCTAATACCAAGACAGCCGATAGGATAGCGTCACCTATCCGCTTCGGTAAATTTAAGATTACTATTTAAAATAGCCGCCCTAACTTTATCTGAGAGCAGGGCGGCTATTTTATTCCCTTAAAAATCATTTGACGTAACCGTAAAATCATGGTAAAGTTTGTTAAGTTACATAAATGCTTAAATTATAAAGAAAGAGGTGACGTTTCAATGGTATACAAGGATTTTCAAAACCTGCGCTTATCCGCTCTCGGCTTGGGCGCTATGCGCCTTCCGGCTTCGGGAGAAAACCTTTCTGAGATCGACGAGGAGGAAACTGCGAAGATGGTTGCATTTGCCATGGAACATGGCATCAACTATTATGACACGGCATGGGGTTACCATAACGGCAATTCTGAAACCGTAATCGGCCGTGTGCTCAGCAAATATCCTAGAGACAGCTATTATCTTGCCACCAAATTTCCTGGCTATGACCTGTCCAATATGGATAAGGTGGAAACAATTTTTGAAGAACAGCTAAAAAAATGCGGTGTGGAATATTTTGATTTTTACTTGTTCCACAATGTATGTGAAATGAATATCGACGCCTATCTTGACCCAAAATACGGTATTTTTGATTACCTGATAAAGCAGAAGGAAAATGGCAGAATCCGCCATCTCGGATTTTCCGCACATGGAAGCTGCGATATTATGAAGCGGTTTCTGGACGCATACGGCTCTCATATGGAATTTGCCCAGATTCAGTTAAACTGGATCGACTGGTCATTCCAAAATGCAAAGGAAAAAACAGCGCTTTTAAACGAACACCATATCCCGATCTGGGTTATGGAGCCTTTACGCGGCGGCAAACTTGCCTCTGTCTCCGCAGAAGCAGAAGAGACGCTTAGATCACTTCGTCCTGATGAGAAGGTTCCGGCATGGGCATTTCGTTTCCTGCAAGGAATCGAAGGTGTTACGATGATCCTTTCCGGCATGTCCAGTATGGAACAGCTCCAGGATAATATACAGACCTTAGAAACAGACAAAAGGCTGAATGAACAGGAACTTGACACGCTGCTTGGCATTGCAGACAATATGATTCAAAATATCCTTCCATGTACCGCGTGCCGCTACTGTACTGCCCACTGTCCGAAGGAACTGGATATCCCAATGCTGCTCAAGCTGTATAACGAGCACTGCTTTACCGGCGGTGGTTTTCTCGCACCGATGGCGCTTATGGCTGAACCGGAAGAAAAACACCCTTCCGCCTGCATCGGCTGTAAAAGCTGCGAAGCTGTCTGTCCGCAGCAGATTAAGATTTCTGAAGCAATGGCTGATTTTCACAAAAAATTACAGACAGCTTCTTTTTAAGCGTTATAGACTTACAGAGGGAGTATTCCAGTGTCTTGGAATACTCCCTTCTTCCCGCATTCGCTATAGTGGCTCTATACCAGCATGTGTCAATATCAGATTACAAATTTTCGTATCCAATCTGATATGATTCGCCAACATCGTATTTATACAATTTTGTATCTCTAACGGCTGCATCAAGTCCAAATCATAAGCTAACATTAAAATACCTGCCGTGCCTATGCACTTGACTTTTAGCTGTTTCGCAACATTTCTTCCCTTTCGCTCATCTATCAGCAACAGATCTGCCTTCTGCTCATCATATAGAATAAGCGCTTCACTCTCTCCCATATCCAGCCCTGTAACATTCCGTAAAACACTGACAGATTTTATGTTTTCTACTGGTACCGCAGAAAGAAACTTTGTCATTTTAATGATCTGCGCTTCTTTTTCATAATACGGATTATTTGTCAGCTCACGATACACTGCTTCTGGAATAAGCACTTTCCCATATAACTTTTCAAGCAATTCAAGTTGATTTGCTTTCAGCAATGAAATAATCGGTGTTGTATCTGAAATAACGATCATACCATCTCTTCCTTAAGTGCATTTACAATGGACAATTCCTCATCTATTTCTTCACTTGTCATTTCTATATAAGGAATTCCAAGACTGCCATACAATGCAATTAAATCCATTTTGTATATCCCCAGTATTTCTGCTGCCCTTCCATGAGAAATGATTCCATCATGCACGTATGGATAAAGCATCATGGCATTCCTTTTAAGCTGCTCATCTTTGTCTGATGACAATATAAAAGATACCATCTCTTCTGGCATTTCCATCTGAATCACAGCCATATGACCACTTCCCTTCTAAATCCCATCCCAAGATCAGCCCTCAATCTCCCGGATCAGGTTCACCATCTCAATCGCGCCCAGCGCACAGTCATAGCCCTTATTTCCTGCTTTTGTACCGGCTCTTTCGATTGCCTGCTCAATATTTTCCGTAGTCAGTATGCCGAACATTACCGGAATCCCGCTTTCCAGCGATACTGCTGCAATACCTTTTGACACTTCGTTGCACACATAATCATAGTGGCTCGTTGACCCGCGGATTACCGCGCCCAGGCAGATCACTGCATCATATTTACCGCTCTTTGCCATCTTGGATGCAATCAGCGGGATCTCAAAAGCTCCCGGCACCCATGCCACTTCCACATCTTCCTCCCGTACATCATGACGGAGCAGCCCGTCCATCGCACCGCCTAACAGCTTGGATGTAATAAACTCATTAAAGCGGGCTGCTACGATTCCGATTTTTATATTTTTTGATACAAGTTTTCCTTCTAATGTTTTCATAATTACTGCTTCCTTTCTCTGTTTCTTTTTTTCTATGACTAATATGCTTTTGTGTACTTATTCCGCTTTCCGGCATTGTCGGCTGCCCTTGGCGTTCCCGCTGCTGTTAATAGCGCAGCATATGCCCCATACGTTCCTGCTTTGTTTTCAGATAAAACAGGTCGTGTGCGGTTGCATCCATCTGGATCGGCACGCGAGCGGTAATTTCCAGCCCAAACTCCGAAAGCTGGTATACCTTATCTGGGTTGTTTGTCAAAAGGCGCATACTTTTGACCCCAAGGTCACGCAGGATCTGTGCACCAATATAATATTCCCGTTCATCCCCTTCAAAGCCTAACGCAAGATTCGCTTCGAGCGTATCCATCCCCTGCTCTTGCAGCTCGTATGCACGCAGCTTGTTAATCAGCCCGATGCCGCGCCCTTCCTGGCGCATGTAAAGCAGGATGCCGCGCCCTTCTTTTTCGATTTGCGTCATTGCCGATGCAAACTGCTGGCCGCAGTCACAGCGCAGCGAGCCAAACGTATCTCCGGTCAGGCATTCCGAATGCACCCGGCACAGCACATCCGCTCCGTCGCCGATATCCCCTTTTACGAGAGCTACATGATGTTCCCCGTTTAACTGGTTTACATAGCCGTATGCGATAAACTCTCCATATTTCGTCGGCATCTTCGTCACAGTTACCCGTTCTACCAGCTTTTCATGGCATTTACGGTAATTTTGCAAATCTTTGATCGTAATAAACGTCAGGTTCCATTTTTTTGCCAGCTCGATCAATTCCTGCTTGCGCATCATCGTGCCGTCATCGCGCATGATCTCACAGCATAGGCCGCATTCCTTTAAGCCTGCCAGCCTGCACAGGTCTACTGTCGCTTCCGTATGGCCATTCCGTTCAAGGACGCCGTTTTCTTTTGCCAAAAGCGGAAACATATGCCCCGGCCTTCTGAAATCCTCCGGCTTTGCATCATCCGCCACACAGCCCATCGCCGTAACCGACCGCTCCGCAGCGGAAATGCCCGTCGTCGTCTTAACATGGTCGATGGAAACGGTAAATGCCGTTTCATGATTGTCCGTATTCTGCTGCACCATCTGTGGAATTTTTAATTTCTGCACATATTCTCCCGACATCGGCATACAAATCAGCCCTTTGCCGTGTGTTGCCATAAAATTCACATTTTCTGTCGTGGCAAACTCCGCCGCGCAGATAAAATCTCCCTCATTTTCACGATCCGGGTCATCTGTCACCAAAATAATCTTTCCATTTTTCAAATCGGCAAGCGCTTCTTCTACCGTATGAAACTGAAACATAGCCAAAACCTCCTGTCCTAAATGATTGCCTTATAAATCATCTAAAATCCATATTGATTCAAAAATTCCTTCGTAATCCTGCTTTCTTTTGCTTTGCTCTCTGTCTGTCCACCAGGCTGCATCAGCTTTTCCACATATTTGCCAATGATATCTGTCTCAAGATTGACCAGGTCGCCTTTCGTGCGTTCTTTTAACACCGTCTGCTCCTGTGTATGCGGAATGACCGACACTGCAAAGCATGTTTCCTGCACCGCAGCGACAGTCAGGCTGATGCCGTCTACCGTAACCGAGCCTTTTTCCACAATATACCGCAGGACATGCGGCTCGGCTTCGATCGTATACCAGACTGCCGTATCATCCCGGCGGGTACTGACAATCCTGCCTACCCCATCTACATGCCCTGCAACGATATGCCCGCCAAACCGCCCGTCCGCCGCCATAGCACGCTCCAGGTTGACATGCGTTCCTCTCTTTATCTGTGACAGGGACGAACGATCTAACGTCTCATGCATCACATCTGCCGAAAAATGCCCCGCTGACAGCGCGGTTACCGTAAGGCAAATACCATTTACCGCGATACTGTCGCCTATTTTGGTATGTTCCAGTACTTTGTCCGCCCGGATTGTCAGCACCGCAGAATGCTGTCCGCGCTGCACCTGCTCCAACGTCCCGATTTCTTCCACAATTCCAGTAAACATCACACCAACTCGCTTTCTACTTTTCCACTCAATACCACGCCAACCTGCTTTCTGCTTTTTCACTTATACCTTATGCCAATTCGCCCTCAATCAGGAAATCCTCGCCAAGCCTGGTAATTGTACTGTTTTTCAGTAAAAATGCTTCCAGCGGGCTGGCAACACCCTGCCCTTCTACTGGCGTCTTTGCCTCGCGCCCGCCAAACAGCTTTGGCGCGACATATGCCTGTACTTTTTGTGCAATCCCGCTTTCCAGCGCCGCCCAATGCAGTGTGCCGCCGCCCTCCAGCAAAATGCTGTCAATCTGCTCTTCCCCAAGCCTTTTCATAAGCTGCTGCAAATCCACATGGCCGTTTTTTTCTTCCACTTCTATGATACGGCAGCCTGCTTCCTGCAAAGCCAGCTTTTTTTCCTGATAGGCTTCCTGTCCGGCACAGGCTGCAAAAATGGTCGGTACCTGCTTTGCCGTCGCCACGATCTGAGAGGTAAGCGGCGTTTGCAGCCTTGTATCACAAATAATCCGCACTGGGTTTTTCCCATCTGGAATCCGGCAGGTCAGCAGCGGGTCATCGGCAAGCACCGTGCCGACTCCTGCCATAATTGCCGTATACCGGTGCCGCTGCTGCTGTACATGGTTTCTTGCAGCTTCTGCGGTAATCCACTTGGACGCTCCGGTATAAGACGCGATTTTCCCGTCCATCGTCATCGCGTATTTCAGCACCACAAACGGCCGGCGTGTCTGTATATAATGCAGAAACACTTCGTTTAACCGGTCACATTGTTCCCGCAGGACATCCTCTGTCACCTGCACGCCATGCTCCCGCAAAATCTGGATGCCCTTTCCTCCCACCAGCGGATTCGGGTCAGCAGAGCCTACGACCACCCGGCTTATCCCCGCCTCCAAAACAGCCTCTACGCAAGGCGGCTGTTTTCCATGATGGCAGCAAGGCTCCAGCGTGACATACATAGTCGCTCCCTGCGGCGGCTGTGTACATGCAGCCAGGGCATTGCGTTCCGCATGTGGCGCGCCGTATCTTTCATGCCAGCCCTGCCCGATAATCTGTCCGTCCTTCACAATGACCGCCCCCACCATAGGGTTCGGCGACGTCCATCCGCAGCCTTTTTCCGCCAGCCGCAGGGCAAGGCTCATATATTCCATATCATTCATGCAGGCACCTCCGAAATAAAAATTGCCCCGAACAAACGTCCAGGGCGGATAAACAAATACAAAGACCATCTGATTGCACTTTATCATGCAGTCAGATACAATTACAGTATTATACCATCTTCTTCCATCCAGACTTTACTGTCGGCTTCGGAATCACACCGAATCATGCCTTGCGGCTCGTGGGCTATACCACCGGTAGGGACTCGCACCCTGCCCTGAAGACTTTATTCAGTTCTGAATGACATTATAAACCATGCTCTTTGATTTTGCAAGAGAATTTTTCACTGCTTCTTTATACTGCTTCTTTACACACTTATCCATTTACGCTATAATAATCATAACAATCAGCAACTGCATCATTCAAAAGGCGGTGAATTATTATGGACGCAGCAGAAAAGATGTCAAAAGAAGAATTAATGAAAATATCTGTAGAAGAATTCTCAAGATTACAAAAATGGATGTTATCTGCAAAAGACAAAGATACAGAAACCTATGCATTAATGCACGAAAGATATGACGAGCTAAAAGTCATACTTGCGAGCCTTAATGTAAACATTACAGGCATTGATAAAATCAAAGCGTAACAGACGACAACCGCATAAATTACCCGCATACTAAAGTGTAAAGCCTATGGAACCGCCAGCAAGCTTTACACTTTTTGTTTCACACGCCCTACATAAATACCATCCATTACGGATAAACTATAAAAGACAGGAGGCAGATGGCAATGCACAGACAAATTATCTTTCATATAGACGTAAACAGTGCATTTTTATCATGGGAAGCGGCTTACCGGATCAAACACCTGGGAGGGACGCTTGACCTTCGTACCATTCCCTCTGCTGTCGGCGGGGATATTTCCAAACGCCGCGGTATCATATTGGCAAAATCCGTCCCGGCAAAAAAGTTTCATATACAGACCGGAGAGCCGATTGTCAACGCGCTGCGCAAATGCCCGGATCTGACCCTGGTACCGCCAAATTACGAATTATATGAAAAAAATTCCAAAGCGTTTATCAATATACTGAAAAAATATTCGGATAAAGTCGAACAGTACAGCATTGATGAAGCATTTATGGACATGACCGGAACCGAGCTGCTTTTTGGCGCTCCTGTTGTCGCAGCGACTGCCATCAAGGACGAGATCTATCATACCCTTGGCTTTACAGTCAACGTCGGCATTTCGGATAAAAAGCTGCTTGCAAAAATGGCAAGCGATTTTCAAAAGCCGAACCTTGTGCATACGCTTTATACAGAGGAGATCCGGGAAAAAATGTGGCCCCTGCCTGTCAGAGACCTGTTTTTTGTCGGCGGCGCTTCGGAGAAAAAGCTGCATTCGATTGGAGTCCGCACGATTGGCGACCTGGCAAATACAGATGTCCATACATTAAAATCACTGTTAAAAAAACACGGAGAAGTGATCTGGGATTTTGCAAACGGCAGGGACGTATCGCTCGTTGAACCTGAGCCTGCGGCAAACAAAGGTTACGGCAATTCTACGACGATTGCCTTTGACGTCACCGATGCCCCGACTGCAAAGATGGTGCTGCTTTCCCTGTCCGAAACAATCGGCAGGCGGCTGCGTAAAGACCAGGCGCGCATCGAAACAGTATCCGTAAGCATCCGTTTTCATGACTTAACTTCCGTATCGCATCAAAGCGTACTGGAAGCTGCGACAAACATTACGAGAGAAATCCATGCCGCTGCCTGCCGTCTGTTTGACGAGCTTTGGGACGGCACTCCAATCCGGCACTTAGGCGTGCACACCGGACGGGTTACAAAGGACGAAGCAAGCCGCCAGCTTTCGCTTTTTGACCATACCGATTATGAGCGCCTGGAAAGGCTGGACCATGCCGTAGACCGTATCCGTGAAAAATTCGGGGCAGACGCTATCCTGCGTGCATCCTTTTTAAAGCAGGATCAAATCGACCATATGAACGGCGGCATTTCAAGAGAAAAAAGGACAGTAGATTACAGCCAGCTAAATATCAATGAAACAGGAAATCCATATCATAAAAAACCATAAAAACTGCGTCAGAAAGGCGAATCAATGGCATTTCAATTAGGCAATATTGCTGAAATAAGAGAGCATGGCGTCCTGCATGGCATCCAACGGGACATTGCATGTGAGTGCTGGTTTACAAGCAGCGGAAAAAGCATCCCCAAACTGGTGAAAGTCATGGATGAAGACGGGATACTGCACACGATCCGGGATATTCAGCTTTTGACAGCAGAAGAAAAGACTTATTGCGGTATCCAGACGGTTGAACATTTATGCAAAATCCTGCTGCGCGGCAAAGTCGGCTTTGTAAAGCTGATCTATACAAAAGAAAGTTGCAGGTGGACGATTATGGAAGCGTAATCGTCCCATTTTTATGTTGACATATATAGATTATCGATATATAATAACAAGGAAACATATATCGATAATCTATATATAAAAAGGAGGAAAAAATGGCACTTAATAAAAATCTGATCTCCGGCAGCACAACGCTGCTGATCCTGCGCCTATTGGAAGATCAAGACCTGTATGGCTACGAAATGATCGAACTGCTGAGGCAGCGTTCCAAAGACGTATTTGAACTAAAAGCAGGCACTCTCTACCCGCTGCTCCATTCTTTGGAAGTCAAAGGTATCTTAGCCTCTTATGAATCCGAAGCAAACGGAAAAATCCGCAAATACTATCAGATTACAAAATCGGGACGCCGTTTTTTAAAAGACCAGAAAGAAGAATGGCGGATATACGCACAGGCGGTTGCCAATGTCTTAAATTATGGTATGCAGGCACTTACAAGCCGCTTGATTGCTGCAAAAGTAAGGAGATGATCGTTCATGGAAAAACAATATTTGGAAACGCTGCTCGCACAGATTCGGGAAAAACGTGCAAAAGAATACGTCAGGCAGGAAATTGCAGGGCATATTGCCGACCAGAAAGCCTGTTATATCGCCGATGGGATGTCAAATGACCAGGCAGAGGAAAAGGCTGTTGCCGATATGGGCGACCCTGTGGAGACAGGCATTGCATTAGACCAGATTCACCGTCCAAAGCCAGCATGGGGCATGTTGGCGATGATCGCCGTACTATGTGCTGCCGGCGTCCTGCTGCAATTTGCAGTTTATAGGTACGGCCCTGACGCACAGGCAGGACGTTACTTATTTGAAAGCCAGCTACAGTATGCCGTATTCGGGTATTTCCTGTTATGCGGGATTTATCTTGCGGATTATACGAAACTTGCAAAATACAGCAGGCACTTATGTACCGGTATCCTGATACTGCTTAGTCTTACAGCCTTTTGCGACTTACCTATAAGCTTTGACCGCCTGCTTTCCCTGAATATCTTATTCTACCTGTATTTGCCGCTGTATGGAGCGGTGCTGTATTCCTACCGGAACTGTAAAGGCAAAAAGCTGTGGTATCTTTTTCTCTACACGATACTGCCTGTTTATCTGGCATCACAGCTTGCATATGCTTCTGTACGGATTAACCTTGCCGTTATTTTGTTTATCATGCTTGGAACGGCTGTGCATAAAGGCTGGTTCCCGCAGCCTGCCGCAAAAATAAAATATATTCTTTTCACCTGTGTGGCTGCCGCCTTCCTGCTGTATACTTTATTTCTGAACAACTATCAGCACATACGGATACAGGCATGGCTGAATCCCGCCGCATTTTCTGCCGAAGAAGGATACCTCCAGGGCGTCATCCGCAGCCTGCTGCATAACAGCCGGCTGATCGGGCAGAATACGTCAAAGCTGTCCGCCTATGATTCTCTGCCGAATTATGCCACTGATTATATCCTGTCCTATATGATCGCCACATTTGGCATTCTTGCCGCCGCTGTTCTGATTTTATTCGTCGTGCTGCTTGGCGCTTGGCTGCTGCGGCTGTCCATCCGTCAGAAAAACCAGCTCGGCATGGCTATGGGGCTTGGGTGCAGCCTTGCATTTGTGGTTCAGTCAGCAGAATATATCCTGGTCAATCTGGCACTGCTGCCCGCAAGCAGCCTGTATTTTCCACTGATCTCGTTTGGCGGCAGCAATATGCTGCAAACATGCGTCCTGCTCGGCATCCTGTTAAGCATTTACCGCTACGAGAATGTGGCGCCTGAGCCGGCACCGTACACAGCTATATAGAAAAAACGAAACAAAAAATATATATTTTTGTAACAATATTCACAAAAATGAAAGGAATAAGAAAATCAGGCTAACGGATCTTTTCCTTCTTGCCGAAAAATACCATATAAATAGGTATCATTGCAGCGGGATTGATCGTGGGAATCGTAATTTTCTAAGATAATTTGTCAATAAGCCTGTCAATTTTTACATAATTATTCTCAGGTCTTTCACTGCCGGCCCTTTTATGTTAATATAACAGCAGTTCCTCACAATCTAAGAAAGGGTGGGATCAAAAGAATGAAACAGATGAAGATCGTAGCAAGAATCGTGACAGGCATTATAGGCACCATTGCATTAACATCTTTCCTTTTGTTTGCCCTGGATGCTTACCTTGCCGGCCAGGCAGCTTTGCCGGACACAAACTCAGCAGATAAAACCAGCGCTGGCAGCCTGGATGCAGCACTGGCAGAAAATACACAAGAGGATGATCTTTCAATCGGTGCAAGCGAACGGCATATGCTTTATCAGCCGCAGGAACCATCATCCTCCCAGCCAGCAAACGCAGCCGCAGAGTACGCGCCTGCCTCTGACGGCAAGACAGACATCGATCCATCCAGTTCTGGTCAAGACACACAGGACAATAACAGAAAAGCACTCGACCAGGAAGCGTTGTCTGACAGCAATACTACATCCAATTCCGATCAGAAAACGCAGGATGGCAAAGAAATACAAGATGACAACGTAAAACAGGATAACACTGTAAAACAGGATAGCAAAAAAAAACAAACTGACAAAAAAAAGCAGGATACAAAATCTTCCGCTTCGAAAGACGGACAAGCTTCCGACAAAAAAAGCCTTACGTTTCAGACCGTTACAGAAGACTATTTTTCGGATGCGCTGTTCATCGGAGATTCCCGGACAGTCGGAATGATGCAAAGCCAGTTGCTGCCTGCATCCTGTTACTATGCCAAGACCGGCATCGGCATCGGGGATATTTTATCTGAGCGGATCGTCAATGAAGGCGGCGCCATGATCTCTGTTTCGGATGCATTATGCAGGCATTCCTTTGGCAAAGTGTACATTATGATCGGGATTAACGATATCTCCTGCGGGGATGTGGACTGGTTTGTAAAACAATACGAAAACATCTTGGACACGATAGCGCGCACGCAGCCGGACGCGATTGTCTATATCCAGTCAAATATCCCGATGAGCTACGGCACACAGGATTTGAGCGGTTCGCTGAATAACAGAAACCTGGCGCTGCGCAACGAAGCTTCCAGCGCACTTGCCGATTCCAAAACCATTTTTTATCTGGACATCAGCGAGATCTACGCCGATGCAAACGGCAACCTCGCCTCACTCTACACAAGGGACGGACTGCATATTACAAGCAACTATTATGCGCTATGGGTAGACTATCTGCTGCATCATGCGATTGTCCGTGAGTGAAACGCCGCGCAGAAAATACGATATGGAAAGCAGGACATACATATGAAATATACAACCGTAATCTTTGACCTTGACGGAACGTTACTGAATACACTGGAAGACCTGATGGATGCCGTAAATTATGCATTGGAGCAATTTGGTTATCCTGTCCGTACGCTGGCAGAAATCCGCGCCTTTGTTGGCAACGGCGTACGCACGCTGATGGAACGCGCCTTGCCAGACGGCGCTGCCAATCCTGCATTTGAAGAAATCTTAAAGGCATTTCGGGAATACTATACTATACATTGCGAAGATAAGACCCATGCATACGACGGCGTGCTGGAATTGATGCAGCAGCTAAAAGACGCCGGCATAAAAATGGCAATCGTATCCAACAAGCTGGACAGCGCCGTCAAAGAACTGAACCAGTCTTATTTCAACGGCTATGTCGATGCCGCTATTGGCGAAACAGAAAATATCCGCAGAAAGCCGGCTGCGGATATGGTGGAACATGCACTCGCCATATTGAAAGGCAAAAAACAAGACACTGTGTACATAGGCGATTCTGACGTAGATATACAGACTGCTGCAAACGCAGGCATTGACTGCATCTCGGTATCCTGGGGCTTTCGGGACAGCGATTTCCTGCGCAAATGCGGCGCCAGCGTCATTGCAGATACCCCACAGCAGGTGTACGATCTCATCCTGTCTTAACAACCTCGCTGCTGCCCACCTGCTGTGCGCAGCAGCGATATTTTCATCTCTTATCCCCCATCTTCTTTTTTGGCAACCGGCTGATAAAACCCTTCATAATTTGCAATCCCATAACCGCTGTGCAAAAAAATCTCCCTTTGCGGCGGCGTCATTGTCCGAAACAGCCTAAGCAGGTTTCTTTCCTGTTCGACCGTCGGCAATACCGCGTTTTTTTCCGCATCGGATACCGCGCAGATAATATAATCCGCAGATACCTGAAAATAATCCGCCATATTCCGCACCATATTCACATCCGGCGTGCGCCTGCCGTTTATATAATTTCCAAGGCATTCCGAAGAAATAAACAAATCATTGGCAATCTGCCGACGGCTTTTCGGATGTCTTTTTACAAGATATCGTATTCGTTCTGCCATTGTCATACCATCACATTCCTTCCAGAGGCCAAAACATCAGATCCATCCTCCATCCAAACGTATGATCTGGCCTGTAAGATAATCGTTGCCCGCTAACAACATCCACGCAAGCTCGGCTGTTTCCTCAGGCGTGCCGTATCTTCCAGACGGAATCTCCTGTTCCAGGCTGGCGCGTTCCTGCGGGCTAAAACAAGCGTTCATCCGCGTATCGATACAGCCGCACGCAACTGCATTTACCTGAATCCCGCTCGGCGCAAGCTCCTTTGCCAGCGCTTTCGTAAGCGCATTGACTCCTCCTTTGGACGCGGAGTAGGCTGCTTCGCAGGATGCGCCTGTTTCTCCCCATACCGAGGATATATTTAAAATCTTTCCGCATCCTTTTCGTACCATGCCCGGAATCGCCAGCTTACAGCAATAAAACACAGAAGAAAGATTTGTCTCTATCACCGTATGCCAGTCCTGGACAGACAATTCGCTCAGCAGCCCGACCTGAGATATTCCGGCATTATTAATTAAAAGGTCTGCGCCGCCCAGGCGTTCGTTTACCTGTGCAAACATCTGGCTGACCGCCTCATAGTCCCCAATATCGCCCACCAAGGGCAATACCGGCACCCCATATGCCTCGCCCAATTCCCTGCTCAGATGCTCCAGCGCTTCTTTGCTGTTTTTACAGTTTAGTGCCAGGCTGCATCCCTGTGACGCAAGCTTTTTTGCAATCGCCTTTCCGATCCCATGTGAAGCACCGGAAATAAACGCCGTTTTCATAACCTTAAGACCCCCTCTCTGCTCCAATCGCCGGCGAAACGCTCATCTTATCACTATAATTCACATTCTACTATATTATAATCCCAGAATGCAATCCCTCTTCTGTAACTTTTTCACAATATTCCAAAGATTTTGCTAGGAAATTCATTCAAATTGTGCTACAATCATAACAAAGTTACTTGTAACTTTAGTAAAAGAATGGAGGGGTGATGATATGCGCACAACAATCAGCGGCAAAAATCTTGACATCACAGAGGGGCTGCGCTCTGCAGTAGAGGAAAAACTATCCCGGCTGGAGAAATATTTTACACCTGACACAATCGTGAACGTTACACTTAGCGTTACCAAAAAACGCCACCAGAAAATGGAAGTCACCATACCGGTCAAAGGACATATTATCCGCGCGGAACAGGAAAGCGACGATATGTATGTAACGATTGACCTGGTAGAAGAAGTGATTGAAGCGCAACTGAAAAAATACAGGCAAAAGCTTGTAAGCCAGCAGCAAAGCGCCGGCAACTTTAAACAGGAATTTATCGATTCCGAATCCGCCGAGGAGGAAGAGGTACAGATTATCCGCTCCAAGAAATTCGGAATGAAGCCGATGTTCCCTGAAGACGCCTGTGTGCAGATGGAATTACTCGGACATACCTTCTTTGTATTCCGTAACGCTGAGACGGATGAAGTAAATGTTGTTTATAAGAGAAAAGACGGCAATTACGGCTTGATCGAGCCTGAAAACTGATCATGCTTCCCGGCATAGCCATCCTGATCTTTTGGCTATGCCTTTTTTATGGATACGCGCCGCCTGGTAAGATGTGCCAGGCGGCGCTCCCTTTTCCGCACTCCCGGACATTCCGTCACAAAAAGTGCCACAATGGCATCTTGGTATGCCTGTAAAATGTACTACAATATTGGTGATGTGCCAAGAAAGGGGAACCATGTTACAATACGATTTTCTTTTGTCAGCAGATAATGAGCTGAATATCAAGACGCTTAACGATGTAGCCGTAGAATACTTTACATTAGGGCTAAAGGATCTGTCCTACCGGATCTGGGACGAATTATACCATAAAATTCAGGACGATTCCAATGCCTGCAAAGGGCTTTTGCCTGTCATAAGCTGCAATATGGGAAATATGCTCCGCCGGACAGGTTATCACGAGGAAGCCTACCGGGTCTTAACGCAGGGACTAAAGGGCTGCTTTGGTTCCGGCAACATTGATGCTATGCCGGAGCTAATCATACAGTTGTCAATCCTTCGGATGCAGGCAGGACACAAGCAAACGGCAGACTCCATGTATTCCTTCGGAAAGCATATCTTTTGCTGGAGCAGGCAGACAGAGATCCGCCTGTCTCTGGAAGATATGATGGAACAGGATATTTTAATCCATTTCGGAGAAAATGATGTCTGATACAGATACTAATACAGATACTAATATATCTACAATATGTACAATTTCTACATAAGATGGAATGGCACTTCAGCAAAAGCAGCTCGAATCAGTTTCGTAGCTGCTTTTGTCTTTGCATCTACTATTTCTGAACAATTCCTAAATATTTTCGATTCTTTATTGTCATGGCAGGATAAATGGTTTACTATAATACAAACAGAATCCACATACAAAGAAAGGAAATGATTATGAAAATTGTTGTTTTAGCCGGCGGCTTGAGTACAGAACGGGACGTGTCCCTTTCCACCGGCAGCATGGTGAGCAATGCGCTCCGGCGCAAAGGCCACCAGGTAATGCTGCTGGATGTATTTATGGGCTGCGGAAATGCCGGCGACGATCTGGCACATCTGTTTCATGACGCAGCCGAAGCCGAGATCCCTGACATCCCCGTTCCTGAAGGGCCAGCCGACCTTACAAAAGTAAAAGCAATGCGTAAAGACCAGTCCGACTGCTTTTTCGGCATAAATGTAATCGAACTGTGCCGTATGGCGGATATCGTATTTTTGGCGCTGCATGGAGAAAACGGGGAAGACGGGCGGATCCAGGCGGCATTTGACCTGTTTGGCATCCGTTATACCGGAAGCAATTATTTAAGCAGTGCCATCGCCATGGACAAAAAGCTCAGCAAACAGTTCTTTGCCGCTGCCGGCATCCCGACGCCGCGCAGTATCTCAATGAACCGCTCTGCCTATATTGCCGATTTTTCCCAGTCAGGACTGCCGCTGCCCTGCATTATCAAACCATGCCATGGCGGCTCCAGCGTCGGTATTTCTGTCATCCATACACCCGCAGAATACGAAACTGCCCTGCAAGAAGCATTCCGCCTGGAGGATGAAGTCATTTTAGAAGAATATATAGAGGGACGTGAGTTTTCTGTAGCTGTCATTGAATCAGAGACGCTCCCAGTCATTGAAATCGCCCCGCTGGAAGGATTTTACGATTACAAGAACAAATATAAAGCCGGCAGCACGATCGAAACCTGCCCTGCCGACCTGCCTGCCGACATCGCCGGGCAGATTCAGGCTTATGCTAAAACAGCAGTGGAAACGCTCGGCATTTCGACTTATGCTCGTGCCGACTTTATGCTGGACAGCCAAAACCGGATCTACTGCCTGGAAGTAAATACCCTTCCTGGCATGACCCCTACCAGCCTGCTCCCGCAGGAAGCAGCGGCAATCGGCATAAGCTTTGAAGACTTATGTGAACGGCTGGTTCAAATCAAACTATAAATACGAGGTGTACAGCAATGAAAGATATGACATTGGATGCGATCGCCAAAGCCTGCCATGGACAATTATGCGGCGCCAATACGATGCAGTTCCTAACCGCCAGGGGCGTTGTCATTGACAGCCGCATGGTACAGGACGACTATCTATTTGTAGCGATAAGCGGCGAACGGACAGACGGCCACCAGTACATCGAGCAGGCGTTTTCCGACGGGGCGCTTGCTGTCATTACAGAAAAGCCTTTAACAATCTTAAAACCATATATACTGGTAACGTCTACCCGGCAGGCATTAAAAGACCTTGCGGCATACTATTTAAGCCGCCTGGATCTTAAAGTCGTCGGCATCAGCGGAAGCGTCGGCAAGACAAGTACAAAAGAAATCATTGCCTCTGTGTTATCCCAGAAATATCTGGTACATAAGACAGCCGGCAACTTCAATAATGAAATCGGCCTGCCGCTTACGATTTTTAAGCTTTGCGAAGAGCACCAGGTAGCGGTACTGGAGATGGGCATTTCTGATTTTGGCGAAATGCACCGCCTTGCCGCCGTGGCTCGCCCGGATATCGCTGTGCTTACAAACATCGGGCTTTCCCACTTAAAAACGCTTGGCTCCCGGGAAGGCATTTTAAAAGCAAAGACGGAAATGTTTGCGCACCTTAAGGACGATGCCTGCGTCGTGTTAAACGGAGACGACGATCTTTTGTGTACAATCACACAGGTACAGGGAAAACCGCCTGTATTTTACGGCATCGGCACAGACTGCCCGCCAGCCGCCTTGTATGGCAGCAAATATGCCTATGCGACAGATATCGAAAATCTGGGGCTGAAAGGGATCCGCCTGACCCTCCATCTTGGAGAGGACGCATTTTGCGTACGCATCCCTATCCCAGGCGAGCACAACGTCTACAATGCGCTTGCCGCAGCCTCTGTAGGAAAACAGCTTGGGCTTACAAACGATGAAATCAAAGCAGGCATTGAGAATGCAAGGACTATCGACGGCCGCACCAACCTGATCGAAACAGGAAATATGATTGTCATTGATGACTGTTACAATGCCAATCCGCTGTCCATGAAAGCATCCATCGACGTGCTCGCCACTGCGCTGGGGCGTACCATAGCCGTATTGGGAGATATGGGCGACCTGGGCGAAAATGAGCGCAGCCTCCATTACGAAGTCGGAATGCATCTGGCAAAAAAAGGCATTGACATCTTATTTTGTGCCGGCACGCTTTCCCATGAAATCGCAAGGGCTGTACGTGACGCCAATCCAAGCTGCTCTGTCCACGAATATGAAACACGGGACGATTTGTTAAAAGAACTGCTGCCGTTTTTACAGGAGGGGGATTCTGTACTGGTAAAAGCTTCCCACTTTATGAAATATTCCGATGTTGTAGAAGCGATTATTACAATGTAACGCACCGGAGAACAGCTTTGCTCTATATTTTTAGCATAACCAACAGGGATACCGGAAAACATTTTTTATTTCCGGTATCCCTGCTGATTTCGCTGTCTGCATATCTTTGTTATTCTTGATCGCCGTTATTTTTATAATAGCTGTTCCTTATCCTCGTTGTTTTTATCGTTCATCTTTAATTGCTCTTGCAGCATACCGCGTATCGTTTCCTGCACATAGCTGCCCAGATGCTTCCGCTGTTCTTTTTCCAGTTCTTTTACATAAATCGGCTCGCCGTAAGTTAAGATCACATGTGTGCGCCTTACAAACGGTACGTGCTTTTCAAAAATATCCGCAGTATTTACCATAGCCATCGGGATAATGGCGCATCCCGTCTTTTCCGCCATTTTAAAGCTGCCTTCTTTAAATGGGAGCATATCCGTCTCACACTCTGTCAGGCTTCTTGTCCCTTCCGGAAAGATACACATGGAAATGCCGTTTTTGATCTGGTCGATTCCGGTAAGTATCATTTTCATTCCTGCCTTGATGTCCTTGCGGTCTAAAAACAGGCAGTGGAGCCGCTTCATCCAGATCCTTAAAAACGGCACCTTCAGCATACTGTCCTTTGCCACGTACCCCGTCAGGCGCGGGCATCTTGCATATGTGATCACCGTATCAAACAGGCTTCTGTGATTGCCGATATAAAGGACTGCTTCCCCTTTTGGCACATGCTCCTCTCCATAGACCTCTACCTTTACGCCTGAGATCAGCAATACGACACGAAAGGCAAACTGTACCGCGCGCAGGCAGATCAGATCCTGTTTATACGGATCAAACCGTCCGATGATCCAGGTCACGCCCCAGATCACAATACCTACCAGAAAAAACAGGACCAAAAAAACAATAATCAAAATGGAACGAATCATGACCTTCCCCCTATTCGCTGCTTCGCATTCTATACCCGCTCTCATTATATGAAATATTTCCCATCCTTGCAATATCTTTTTCATAATTCGTATAGTGGATAAGTCCTGCACATAAAATAGAAATAAGAAAACTGTGGCAGTCAAAAGCATGAATATCACTCCACGCATCAAAAGCAGACATTCCGCCTGTTTTGTCCTGTTGTCCGTAATCACATTCGCGCTTGTCCTGGCTCTGTTGTCCGGCTGCGCCCCAATGAAGCAGGAACCAAAAAAGCTGAAGGATGTCGATTTTACGATTTTGGAAGACCGGGACTTACCAGAAAAATTAGCGGAAACGATTGAGCAGAAAAAAGAGGCTGAATTCAAAATATCGTTTGAAACCGATCAAGACCTGTACCTTGTCCACGGCTACGGAGAGCAGGAAACAGGCGGCTACAGCATCGTCGTCCATGACCTGTACCTGACAGAGAATGCACTATATTTTGATACGGAACTGCTTGGCCCTGAAAACGGTTCTAACCCGCAAAAAAAGCCCAGTTATCCATATATAGTGGTCAAAACGAAAAAGTACAAACAAAATATAGTATTCGAATAGGGAAATACATTGACTTTTACATGGCAAAGTGCTATACTATATCTAGTGTTTTGGAAATGCAATAAGAGGAGGATGATAAAATATGCAGCGGACAGATATTGATAAAGTACGTGCTTCGGTGCATCAGCAATGCGGAAGCAAAGTAATGATTCAACTGGATAGAGGCAGGAATAAAGTAGACATTCAAAGCGGCGTAATACAGGGAGCCTACCCAAGTGTATTCACTGTTCTGGTCGACGACAAGGATGAGAAAAATCCTCCTCAGCTTCTTTCTTTCAGCTATTCAGATATTATTACCCGTGATATACGAATGAAATTATGTTAATCAAATTCATAAAATCCCCCTGTACTGAATAGGATATAAAAAACGTTCAGTATCGGAGGATTTTTTATTGGATTTTATAAAGAAACTGTTGCAGACCAATCAAGAGAGGGGACGGGCATCCATACAGATCACGGTAGAAAATGATTTTAACCTGCCGGATTATGAGCCGGATATGATAAAGCTGATTGACCGCAAAGGCAGCGCACGTATCCATGAGACAAGGGTTGAGCCTGACCAGGTCATCGTAAATGGCGCATTGCTGTTCCAGGCATTATATAAATGTACCGAATCCGGAAATATATGCAGCCTGCAGGGGGACGTCCCGTTTACAGAAACCATACATATGGAAGGCGTGCAGGAGACAGACCAGCTTGTCCTGCAAAGCAGCATGGACGACCTGACCCTGGGCATGATCAATTCACGCAAGCTCAATGTACGCGCACTGATCGAGCTGCATGTGGCTGACCAGATGGAGCAGCAGATCGAGCTGCCGTGCGGCATCGAAAACAATACGGTACAGACCCTTTACGAGCAGCAGAAGATGCTGCAATTATTAACACAGAAAAAGGACATCTGCCGGATCCACAGCGAAATCCTGCTGCCGTCCAACCGTCCCAACATCAGCAAACTGCTCTGGCAGTGCGTACAGCTACGGGGGCTTGACAGCCGCATCCGTTCCGGGGAAATCGAGCTTTCCGGGGAGCTGCTGGTCAATATTTTATACCGAAGCGAAGAAGATGAAAAGCAAATTCAATGTATGGAAACTACTGTCGCACTGCACGAGCGTATTTCATGCAGCGTATGCGACCCGGAAACGATCTTTAAGCTTGTGCCTGTACAGGTACAATTGGAAGTAACGCCCGCCACGGACGAAGACGGTGAAAACCGTGTGCTGATGCTGGAAGGCACACTGGACTTTTATTTGCGCGTCTGGCGCGAAGAAAATCTCCAGATCTTGCAGGACGCCTATTCCCTGCTGGATGAACTGGTCTTGGAGCGCGAGCCTGTCAGCCTGCAAAGCCTGCTGGTAAAAAATGATTCCAAATTCAAAGTCGCCGACCAGCTCCAGATTGAAAACCAGCCCGCCGAAATCTTACAGCTCTGTGCCAGCGTGGGAGAGATTTTTATTGAGGACAGCCGCATCGTCCCAGACGGCATTGAGGCCGAAGGGATTTTAAAAGTGCGTATGCTCTATATTACGGCGAGCGACGATATGCCAATCGGCATCGCAGAAGGCGTGATTCCATTCAGCCGTCAGATCGAGGCAGAGGGCATCCATCCAGACGACACCTTTGAACTGTCCGCCGGCATTGACCAATTAACGGTAATTCTTGCCGATAACAGCCAGGCAGACATTAAAGCCGTGATCGGGCTGGATGCGATTGTATTCCGCAGGCAGCACAATTCCATGATTACCGGCATCAGCCAGCAGCCGGTAGACCTGGAGCAGTACGAAAAACAGCCAGGCATTGCCGGTTATATTGTAAAGGCAGGCGACCGCCTCTGGGATATCGCCAAAGAGCACCACACAACCGTCTCTGATGTCATGCAGATGAACCAGCTTTCCAGTGAGCATGTCAGCCGCGGCGACAAGCTGCTGATCGTCAAGCAGATGGGTATTCAAACAAATGTTTTGGACAATTATCCATAAAAGTTCAAAAAAAATTCACACTTTTTTTGCAAACAGAATCTGCATGTCCAGTTGAAATTATGCATCAGCCGTGTTATACTAATGCCTGGACACACAGATCAAGAATACAAAAGGAGTATGGAGTTGAAAAAACAAAATATTTATTTAAGAAATACATCGAAAAAAATTGCTTCTTTGCTTTTAGTCACCGCTGTGAGCATCACTTCCTTACAGCCAGCCTTTGCCAGCCGCAAATCACAGGCGCAGGATGCAAAAAAAGCAGCAGAAAGCAATCTGAATGCTGTCAACAATAACATTAACAGCATTGCCAACAAACAGCAGCAGCTTCAAAAAGAAATTAACGCGCTGGATGCTGAGCTGGTAGACCTGCTCGTCAATATGGATATCCTATCTGACGAACTGGATGAAAAAGAAGAAGAGATCAAACAGGCAAATAAGGATCTCACCGCAGCAAAAAAAGAAGAACGCGACCAGTACGAACGTATGAAAAAGCGTATCCAATATATGTATGAACGCGGTGACGGATCTTTGCTGGAGGCACTCCTTGGCGCAACCAGCATGTCTGATTTCTTAAACCGTGTAAATTATTACAACGCCGTACATGAATATGACAGAGACCAGCTCGACGTATACAAGGAGACCAAACAGCAGGTCATCGATTTAAAAACACAGCTTCTTTCCGAACAGTCCGAAATGGAAGAAATGCAGGATAACTACAAGGTTCAGGAAGCAGAGCTCAAAAGCATGGTTTCCAAAAAAGAAGCGACGATGGATGATTTTGATTCCCAGTTGTCACAGGCACGGGTTTTAGCCGCAGCATACAGAGAAACGATCGAACAGCAGAATCAGATTATCCGCGATGAAGAAGAAAAAGAACGGATTGCCGCAGAAGCAGCAGAACGTGCAGCGAGAGAAGCAGCAGAGGCGGCGGAACGCGCGGCGAGGGACGCAGCAGAGGCGGCACAGAGAGAAGCTGCACAGCGCGCCGCAGAGGCAGCGCAGCAGGCTGCTCAACAGCAGCAGTCGTCTGGAGGCAGCACGCCTTCCTCTGGAAGCAGCACACCTTCCTCCGGGGGCAGTACACCTTCCTCTGGCGGCAGCTCACAGCCTTCTTCTGGAAGCAGTTCCGGTTCGAGCAGCGCACCAGCCGTCAGCCCGTCCGGCGCTACCGGAAGCGACGTCATCAGCTACGCGACGCAGTTTATCGGCAATCCTTATGTATGGGGCGGCACCAGCCTGACCAACGGCGCAGACTGCTCCGGGTTTGTTATGAGCGTCTATGCACACTTTGGATACTCCCTTCCGCACAGCTCGGCAGCACAGGCAGGCTGTGGCAGAGGCGTCAGCTACTCTGAAGCACAGCCGGGCGATATTATCTGCTACAGCGGCCACGTAGCGTTATATATGGGCGGCGGCAGGATCGTCGGGGCACAAAGTTCGCGTACCGGCATTACGACGCAGAATGCGACATATCGGACGATTATTGCTGTAAGAAGAATTATTAATTAAGCTTTTACGATACATATTCATCCAACACGAAGGGGGCTGTCGGAAAATGAAATCATCTTCCGGCAGCCTCCTTTGCAGCAGTTCAGGAAACCCATTGAACGGTTCCCCTTATCACATTTTCCAAAAAAAATGCCAACATTACTTGCGAAAAATCAAAACATGTTTATAATGATACATGGTACGACGACTAACAACAATACTTAAGTGAGATGAGGATGAAAACATGCATATAAAGTTAGGCAGAAACGACAAGTGCTGGTGCGGCAGCGGAAGAAAATACAAACAGTGCCACCAGACATTTGACGACAAAATCGCACGGATCGCAGACCAGGGCCATCCTGTACCGTCAAGAGAAATGATTAAAAACGCACACCAGATCGCAGGTATCCGCCAAAGCGCAAAGATCAATATAGCCGTACTGGATTATATTGCAGAGCATATCCATGCAGGCATGAGCACAGAAGAGATCGACCAGATGGTATATGACCGCACAACAAAAATGGGCGGAATACCAGCGCCATTGCATTATGACGGTTATCCAAAGAGCGTATGCACTTCAGTCAACGACCAGGTATGCCATGGCATCCCTTCTAAGGATGTAATCTTGCAGGAAGGCGATATTGTAAACGTAGACGCATCTACGATTTTAAACGGCTACTTTTCAGATTCGTCGCGTATGTTCTGCATCGGCGAGGTCAGCCCGGAAAAAAAGAAGCTTGTAGAGGTCGCAAAAGAATGTGTTTCCCGCGGCCTGGAAGCAGTCAAGCCATGGGGCTTTTTAGGCGATATGGGACAGGCAGTTCACGACCACGCATTTGCAAACGGATATACAGTCGTGCGGGAAATCGGCGGGCACGGAGTCGGCCTGGAATTTCATGAAGATCCCTGGGTCAGCTACAACAGCAAGCGCGGGGAAGAGATGCTGATGGTGCCAGGCATGATCTTTACGATCGAACCAATGATCAATATGGGCAAGGCAGACATTTTTGTAGATGAAGTCAATGACTGGACGGTATATACCGAAGACGGAAAGCCTTCCGCGCAATGGGAGATTATGGTATTAGTAACCCAGGACGGCGCTGAGGTACTGTCTTATTAATCAACAGGGAGCTGCTATGGAAAACCAGAACATAAAGATTTTCGCAATGACGCATAAAGCCTTTACCCCTCCGCCTGACCCGATGTATGTACCCTTGCAGGTCGGCAGGGCATGTCACGAGCCGCTTGGCTATGCCGGCGATGATACCGGAGACCATATTTCCAGCCTGAACGCCTATTACAGTGAGCTGACCGGCGTCTACTGGCTGTGGAAAAATTACCGGGACGCAGATATCATCGGCATCTGCCATTACCGCAGATATTTTATTACAGAAGGCGGCCTTTTGTACCGCGATGCGGATATCCGGCGGCTGCTGTCGGACTATGATATGATTGTTACAAAAAAACTGGAGCTGCGTATGCCCTATTACGACGGCTTTGCTTCAACGCATGATGAAAAAGACCTCGTGGAGACAGAACGCGTCGTAGCAGAAAAATATCCGGCATACGCACCGCTGTTTCACGAGATGGTACACAAAAAAGAAACGTACTTTGCCAATATGATGATCTGCCGCAAGGAGTTGTACGATACGTACTGCTCCTGGCTGTTTGATATTTTATTTGAAGTACAAAACCGGATCGACCCGACTGGATATGACAATTACCGCAAACGGGTCTACGGCTTTTTGTCTGAATTTCTGCTGACCGTATGGATTGTACACAATGGGCTGCACGTATACGAAAGCTGTGTCGGGATGACCTGCGAAAAACGTGAGACCGCAGAAATCAAACAGGCGCTGTCCGTTTATTTTGCCAGGCAGGATATCGCTGGCGCAAAGCAGTATTTTTTACAGCAGCTTGACAAGCGGCCGGACGTATTGATGGAAGCATCGGACATCCTGGGCGAGCTAAAGCTGTGTATGCAGATTATCTCCACCTGTGAGTATGAAAAACAGCGCAAAGAGCCGACGATGCTGGAACGCGGCATGGCTTTTGATGAGCTGCTGGCGCAAATGAAACAGCTAAACCGCTTTATCGAAAAGCTGCCTGTCCCTGATGGGGCGCACACCTTATTAAAGCATAAAGATACTGCTGACAAGCTTGCAGCATATGTAAACGAACATCCGGTATCTATGACGGCTGCGGAGATCGCCGGCATTGTCCTCGGAAAAATTTCTATGTAGCGCAACCTCCTCCTGTCCTTTTACGTTTATATTATTAGAATGCACAAACCGAACAGATATTCCTACAGCATTCGGACAGGAGGATATAAATATGAAAAGAAAACTAACAGCACTTTTATGTACAGGCATTTTATGTGCCGGCATTCTGACAACCGGGTGCGGCGGCTCCGTCAACGGCGGTTCCAATTCCAACAATGCAGATTCCGGCAGTCCAGATGCAGCCCAGGAATCTTATGATATGATGATGGAAGAGGCGGAATCAGACATGGCAGCCGATGACAGCATGGATCTGCGGGAAGGCAGCGGCGAAGCTGCCTTAAACGGATCTACAGCCAGTACTGTAAAAAGCCAGAACCAAAAGCTGATCTTTACTTACCACTATTCGGTAGAAACAAAAGAATTCGATTCTTTTTATGAAAAAATCAGCAAAAAAACAGAACAGATTGGCGGATATGTGGAAAACTCTGAGACAGACGGAAGCGCATCCGACGGCATCAACCGCTACGCAGCTCTGACACTGCGCATTCCGGCAGACCAGATGCAGCAGATGCTGTCCCTTCTGGACAGTGATTCCAATGTCACCTACCAAAGCCGCAGCAGCGAAAACGTCACCTTGCAGTATGTCGATATGGAAAGCCACTTAAAAGCGCTGCGGATCGAGCAGAAAACCTTGCTGGAGCTAATGGAAAAAGCTGACAAACTCGAAGACGTCATCGCCCTGCAAAGCCAGTTGACCCAGATCCGCTATGAGATCGAATCTTACGAATCACAGCTTCGGATGTACGACAACCTGGTAGAATACAGTACGCTGTATCTGAATATTACGGAAGTAGACCGCACAACAACGATTGCTTCTTCAAAGACCTCGTTCTTTGAAGAAATCAGCAATAAATTTTCCGATAACTTGTATGCCGTCGGGCAATGGCTCCGGGCTGCTGCCATCTGGCTGATCAGCTCCCTGCCAATCTTGCTGCCGCTTGCAGTGGCCATCCTGATTGCAGCCTTATTGATCAAAAAAACACCTATAAGAAACCGCAAAAGAAGAAATGGCTTTCTGCCGGATGATATGCCAGCGCCAGATACAGAAAAACCGGATGCAGACGACACAACAGATTGAAAATTTCTGCAAAAAACCATGACATGAAGCTATTTCATTGCTTTACAGAATTCCAGATGGCTGATCTGGAATTCTGTTTCTTTCATTTGACATGCTTTTCAAAAGCATATATAATAATGCCAAACATCTGAAAGGACAATCCAAATAATGCCAGAAAAAGATAATCGTTATTTTTACTTACTTCCAAAAGAAGAACAGGCAATGAACGTACTATGGCAAACCGAAGATGCGTTAAGTGCCTCTGAGATCGCTGAAAGGATTCCTGACAGGAATTGGCCCGCATCTTCTATCCAGAACATCCTGCGCGGCCTGGAAAAGAAAAATGCCATTAAAGTAGCTTCTATCACAAGGCTTGGCAAATCATTCGGCAGGCTTTTCCGCCCCACTTTATCCGCAAATGAATATGCCATCATGCAGTTTCATCGGTTCTACCAGAATAACCAGCCAGGATGCTATTCCATGATCTCATCCCTTTTAGGAAGCACTTCCGCAAAAAACAGTGAGATCATAGCATCCCTCCAGATGCTTTTAAAAGAATATGAAAATAGGGAGGAATAAGCCATGCATATTTCCGTTTTTTCTTTGTTCACTTCTGTGCTGTGGGTAACTGTTTTTACAAAGATCATATCCGTATTAAGAAAGCGAATGCCATATATGCAGCATTTTTCAATTCATGCATTACTTTTTCTCCTGCTGTTGTGTGCGCTAAGGCTCTTATTTCCATTGGAATTGCCATATTCAAGGCCTTTAGAATCTACAAAGATCATGCCCGCTTTCCAGCTTTTTCTTCGAAAGCCGCTTTTCACCTGTGAGCCTGTACATATGACTCCAGCGCTCCTGCTTACGACTGTATGGTTCACAGGAGCCGCTGTTCTTTTCATTCGGCAGATCCTTGAATACCGGCGCCTAAAGCATGTGCTATACCTGCTTCCTGCATCTGATGACGAACGCTTATACTATCTGCTTGCAAATGCAGGACTGCAAAAGCCACTGAATCATGTGAAAATCATCAAACATAGCTCGATTACCTCCCCAGCATCTGCTGGATTGATTCACCCCGTCATCCTCCTGCCGGATATCTGCTTTGACGATGAAGAACTGCTTGGCATTTTTATCCATGAAGCTGCTCACCTTCAATTAAAACACCATCTGGTCAAGCTTGTCATGGAGCTTATTTGTATCTGTTTTTGGTGGAATCCAATTTTGCGGGATCTATTCTCAGAAACGGCATATGCCCTGGAAATGCATTCCGATCAAACTGTTTGTACAAAGCTGAATCAGAAGCAGCAGCAAAAATACCTACATGCGATTCTCAAAGTCTTTATGAACGCAAACCAGAAAGAATCGCCGTCCGCTTTCACCTGTGGCCTTTTAGAGCATCCAGACAGCATAGATTTGCAGCAGCGTTTTCGGATGATATTGGAAAATCGTTACCAGTCAAAATCAAAATTGCTGCCGGGTATCGCTGCTTTTGCCCTGTGCACCTTTTTATTGTCCTATACCTTTGTTTTGCAGCCTTACAGTGAACCGACACCTGCCGACTATGGGCATGTAGATACATCAACTGACCAAAATTTCTTTTATATTGAGACAGATGATGGTTACGATTTATATGAATATCCAGAACGTTTTCTGGATCATATCGATAACAAAAAAAATTGTTTGCCATGGCTGCAAATTTATAGTGATATGGAGGAGATGAAACAAAAATGGAAAAGAAAAAGTTGATCCCTTTACTTTGCTTGTTATTGATATCTGCACCTGTAAATACATTTGCCGACTCAAGACTTACAAATATACAGACTAAGAATCATTACATACAGCCTTTTATTAATCGCACTGGATATAAATATAAAGCAGAAAATGGAATCATTTGGAAAAGATTGTGGTCTTATACTTATAACCGCTGGGAAGATTCGGAATGGACTCCGCTATAACAAAATTGCAAGGTTTTATTTGTAAAATAAAACCTTACAATTATAAAATCATTTTCCAAATATGCTGTTTTCTCCTTGTAAATATGTTTATATCAGCCGCTTATATCAGGCTATTATTATTTTGGTCTTTGCCACGATGCAACTCCTTGAACTGGTATATAACCTTCTTTGTAGAATGAATGTGAAGATACCGCATAAGCAGCTTTCAGATTAAGCGGCGTTTTTGGAACTTCAACTACTGCAGAGCTATTCTGTACATTTCCAGAAATTGAGTTTACAACTTCATCTATCCGTTTACCGCTTTCATAATATGCGGTACATATGGTAGTAATTGTATCCATAAGACCTCCATAAGCGGTAGAAGATGCCCAAATATATGTATAATCATTATACGCTCTTAACCAATATTCACACCTAATAGAAGAATCTGAATAGTAAGCAATATCTTCATTTGTATCTTTCTGCATGATCTCTTCACCATAATACAGCTCTTCGTCAAAGTCCAGATCTTTCACATCAGCCGGAAGCAATGCAGCATCCATACTTCCTGCATATACGGTGTGCATATTTCCCATACAAACCAACATTATTAATAATAGAATACATGCTTTTTCATATCTTTAGCTCCTTTCTAATTTTATCCGAAATGTCTGATACACCAGAGTTTTCAGCCTGGACTCAATCGGCAGTTCGAACGCAAACATTTGATAAACAGCATCTTCTTGTTCATTTGGTAAAATGATTTCTTCAAAATAATTTTTGTCAGGAACCGAAGTATAACAGCGCACCCACTGCCCCTTTGTAATTTCTGTTTGCTTCCAGTCGCAAAAAGCGATCACTGCATATGCGTCCACTTCTTTCCTCATGCTGCCTAAACACATACACGCATGGCTTCCGCTTTTTGCGGATGCAAACGCACTCACGTCTTTGCTGCTTTTTACAAGCTCAAACCCGGTATTCCCCTCAGACTCCAATTCTTCCAGTTTTTCTGTATCGATCTGATCAAATACCGGCGGAACCCGCCGCTTTCCAGTTTTATCTGTAATCCGGTAGCTGCTGACGCTCACTTCTTTTGTTGCCAGAAAATTGTGCCATCCAGATTCGTTGTCCATAGAAAAATTTTTTGCATCCGGCTCCGGCACGATCAAATATTCCATTTCATATGCATTGTCCTCAACCGGAACCTCCACCGCTATTTTGATTGTCCCGTTTCCCGATAGAGAAAAACGATAGCAGTCAAACCATTCATTATCAACTGCAAATTTTTTCTGCATAAAATCATTCATAATAATCAAGCCATATTCCATCGGCTCTGTTAAGTTTTTCTGAAACTCAATCTGTCCTCTGATATAGCCGTCCTCACATAAAATATCATCTCCAGAGTTAACCAGATTTCCATCTGTTGTAAAAAAACCATGAGCCGAATATCCAAGCCCCAGCGTAACTGTCCCATCGTCATTCAGCTTAAAGCCTTGTTTCTGCTCCTTCGTCTGCCCCTGATCTGCTTTCCTGACATAAACATATCCTATACAGACAGTTATGGCTGCTATCAATGCCACCGCAATGAACACAGATGCGAATACCTTTTTCTTTCCGTTTTTCATTTCATATCACTCCTTAAATTACATTTTTTTGCCTGAACAATAACCAATCCAAATAATAGGTATAAATACTTATTATCAGATAACTGTTATAATTTCAAATTGATTGTATAAGAATTTTAAAATATAAAATCATTATTCTTTTTAAATTCATTATACAATATTCATTCAATTTGTCAATATCGTTTTTGAAATAATGAAATTTTCCATGAAATCTCTACAGCAAAATACAGATTGCATTTCAGCTATGAAAATGCTACAATACTAGAGCGTGTCTTTATCTAAGGCACCCATAACAACATCGGAATTGTCAGCGGACAACCGCCTGCTGTTCCAAACGGAGGAGAATCATATATGGAGATTGAAATAAGAGCTTATGAGGAAAAAGAACTGCCTGCTATGATCCAGATCTGGAATGAGGTCGTGGAAGAAGGCATTGCTTTCCCGCAGGAAGATATTTTAACCCTCCAGACGGGAAAACAATTTTTTGATTCACAGACCTATACTGCGGCAGCCGTCTGTCAGAATACCGGAAAGGTCTGCGGCATTTATATTCTGCATCCCAACAACGTGGGACGATGCGGCCATATCTGCAATGCCAGCTTTGCAGTCCATCCTGAAAAACGAGGACTGCATATCGGCGAAAAATTAGTGCTTCACTGCCTCTCACAGGCAAAGCAGCATGGTTTTAGCATCCTGCAATTTAACGCTGTGGTTGCTTCCAATATCCATGCACGCCATCTGTATGAACGCCTGGGATTTACCCAGCTTGGAACAATTCCTAAAGGTTTTCGGATGAAAGACGGCAGCTATGCGGACATCTGTCCTTATTACTGCAGCCTATGACCTGTTACACGCAGCAAACTACATAAAGCAAACTTTCAGAACCTGCCTGCACGGTTACGGCATACCAGCGTCTGTAAACCAGACAGCCATTTCATTTTCCCCTCTGTTTGCCCATGCAAAATAAGGGATCATATAAAGCTGTGCAGGCTCGTACTCTGGTTTTTTATATTTCGTATAAAGCCTGCCTGCTTTTTCTGCTTTTACCTTCTTTCGCGCAGATACGTTTAACAAAGGATAGTGACTGCCTGCAATCGTCACCTCTCCTGCCTGAGCAGGCTGTGAGGAAGAAAGGATCTGGTATAAATGCAGGCTTGTTCCATTGTCCGCTTCTTCTGCACAGTATACGACCGGCCCACGCATAACCGCAACTTTGCCGATATCTTCCCGCACACGGTCGTCTGCCTGATAAAACCGTGTCTCCATCTCAAATGTAAATATAACCTGACAGCCTTGTTCCCATGTGCCTTCCAGATAATAATATCCCTTTTCTTCGCTGCATTGGAATTTTGCCAGCCCATCTGCCTGCCAGTGCTCACACCAGCCCGGAATCCGCACGGCAAGCTTCATTGCAGCAGCCTTTTCGCCTGTATAGGTGATCGTTACCTTCCCATCCCACGGCATCCCAGATTCCACAAGAAAAGAAGCCGTCTGGCTGCCAAGCTGCTTTTTCACTTCACCCGACAGATGCAGGTGCATAAACAGTGTATCCTCATTTTCCGTATATGCATACGTCGGTATAGAGCTAATCAGCCTTGCCAGGTTCGGAGGACAGCAGGCGCATCCAAACCACTTCTGGCGCACCGGCTTTACATGAAATTTGCGTTCGTCCTTATGGCACGCTTCCGGCAGCACTTCCAGCGGATTCACATAAAAAAAGCTCTTTCCGTCCAATGCCATGCCGCTCAATACCGAATTATAAAGCGCCAGCTCCATCACATCGCCGTAAGCCGCATCCGGTTCCATCTCCAGCATTCGCCTTGCAAAGAACATCAGCCCGATCGAAGCGCAGGTCTCTGCATATGCCGTATCATTTGGCAGATCAAACGGAAATGAAAAAGACTCCCCGATATGCGTCCCGCCGATAGCTCCGGTAATATACATTTTTTCCTGTACGATGCTGTCCCACAGGCGCCTGCACGCTTCTTTCAACTGCGCATCATCCGTAATCCTTGCCACATCCGCCATGCCGGAATACAAATAAACAGCCCTGACCGCATGTCCCACAGCTTCGTCCTGTTCGCGCACCGGACGATGCGCCTGGTAATACTGGTAACGCTCTCCCTCTGACTGCGCTGCCTTGCTCTGCTTTCCTTCCTCTTCGCAGTCCCAATAATATGGCTGCCTTCCTCTTTCATCAATAAAATAACGTGCCAGCTTCAAATAACGTTCCTGTCCCGTCTCTTCATAAAGGCGCACCAGCGCCATTTCCGCAATCTCATGCCCCGGATAGCCCTTGCACTTGCCATCCTCCTGTCCAAAGCGGCTTTCAATATAATCTGCAAACTTCATGGCCGCCTTTAACAGCCTGTCTTTTCCGGTCGCCTGATAATAAGCAACCGCCCCTTCGATCAGATGCCCCAGGCAGTACAGCTCATGATGGTCTTTCAGGTTAGAAAAGCTTCGATCCATGCCGTTGATAATATAGTACGTATCCAGATACCCGTTTTCCATCTGCGCTGCACATACGACGTCAATCGCTTCGTCCGCAGTCCGCTCCAGTTCTGGATCCGGATGGCTGACAAGGGAATAAGCAACCGCTTCGATCCATTTAGAAAAATCACTGTCCTGAAAGACAAAGCCATAAAACCGATCCTCCAGATGCTCCATATCCTCCGGCAGCGCCTCAAATCCGCGAAACGTATATACCGGCTCTTCAAACGCATCCCCTTTTTCCCTTTTTTCCTTCATCAGCCTGCCAGCGACCTTAAAATTACGCATACAAAAGCTAGGGCTTGCGCCCTCTACACGGTCATTTAAAATTTCCCACTGGTATGGAATAACCTCCCTGCGCACAAGCTCCATTTTCTCTTTCCAAAACCCGTCTGCCGCCTGAAACTGGCGCAGAGAGATCGGGTGGTTTTTATTCCCCATAGTTTTCATTCTCCTTTCATTGTATCTGTTTTATTCCTTACCCTTCCACTCCATCTCATCCTGCATTGGCACAAATCCATACTTTAAATACAGCGGCCTTCCTGCTTGCGTAGCTTCCAGAGAGACCTGTTCTATTCCCCTGTCAGCCGCCTCTTTCATCAGCACGTCCAGCATCTTATACGCAATGCCTTTGCGCCTGTACGCAGGATCTGTATACATATTCATAATATAAGCTTTTTTGCCGCTTGTATTATGGTATGTCGGCATCACCTGATAAAAACTGATCCCGCCTGTACCAATCACCATATCTGCATCATAAACAAGATAAACAGCGCACAAATCGTCTTTGAATGCCCTTTCATAATACTTAACGGACTCTGCTTCTGTCTCAGCCATACCTGTATCTTCCGGCAGTTTATTTGCCGCCCGCAGCACTTTCATGCGCGTCTCTACCAGCACCTCCAGGTCCCCAAGATCTGCTTTTTTATAAAAATAATGCCCAATCTTTGCAAATAATACCGGCGTAATCTCTGGATAGGTCAGATTTTGCGGCAGCAGAGCAAACATCTGCACTTCTGCCATCTCACTGTCCGGCATTTCTCCCAGCTTTTGAATCTGCGCCGTAAATACCATACCATTGGCACCTGTCCCTGCCTGCGGATCTCCCGCCCAATAGTCGCACAGAGGCTGAATCGTATATACCGCAGCACCCGACTCTTCATACAGCTCTCTTTTCGCTGCTTCCAAAGGCGTTTCGCCAGGCTCTATATGCCCGCCCTGCGTCTCCCACGTTGTACGTTCTTTATGGCGGCTTAATAAAATTTTTCCATTGCAGGCTGACAGTATTACAACATAACGGTACTGCCCCAGCTCATACAATGGATATGTTTTGCAAATCATACTGGATGATTCCTCCTCCTAGGTTATTGTTTCATTATAGCGCGCATTGGATGATTGTGCAATATAAAATGAACTCCCCCTCCCGCACGGTAAACGCAAGCTTTATAAATTTTCTATAAATTTCGAAATAACAGTTTACTGTGGTGGTGAATTCAATTTTTATTGTGAAAAGTTGTGTTGTATGATAAAATGGAAACAACAAAGACAATTTCTATTAGTGTGAGGTGAGCATTTGGAAGATATTCTGAAAAAAGATGGATTATCATTTGAATTGTTAAAGAAGCTGTCATATCAGTCCAGCCTTGGTATACGCTTAAAAAAGAACTTGCACTATTTCAATAAGCAGGAGCTGTTTGATGAATTGCAAAATGTAAATGAATGGTATGATTTGTGCAACCAGCTTCAGGAGATTGCCATAGATTACCGAATAAAAAGCATCCAGTCAGCAATACTAAAATATGAAAGATATTATCCTGACCATCAGACAGCAAAAGTATTTAACGATCTGTTAGGTTTTCGCACTTTTTGTGATAATTATGAAGATGTGCTTCAGCTAGCTGGATATACTAATATCCGGACAGCGGATATGTCTAATGGAAAGTCGAATGATGACGGGTACCGAGGCGTTCATGTGTATTTTCAGTTAAGCAATTATCACTATCCGATAGAAATTCAGTACAATACCTATTATGACCGCCAGCTTAATAATTGGCTGCATAAATATGTGTATAAGCGAAAATATAAAAATGAGGTCGGATATTGCCTGCGTCAAAAATATGAATGTGGCAATATTAAAAATGAGAATGAGTTTAAGGAGGTGCTTCGGCATGTGTTATCTAATAGCGAAGAAGTTTAATGATGTAGGCTGTCTGGCTTTGCAGACAGAACATGGACAGCATCTGGCAAAGTTTAAGAAGAAGCTAATAATGGCAGTGGGATATGACACAATTCAATTTGTGACAATCAGCCGCCCATCTGCCTATGGGGAATACGCGCCATACCATTTTTTGGAAACAGAACAAGAGTTTGAAGAAGCTGTAAAAAATATGCAGTAATTAAGCCACCTTGAAAAATCACTATTACCGGATAGCCCTTGCACTTGCCATCCTCCTGTCAAAAGCAGCTTTCAATATAATCCGCAAACTTCATGGCCGCCTTCATCTTATACGCAATGCCTTTGCGCCTGTACGCAGGATCTGCGCTGTAAATACCATACCATTGGCACCTGTCCCTGCCTGCGGATCTCCCGCCCAATAATCGCACAGAGGCTGAATCGTATATACCGCAGCACCCGACTCCTCATACAGCTCTCTTTTCGCTGCTTCCAAAGGCGTTTCGCCAGGCTCTATATGCCCGCCCTGCGTCTCCCACGTTGTACGTTCTTTATGGCGGCTTAATAAAATTTTTCCATTGCAGGCTGACAGTATTACAACATAACGGTACTGCCCCAGCTCATACAATGGATATGTTTTGCACACCATCATACTGAATACTCCTTATTTTACTTATACTTTCCTCCCACTGTAAACGATACTCCTCTGCCGCCCTGATTTAGCTCATAAGAATCAAAACAGATATATACCATTCCATCCTTCAGATAAAATTGATAATCCTTTCTGTTCCTTACCACTTCTGACGGATCATAAGAAATACCTGCCTCTGGCATCTGCTTTTTTAGGGCTTTTTCTATTTTCTTTTTCACATTTCCAGAAATCACATCCCTGACAGTAAGCTTTTTTCCTGTATTCAGATTATAATTCAATCCGTATACCGATGAATTATGAACGCCTCCGCCGTACCATTCCCTCAGCATACTCAGACTGACAATTCCATTTTTATTATAAGTCACATTACAGAATCTCTGGCAGAAATACTGCTCATATTCGTCGTAAAATCTATCGTTTTGAACTGCCCATTCTGTACTTTGTTTTATGCTTTTCGCGTCATCTGAATTCATAAACTTTTCTTTTTGTTTCACAATTTTCTGATTCACAGCCTGAATTCCTTTTGATGTCCCTTCAAACTGCGGATACTCAAAAGACACAATTCCTCTGACCCTGCCGCTGCTGTCCTTATATTCGGCTTTTTCTGTTTTCATCGTGTACCCGACCGCAGCCGCCGGCTCTGCCGCACTTATGGTATCTGGCTGGCAACAAATCAGCATGATACTGGCGAGTGCCATGCATAGCGCAGGTACCGCCGCCATTTTCCTGTATTTACGTTGTTTTTTCAATTTCTCTTTCAATTTCTCTTTCAATGTCCCTTCTGCTTTTTTAATTGTCTGCACACTTCCTGTAAAAAAGAGTAGCACAGATATTCTTGTAAAATTATAACATCCCTTTGGGCAATCTACAACATAATCTTTTACATGGCAGACGCAAGCTTTAAAAACTGTTACTGTTCACACCTTCGGTGCTCACAATAACGGAAATCAGCCCATTTGAAGTTCGCTTCGCGAAGGGCTGATTTCTCTCTCGGCTGAATTTACGCATTTTTACGGACTTTGCAGTAAATGCAAAGTCCTGGTGTGAATAGTAACTAAAAACTTTTCATAAATTTGGGATATATTTAATCCAGCAAGTACTTTTTATTCAGCCCCAGAAAGGTGGGGAAAATAAAATAGTTGCCCAATAAAGGAATAGTAGCCCTTGCAAATTTGATTTTCATAAATCAAAAAGTTCAATAAAATAATCTTAAAACCAGAGAGAATTGTTTGGAAAATTATTGAAGTAATATACCACCTGCGATATGATTATTCTATGGAGTAATCGTGTTACAAGGTGGTAAACCTCCCTAATTTGAAAAAGAAGGGAGGTGGTGCGAATGGATACATATGAAGTTCTGAGCCTGTTACTTTTAGGCGGTAATTTCCTGATCGCGCTGCTTGCCTACATGATAGGAATAACAAACGAAAATAAATAAACCTACCTTGTACTTGGCTGGTAGAGGTAGGTTTATTCTGTAAACTTAACTTTGGAGGCCAACCACTTTGTACCCTGTGGGCCATACTATGGGCGGTTGCTCCTTTCATGTCTAAAATATAGCATATATTAGGTTTGATTGCAAGAGCTTTTTGTTTGTTCATCAATAGTATAAGGCATTTCATCTAGTGGCTGGCCTCCTGAAAAAAAGAAAGCGATTCAATACATGCATTCATATCTAAAAAAATGTCATTGAACTTGTATAAAGTCAATGAGACTCTTATCCCCCTGTTTCTTTTCCCGTTTTAATTTTTTTGTTACCCATTCTTCTCTTTTCTTCATACTGCCCATAGATACATTTCTTCTTTGCGAAAAATATTTATTTTGTACCACTGGCGCTTGCATAATCAACATATTCTATTCTACCATAAATTTACATTCCCAACATCCCCTGATCCGCAAAGGCTGATCTGCCTTCTTTATCCCATAGATACCCTCAATTACCAGTCTATACTCACTCCCAGCAGCAACCGCCTCCTTACTGAAAGGCAGCATCACTGTTACTTTCCCATCCTGTACCTTTCCAATAATTTCTTCCTGCAACCCTTCTGCTGACATAATCACATGATCGAACACATCCAGAATCCGATAATCCCCCAATGCCACTTCACCTGCGCTAAGATCACTGTACGGCGCTTTTGTCATATCAGAAAACGTAATATGCACCGGCAGCAGCTTCTCTTTTTCCTGTATCATTTCAGAAACACAAATCTTTACTTCCTGCTCTGCCGCCTCATACTCCGTTCCCGTCACAGCGCCGTCCCAACGGACAATATCGTGAAAGTACCCCTGCAAAGATCTTGCCGCAGACGGCAGGCATCCCACAATAATACATACAAACACGGCTGCTGCCGCAATTATTTTTTTATGGATAGCTCCTGCACACCTAAAGCGCCTGCCGCCTGCCGGATTGCCCACTGCTTCCAGATAGTCCTCTGCTTCCTGAATAAACTGCTGGTCAATTCCGCCAATCATTCTTGAAATCATATCCCGCTTCATAGCTCATAACCTTCTTTCTTTAAATATTTTTTCAGCTTTTCCCGAATACGGAACAGCCTTACCGATACGCTGTTTTCACTGCGCCTTAACCTGGCTGCTATTACAGTAACCGAATCCGCATACCAATAGCGCCATACAAAAATAATGCGGCTCTCCTGATCCAATGATGCCAAAAACCCATTGATCGCGTGGGACAATTCTCTTACTGCCAATTCTGATTCCACCGTATCTACTGATGCAAAGCAACCCTCCAGTTCATCTAACGCAGCATCATAATTGCTGTTCCGCTTTACAGCCGTAACGGCATGATATTTTGCAACAGAAATGTTACGCACAATCCGGCATACATATGCCAGCAACAGTTCTGGCTTTTGCGGGGGTATCGTATTCCACACACCCAAATAAGCATCATTGACGCATTCCTCTGCGTCAAGCGGATTATGTAAAATATTTCCCGCAACTTTTTTGCATACAGCCCCATATTTCTTTGACAGCTCTGTGACCGCCTGTTCACTGCGCGCGTAAAACAATTCGATAATCCTGCTGTCGTCCAATTTTGCCACCATCCTTTCTTCTTTACTTAATTTACTATGGATTGAGGAAAAAATCTTACATAAAATCTATAAAATTTAACTATTTCGCTTCATTAATCGAAAAACAAGTCATAGAGGAAGCAAACATTTAGAATTCAAACATAGAGATCAAATATTTACAATTCTAAATACACATGATATACTGGAGTGACAGAAAGGACAGGAGATATCCATATTCTAAATGAGGAATATAAAATGAATACATTACAAACTACTTTGGACTATTATAACGTAAATGCAGAAAATTTCGTTGCTGGTACACAATCCGTAGATTTTACATCCACTCAGACGAAATTTTTAAAAAAACTTCCAAGCGCCTCTCTGATCCTGGATTTTGGATGCGGTTCCGGCCGCGATACCAAGTATTTTTTGGATCATGGGATGCAGGTGCACGCCATTGACGGCTCCGAAAAGCTCTGTAAAATTGCAAGTGCTTATGCAGGAATACAAGTAGAGCAAATGCTGTTCCAGCAATTTAACCAAACCGGCCTGTATGATGGCATCTGGGCGTGCTCATCCATCCTTCATCTGCCGAAACAGGAACTGTTTACCGTAATGTGCCGGTTAATAAAAGCATTAAAACAAGATGGCATCCTTTATGTTTCGTTTAAGTATGGCACTTTTGAAGGAATGAGAAACGGACGGTATTTTACCGATTTTACAGAAACCGAATTTAAAGCATGGATAAAGGATATCAGCGATATCGCAATAGAAGAATTGTGGGTAACAACAGATGTTCGGAAAAACAGGGGTGATGAGAAATGGCTCAATCTAATACTGCGGAAAACAGTGCATACGAAACCTTAAACAGTGCCACCCGGGCTGACAGAATCTGTCTGTAAAATATGTGCATTTGTCATTTATCCTGCTGCAGCTTTATGAAAAAGGACGGCCCGGCATACGGAAAGGAAAGGGTACAATAAAAAATATATCTTCTAGTCTGCTGAAAAGTTTTGGGCAACTGCTCACAGGAGAAGATATATCTTTCATTGCGGCTTATGGATATGTAAAAGCCGATGAATAAAATTTATTATAGCAGAAGGAAGTGGTTTATGGCAAGACGTAAAATTTAGTTTTCCACAAAAGATAAGCTACTGCTTCTTTCTGTTTTGGAACTGTGGAAAACTATCCCAAAAATATGGATGGTTATGGACAAGAAATTCAAGTTAAAAAACAGTCTAAATTTTAGAATGGTTTTTATAATCTGAATAAAAAATAGAAAAAGTACCTTTCAGAGCTGCCTGCTAAAAAAGTCTCTTGCAATCAAATCTAAGATATGCTATAGTATAGACACAAAGCAAAGAGCAACCGCCCACAAGGGGTTGACCGATTATTGAGATAGCAATGCCACCCTAAGACCGACCAAAGTATCAGGGTGGCTTTTGCTATGTATGATTACTTACAAAACGTAAACACGAATGTAAGTAATGCTAAAAGGAATATGCCAAAAGTCAGCAACTCCATAAGAGAAATATGAATCTTATGTTTCTTATGTTTTCTCTTTTTCATAGCATCACCCCCATTCTTTTTAGAATGAGGTCAACGCACCCTGTAACACGATTGCTCTTTTGAGATTATAACACATCTTTTGACGCTCCACAACAATATCTTTTTTTCATTATTTTTAAACAATTTATCATTATAGTACTTTTACTGCCGTTCTTATCACATATAACTGGCAAACAATGGAAGTGAAAATAGCTGAACCCTAACATCGCTTATTCATACCATGCACAACTGCCAGAAAGAACCGCAGCGGCCTGCAAAAAACACAAATCCCTGCAATTCTTCCTGGAGCGGCCTGAATCCTTATCCCCGTCAAATCCCCACAATCTCCTCAGCCTTCTTAGCCGCATACCGATACACAACATACAGCACAGCGGCTACGCCTGCAATTATCACTGCAAGCAGCCCCATCGCTGTCACTTCTGCTTTCACGAGCTTTCCATCATTAAAATATTCCATAACAAAGGAAAACAGGTATCCCAGCCCGCAGCCGATTACTGCCGGGTACTGGAAGATCCGGGCGAGCTGGTTTTTTAAGACCTTTCGCTGGTAAGCCCGACCGGCTCCGAGCCTGGACAGGCTGACAAACAATGCCTGGTTGTCGTTCGCTACTGATATGCTTCTGACATAGCACATCACACTGACTGCGGCAATGGAAATAATAAAAATATACAGGCTAAGCATCACATATACGCTGATGAGCTGCATTCTGTCCTGTACTGTCAGGATCTGAAACTGCGGCGCATATTTCCAGTCGCTTAGCAGAAGCGGATTTTCAATCGACAGGTTGCAGCCTCCTTCGTAGCCATATTGTTCTCCAGCGCTGTCTGCAAGCTTTTGTTCCCAAATATCCCAGTTTCCGATATGATCCGAGCGAGCACTGCAAGCGCTGACATACTGCCCGAGCAGATCTTTTGCAAAATCATAGGAATTTTCTAAATCTGTGACATTGAAAAAGACAAGATGTTCTTGATACTCTGTATCCAGCCCTTGTGTCATAATTTCATAATCAGCCTGATTCACCACATATAAAAACGGCTTGCTCATCTGTGCAAGTGTATTGTTTTCCAGCTTCCCGTCAAATACGAGCGGAAAGCTCTCGCCAGTATCGGGATTCATGGCTTCCTTTAATCCGTCCGCAAAATCAAAAAACTCGTGAAAATCCGCAGTTAACACGGCCTTATAATGCCCCGCCAGTACCGATACCTCTTTCCCCGTTGCAGCCTGATATGCAGTTTCTGGAATAAACAGCGCCGCTTTTTCCCGGTCGCTGTACAAGTCCAGATACCTTGTTCCGTCCTCATTAAAATCACGCCTGTGATACGATATCACCAGGTTTGCCGCATCAGCTTCTGCAAAATCTGTCACCTGTATTTGATAGCGTAACGCGGTATCCTCAATCTCATCGCTGCCAATCTGTGTTTCTATCTGCGTTTCTTTTGCAGGGTAATGCATCGCAAATGCCTTTCCGCTGCCATCGTACAATAGTCCTGGCGCCATTGTATACTGTGTGCCGTAAAAGACAGAGAAGCAGCAGACGAACAGCAGCAGCACAATCACGCACATATTGCGCGTCGTTGCTTTTGCCGTAAATCGCATGAGGCTGATGGATACCAGATTGGCGTAATATTTTTTCTTGTTTTTCCGTGTCCGGTTCTGTGCCACGATCGACAGAAGCAGCAAATAGATGCCATATAAGGAAAGCAAATATACAAGATAAAATACCGACGGCAGATTGATCTTCCATATATTTGCCACAAACTGCGACAGGCCGCTGCCGAGCAAGACGCCAAGAACCATCAAAATACAACCCACCGGAAATGTCCAGCTTTTGATTTCTTTTACCATTTCAGACTTTTGCTGCGTGCGCAGAATCTCCATAATATTGGAACGATTTATGAATTTCTTTCCTGCAAGGCCAAGTGCACATACCATCGCTGTACCAAAAAGGATCCCTGGTAAAAATCCCGTCCACCCAAAATGGTACGCCATCTGTTCATTGGATATGATAAACAATTCAAACAGCTTCCAGATAAAAAAAGAAACCGGCACAGAGCAGGCAAATCCAAGCAGGGACGCCGCTGCTGTTAAAAGCAGCAATTCCTGAAACAGCAGCCTGCGCAGCGCTTTTTTCTGCATCCCAAGCGCCATCAGTACCCCATATTCCCTGGACTTGTACCGAAAAAACAGGCTGGATGCATAGACGGTAAAAAGAAAACATCCGACTGCTGTAACTGCCAAAAGCAGGGATGCCATTTTGCGGGTATCGCCGCCTTCCGGCAAAAATTCCTGTACCGTAGGGCCATAGTACATCAGCGCAAAAGATGTCATAAGCAGCACCGATAAAAAAATACAAAATCCCAACAGCAAATACTGGCCTCTGCTGCTTTTGCGAAGACTGTCATATACTTTACGCATGGTCATTGCCATCACCTCCCATGCCTCGCAGAATGTCCAGCAACTCATCCATAAACTGGCGCCGGTCACCCCTTCTTCCTGCTTCCCGATAGATCACGCCGTCTTTTAATACGATCACGCGGTCACAAAACGATGCCGCATAGCTGTCATGTGTTACCATAAAAATCGTAGCGCCAACCCGTTCCTTTGCGTGCAAAAACGCCGTAATCACTGCGTTGCATGACTTGCTGTCAAGATTTCCGGTCGGCTCATCCGCCAGAATGATATATGGGTTATTCATCAGCGACCTTGCGACTGCCGTTCGCTGCTTTTCCCCTCCGGATATTTCCGCCGGATATTTGTCCATGATTTTGTCTATGCCAAAAAGCGCACAGAATTTTTCCGACTTTGCTTCCATCTGCGGAATCGGTTTTCCTGCAATGATCTGCGGCAGGCAGATATTTTCCCTAACCGTCAGGCCGTCCAAGAGCATAAAATCCTGAAATACAAACCCCAGCTTTTGGTTTCTGACCGCCGCAAGCTGTGTTTCATTCATATTTGACAATTCCTGTCCGCCCAGCCGCACACTGCCGCTGTCATGCGGAATAAAGCAGGAAATACAATTTAACAGCGTCGTTTTCCCGCTTCCCGACGGTCCCATGACCGCCACAAATTCTCCCTTTTGAATCTGAAAAGATACATCCTTAAGCACCGGATACGTGGTTGTTCCATTTGTATAGCTTTTGTTTAAGTGATTGACTTCCAACATCTGTCTGCCTCCTTTTTCGTAACAATGCAGGTTTACAGCTTCCAAGCTGTAAAATACCATGCTTATCATAACGCTTTATCCTGTCGCTGTCCGGCTGTTTGATGTTAAGTTTGGCACAGATTTTGTAATATTTGTATATCTTATAGATTTTTCAAAATCCGTATGCTAAACTAAAAAAGATCTGAAACCGGAAGGAGAACCAAACATGAAGCTTGCAATCTGCGACGATGAAAAGAGCCTGCGCAGGCAGTTGAAACATCTGGCCAAAATACACTTAGCGCTAAAAGGCATTGCCTGCGAGATCACAGAATATGAATCCGGCAATGCATTGCTGCAAAAAGTAAATGACAATCCGCCTGACCTTTTGTTTCTTGACATTGAAATGCCTGGCATGGGCGGGATGGATACCGCAAAAGCCCTGCGCTTAGCCGGATTCAAAATGCTGATAATTTTTATAACGGCTTATCCCGATTATGTATTTGAAGGATATGAGGTGCAGGCATTCCAATATATCCTAAAGCCTTATCAGGAAACAAAGATCAAACAAATCCTGGATCGGGCAATCGATGAGCTGCATACCCATGCAGCACAATACTTTCTTATAGAACAAAAATCCGGCACACTGCGTATCCCTTTTCATGAAATCTGTTATTTTAAAAGTGACAGGCGCACAATCCATGCCAAAATCCAGGATGGAAGCACTGTCTCCTTTTACCGCAAGCTGGGCGAAGTCGAAGCAGAACTGCCCGGTTTTTTTCAGCGGATACATAACCGCTACATCGTAAACCTGCACTATATTTCCAGAGTAGAAGCTGCAAAGTGTATATGCAACGAAAAAGAGCTGCCTGTCAGCCGTACTTATAAACTGGCGCTTGCTTCTTCTTTCGCACAGATGATTTTAAAATAAAACCTACTGACAGGAGACATTTATGGACACTACCGTTATCATTTTTTTGTTTCAAACACTCGGCAATCTTTTGCAGTTTATCGAAGGCTGGTTTTTTATGAAGTGCATAGACTGCTGCCTGAAAAGAAAACACGGAATACTGCCGTTTGCAGCAGGGCTTGTCGGGTACACGGTCGTATCGTCCATCGTGATCTTCCCGCAGGATCTATATAATATCAGCTTTGCTTTCGTTTTATTTCTCTTGTTAAATTTCCTGTTATACAAGGGAAACTGCTCTGTAAAGCTGGCGCTTGCCATTATCCTGCTGCCGATTTCTTCTGCCTTAAATTTTTTAGTATTTGATATCACAGGAAAATTGTATTTTATCCATTATAAAGCTGAAGACACCTTGCCAAACAGCATCTGCTCAAATCTGTCCACGATACTGCCAGCCGCTTTTTTTGCCGCTTTCTATCATTTTTTTCATAAAAAGCTGGCAAAAATACAGGAGACTTTTACAGACAGTGCCTGGGGTATCACCAGCGTCATCTGCGCCGCATCCTTTACAGGGATCTTTAGCTGCCTCTTTCTGTCGCCAGAGCAAAAGTCCTATTATATATGGCCATGTGCCTTTGCTTGTATCGCTGCCAATATCGGCAGCCTACAGCTTGCCTCTTCCCTTGCCGACGGGATTCTCGCCGACCTGGAACGCAAAAACCTCCAGCTCCAGAAAAACTACTACGAAGAGCTGGAACACAGCCAAAACCAGATCCGTAAATTCCGCCATGACCTGAATCACCATCTGGCTGTGGTCGGCCAGCTTTTGGAAAACGGCAACACCAACGAGGCAAAAGCATACTTTGCCAAGATCTCCGGTTCCATACAGACTGCAAGCCGGCGGTTCTGCGCCAACAGCGTCGTGAATGCCGTTTTAAACGCCAAATATACACTTGCCACGGAAGCTGGCATTGACCTGTTTTTCCATATCAGCATAGATGGGATGATGCTGCTTGACGACGTCAGCCTATGCACCATATTCGCCAACACACTGGATAATGCCATTGAAGCCTGCCGTAAAATCGAAGATCCATCCAAACGCAGCATCGAACTGAAATGCCGCTATACCGAAAACGGCTATTTCAGCTTTTCTCTGGTAAATACAAAAAACAATGAAATCAAGCGCAGGAAAGACCGCTACCTGACCGATAAAGAAGACCAAAGGATACATGGTATCGGCATATCTTCTGTGCAGGGAATTGTTGAGAGATATGAGGGAACGCTGGATATTACTTATGATGGACAGTCGTTTCGGGTTGTTATATTGATTGGATAGAGCATTTCTTTAAACAATATGCCTCTATTAATTCAATTAATTCCTTTGCTGTCATAATCTGTTCTTCTGCTTTCTCTTTTGTAGCAATGTAAAAATCATCATAGTCACTGGCATGGCGGATTTCTTCCGCCCTGGCAATCTTCCTCCCAAATGCTTTCGGAAAGATTTCCGTTTTGATATAATCCTTATTAAAATTTGCCAATGTATCTTTATGTCTTTTATAGGAATTCCCATTCAATGCATGGACAGCCGAAATTGCATGATATATCGCATAATAAGCCCTGTTATTAGCTCCTCTGAATTCTCCCTCTTTCATCAGAATATTCGCTGACTGTAAATCACTTTTAGCCGTTTCAATACGATAGCGTACCAAATCACTGACACTTCCTCTTTCATACAAATCCATATAGCGTCACTCCTTCTTTTTGTACATTTGTATAAAAAGGATAAACTCCCAACCACTTTTTAAAATGCGTATCACTCTTTGCAATAGGTTTAATATCCGTACCGTGTTCTTCGTTAAAATCGTAAGTCGCCCATGACAACTGTTGACTATACTTTTCAATCTCCAAATCTGTCAAGTCTAGCAAAATCATAATATCAATATCCGAATCTGCCGTAAAATCTCCTCTGGCATAAGACCCATATAAAATCACTGATTTTAAATGCTCCCCGAATATTTTACTCACCTGTTCCACATATTCCCCCAATAGAGTATTTACAGTTACTGGCATAATGCTATTCCCCTTTCACCTTTATTCTATATGCTATCACCACTAATGTGAAAAGTCAAACCAAGCCCTGCCTCTTCTCCGCAATCCAGACAGATTTATTATATACAATACATCCTACGAAAAGTTTGTAAAACTATCTGTCTTTGAAACACTGTCCACATGGAGATATACGTCCATACAAGTCATCCCTTCTTTTTCATATACATATTCAAAGCAGGATAAGACCCCCTCCTTCGGCTTTTCGCAAAACCCATTTGCCTGCAAAAACTCCAGGACTCTTTTATAGCCTTTTCGGATACGGTCTACCGCTGCAAAAGGATCATAGATTGTTATAACCGCATAATCGGCTTCCTTTTGATCGGCAAATTCCACCCCTGGGCAGCTTGTTGCAAACCCTTCTGGTAAAATATACGCTGCCACATAGCCATGAATGCCAAACCTCGTGTGCATTTCAGGCGGAACAAAAGGGAAATCCCAGCCAATCCTCATTGCATCCGGCTGCAATTCCAGCAAACCTGAACGCCTTGCCCAGTTATCCATATAGCCATTTACATCGTCTTCTGGATTCGGTGTAAGCATGACATATCTTGCCATCCGAAACGCTTTTACTGTTTTTACTGTAACCTCTGAATAGATCTCATCGCAGGCGCCCATATCTTCTCTGACCAGGGAATCCAGTTTACAGGCGAACAGCTCGCTTAACGCAACCAGTTTATTCAGCTCCGGTATAATTTCGTCTGTTTCCCATCTGGATATCGTCTGGCGGGAAACGGCCATAGCCTCAGCCAACTGTTCCTGTGTCATCTTCTTTTGTTTTCTTAAATACTGAATATTTTTTCCTAAGCTCATGATACTCCTCCTTCAAAACACATATACTCGCGGCGCCGCATCCCTTATGTCCTAATTCAGAATAACAAAGCTGTTTCGGAAAATCCACCACGCCGGAAACGCAATTTAGCCAAAAAATGTCATCCAGAGGTTTACATTCTATTACAGCAAATCCCGCTCCTCCACATTCCAGACAGACAGCACTGCAAACATTACAGATACTGCAACCAGCAGCAGAGGAAACACAGCATTGCCAGCAAGAGAATAATCTCCGATATTTGCCTGGGTCAGCAGAATCAGTACAAACGATGTAACGATCACCGCTGCCTGTGAACGCATTTTCAGCCCGACAAACAATGCAATAAAGCCCATGCTGACGATCACCGCTGACTTTATCAGTAGCTGGATATAAAAGCCGGCGCTGCCCATATCAAAGTCTATGCCAAAAGACGACTGCATTCTCCTTGCCTCAATCGCTATGCAACCGTATATCAGCAGCTTGGTGACTACAAGCGCCGTAAAATTAAAGATCCACACAGCAGCCATCTGCGATGCAAGAATCTTTTGCCGTTTAATCGGATAAGAAAACATCAGATCCATGGTTTTATTTTTGTATGCGCTTACGATAAAAGAAGCCAGCATCACGCCTGTAAACACTAAAAACGACATACTTGTAAACAGCTCAATCGGGGACGATATAGTATCCATTCCTTCTACCGCGTCCAGCGTCCCGTCCGGGTCGTTGGCTATGCCTAAAAACGCCAGCGCGTATACAAACAGGCAAAGCACCGCTGCCAAAATACAGGCGTTGCGGATATATTTCCCAACATTATTTTTATTCCATTCCAAGCGAATCAGCTTTAACATCTTATTTCCCCCTCCCAAATCAGACTGCTTTATCAGTGCTTTTGCCCTGCCCTGTTACTTTCAGAAAATAATCCTCCAGGCTCGCCGTCTTTCTGCCGATCGAGTGAATCTCGACGTCATGCAGCGCCAATGTCTTCGCAGCCTCTTCCGGCGTTACCTTCGGGTCATAAATGCGGAGCTTATACTCATCGACCAGCTTAAAATTCGTTAATCCCATTTTGTCATCCAGCACATACGCGGCTTTTTTTGCATCTTCAACGTCAATCTCAATATATGCCGTATTCATTTCCGAGATTTCCTGCATTGAGATTTCCTTTTTCAGATCTCCATGCACGATCACGCCGATCGTATCCGCAATGCTTTCTACTTCAGACAGGATATGGCTGGACAGGAGAATCGTAATCCCATATTCCGTACACAGCCGCTTTAACAGTTCCCTGATTTTCTTTATTCCGGCTGGATCCAGTCCATTTGTCGGCTCATCCAGCACCAACAGCTCTGGCTTGCTCAGGATCGCACGAGCGATCCCAAGCCGCTGCTTCATCCCCAGGGAATAGCTCTTTACCGCCTGATCCGCCGCATTCGCAAGCTCCAGCGCTTCCAACGCACGTTCCACACTGCCTGACGCATAATACCCCATATACTCACAATGCAGACGCAGGTTTTCTTTCCCGCTCATATGATTGTAAAAGCAAGGAAACTCTATCATACTGCCGATTCGTTTTAACACCCCATAAGACGTTGGCGTAAGCCTCTCTCCAAACAGCTCAATCATCCCTGTCGTCGGCTTCCAGAGGTTTGTCACCATCTTCATCACCGTCGTCTTCCCAGCGCCGTTTGGGCCAAGAAATCCATAGATCTCCCCTTTGTTAACGTGCATATTTACATTTTTCACCAATGTCTTTCCATCGATGATCTTAGTCAACTGATTTGTCTGTAATAAATTTGTCATCGTATCTGCCTCCCTTCTGAAAGACATGATAACACCTCAGTTTTGCAAAAGCCTTGCGCAATTCTTACAAATTTCTTTCGCGGGAAATATACCTTTTTAATACGACTGTAAACACTGTCCTCCTGCCCGGCTCACTCTCCAGTAAAAGATCCCCTCCCATCTGCCTTGCAAGGTTTCTTGCGATTGTCAGTCCCAGCCCGTTGCCCTGGATCTTTCGGTTGCGGGAATCCTCCATCGTATACAGCCGTTCAAACACACTGTCCGCAAACTCCTTTTCAATCCCTTTTCCATGGTCTGCGACATCGATAAAAACAGCATCCATATCTTCCCGCATGAAAATCCCGATATAATTTCCATCATTGCCGTAACGCAGCACATTTGATATCAGATTGTTTAAAATCCTGTCTATGGATTTTCGTTCTCCCTGCACAAAAATGCTTTTTTCCGGGATGGACAGCTCTACCGTATATTCCTTTTGCAGCAAAAGCTCGTAAAATTCCAGCACATTCTCCCTGCATACTTCGCTGATATCGATTTTGGTAAGCTCCAGGTTCCTTTCCCCTGCCTCCAGCTTTGCCAATGTAAAAAACTGGTCGATCAGCTCCATCACCTGCTTTGCCTTTGCCTCTGCTTTTTGCAGCGCTTCATTTTCTGCATCCTGTAAACGCAGGATTTCCAAATAACCAAGAATGACTGTCAGCGGTGTTTTCATATCATGTGAAATATTGGAAAGCATTTTTTTCGAGGATAGTTCCTGTCTGCGGTATTCCACGCTGATTTTCTGACGGTCTAATAGCAGCCTGTTGATCTGTTCACACAATCTCTGAACCGCCTGGTCATCTGTAAATACCATCACTTTTTCTTCGCTTCCGTTTTCCAGAATATCCGACAATGTTTTGCCGATTTGCTCTATCTCGGTATGTATTCCTTTTTTAAAAGAAATACGCTGGTACGTAATCACCACCAGCAGCAAAATCAATGCGCCTGTTAAAAAAAACACGATTAGTTGCCCGTTCATATCGCTCTCCCCTGTGTCGTTTTAAAACGATGTGTTCAATCCATATCGCCCAGCTTATACCCAATCCCCCAGACCGTAACGATATATTGCGGCTTACGGGGATTGTCCTCGATCTTGTTCCGCAGCCTGCTGATGTGCACATTGACCGCATTTTCATCTCCAATATACACATCTTTCCAGACAGAAGCATAAAGCTGCTCTTTTGTATAGCCTTTTTTCGGGTGCTTCATTAAAAGCTGTAAGATCTCAAATTCTTTTGCTGTAAGCTCTACCCTTTGCCCGCTCTTGCATACAGAAAAATCTTCTGTATTTAACACAAGCTGCCCTTTTCGAAACACGGCCTGTTCTTTTTCATCCTTTGCTGCGCTTGCCGTATACTGTGTACTTCTTCTGATATTTGCCTTAATCCTTGCCAGTACCTCCGTAACGGAAAATGGCTTGGTCACATAATCATCAGCGCCAAGCCCCAGTCCCAGCGTCTTGTCTGAATCCGTATCCTTTGCAGAGAGTATCATAATCGGCACCGTACTCTTTTCCCGGATGATCTTCATGACTTCCATGCCGCTCCTTTTTGGAATCATCAGATCAAGCAGCACAAGGCTGTACTCATCCGCAAAAAAGCTGTTGCAGGCGCTTTCTCCATCATAGGCAGTGACGACTTCAAAATTTTCCGTAAGCAAAAAATTTTTTAACATCTCACTGATTTCTATATCGTCTTCCACTAATAAAATCTTCATACTCCATTCCTTCCCGATACAAAGCGTCTTTGCATCACAATCCGTCCACGCGCGCTCTGTCCCAATGCTACTTTCTGCGTGCATACCCCGCCGTACTGACGGCAAGCGAGAGCGCAAACAAAACAACTGCCGCCGTTCCCGCCGTTAAAATATAAGGGGACAGTGCGCCTGTCATCAACGATATTCCGGCTCCGTCCTCAAAATACTTCACCATATAAAATACAGGGATCACAAAAAACAGCCCCAGCGCCTGCGCAGACTGTACGCCAAACCAATACGTCAGCGGCAGACAAAGCCCCGTCCAAAACAGCGGTATAAAAACAGCAGCAAATACCGAAAGCCCCCAAACCATGCCGTCAAAGGCCTGAAAACACACACTGGATATCAGGTTGAACAGCAGGCTTCCTGCAATGCCAAATCCCAATGTACAGATCACGGAGATATACTTGCTCGCCACCACATGAAAGCTGCTGACCGGCATTGCCATCTCATACCACTTCCAGTGTGCCTTATCATCACTCACATAGCTTATGACATTTTGTGCGCCGATTGTCATAGCGAGCATAACCGAAGCCATCAATCCGCCATAAATACCGGCACTGTAAAGAAGCAGCAAAGAAAAGGCAGCCGCCATGCCGAGCATTTTTTTATCCATACATTTATAAAAAACAGCAACTTCTTTGTAGATCAATCCGCGCATGATGTCCCTCCTTTGATATAAAAAAGCATAATATCTTCCAATGAAGCGCTGTCCACAACAGCGTCTTTATATTTGCGCTTTGCCGCCTCCCTGTCACGTACCAGGCATTCCTCGCATACGCTTGCCTGCCTGTGAATCAGATAATCCTGCGGGTCAACTGCTGCAAACGCTTCTTTCCTGCATTTTAAAATCCCATACTGGTATATGAGTACATCCTTAAGCTCCTCAAAAATAACCTTTCCCTGATGAATCAAAATGACATAATCCGCTACCTTTTGAATATCCGATATGATATGCGAGGACAGAAAAATGGAATGCTCTTCATCCTGTATAAATTCCAGAAACAAATCCAGCATTTCCTCCCGCACAGCAGGATCCAGCCCAGACGTAGCTTCGTCCAGCAGCAAAAGCTTCGGCTTATGCGCCAGGGCGCTTATAATCGACAATTTCATTTTCATTCCCTTGGAAAACGAACCGACCGGCTGGCGCATAGGCAGCCCAAACCTGTGCAGATACTGATGGTACAGGCTGCTGTCCCACGAATGGTACACGCCGGAAAGTATTTTTTCTATATTTTGCGGGGTAAACACATCATGGAAATTACATTCGTCAAACACAACCCCGATCTCTTCCTTTAGCGAACAATCCGTATAATCTGCTCCGAATATTTTAATTTCCCCGCTGTCCTTTTTCAGCTCATTTAAAATCAAACGTATCGTAGTACTCTTTCCAGCCCCATTTTCGCCGATAAACCCGACAATCCTGCCTTTCGGAACCCGAAAAGAAATATGGTCAAGGGTAAAACCCCCAAAGCTTTTACTCAGATCGTTTACGCAAATATTGTATTCCTCCATCGTATTCCCTCCCTGTTATTCTTCATAAAACAGCTTTAAAATCTCAGCCAGCTTCTCATAGGCAATCCCATGCGCCCTGCCGATCTGTGCTGCTTCCAGCAGCAATCCTTCCGCAATCCGCAGTTGTTCTTCCTTTATAAACTCCTTATTCTGCGAAGCTACAAAACTGCCTTTGCCTGACACGGTTTCAATAAATCCGTCGCGTGTCAGGTCTTCATAAGCCCTCTGCACCGTAATCACGCTAATATGCAGATCCTTTGCCAATGCACGCATCGACGGCAGCGCCTCGCCTGCGGTTAATGTACCATTCATAATCAGGCTTTTGACCTGTACGCAGATCTGTTCATAAATCGGTTTATCACTGCTGTTGCTAATCAGTATCTCCATGCAGTCCTCCCTTCATGTGTATTGTCTGTACTTTATGTACTTATTCGATAAGTACAGTATATACGCAAAAGCTCTGTTTGTCAACAAAAATTTAGTTTTCCTCTAAAACGCCAAACAGCAGGCATGCCATATTGACACCCCTGCTGTCTCCCTTGCTTTCCTTCCAATCGCTTTTATCCGCTAGTGCTCCATCCTATCAGAAATTAGAGTTCTGTGCTGTGCAGGACTCTAATTTCTGGCCGGATGGAGCACTAATTTCCTTCTAAAAGAGCTCAACCAATCCTATTTCACAGGATAATTTCATTTTATCCGAAGATAACTCTTTCGCTATCGCAGCCGCCTTGTCTTCCAGTACTTTTTTGATATTTCCTGCTTTAATCTCAGCTTCACTCATATGATCCAGCACATTCTGCAACCTTTTGCAAAATGCCGTCAATACCTGGTCTCTCTCCGCGACTGTCAATGCCTGCGGTTTGCAAATACGGTAGTTGACATACGCATCTGCATAAAAGCAAAACTCATATACCACATCTCCATCGCTGTCTGTTCCATACGGCCGTTCTTTTTTGTTCAAGCTCAGGAAACGAAACGGTTGTTCCTGAAACACCTTGCAGTACAATTCGTTCAGCGACGCCTGCAAAGTAACGTCAAAAAATGTATAATTTTCATCCTCCTTAGAAATGTGTTCCATAACCAGCGCATATGCGGAAAACAATTCATCCGTAGCATCTATGTCAGGAGCAAGCATCGCATAAAAATCAGCCACACTTTTCTTGGAATATCCTTTTGTTTTAAATGCAGCAAGCATCTGGTATGCATCTGCGTACGTTTGTTCTGCATTCGCTGCATCCATGCGCTCAAAAGATACCTGATCTTCATCCATCGTAATCACCAACTGCTTGGTACTGTATGCATCCGCAATTTTTTGTAGCTGCGCCACAAGATCTGCTTTCTCCATTTTCAGCAAATCCTCCAGCTTTGCCTGATCCCAATATTTACGTATGCCAGACAACACTCCTGCAATGCAGCGGTCACGTTCTCCAACGGTCATTGTTTTTTTGTCTGCAATATGGTACGAAAACCTATAGAACAAGTCGCACCAAGCACTGCGTGCATTTCCTCCTGCCGATTTCTCCGGCAGATACTGCTGATACGAAGGATCTTCCTCCACTCTGCCCGTATAATTGCTTTGCACATACTTTCCATTTTCTATCCCTGAAAGATTTACCGTCAGGCTTACAAACTCCCGCTCCTCCTCTGTAAGCGCTGCCTGATAGTCCCCGCTTCCAATGTCGCCGTTTACTCGCTCCATCCGCTCATAATTTTCATTTGCCCACTCCAAAAGCGACTCGTTAAACTCCGCAAGCGGCAGCTCTTTGTAATCCTCTGTTTTCAGGGCAAGCAGGGAATCGTAATCGTTCTGCGTCCCATTCGGATACAGGCGTTCTTCCTGCCCCTGTTGTCCTGTCTGCTCACCGCTGCCAGATTCTGGCTGCGACAGCGGCATATAGCTATAGCCTGTTTCAATCAATAGCTTTTCGCTTGCCCACCGCTTCGTAAGCTGTTTCGCTTCCCGTTCAATTTTATTCTGCATATACGCTTCGTCCTGCAACTGCGCATCGGAGACGCCCTCTAGCATGGCTTCGAATCCTTCTGTCATGCCTACGCGCGCTGCATTGTAATCCCCTACCTTCAGCCGGCCCGCATCCTGCACCGTAAATGTAAAGAAAAATTCCAACACTGCATTGTCACAAGGCTCTGGTTTATCCGTTTTTACAAAATCTCCATATTCTCTTGTCTGCCATTGCTCAGAAGTAAGCGGCGACAGTATATAAAAGAAAAAAGAAGCCAATGGATCACTGTCTTTGCTGGCATAAAACGATTCGCTCTGCGCAAAACGCTCCAGCAGGCTGTGATACTCTGCCGTATCCGTCAGACCCCATACTTTCTCCTGAAAGCTGGAAATACTCATATCTTCATATCCGTCTAATTGCAGCCTGCGCAGCTTTTCGTACTCCTGCTCTGTAAAAGAAGGTGCAGCCGCACTGTCCCATGCCGAATGCATCGCTGACATATGAACCGGCTTACTGCTGCTGCCTGTATGGCTGCTTTGCTGCGCACACCCTGCCAACATGCCAAGTGCCAGTAACGCAGCCATGGTTCCTGATAACTGTTTCTTCATAAAGATCCCCTCCCTGATTCCTGTCAGATTTTCCAGGTATATACCTGTTACTTTTAGGATACTGGGAGTTTTTGTAGTGAATTTGTAGTGTGGATGTTTTTTCTATGGAGAAAACCATGTGCTTTTGCGGCTTGGTAGCCCCAGAAAAGACCTGTCATTCTTTTTGGTTTAAAATAAATGGAGCCATCTTTTCCATTAACTCTTTGGACAAACGCTCTCCTTTTTCTTTTAAGAGTCTTTTCTGTTCTGTTCTTGCCCATTCAATAGCTTTCATCTGTTCCTCTAACCGTTCGCTTAAAATTGTATGACCTTCCATAACTATCTCCTTTCTAACGGTTATCATAATCAATCCCGGCTACATGACAATTTTTTAAGAAATAATCTGACGCTTTCTGCAGGCCTTTTAAGTCCCTCGCTTCATTGTTTGCATTAACTGCTTCATTAAACAACGCAACCGCTTTTTCATAAGCATATTTTTTCCCTTTTACGAGATAGGATATGCTGCCAAGATTCGTAACAACTACCATCATTTTAATACCTGCATACCTCAACAGGAATTGCACATCTGACAAAGAAAAATCAGATAATGAAGGATGATTATGCAATACAATAACTATACATTTTTTTGCAGACGCTACTAAATGGTATGAAATTGTACTGCTTAAAGGATCAACCTCATGCTCACTGCCCAATGCTACCCCGATATAATCTTCCCCTTTCAAAATACGTTTGCGACTGTCCATTTCATATGTAATTGCAACTTCATTTGAATCGTTTTCTTTTTTAGAAATAAGCAGAACATTTCTTGCCAATTCCTGAATTGTATCATACTCGTTTTCTGGTATATTTTTATATTTTATTCTTGGTACCTTTCTGATGGCTTCCTCTGTAATCTCAATTTTGTGATCCCTCTTTTTTGCCATCTCTAAATCTTTTAAATTCTCTTTATGCTGTTCCAAATGGCATCATTCCTTTCTGCTCGCTCTGTTTGTTGCTGTAGCAATTTGCATCTAAAGGAAAGCATTCACTCTTTAGGTTATTATATATCAAATGTGTAATTTCCTCAATCAAATTCTTCACTTGCCATCTTTGAAAGTTTCCTGCCTTTTAAAGGCTTTCATTTCACAATCATTTTTCCTTGCATTTTTCATCCTTGTTTTCTATAAATTCTACATCTTCATCCATACAACGCTTTCATACGGCCGCAATACCTCCAAGCCTTCCACCTCCTCCTGCCTGTAATTGCCCAGCAGGCACTGATATCCTGTGCCTGAAACCGCTTCCTGCAATACCACTTCCCTGCCCGAAAGGTTGTTCAGCACAAGCAGCTCTTGTCCTTCCCATACCCTGCGATACGCAAAGACTTCAGCCTGTTCCTGATACAAAAATTCCACCGTACCATCCTGCACCACCCTGTACTGCTTTCTTAACGCAACCAGCTTTCGATAATAATGCAAAATCGAATCCGTATCCTGCTCCTGTGCTTCTGCATTGATATATTTATAATTTCCTGGTATTCCAATCCATGGCTGCTTCTTTGAAAATCCCGCATATTTCCCGCTGTTCCACTGCATCGGCGTCCTGCTGTTATCCCTTGACCGCGCTCTAAGTATTTCCAGCGCTTCTTCCTGCGTTTTTCCGCTTTGCATCAGGATCTGATAGTAATGAATACTTTCCACATCACGGTATTCGTCAATCGACTGATATCCGGCATTTGCCATACCCAGTTCCTCTCCCTGATAAATGTACGGCGTGCCCCGCAGCAAATGAATGCATGTAGCAAGCATTTTCGCAGATTCCTTCCAGTATTTTTTATCATCCCCAAGACGGGATACGATCCTTGGCTGGTCATGGTTGCACCAAAACAGAGCGTTCCAGCCGTGCTGCTGCTCCATCTGCGTCTGCCATGTCTCAAACAACGTTTTCAGGTTGTGGTAATCCGGCCCTGCCAGCTCCCATTTATTTCCATCCTTATAATCCACCTTGAGATGATGAAAATTAAAACACATCGTCAATTCCTTTTCAGCCGGATTGGAATACCGGATACAATGCTCCAGGCTAGTGGAGGACATTTCCCCTACTGTAATCATATCTCCGATTCCCGTATCCGCCGTCAGTTCTTTCAGATACTCATGCACCTGCGGCCCGTCGGAGTAAAACCTTCTGCCGTCGCCTGCGGGATCATCCTCAAATACATCCGGCTTGGAAATCAGGTTTACCACATCAAACCGAAATCCTTTTACACCCTTTTCTTTCCAAAACCGGATTACATTTTTTAATTCCTCCCTTACCGCAGGATTTTTCCAGTTTAAATCCGCCTGGGAAACATCAAACAAATGCAGATACCACTTTTTTAAATACGGCACATACTCCCAAGCCGGGCCGCCGAATTTGGACTGCCAGTTTGTTGGAGGCTCTCCCGGCTCTCCATCTTTAAAAATATAATAATCCATATATTTTTGGTCGCCTGCCAATGCTTTTTGGAACCACTCATGCCGTGTAGACGTATGGTTAAATACCATATCTAGCATCAGCCCCATACCGCGCTCCTGTGCCTTTTCAATCAGCTCCTCCACGTCCTCCATCGTCCCAAACAGCGGATGGATTTTCCGATAATCCTCCACATCATAGCCGTTATCCCGCAGCGGGGATGCAAAAAACGGCGTGCTCCATATATAATCCACTCCCAGGCTTTGGATATAATCTAATTTCTGAATGATTCCTCGTATATCGCCGATTCCGTCGCCATTGCTGTCACAAAATGACTTTGGATAAATCTGATAAATGACACTGCTTTTAAAATCCATCTCTTTCCTCCCGTCAGCTCTGTATATCTGCCACTACCGTCACATTTGCTTCTCCTCTTATACCGGTATGAAACTGTGCGCTTTTTGTTTCGGCCGCATCCGTAATAATGCATACGGTCGTATCTGGATGCCCGGCTGCGCGAATCTTTTCCCGGTCAAACCGACGCAGCGGCGTCCCTGCTTTTACTTTTTGCCCTTCTGAAACAAGATACTGAAAGCCGTCTCCCTTCATATCCACCGTATCGATCCCTACGTGAAGCAAAAGTTCCACCCCATTGGCAAGCGTCAGCCCGCACGCATGTCTGGACTCCTGCATCAGTACGCTGACTTTAGCATCCGCCGGGGCGTACAAAATATCTGTCTCTGGAAGGATTGCAACGCCCTCTCCCATGACGCCTTCTGAAAATACTCCGTCTCCAACCTCTTTCAGCTCAATCACCTGCCCTGTTAAAAATGCTTTCAACTGACTGCCTCATCTTGCGTATTCTTATCCGCCATCACTTCCGCTGCAGTTCCTGCCGCTGTACTTTGTCCGGCACCTGCCGCAGCCTGCGCCAACTGCTGTGCTGTCTTATCATCCGCCCCTTTGGGCAGACGTTTTTTTCCTGCCGCCATCGTCAATACAAAAGGTATGGCAGCCGCAATTACCATGCACACTGCAAATCCTGCCATCGAATCTGGCTGAATGGAAAGAATGCCAGGCAGTCCGCCGACCCCGATTGCATTTGCCGTCGTACCCATTGCCACACAGACAACCGCTGCACATGCCGAGCCGATCATCCCACACACAAATGGAAACCCATGTTTTAAATTTACACCGAAAATCGCCGGCTCCGTAACCCCCAGATAACAGGACACACAGGCTGGCACATTCACTTCCTGCGCCTGTGCGTCTTTTCTTTGAAGCACCGTCATGCCAAGCACCGCAGATCCCTGTGCAATGTTTGACAAAGCAATCATCGGCCAAAGCATCGTCCCGCCATAATCTGCAATCAACTGCAAATCAATCGCATTCGACATATGGTGAAGCCCTGTAATCACAAGCGGGGCATATATAAAACCAAACACAGCGCCAAACACAATTTTAAACGAACCTGTAATCCCTGCATACACAACCGCAGAAACCGCAGAACCGATTTTCCAGCCGATCGGCCCAAGTACAAAATGGGAAGCCATAACTGCCAGCAGCAGGCTGCAAAACGGCACTACGATCATAGACACTACCTGCGGCGTGATTTTGCGGAAAAACTTTTCCAGATAAACTAACGTAAATGCTGCAAAAACAGCCGGCAGCACCTGTCCCTGATAGCCGATCATATTTACCTGAAACATCCCAAAATCCCATACCGGAATATCCGCCGCTCCTGCGACTGCATATGCGTTCAAAAGCTGGCCGGATACAAGCGTAAGCCCTAATACAATTCCAAGCATCTGTGTCGTACCCATCTTTTTCGTTACAGACCAGCAGATTCCCACCGGCAGCATATGAAATACCGCTTCGCCGATCAGCCATAAAAAACTGTCAATACCCGCCCAAAACTGGCTGATCTCACATAGCGTCTTTGTCCCGTCCTCAAATAAATACAGGCTGTCGATACAATTACGAAATCCAAGAATCAAACCGCCCGTAATAATTGCCGGAATCAGCGGCGCAAATATTTCCGCCAGCGCCGTAATCATTCTCTGCAAGACATTTTGATTCTGCTTTGCAGCATTCTTCACCGCATCTTTTGAAACCCCTTCAATGCCCGAAACTGCAATAAAATCATTGTAAAAATCCGCCACTGTATTTCCGATAATGACCTGGAACTGTCCCGTCTGCGTAAAGCTGCCCTTGACAACCTTCATCGCTTCGATCTTTTCAATATCCGCTTTCTTTGGTTCGTTGAGCACAAACCTCATACGTGTCATGCAATGTGACACTGCTGCAATGTTCTCCTTGCCGCCCACCAGCCGCAGCAGCTCTTTTGCATCTTCTGCATACTTACCCATGTTTTTCCCATTTCATTTTCCTTCTTGTTTAAACAAGTTTGTTGTTACATCTTTTATAACATACTTGTTTAAACATGTCAAGCGGATTTTTGAAATTTGTTTAAACAAGCGAGAAGAAGCTTCTAACGATGAAATTTAGCACAGATATACGAAAAGAGACCAGAGACATATCATTTTCATAATATGTCTCTGGCCACTTTTCTTTGTACAAAAGGAGCTGCATTTATGTTCAAACACGCTCTAATATCTTTTGTATATATCTCCACGATTTCCGGCATCCACAACACATATAATCAATTCCCCATTATGCCCTTCTAATGGTCTTGTATCTCCAGATGGTAAGTGATAAATTGCCTTATATATGAAGTTCTGTATGTTTTTGGGCTGCTTTAAAATAAACTTCTGTGCCTTTTTATCAATGCTAATCTTGTAGGTCATCCATCGTTAACCCCGCTTCCTTTATAGCTTCTTCAAAAGGAATCACTTCATGATCTGGATCGTTTAAATATCTTTCCGCTAAATTTTCACAAAATAAATCATCTTCTATCTCATCATCAATTTGTATTCCCTTTAATAAATATAAAATTTTTGTCATTTTATATTCTGGGAGCTGATCAATGATTTGTTTCGCTTGTTCTCTTTCACTCATACAAACATTCCTTTCCTATTAAGCGTGTTTACTATTTTTTGCTTTCATTTTGAAATATTTTTTCTGCACAAGTCCTTGTTTTCTCTAGAGCGTGTTTAATGAGGATACTTTATCACATTATTTAACATCAGGTCAAGCGTATTCCTGTTTATATTTTTTATGGTACCTAATACCGCTTCCCGGCAATAATGGATATATTCCACATCATGGCATTTGCGTCAGGAAGCATATACCTGAATACGCTGAGTACTATTATACGAAAAGTGGCTGTCGCACTAAGGATTAAGCATACAAGATATAGTATTCATTTGCAATAAAATTCTACTTTATCTTGTATATTTTTTCTTAGTGCGACAGCCACTTTTCTTTGGTTAATTGATATTCTCTATCGTTATCATCATCAACCATTGTTTACCTATTCAATATCTGATATACAGCAAGATTATGCGCATCCCATTCCACACCTTTTCCTTCTTCACTTTCCTGGTCGGAAAAAATGAGTGAAACCATTCTGGCATGGCCTTTAAAAAAATCCCAATTCTCCTCATTCAATCCGCTCCGGCAGTTTTTCCAGTACGTTTGAAAAGTGTCAAGCCCATTTTCCGGAAGGATATCTCCCAGGATACTGGTGCCCCAATATTTCAGCGATTCAGACTCTTTCAAAGGCTTCAGACTCATGGAGCTGTCATTTTCCAAAGTAACCGCTCTGCTAAAAGGATAATATTCCGAAACTGTTGCGCCATAAGCTTGCTCCAGTTTCTCTTTTACAGGCGTCAGGTCTGCATCCTGCGGATAATACGCCCGGATCTGGCACAGACGTTGCTCTCCCGCCTGCTGTCCCGGCATTTGGCATAAGGAAGCATAATCTATAAAATAAAAGAAAACACGTTCTGCTTTTTGTCCGAACACTTCGAGATCCGTAATGCCAAAGCTTGTTGTGAGGCTGTTTTCATCATAAAGAACAGCATTCTCTTTTGCAGTCTGAAATGCTTTTAAAACAGCTTCCGGTGTCATATCCCAAGATAACCCCGGAAATTCCAGATTTTCCGCCTGCTCTTTTTTCTCTGCCTTTCCGCAGGCACATAAGAAAACCATACACAATAGCAGTACTGCACAAAGTCTTTTCTTTCTCATAATACCCCTCCCTAACATAATGGCACATATTTATATTTTTAACATACGATACCTAATACCGCTTCCTGGCAATAATGGATATGTTCCACATCATGGTATTTTCCTGATTTCATCAATGATGCTGTCTTTGATCATCCGTCCTGCCGGCATAAGAACTGCAATGACGGATATCACAATATTAAATGCCACAATCATTATCACCAGATGCCTTGGCACGGATGCTGATATATGCAGAAATTGAACAACATGCTGCATATAATAGATCATGATCTTCTGCAAAATTGTTCCAAATAAGAGTATGAGCAGAACATTCGCCAAGACACCGTACCAAATGCCTTCTTTTGCTATGATTCTGTACAGTTTGCTGTCCGTTGTCCCCATCGCCCTTAACAGCCCAAATTCATAACGCCTTGCCAAGATAGAATAGCTCATGCTGTTCATAATATGAAAAAGGCTCATAATAAGCACAATGACAGCAATTGCTGTAAAAAACATCTGTTGCTGGCGTAAATAATTTTTCTGAGACTCAATCGCTTTTGTATAATCCTGCAAGACAGCTTTTGGAATATCTTGTATCTCAGCCAGCAGTTGTTTCGTTATATTTTCCCTGTCTGCTCCTTTCTTACCAGATGCATTTATGATTTTATACTGTCCAATATCAAAGTTCATCTGCATCTGCCCGTTTGTCATTATGATGGACGGTGCTGTTTTCCATACTCCGCGAATCAAAAAGTTCTCTTCTTTCACAAGTGCCCGGCTGACAACCGCCGCTATCTCCAGCTCTGTTTCTATATATTGATCTGGTGATGATTCAAACTTTAAAAGGCTGTCACTGTTTTTCTGGCTTTTGGGGACTTTCACTTTTATCAAATCTCCTGGATGCTTGCCATAAAAATTATAATTGCCCTGCGCATCCACATTTGCAACTGCTATGATTTTATTAGAACTCTGCATCTTTTCTAAATCAATTTCACCCTCCAAGAGATATTCGTCCAATGCGCGAATCATATCCGCATCATATCCATAGATGTCATATTTAATCCCCAAATTCTGATTCTGCCTTTCTACAAGCAGTCCGCCATAGTCTTTTTGTACTCCTGCATCATTATGGTGTTCATCAAAATAATGCTCCCATTCCAATTCATTTTTATCTATTGTAATCTCTCCTAATGTATACTTTGTAGCATACACCTTATCCAAATCTGGTAAACGCTTGATTTTCTGTACCGTTTCTTCTGAGATTTCATCAGAAAGTGATTTTGTTTTTAAAGAAATTTTATATTCTGAGTTTAATCCATCATCTGATTTTAAAGACATCTCTGCATGTATTTTCAAATTTTCAATCATATAAGATGTACACAAAAAAATACAACCGCCCAAGGAAAGTGAAAATAGCATTCCTATAAGCTTTCGCTTCTTACCAAACATAAATTTGCGGAGAATCACACCAGATAAATCCTTATGTGTGTAACTATAGATTTTCCTACTCCTTCTCACACTGGAACTTCTTTCACTCATAATTTCACGAAGCGTCTGTTTTTTAATCCTCTTTACGGTAAGACAGCCTATTCCTGCCAACGCAGCGAATAGAATGATAAAGCCAGTCAAAATTGCTGTCCAGGATATGAAATATGCCTGGCCTGCTCCGCTGTCCGCCAGCGTCATTTCAGATGAAACTGCCAGTGTTTCATTCCCCATACCAGATGTATTCCCAAATACAGCGCCAATCCTTTGATAACCTATTTTAAAGATTCCATTACTGAGTGCCGCTCCTAGCGGGTAACCCAGGCAAAATAAAATCCACAGCTCCGCAACTACCGCCTGCAGAATATTGGTTTCCGCAATTCCGACTGTCTGCAAAATCCCATACTGTGCCATTCGCTTTGATACAGATATATTAAAAATACTGTATATTACAAACAAACTGAATAAACACAAAAACAGCAGCATCCCATAAAATGTCAGATTATATTCGCTTTGCAGTTTTAAAATAATATATGTGAAGTTTCCCTGTTCATTCGTCAAGCCAAATTTAATAATTTCATAAATCGAATCCGGTTCTTCTCCTAATAAATAGCGATTGACGTTGTCATTGTCCTGTACCTTATCTCCTGAAATCTGAAACCTGACAAGAAAATGATCCAGTTGCTTATACAATGCCCTGCCCTCGTCAAATTTTACATAAAGAAAGCTTTCCGCTCCTATCCCCTGGAACTGGCTGCTTACAAACACTTCCATACTGTCCGTATTCGTAGACCATTCACTTTTCATGATTCCAGATAAATAATATTTTTTTCCTTCAATCTCTATGCTGTCGCCTATTCCGCCTTGAAATCCCAGATTCCCCAGTGTATAATTGTCTGCCGCTATCTCATCTGCGCGCTGCGGATACCGCCCCTTCGTCAATTGCCGATGTGCCATTTGCCTGTAGTGCATATCTGTCTCGACAAAAAAGATCTGAAAGGGCTTCCTTGCAACGTCTTTTATAATTTTCCGTCCTATCATAGCGACCTGATAGCCTTTCCCCGATTGGTCGTGAAGTATTTCTTCTGCAAGATCTGCTTCCACATGGATATTGTAATGCCAATCTCCATAAATTAGCCTGTCATGCTCCAAATCATTCATCTGACTGCTGTGCAGCAAAGAACTAATGCCTGTCAATAAGCCTGATGTCAAAACTATGCTTATAAAGATTGCACATGTCTGGCTCTTATAATATCTCATGTACTGGTATGCTAATTTTAACATAAGCTCTCCTTTCTGACCAGGTTTTTTGCAATTTTTCCATCTTCTACCCTTATGATTCTGTCACACTGCCTGGCAAGAAAATCATTATGAGTGACCATTAAGACGGTCTGCTTATATCTTCTTGCACAATTTTTTAATAATTCAATTACTTCATTTGTTGTATTTGAATCCAGATTTCCCGTAGGCTCATCTGCAAGTAAAATAGCCGGATGATTAGCCAGTGCCCTTGCGATCGCAACTCTTTGCTGCTGGCCTCCCGATAACTCGTCTGGATATTTTTTTCTCTTTTCCCATAGCCCCAATTCTTGCAGCAGCATTTCTATATCATTTTTCCTTTTATTTCTCTTTTTATCAAACATCATTGGCAAGGCAACATTATCATATACATTCAGCACCGGCATCAGGCTATAATTTTGAAAGACAAAACCGATATTCCTTCTCCTGAAAAGCGTCATCTCTTTCCGGATGAAATGATGGATCTCATTTCCTTTTACAATTATTTTCCCTTTTGTCGGCTTGTCAAGTCCTCCAATTAAGTTCAATAATGTAGATTTTCCAGAACCAGAAGTCCCGACAATTGCCGTAAACTCCTTCTCCTGAATCTGAAAACTAACATCCCTGACCGCCTTTACTTCATTATCATTTGCTCCGTAGGTCTTTTCCACATGTTCTAATCTTAATACTTCCACTTTGCTCCTTCTTTCTTTGATTCCTCATTTATTTTGCAACTGCTGATACCTCACTCCATGTTCGCTTAAGTAATCGGGCGTTCCCTGTTCTGCTACACCTTGATCTCCAAAAACATAGATATAGTCCGCACATTTTACTGAAGATAATCTGTGCGTAATTACAATTGCTGTTTTTTTCCTCAATATAGGCTCTATTTCCTTCATTAATATCTCCTGTGTCACGTTGTCCAATGCAGACGTGGCCTCATCAAGCACAATAATAGATGAATTTTCTAATAACGTGCGTGCAAGTGCAATTCTTTGTTTTTGTCCTCCAGACAATTTATTTCCATTTTCACCAATCTGTTCATCGAGGCCATTGGGTAACTTGTAAATAAAATCTTTTAACTGTACAATTTCACATATATTCCAGATCTGCTCCAAACTGTGATCCTGATTCATATCAATATTATTTTTAAGTGTATCATTAAGCAATACAACATCCTGTGTTACAATTACAATGCTTTTTCTCAAATCAACAATGTTATAATTAGCCAACGCAATATGATTAATTTTGATCTCACCGTTATGAACCTGCCACAAACGATACAACAGTTTACAAATTGTAGATTTTCCGCTTCCACTCTCTCCAATTAATGCGGTTATTTTATCAGGTTCAAATGTCATACATAAATCCTGCAAAATTAGTTCGTTATCCCGATAACCAAAATCAACATGTTCAAACTCTACTGTTAACTTTGCCGCATTTAGAATTTCTTTACCTTCTGCGAGTGGTTGAATTTCTAAAACCTCACAAACCTTATGAATGGAAACAAGCATATTTTGTATTTGAGAATATGAATTTATAATTAACAAAAAAGGATTAATAATTAAATACACATACTGAAGAAATGCAACCATAGTGCCATATGTCATTTTCTCCTGAATAATATACATTCCAGAAATCAAATATATCACACTGATAATACATGCATTCATAAACTGATTAAATTGCTTTCCGCCCTCCGCATATCTTTTATAAGCTAATGATTGATTAATACTCATCCTTTCTATAGAACTAAAATTTCTCATAAAAATTTTATCCGCTTTTGCTATGATCAGATTTAAAATATTAGAAATATACTCCTCAGTGAATCCCATTGACTTGCCGGAAATTTTTCTTAATGCTTCTACTTTTTGATACATTTTTTTTATCAGAAAGTTTTGAACGAATACAATTCCGCCTTCCATAAACAAGACAATGATTAATAGCCTGCTGTTAATTGTCCATAATAGTGCAATTGCGCATAAACTCGTAACCAGATTAAAGAAAATATCAACAGCTAAATCTATACCGGCATTTTCAATCGCATACACATCGCTCTCAAGTATTTTAATCAGATCGCCTGTCTGCTTATCGGTAAAATATGAACCAGACAGTTTTGTAATATGTTCAAATATTTTCATTTTAATATGGTAAGTATAATTTTTCTTTATTTTTGTGTGAATGATAGCGACTGCATATTTTAAACATGATTGCAAAAAAGACATAACCATTAAAATAGATATTTTGTTTAACTGTTTCATAACCTCGTTTTTATCCATTTCAGGATGAGCGACCATCATTTTTGCAACAATTCCAGTCATTGTCGCTGCTGCTGAGCATACTCCAAATAGTCAATTGATGTTTTCAATTCCTTATCAAATATTTTTAAACTAATAATCTCTATTTGCCTGCATTCTTTATAGATTGCTGAAATACACAAGGATCCATGACCGTTTTGATCTTCGCCGCCTAGCCGAAATGCCAGTCTGTCTTCATTTTTTGCAATCTCGTATCTCTTTATGTTACATTTCATACTATTCGCGGCTTGTAAAGCAATGCCTGAATCAATGACTGCTATTACTATGGGTGTATTCTTCATCCTTTCACTTCTTTCCATGCCCCATTTTAAAAATAGCAAAGAACAACCAAATGCCCTTTGCTCGTAGCTTCCACTTCCATTTGGATATACCCTAAATTTATCATGTTTTTTCCTGGTTCCATCGATACTAACCGATATATTTTTTATATTTTCTACCAGATAATCAATATTCTTATCGTTCAGCAGCGTTGCGTTAGTCGTTATGGAATAATTTTTTCTTTTATCTGGGTATCGTTTATTCAAAACTTCAACTAGATACTGTAATATTTCAAAATTTAACAAAGGTTCTCCACCATGAAAATCAATGCAGATTTCCTCTTCCTCTTTTGAAAAAGTCTTAGTGATAAATTTTACAACACGATCCGCCATTTGTTGATTCATCGATAATCGTCTTTTATTTGTACCTTCGTAACAATAGCTGCATCTTAGATTGCAATCTGCCGTTAACCAGATAGTATAGTTATTCATCATACACCCCATACTCTGTTCATCAATACAGGCTTACTAATGCTGCAATATTTCTGAAATGACTCTTCTGCCGAAAACCGTTCTGGATCTCCTGGACAGCTAAAACAAAAAAGTTTTACCGGGCAGTCCTGACATGCTTTACTATTTGCCCGATTTGCCTTGTACAGCTTCTCTTTGATCAATAAGTGCATGTTTTTACCTACAATTTTGTTAATATCATCTATCTTACAGATATTACCCATACACAATTCATTATAGGATACAAAAGATGGGCAAGGATAGATATCTCCATTATAGCGAATCAGTATCGAATGGTTACCAGCCATACACTCACTTGCACCTAACGGAGTATCATCACTCATGTCTTCAATAAAGGATTTAGGAACATAAGATGCTTCATAGTTTTTAGTTGCTAAAACCTCTTTGTTTTCTTTTGCTCTGCCTTTTTCAGCTAACATTCTATAAACAGGTTTCGTGCCAAGGGATTCGTTCAATTGTTTAAATGCATGTTCCAATATTTCATTTTTATCTGAAAAAACCATCGATAACGATATATTATAAAATCCTTTTGACTGTAGCAGCTTTATGGCATTCACAACTTTTTTAAATACACCTTTTCCTCTATATAAGGAACAGGTTTCTTCATCCACCCCATCAATGCTGATATCAAGCTGGTCTACATTTGTACAGATCATGCCCGCATTATCTTCAGTAATTAAGGTTGCATTTGTACAGATTCCAATCTTACCAGAAAAATGTTGCCTCAAATATTGCAAAATTTCAAAAAAATCTTTTCTAAGCAATGGTTCCCCGCCACTTAACGCAATAAAATGCGGCTTCCATTCTATACATTTGTCTAAGATTTGTATCATAGTATTCGTATCGAATTCTTTTGCCTCAAGATCTCCTGCCGACATACAGCAATGTGCACAGTGAAGATTACATCGGTTTGTAGTCTCAAAAATAACCATATTCGACTTTTCCTGTTCCAAATACTTTTTTCCATCAGCAAGCATAGAACACCGATGCATTTCTTCAATAATCTTCTCAAAATATAATTTGTCTTCTTTATTTGAAAATTCGATTGCTTCATCTGGACAATCAACATCTGCTTTTAAAAAAGTTTGCAGCAGCCCATATACTTCCTCTGAAATTCGAATCCATGTACCATTGATTCTGTTTGCCAATACAACTTTATTTCGAAATTGTAGTACTTCTAAATTTTTTGTATTTTCATTTTTCTCTCCTGTATTGTTTTGATGAGATTACTTTACCACATGTTTTAACAATTGATCTTATTTAATCTTAATAGATAGAAATTTTTCTTATACGCGTTCTCTAAGCAAGATCATTTACGTTTAAGCAAAAGCTACATGTCGCAAACGTATTTTTTGATACAAATCAGAAATGAAATAAGCGGCCTGCAAAATTTGCAGACCGCTTTCACGATATTGTTTTTAAGTTTCTTACTGTCCTTCTTCATAGATTTCCATCATCTGTGTAAAATATTGACCTTCGTATTCCGTATCCAGGACGACATTGTTATATTTTTTTATGATAGACCTAATGTTATACAGTCCAATTCCCCGTCGCTCGCCTTTGGATGTAATACCCAGATTTCCAAGGCTGCTGTAATCAAGCTCTTTTTTTACATAAGTATTCCGTACAATGAACGTAACTCCTTGATCTGTCCTGATCATACCGATCCCAATACAAGGGTTTGCACACTCCTGACAGGCTTCGATCGCATTGTCCAGCAGGATTCCTGTAATTCTTACCAGATCAAGAGTATTCATATTTATGTTTTCTATTCGTTCTGTTATTTCCAGATTGACGGCAATATTTAATTCCAATGCATAGTTTATTTTTACGGACATCAGCCCTTTTAACTCAATGCTCTCTAAATTGCTCAGCCTGCTTATTGTATCCTTTTCTTTATTTAATAAACGATTGATCGGAAAGATATTTTTTTCGTAATATGCTTTTAGCCCTTCTAAATCGTTATTATTCAGGTAGACAGACATACTTGCCATAATATTTGCATAATCATGCCGAAATACACGGATATTCTGATATAAATTTTCAATTTGCGTCATATATTCCTTTAGATTATCATAAGAATCTTGCTTCATTGTTATTTTGGCGTTTACCTCATATTCTCTGACAATCATTGTAATCATAATAAATGTCAGCACAAAATATGTAATGTATAATCCTACACTGCACAATAAAAGCATCGGTGGAGAGCCAGCTTCATTCGTTATGGTTATATGGATTGCGAAAATAAGCATACATAACAATAAATATGATCCTACTACTGCAATGATTTTCGGTGACAGAGTCAAGTATTCTTTCTTTTTTATTTCCACCACTTTTCTTGAAATAATTCCGCATAGTATATAAAATATAGGAAGTTCAACCATCATATAAATATTATAAGTTAGAACATATCCTGTTGGTTCAACGCCTGCCACTCTCCAAATAAAATGTGCTACATTATCCACAATTACAACTATCATATAGGAAAACAGAACCAGAAAAACATTCCATAGCGCATCTTCTTTTTTCAGCCAGCATATATATATCAATACTGTTGCAAACATTGGTAATACAAACAAAGAACTCAATAAAGGATTAATCTTAAGCATATAAATAGCCAATATTACTATAATAATTATATTATTGACAATTGTCAACCGAAATGTCAGTGATCTATTAAAAATTAATAAGTATATTAGTATACTAAAAAATACAATCTGTAAATTCATTTATCTACACCCCATTTTATACGCAAATACATCCTAACGAAAGCTTTTTTATTGAGAATATTTCATCTTTACAACTATTTACCACATAAAAATCCAGTATATAATAAATCTTCGATTATACATGAAATGCCAAAGATATTTCGTAGCTAATATCTTTGGCAAGTTTGTTATGCACACCCGAAGATTTATTCTAATTTACAGGCAGTTTCCAAAATTAATCGTAAGAAACTTTATCTTTATGATCTGAATTTATTGAACCTAATCTATTTGATTCCTTTTTCAGTTCATCGGGAATTTTTATCTCGTATATTCCCCATGCTGTTGATTTACCAACACCATTCTTTCCCACCTCACATAACGTATTGATCATTATTTTTCTTAGCTTATTCATCTTTTCTCTCCCTTAACAATTGATTTTCATAAAATAACAATACCACATAATTTTAACACGCACATAATTTTTCCTAAAAGCAAATGATTATTTCATAAACGTATACGCCAGTCCTTACTTCTGCCGTTAAAGCAATATCTCTTCGGCTATATCATCTTTTTTATCTTCCCAAGCATTCGGTATGAAATCGGACAGCGAGCATTTGTTTTCATAACAATATATTTATCCTCATAATTCACTTCTTTTATATTTTTCTTATTGACCAGATACGCTCTATGGCACCGTATAAATTCCTTTCCTACTTCATCTTCGATTTCTTTCATCTTTCCGAAAAACTCGATGCTTTTATTTTTCGTATGTACGATAATCTTATGTTCATTTAACGAAGTCTCAAAAAACAAAATCTCATGATATTCCAGCGTAATGCTTCGCCTGCTCCTTGTAATCGTAATGGTTTTCCCGTTTCCGCGTGTAATTTTACTGTATTTTTTTGCAACATGCTCCATACACTCACAGATCTTCTGCTGTAATTGCTGCGGATGGTCTTTTAAGATAAAATCAAGTGCCTCCACTTTATATTTAAAAGTTAGAAAAGACATTTCTGAATGAGAAGTTATAAATATAATAAATCCTCTGGGATCATATTCCCGTATTTTGTTTGCAAGTACCAGGCCATTCATATTTGCCTGCAATTCGATATCCAGAAAATAGAGCCCCATATTTTCGGATTGTTTTACCGTATCCAGAATCTTTTCGGGATCTCCTGACACTATTTTAAGCGCCATATCATATTCCTCAATCAAAATAGCAGAACTAATATATTGTTCAATTACCTTTCTCTGTTCAAGATTATCTTCACAAATATACACATCTATCATCTGATGAAGCACTCCTTACGCTTACGTATTTTTTTACTGCGTTTAAGAAATTATTCGGGCTTTTTTTCATTTTGTCATATACTGATAGCAAATACAAAGACAGGCGGCAGGTTATTATGGAATCCTTATTAAATAGATTAAGCGAAAAAATCATCCATTTTCTTGATCCAGAAAAACAATGCGATAAAATAAAAAGATTGCAGATGCATTTTGCACTGGAAACGATCCTTTACAATCTTTTACTGGCATTTTTTATTTTATGGATATTCTATTTCATCGGCTCTTTTCGGGAAACGTTTCTGTTATTCTGTATCTTTGGATTACTCCGTATCATTGCCGGCGGCTTTCATTTTGATCACATGCTCAAATGCATCTCTGCAACCACTTTTATTCTGGTTGGCGGCAGAAAGGCAGCTCAGGCCATACAAATCGATCCGACAGTATGCCTGATGATCTGCTTATTTACGAACCTGTTGTTTTTTATACATATACCAAGAGGAACTGCAAATAATCCTTATTCTAAAGCATACAGCCGACTACAGAAAAAACGGCTGCGCACACTATCCGTTTTACTGACGCTTTGTGCCATATATTTTGTGCGCTTAAGAACGATTCTGTTATTTGCAATGTTTGCCGCAGCGGTTCTGCTAATACCAGGCCTATATCTTCAATCAAGTAAGTTTATCTGTAGTTATTTTAGCAAAAATACTCTTGCATTGCAATCATACATAAATTTAAAAAGGAATAAGCCATAGAAGCAAGCCGTCACTATCATATCAAATAGTGGCGGCTATTTCTTTTTTCCTTGTAAATCTGATAAATCAAATTAACAAGGATTTACATACTTTCCGTTATAACTGATGTTTCACTTGACTTTTTATTTATCTGGCCTATAATAAATCCAGATGTTTAAACAAGCCCTACAATGTTCTGATCTGACTATGACACGCTCTAGCCGGATTATTTTCGGTTTCAGGATCATGCGGCCAGAAGGACGGTCAAATAAGCCTGCCGGCAAAGACATGAAAACTCTACGATTCGTGGGTGTGATTGTGAAGCCATATGCATTATCATGTTTTTAAGAAAAGAGGTGGTATCGGTATGAACCAGTTGAAAATAGGCAGGTTTCTTGCTGAAATGAGAAAGCAGCAGCATCTGACCCAGCGTGAACTTGCTGACGCTTTGGGCATCAGCGATAAGACGGTAAGCAAATGGGAATGCGGCAACGGAATGCCTGAATTATCCTATATGCAGCCTGTCTGCAAGCTTCTCAAAATCGATCTGAACGAACTGTTTTCCGGTGAAAAGCTGACCGATGCTGACTACAAACAGAAAGCGGAGGAAAACATAATGAGCCTTGTAAAAGAAGCAGAAAAAACAAAAACAAATATTATAGGCGGCAAAGCTTTCGGTTCTGCAAATCATGTGGCAATGGATGCCCAAAACACACACCAAATAAACAATACATTTTGGAGCACCACAGGAAACGAATGCTTAGAAGCCGTATCACTGCCGGACTGGGGCGGATATTGCCCATCTGAGGACAAGCTTCATTTGCTTGAATGCCTGTCCGGCAAACGGGTGCTTGAGATCTGCTGCGGCAATGGCGGTTCCTTAAAATACGCCGCTGATACCGGCGCATCCGATCTGTGGGGATTAGACCTGTCCGCAGATCAGCTCGAACATGCCAGACACTTTCTAAGTGCACATGGCATCAGCGCAAACCTCATCTGCTCGCCTATGGAAGAAGACTGCGGACTTCCCAGAGATTATTTTGACGTCGTCTATTCAGTCTATGGCATTGGCTGGACTACCAATCTGGATCAAACATTACAGCATATCCATTCCTATTTGAAACCAGGCGGCTTGTTTGTATTCGGCTGGTCACATCCTATCCATAAATGTGTGTCTATTGAGAACGGCAGGCTTATTTTTCGTAATTCCTACTTTAACGAAGCATGGTATCGCGCCGATCTGGGCGGCAGCAAAATTATGCTGGCTAACCGCATGATGAGTACTTATATCAACGCTTTGGCAGCCAACGGATTTATCATAGAAAAACTGATAGAAGAAACTGACCTGGAAAAAGCACACGCAGCAGACAATGATTTTGGCAAAAAAGCGTTAATGCTGCCTACAGTTTTTGTTATAAAAGCAAGAAAACGCTAAATTGTACTGCGCTCATGTCAGTTCGTTGCTGTTCTGTGGCAGATCAGGAAACAAAAGGTAACCACTTTCTAGATCTGTCACAGAAGACAGTAACAAGCCGATTTCTGAAAATTTTTCAAAGGAAATGTGCTCTCGCATCCGAGGACGAAAGCCACCCCCCTTTTGTAAGTTCGCCCATAAGCTTCAAAATATCAGGCAGCAATACTTATATTTTTTTCCGCTGCCACATGGGCATGGGGCATTCCGTCCCACTTTCACTTTTTTCTCTGTTTTTTGCTCCTGCTGCCCAAACAGCTTTTGCAAATCTTTCATTGCAAGATTTTTATTGCTCCCAGTTTTTTCCTGTTCAAACATCGCCCAGGTTTTTAGACTGTCTGCCGATAACTGTTTTTCAAAAATTGCCTGCTCTTCCCCCTCATAGGAAAACATCCTGTCTACGCAACTGTCATAATCACCATAAACAGATGGGTCAACCAAATCCTCATCAAAAAGATACCGCAATTGCGGCAGCAGCTCAACCAGATGGCACTCACAGATCATACCTGCCAGCCAGGTAGAAAATTCCTCATCCTCTGCATCCGCCAGCTTTTTCAGAAAATCAATCCAATCCTGTTTTTCCAGTGTACCATCCAAATACAACTGTCCCAACACATGCAGTACACTGTTACGTACATATTCATTGATCTGCCTGTTGCAAACAGTCTTTTTTAACAGCTCCACATCTCCATTAAAAGTATTGTATAAAATTTGATCCAGGCCACTCGTACTTAAATCACCGATCAGATCATCTAAAAGATCCTGCGGCAGATGAAGCAAGGTTATGATTTTTTCAAATGCTTCGGTATCCTTAAACTCTGCCAGAAAAAATAACGCATAAAAATGCAGATTATAGTTTTCATCCAACTCCTCGGCTTCTACCATCGCCTTATCCAGCGCAGCATAAAGATATGGCTTTGCTTCTTCAAAATTCTGCCTTATAACCTGAAATTCTTCTTGCGGAAATTTGCCTGTAAGGTAAGAAACCCGCTCTAATGCTTCCTGTAATTCAAACATATCCATCTCCTTTTCTTCTGTATTTTACGCCAAACCAACATATTGCTACTCTATATTATACCCATACCTATCGTTTTTGCAATCATAAATATCACTTCCAAACTGAACCAGCACCTCCACCCCCTGCGCGTTATTGGCGACTGTAATCTCTGCGCCATGCAGCTTCAATATCGTATTTACAATATACAGCCCCAAACCGCTTCCGCCTGTCTGCCGGCTGCGCGACGGCTCCAAACGGTAAAAAGCTTCAAACAGCTTCGGAATCTTCTCTTCTGGAATATGTACCCCTGTGTTTTCCACAGCAAACCAGATTTTTTCTGCTTCTTTCCACAATTTTACCTGCACATGGTTTTTCGGCGGTGAATAAGCTGCTGCATTGCTGAACAAATTATCCACTGCTTTTTCCAGCAGCCATCGGTCGCCTGCAACCATAACCCCCGCTTCAACCGACGGCTTTAGCTCTAATTCCTTTAGCATAAACAGGTCTTCATAAGCTTCCAGACGCTGTTTGATGAGGCTTCCAAAATCAAAAAGGCATTTATGGCACATATAACCCGGCGTCCCCAGCCTGGATATCGTAAGAAGCTCCTGTACCATTTTCTCCAAAACACATACCTCTTCCAAAGATCCTGCAAGATAGGTTTCCCGGTCTTTGTAACGCCCTACCTGGTACAGCATCCCCTCAAGCTGCCCTTTAATAATCGTAATCGGCGTTTTCAATTCATGCGAAGCCGCCGAAAAGAACTCGGAACGCTGCCGTTCGAGCTGCCGCTCCTTATCAATATCCGCCTGCAATTTTTGGTTCGCTTCCTGCAACTCCAAAAGCGCCGCCGAAAGCTTCACAGACAATGCATTCAGGCTGTCAGACAAAACGCCGATCTCATCCGTACGCCGCAGCGGGCAATCACAGCTAAAATCCATCTCAGCCATCTTTCTTGAAATACTGCTGATCTTTTTCATCGGAGCTGTCACATACCATGTATAAAAAAAAGAAGCCATAAAGGACATCCCCCCAACAACCACTGCCAAAATCGGGAACGCTTTGTGCAATGCCTCCACGACCTGGCTCTCCTTATCCATATTTTGTACAGCAAGCAAAAAATATTCTTCCGTACTGTCTGCAAACCAGATGGGATACCAGCCCGTCTGCTCATATCCTTTCCATTCCTCCATATTCCTGCCAGTAAACACCTCCGAGCCAGGCACCGTCTGATGCCCGCCTTCTGACAGGCTCTCATTCCATTCATGCTCTTTTGCAGCCGCAGCCTGATCCCCATTCCACCCGTCTTCCCTGCCTGCAAAGGTATTCCAGTATCGGATATCTATTTCATCCCCGCTGCTGTTGCATACAACAAACACAAACTCATCCTCCGTCTGCTCCTTTAGGATGCCTCCCATCTCACGGATGTAAAACACCGCTTCTTCTTTAAAACATTCCCCCATGCACAGCGACAACTCCACAGCCAGCTCTTCCGCCTCTTCCACCTGATGTTTATATACATAAGGGGCAAAACGTACCATACAAGCATACATCATCCCGCAGCAGGCAGCCATCAAAACTGCGGTGAGCAAAAATACCTTTACCGCCAGCCTGCTTGTCAGCTTACAAACGATCTTCTTTATCAATGCGATATCCCACCCCTCTGACTGTTTCAATATAATCCGTTGTCCCCAGCTTTTTGCGCAAATTTTTTATGTGCGTATCAATAATTCTTTCATCTCCGAAAAACTCGTATTTCCACAGCATATGCAGTAAATTCTGACGTGTCAGTATTCTGCCCTGATGCATCATAAGCTCCCGCAGGATCTCAAACTCACGGGGCGTAAGCTCTATATACACTCCATTCCGATAAACCTTATAACTATCCAGATCCAGCAGCAGCTCTTTATAGGCGATGGTTCTTGCCGCATCCTCCCGCTTTTGTGTACGCCGCAGGACAGCCGCTATTTTTCGGAGCAGAACCGGCATCGAAAACGGCTTTGTAATATAATCATCTGCCTGTAAGTCCAGCCCTTTGATCTGATCCTGTTCGCTGTCAAGCGCTGTGAGCATGATGACAGGAATATCAGATTTCTGGCGTATCACCTCGCACACGCCGTATCCATCGATTTTTGGCAGCATAACATCCAGTAAAACCAGGTCAAACGGCTGCGCCGAATACAGCGATAACGCTTCCACTCCGTCCGCAGCCAGGCTGGCCTCATAACCAGCCTCTTTTAAAAAATCATACAACAATGCCTGGATTGATAAATCATCCTCTACGATTAAAATTTTTTTCATTGTCTCTGCAAATCCTTTCTGGCACTTTTCAAATCTTCTGCAAAAAATATCCTTTTCTCGCCTGCTATTCTAGCATACCATTGTTTTTTGAATCTATTATGGAGTTTCATGCAAAAAATACGGGAACCGGAACAGCACACAACTGTCCCGGCTCCCGCCACACCTTTCCGATCTGCACATTGCAGGCCCCACGTTTATAAAAGCTTCTCCGCCCACTCCGCCTCCTTAAATCCAGTAAGCACCACGTTCTCATTGATGATCAGCGGCCGCTTTACAAGCATTCCATTCGTTGCAAGAAGCTTTAGCTGTTCTTCCTCGCTCATCGCAGCCAGCTTGTCCTTTAACTGCATATCTCTGTACAGCATTCCGCTTGTATTAAAAAACCGCTTCAGCGGCAAACCGCTTTTGGCATACCACTGTTTTAATTCCTCATAAGCAGGATGGTCTTCTACAATATGCCGCTGCGTGTATGCAATTTGATGTGCCTCCAGCCACTTTTTCGCCTTCTGGCAAGTGGAACACTTTGGGTAATGTATAAACAGCATACGCTCTCTCCTCTCTATAAATGCATCTCAGCTCTCAGTTTTTTCTCCATAATTTCGTAAACCAGCTTTACATCATGTTCCAATTCATAAATACCGTGCCCCACGGTGCGATATCCCCGATGTTCATACAATAACACCGCAGAAAGCGACGCATCTAATACAACGGTATCATGTTTTTGCATGATTTGCGCTTCCAGGGCATTCATAATCTGCGTGCCACAGCCCTGTTTTTGGCTGGAAGGCAGCACATATACCCCCGTAATATGGTTGCCGTCATAGCAGCCTGTCCCGACAATCGTGTTTCCATCCGTTAATACGCCCATATTTCCAGTCGCAATCCCTTCCAAAATATGCTCTTTGCTATGATGCCTGCAAAAAAAATCTACGACCTCCTTAGGGTAATATTTAGGATAAATCGTTTTAATTGCTGTATGCAGTACATTGTAAACTGCATCTGCCATATCCAATGTAGCCGCTATATATTCCATATCTTTCATCGACAATTCCTCCCAAAATAGTTTCCCTGTATTTTTGCATAATCACCGGACTTTTTCTTTTTTCGTGATCTGAAATCCCACCTTTAAATATAGCTTCACTGCATTCTGATTCCATTCTGCTACATGCAAAACCACTTCATCATGCCCCTGTTCCCTTATATGATTCACGCCCCATAACAGCAGTTTTTTTCCAAAACCCTTCCCTTGAAAGGGCTTGTGCACTATAAGATCGTCTATCTCATTTCCATAACAGGAAACAGCGCCGATGATGTTGTCATCCTGCAAATATAGAAACGTATCGCTGCTTTTGTCTTTCATCTGAGAACCGTCAGAATAAAAATTTACCGGCTCAATCTCCAGATCTTTTCTCATTTCATACAAACATGCATTATAAATTGCCTTATATTCATCCCAATATTTTTCCTCGAATGGAAAACAGCTTATATGTTCCTTAAGCTTTGGCATTTCCTTTAATGCCATTTCATAAGCAATGATTTCTTTCATGATTTTCTAACTGCTCCTTTTAAAAATGTTGTCTGCTACAGCACTCTCTTATCGCCTCATTTCTGTACAGCCAGGCACCTTGCCATGGCTTAAGTCAAGGCTTTCTGGCAAGCTGCAAATCAATCGTATCATAGATCGTAATTTGCCCTCCAAATCGATTGATCGCCTGTTCAATTTCGCTGAAAAACGCTTTTCTTGTTTCTTCTTCAATCACCCTATGGTCAGAATACGTCCCCAGCAGTTCCGTATACTCCCTGGCAGAAAACGTCCGCGTCCGATGATAGATCTTGTAGCAGATATCTGTAAATCCGTATTTTTGCGCCACTTCCGCCAACTCCTTTGCTGCCTTTTCATCATACTCGCTGCCTTCCATAGAATTTGGCATATATACATCATATATTTTTTGAATTGCCTGATGAATTTCCTCTCTGCCCTTGTCTTTGTATGGATGGTTTGCAAAGATGCAGAATAAATAAGATCATAGGAATTGCTCTCACACGGTACATCTTCAAATTTAGATGTCACAACAGAAAATCCAGGAAATTCCCGAAATTTATTACGGCACAGGCTTGAAAAATTCTCTCCATATTCGACAGCCGTTACTGTGCAGCCTGTCTTTAAAACAGGCAGCGTTGCCTGCCCTCCGCCGATGCCCACTTCCATAGCACAGCTTGTTTCATCGATCTGCTTATACCGAAATAGATCTTCATACAGTGCCGGAACATATTCAGGACGCATTTTTTCATACTGCTGCGCCACTGTGTCAAACGTCCATTCTAATCCTTTTATAATTGGCATAAAATGCCCTCCTTTCTTCATCCAGCGTTTCCTTATCAGAATAATATAAGTATTGTATCAAACATCACCAGATATTTCCACACTATATCATTTGTATTTCGGGCTAAATTTCGTCATGGAACACACTGGCTTGCAAATCTGCTCTGCATCTATTCTAGCGCTTTTTCCGCCTGTCGCGCTTGTATGTGCTCCTATAATACTAAAAGAAGTAATTTTAGCACCGCATAAAACTGCCACCAACGCGTGGCCTCCTTCATGCAAAAAAATATAAAGTATTGCACAAAGAAATGCCATTATGGCTAATTTTAATATCAAATATAGATTTGCTTTCATACATCTTTGTTCTCCTCTCCAATCATTGATACAAACATCTGTGTTTCATTCCTTCTATGGCACAGATGTTAACTTTTTATTCATCTAAGCACACATATTTCTGTAATTGCGGATATTCATTGGCATGATTGCGCACATAACATCTTTTAAATGCTGCAAATGCTGATTCTCGCCTTAATAGACTGCTAATCATCCGTATTGTTACTTTAGAATCAGGATGATTATGAAATTTTTCAAGCTGTTTATATAAAATATCCATTTCTTTTTGAAGTAATTTCAATCTCACATCACACGTGTACGTTCTCATTCCTGTATTTTTCAACGAAAAAGTTTCTGTTATCAGCAAAGCCGTCCTTTTATATTTCTCAGCATTCATATTTTTCACATGAATAATAACATCCTCTTTTATAACTTGAAAATCCAGATAGTTCTCCGGATCTTGCCTACAGCAGTCTATAATCCCTTCATCATATTTTCCTCTATTTTTAATCCCATTACAATGCCCACATGACCAAAAAAGATTTTCCCAATCAAATTTTCTCTCTGAGTATTTCCCGTTTTTATGTGGAAGTAAATGTTCTACATTAGGATCTTGTAAGTCTTTCATTTCACAGATATAACATTTATTATGAAAATCCTTTTTCAATCTTTCTATTACATCCGGCTTGTCATATCTTCCAGTTAATTTCATTGCTTCTTCTGCTAAAGAATTTGGTGCCGGAAAAGAACGTGACACTTTAACCATCTATATCCTCCCGATTCATAAATTCCAGCTTTAATCTTCGATATTCTGTTGAAAGCTCAAGAGCAAGATAATCTGGCACCTCGTCCAAATACATCTCTAATTCAGCTATTTCATTCCATTCATCATCTGACAACCTTTCTTTTTTCACAAGCTCTTGATAATCTTCAAACTTTTCTCTCAATGTATTGGACAGCTTATCTGCTCTAAAATATCCCTCAACAATTCCATCATAAGGTACATTATCTAATCCATTTTCTACCAGTAAATGATTCTCTAGGTCATAAATCACAGCATTTTCTATACTATTAAGTATAAACGGAGAGTGTGAAGTCACTACAAACTGGATATTCGGAAAGATAGTGGTCAAAAATGGCATAATTTTTTTCTGTAATTCCAAATGCAAATGCGTTTCAATTTCATCTATCAATACGATTCCTGGAAGATCAAAATTTATTGAGCGCTGTATTTGATACTGCATACGCATAATAATATCTAATACAATATCTAACACTGCCTGATAACCGCTGGACAAAGTATTAAAATCAAAAGGCTCCTTCCCTTGCTGCAATATATGAAATTCAAACGTTTCCTCATCAAATTCTATTTCCACTGTCTCATCTGCAAATACTGTCCTCATTAGTTTTTCAAGATTTTCAAACCAGGCTTTAATTCCATCCGCTTTTTCTGTCTTGTTATTATTTCTTGCTAATGCTTCCGTCATTTTTAAGTCTAACAAATACTTAACAAATTCATTCCGCGGATATTCTTTTAATCCATAATCATCTTTTAGCTGTACTTTCTCAACATGTCTAGGCTGTTCCGCCTGAAATACCCTGTCTGCCCTGTAATATGCTAGTATATAGTGGCACTCATCTGCTAACCGGGAAATATTATCTGTTTTCATGTTAAACGTTAGTCCCAGTTCTTTTTGGCAGTTTCTAAAAGCTTGCTCTTTTTCTCCACTGAAAACTTTATTCAAATACTTTGCCAAACTTTCAGTTACGCTTGTCTTTCCACTTCCGTTCTTCCCTGTCAATATTAAATGTTTCATTTTTTGTTCTGACAGCGGAATAGAAATATTGTTTAAATGTCTGACTTTTTTAATTGCTAAGTTTGTTATAAACAGCTCCTTCATTCTAATCCTCCAACTTAATATCAACACAATCGTACATCTTGCTGCATGTACCTAATATCCCGCACTGATTTGGTGATACCAACGAAATCGTCTCTTTTCCTCTCAAAATATTTATCTAGGAAAAATTCTCTTGCCCCATCTATTTTATCCACACAATATTCCTCCAATATCATCTCACAGTTATGTTCTGACATATCCTTGCTCGCCATTAGTTTTTTACCCATTTCCTGTATGCTTACTAAATCCGGCACAGGCATCGCATTGATCTCTGTCGAATTTACCTGGGTGGAACCATTCGGCATACTATCTATATATTGATTCGTACGCTCCATAATATCATCTAACATTTTTTACCTTCTTTTCTGCAAAGCACACATAGAATCGTTATATTATAACATGCATTTCACTGCAAAAAAAGTACTTTCCAAAAAACCGAAACGAAATGAAAACTAAAACGATTCGTCTTCTGCCAAACAATCAAACAGGGCAGATCTCTCTGCCCCGCCCTGTCAAGATTCCTCCTCTAAAGCCGAAGGATGTAAAAGTGATTTGAGTATGTTTACACAAGCATCCTCCCCCAGTTTACCACTGTCCAGAACAAGATCATAATTCCTAAGCTGATCCCATTTTTTCCCGGTATTTACAGAATAATAGTTGGCACGTTTTCTGTCAAATTTCCGCCGGATAAGGTCTGCCTGAGCTTCTGGTATCTTGTACTCATCCACGATCCGCCGCCTTTTAGCCTCTTCATTTGTACAGCGAATAAATACGTTTACCACCCCTTCGTATTCTTTCAGCGCTTCCGAAGCACAGTGGCCAAGAAAAATTGCCGGTTTATTTGCGGCAAGCCTTCGGATCACAGCCTGTTCCGCCACATAGATCTGTCCCTCCTGTGTCAGCATATCGCTTTTGCCTGATGTGATCTGTGAAATCATATAAATTGAATATAAAAAACTGTTCGTTACGGTTTCCTCATAATACTGGATTTTCTCGACCGAAGTATCCTTCTCCTTGGAAACCTCCTCCAGAATTTCCTGCCCATAACAGAAAATCCCCATCTGCCTGGCAAGCAGGCGGGCAATTTTTGTCCCGCCGCTGCCGTATTCCCTTTCAATCGTGAGATATTTACACCTCATGCCATCATGCTCCTTTCTTACGATGCCTGCTCAAATTGGCTGTTGTACAGCTCCGCATAAAAACCGCCCTGGCGGAGAAGCTGCTCATGGCTCCCGCTTTCAATAATGTCCCCGTCCTTCATAACAAGTATCAAATCGGCATTTTTGATTGTAGAGAGCCGATGCGCGATCACAAATGAGGTACGATTTTCCATAAGCTGATCCATCGCTGTCTGTATGATCTGTTCCGTACGGGTATCCACAGAAGATGTCGCCTCATCCAAAATCAGGATCGATTTATCCGCAATCATCGCGCGGGCAATCGTAAGCTGCTGCTTCTGCCCCTGGGACAGATTTACCTGGTCATTCAGCACCGTATCATACCCTTTTGGAAGTGTACGAATAAAATGATCCAATCCGACAGCCCTGCACGCCGCCGTCATTTTCTCGTCACTGACATTCTTTGCACAGTATACCAGGTTTTCACGCACAGTTCCTTCAAAGAGCCATGTATCCTGCAATACCATACAAAACTGCGAATGTACAGCTTCCCGTGTCATTTGATTTGTAGGTATTCCATCTATCCGAATTTCCCCTCCCTGAATTTCATGGAACCGCATCAGCAGATTTACCATCGTAGTTTTTCCTGCTCCTGTCGGCCCTACAATCGCAATTTTCTGTCCAGGCTGCGCCTTAGCAGAAAAATCGTGAATCACCGTAACATCGGAATCTTCATAACCAAATCTTACATGCTCAAATTCTACCTTTCCCTCAGTCTTTGTCAGTGTTTCGATTTTACCGCTCTCATCTTCCATCTCCTCCGCCTCAAGAAATTCAAACACACGCTCTCCGGCGGCTGCGGCGGACTGCAGCGATTGTACTGCCTGTGCAATCTGCGCCAGCGGCTGTGTAAAATAGCGGACATACATCATAAATGCTACGATCACTCCAAAACTGATCTGGCCATTTAACGCCATTGCTCCGCCGACAACACAGACTGCCACATAGCCTAAATTTCCAATAAAGCTCATAATCGGCATCATCAGCCCCGCCAGCCCCTGGGCTTTAAACCCGCTTTCACAGAGATTGCTGTTCATTTTATCAAACATCTCCTGCGCTTTTGCTTCCCCATTATAAGCTTTTACTACTGTATGGCCGGCATAGATCTCTTCAATATGCCCATTCAGCTCGCCAAGATGCTTTTGCTGGCGTGTGAAGTATTTCTGGCTCTTGCCCATAATGGCAAGCATAATCGCAAACCCAAGCAGGCTGGACGCTACTGCCGCCAACGTCATCCAGCCATTGGTAACAAGCATCATAAAAAAGCTTCCAAAAAAGAGCACAACGGCTGAGATCAGATTCCCGATACTTTGATTAAGCGACTGGCTAATGGTATCCACATCGTTTGTCACCCGTGACAGCACATCTCCGGTAGTCGTACGGTTATAAAACCACATGGGAAGCCGGTTGATCTTGCATGAAATATCTGAGCGCATCTGTTTGGAAACCCGCTGCGTGACCGTCGCCATCGTCCAGCCCTGAACGGTCGAAAGGATATAACTAAGTGCATAAAAGGCAATCAGCAGAAACCCTATATCAAACACCCTGTCCATATCAATCGACGGCTTGATCAACCCATAAATAGAATCCGGAAGCTTATCAAATGCCTCCAAAGCAGCTTCTGTATCCTCCATATCAGTTTCAGACAAAATATCCATCATAGCAGACTGGTCTTGCCCTGAAATCGTAACACCGTCAACAACTATGTCCGTATATACGGCTGAAACTGCGGTTTCCATATTTTCAGAAATTTGCTTTGAAATCATATCCATAATTTCTTCCAGCTTTTCTGTATCAGGCGCAATCCCATCTGAAATAACATCTGTCATTTCAGATAGTTGATCAGGGCCAGCCAGTGTAAGCACTGTTCCAGACGCTGCACAGACAATGGCAATTACAAACACAACCGTATATTTGCGGCAATAACCGAGCAATTTTTTCCAGGTTCCGCTAAAATCCTTATATTCTTTCTTTTTCATTAAGCCAATTCCTCCTTTGATAGCTGGGAAAGTGCAATTTGCTGATATACCTCACAATTTTTCATAAGCTCCTCATGGCGTCCCATTCCGGCAATCCTGCCTTCATCCAGGACAAGGATCTTATCCGCATCACGGATTGTTCCGATTCTCTGCGCCACAATAATCCGCGTCGAATCCTGGCATGTCTCGTCCAATGCCTTTCGCAGCACACGATCCGTCTTATAATCCAGAGCAGAAAAGGAATCATCGAAAATAAGGATTTCCGGTTTTCTCGCAATGGCACGGGCAATGGATATTCTCTGTTTTTGCCCGCCGGAAAAATTGGAGCCGCCCTGCGCCACATACCCCTCATAGCCATCCTCCATTTTTTCCACAAAGTCGCTTGCCTGCGCCGTGGCAACTGCTGCCTTTACATCTTCATCAGACGTATCATTTCTTCCATTATCGCCATAAGCCACATTGGACTTGACCGTCCCCGTAAACAATATTGCCTTTTGCGATACATAGCCAATCTTGTTGCGCAGGCTTTGCTGCGTATAGTTTCGTACATTGATGCCATCCACCAGAACTTCTCCCTCGGTAGCGTCGTAAAAACGCGGAATCAAATGAATGACTGTACTTTTCCCGCAGCCTGTAGAGCCGATCAGTGCAACCGTTTCCCCCTTCTTTGCTGTAAATGAAATATTTTTTATCACACATTCCTCTGCATCCGGGTAACGGAAAGATACATTCTTAAATTCCACTTCCCCAGTGGCTCCCTTTACACCTTCTGTCGTCATTCCATCCATAATGGACGGCTTCGTATCAAGTACCTCGCGGATACGCTTTGCAGAAACCGAAGCACGCGGCAAAATCATAAAAATCATAATCAACATCATAAAAGACATAACGACCTGGATTGCATACTGGGAAAATACCATCATATCAGAAAACAGGCTGATTTTTCCTGCCATGCCAGCCTGATTGAGCAAAACTGCCCCAATCCAGTAGACTGCAAGAGACAGGCCGCTCATAATAAGCTGGATACTCGGCATCATAAAGGACATTGCACGATGCGCAAATAAATTTGTTCCGGTAAGCGCCTGATTTGCATGTTCAAATTTGTTCTGCTGATATGCTTCTGCATTATAAGCCCGCACAACGCGAAGCCCTGTCAGGTTTTCACGGGTCACGCGGTTCAAATCATCTGTCAGTACCTGTATTTTCTTAAACTTCGGTATGACAAACAGCAGGCAGGTTCCTACAACAGCCAGCAGCACAATTACGGCAATCCCTGTTGTAAGCGTCCACTGCCATTCCTTGTCTGCAATTTTACAGATTGCCCACACCGCCGTAATCGGAGCCTTTATCAGCATTTGCAGCCCCATTGCAATCAGCATCTGGATCTGCGTGATATCATTCGTCGAACGCGTAATCAGGCTTGCAGTAGAAAAATGCCCAATTTCCTCCATAGAAAAGGACTGCACTTTCCGAAATAAGTTTCCCCGCAAAGTTCCTCCAAATGTTGACGCAATCTTAGCCGCACAAAGAGCAGTCACAACAGATGCGGCAAGGCTGCCCAATGCACACAAAAGCATTTTCCCGCCTGCGGACAGGATCTCTCCCATCGTGTTTCCTTCTGTCTGTACCAGCATCGTAATCTCTGACATATACTCCGGCATCGTAAGTTCCAGCCGCACCTGTACCACAATAAACAGAAAAGAAAGAAACGCCAGCACCCACTCACTTTTTTTCAAGCTTTTGAATAATTTTAACATATCTTCGTCACTCCTTTATTTGCTAACCTATTTCTAACCTAGTTAGTTTTTATGTAAAAATACTTCCAGCACCTGCCTGAACTATTTTTCCATCAAGTTATAAATCGGGGCGGAGCGATCGTTTTTTGTATTTCCTCTGCGATCGCAATAAACTCCATCAGCCGTTCTTCACCGATTGCATCAATGACCATTCCCATCTGCTCACACATATCGTCTTTCATTTCTTTAAATTTCTTCATACCGAATTCGGTCAGCCTGACAATCGTGATACGGGCATCCATGACCCCCTGTTCTTTTGTAACCAGCCCTTTGGACACCATTTTTCTGAGAAGTACCGCCACCCTTGCCGTACTGACGCCGAGTACCTCGCTGATTTTACCTGCGGTCACCGCTTCGTTTGATTCATAAAGCAGGCGGAGCACCGCACCGATCCCTGCCTGCACTTCATCCATACGCTTGAAGCAGTTCGCAGGATGGACTTGTTCCAATCTCTTAAGCACTCGTTCAATCTGTGCTTCTGTTGCCATTGTTTGATCTCCTTCCAAACCCTAACTAGGTTAGATTGTACACCGAAACAATCGTTCCGTCAATAGGCATTTCAATCCTGTTTTTCAACGCACAATCGGTGCTGTATGTGTATTCCAATATGGCCGATTCCTAAGATAATCGCTGCAATTAACATACATAAGACTTTTCCGTACATTCCCAACATAAAAAATGCAAGCACCGGCAGCGTGGCTCCGGCAACGGGAATTCCTAAAAAGTCACTATAAAAATCTGTTACTCTGCGTTCGCTCCGAAAATAACGTATCCACCATGCTTCATACATCATCATTAAGATGAAAGCCGCAATCAGCCACAAAGACCAAAGATTCGCTTTATGTATATTAAAATCAGAAAATATCAATGAACAGCAACAGGTCAACGCTTCCCCTGATCTTTCAAAGAACTGCAAGATTTTATTTTCTTTTTCAGATGTATATTCCTGCGGCTTTCCTTTTAACCATATGATATTGGGAACAAACAACATCAATAAAAAAAGAAATCCTATATATGAAAATCCTAAATTTCCAAACATGCAATAACCCTCCCGCTAAGAAACCATTCCAAATATGCCTGATAAGTATTTATTCCAAATTCTACTGTAAACAAATACTATTTGTTGGTGCTGTCATCATTCAAGCTTTGATTCAAGATTGTTTCCGCCAAATATATCAGTCTGATATATTATACAACGCTTCTTTTTCTCTTTCAATAACATTTAGGAACTTCCATCAATACTTCCATCAATACTTCCATCAATATTTCTATCAAAAATTTCTTCGCATTCCATCCCTTTTCATGATGTTATCCTCTCAAAATAGTTTCAGGTATAAGAAAATCGCAACTCCTTGATTTTTCAAGGAATTGCGATTTCTGTTGTTTCTCGCTGTTACTGCCTTTTACAACAGTAATTCTTTCACATACAATCGATCTGTCCTATCCTCAAAGCTCTTTTATTATATTATTCAGCATAACCGTTTTTATCGCTGCTGTTTTTATCGCTGCTGTTTTTGCTCCATTCTTATGAACTTGCACTGTTATAATGCTTCAAGCCCTGTTTCCAAAGCACCGCAGTAATGACAGAAAATAATAGCACAATCCCTATGCCATAAACCCCCATCCGCAGGTTCATTTCACCTGCTATCCTTTGTACTGGTAAGGTTGCCATTATTCCATATGGCAAAATAAGATAGAAAATCACCTTATATCCTCCGTAAAAAGCGATCCCCGGAAGCTTCATGCACAAATCAATACATGCCTCCTCAAGTTGTTCCATACGTGCCATAGATACAACATATAATGAAACAGAACGGATAATAACTTCCATTTCATAATATAATACCGCCATGATAATCACCCAGAATATATAACCAATAACCGCTCGCATTGTCAATGTCATATGCAGCATTCGGATCCCATAGCTAATGATACATATACTCATAATCACTAATGGAACAGAGCCCAGACTGATGTTTTCAAAAGTCAGACGAAATAAAGGGCTTACAGGTTTTGATAAGTATAAATCTAACTCGCCTGACCTGACTTTATACGGTATGCTGTTTACGCCGAAGAAATAAATTGTCATATTAAGAGCATTTAACAGCGAAAAAGTACCAATATATAAAATCATTTCACCCCTTCCCCAGCCTCCAATGGTGTCCACGTGAGCGTATATTGCCCCAAATGCCAGCAGTTGGATAAAAAACAGGCTGCCATCCACAAAAAAAGGTGCAAAAAAATCCAGCCGAAACACTGTTAATCTGTGAAACCTCAAATACAACAATTCCCTTATGACACGCATATATTTTTTCACATGATTTCTCATATTCCCACCCCATCATACTTTCTAAGATATTTTTTCCACACAGCGTGGATAAGAAGCTGCATGAGCAGACACCAGCAGGAAATGACAGCAATACCAGTAACGGTTTCCTCCCTGCACCTTCCGGTAAACAACATAGCTGGAAGGTATGTAACATAATAAAAAGGTAATAACCGCATCATCTTTACAATCATTTCCGGAAATAACACAAGTGGCATAATACTTCCTGTAACCAATGCCACAAGGCTGTTTTTAATCATCAGAAATGTGCCAATTCCCTGATATTTTAAGGTAAGAAGCCCCAGAAAATAATTTAGCTGTACCATAAATATCATGCCAAGTATTGCCATAATCATTGCGCACAAGATGAGCAGTACATTTGTAGCAAATACAAACTGGATTTGGAATACAAATATCCATACCACTGCTGCAATAAAATCAAATACAATATAAAACAATACAATACCCAGTTCCATTGCCATAAAGTATTTCTGTATCCCTACCGGTATGACCATGTATTTTGAAAATGTCCCATTCCGTATCCTGTCATGGATTTCACTGCTAATCCCTTCCGACATCTCCAGTTGGGATAAAAAGGAACTAACTATATAATAGGACAGCATGGCATGAAACGTAAACTGTCCCACCACCTCTTTATTTTGATAGACCATGCCCCACAGAAGATAGGCAAAAAGTATTTTTGTTATAGTGAAAATCATATTGAATATTACATCTGCCCGCCATACGAGCTGCGTCTTCATATAGATTTTCGTAACCTCAAGATATTTGCCCATGACATTCACTCCCTTCCTGATAAATACGTTCTACAATGGCTCCAATTTCTTCGTCCTCCACTACGATATCCTCTGGTTCATATTTCATAACTTCCGCCACCAAATCTTTGGCAAATTGCTTTGGCACTTCATATACCTTTTTGTACGAATGATTTTCAACTATGGTTGCGTTTTTTGTTTTCAATGCAATATTTTCTACCGGTTCATGAAAAGTAATAAGAATCTTTTTATTTTTCTGGTATCTTTCAAACAGTTCTTCCGTCAAACCATCATAGATTTTACTGCCATGATTGATAACAACCGTTCTCTTGCATAACGCCTTAATATCCTCCATGTAATGTGAAGTTAGAATAATTGTTGTACCTTTTTTTTCATTGATTTCCTTCAAAAATCTGCGGATCTGTCTGGACGCCACAGCATCCAGGCCGATTGTTGGCTCATCTAAAAACAGCACCTTAGGGTTATGAATCAGCGAAACAATAAGTTCCATCTTCATCCGCTCGCCTAATGACAATGTTCTGACCTGAACATCCATCAATTCCCTGACACCAAAAAGCTCCACAAAATAACTTTTATTCTTCTGGAAATCTTCCTCTGGGATTTCATATATTTCTTTAAACAGACACAAAGTATCATTGGCTGTCAGTTCAAAAAACAACTGGCTCTTTTGTCCCATCACGACAGCATACTGCTTCTTAAACTCATTTTTTAAATCATTGGGATAATATCCTATTACATCAATGCTCCCCTCTGTCGGTGCTATAATGCCCGTCAACATCTTAATCAATGTTGTTTTCCCAGCTCCGTTCGGGCCTATCAGCCCTATACATTCGCCATTGTTTACGGATAAGTCTATTTGGTTTATGGCAATTTTATCCTCGTAATCACGTTTCCACAGGCTGGCTATGCTTCCATAGATCCCTTCCCTTTTCTTATATCTTCGGTATCGTTTGATTAAATTACTTGTGTTGATAATTACATCATTCATTTTTCGGTTTTCTCCTTTTCGATTCATTCAATTATAAAAAAGGCCATGGCAGCCTGTAAGCACAAGATACCATGGTCTTTTCATCTATATATGATTCCTTCCTATGTCTTCAAAAAGGCAAAAGAATAGCATGGCCATACAGCCATGCTTATATACTTTTTGAAAATATATACCATAATATTAAGCAAT
>CAMWXD010000008.1 GCA_947178105.1 uncultured Eubacterium sp. | reverse complement strand
AGTTGATATAATTGATACAATCACGACAAAGCAGGGTGCCTCAGTTGCTTTGAACGGGTGTAGATATTTTTTGTCAGTAAGTAAAGCAATAAGAAACGCACATATATTTTTATGATATATGTGCGTCAAAACAATTGATTATATGATGATAATACGAAATCAACTACATCCTCATTCCATTTTTTGCTTGCTTCTTTACTTACAAGAGTAATGATATACTGTGCGGTTTTTGGATTCCACCGCATTCCTGCCAGTTTTAATCTTTTTTGAAGAACAACTTTATTGCCGCTCTCTATTGCCCCACTCCCTATAAAATAACCTTTTGTCTTGTATTCCGGGTAATTTATGTGTTCCCTATTTGATTCAATATAGTGGTAAAGATTTACTGTATTTGGGTATGTTTCATCCGGATTGAGTGCTGCCAGGACTTCCTCCCATCTGCCGTTTTCAAGTTTGTCACATATTTCCTTTGCCCATGATTTGTATTCCGACTCATCAGTTCCATACTTTGCCCTGGCAAAATCATGCACATTTTCCGCCAGATGAAAAAAATCAAGAATATGCTGGGCATCCGGATACATTTCTTCAGCAATATGTGCGATCCAGGAAGCGCCGTCACTTAATATGACCGTATCCCTGTACCTGCCATAACCATTTCGGAGTGCACAGGCAAGCAGGTGCTTTTTGAATTCACAGGATTCGCCGATATAGCTGATATATTCACGCTTTTGAAGCATCCTGCATGGTTTTCCGTCTTTTCCTGTCCAGTGATATATATTGTCAGACGAAAAAACAATACCCAGCTTGTTTTCCCTCCATGTCGATCCATCACCGTTTTTATGTCTGGTATTTAATGCAGCCCCATCCATTTCTATGTAAAGTATTCCTTTACGGTCATATGGAAACCGTAACTGTGCAGTATTAAATTTTTCCCATGCTGTACTGGCTTTTCTGCAGTCATTTTCAAATATCATTCTGCCTATATAATCAGTGGCCAGGCGGATTGTATCATCGTTGATGTCTATACCATGTATTTTTTTGACCGCAGTCTGTGCTGCTTCAAAAGAGCATTGATTTTGTGCCCAGTAGGCGCACTCCAATATCATGTCTACTGACATTTTAAAAGGAATTCTGTCTATTCCAAGATAACAGTCCAGAGGGGCAACAGACTTTATGCCTTCTGTATCAAGCAACAGTTTTTTGCTTTCACTGCCGAACGGCCGTAGAATTACGCGTGAGAATGACAGTTTGCCATGGAGCGTGACAATTTCTTTTTTAACACGTCTTTGGACATGCAGGGTTATCCCTTTTTCTTTATATTCGTTTTTTTTACAGACAAGCTCCGATTCATCGATTTTACCGAGCATATCCTGAATCATATCTGAATAAATTTTATCAGTGTCAGCTCTAAGTTTGCCCCACATTTGTTCGATCTCATGTAATGATGCAAACGAATCGGGATTTGAAGTTTTTTCAGTGAATTTTCTCTCAAAGTCCTTTATTAAATGTTTAATCTGATTAGATCTTTCTTCGCTAAATGAATTCTCATCATCGGTCATAATTCACTATCTCCCTTTGCTTATATAATACACCTTAAGCAAAGAAATGTAAATAGCTTATACTGACAATTTGTATCTACACCCAAGAAAAAAATTCCTCTTGACTTTTTCTTGGAGCAGGCATATAATGACAAAAACAAAATACAATTTCATATGGGATAGTAAAGGTTTCGACAGGGGTTCTAAAGCTGGAGAAGCGAGCCGCAGGAGATGCGTCAACTCTCAAAATTAAAATTAAACGCTAACGATAATTTAGCATACGCTGCCTAGTTGCAGCTGTCTGATCTGATGCACCTACACATTGGAACCCAGGCATCGACGATGTAGGAAACGATGCATATTAAGCTTTGCGTATGCAGGCGTATGATGAAGCTACTGAAACGGCAACCGTGTCTGTGCGGGTGCCGCAGAGGGAATGTAAAATCATAGACTACGCTCGTAGAAGTACGGTGGAGGGGTCTTTGGACACGGGTTCGATTCCCGTCTATTCCATTTCTGAAAGAGCAGCGGGTTTCCGCAGATAAAGCCAGAAAGACGGTAAGTGCTTTCTGGCTTTTGCTTTTGACGTAATCGGTTTTCCATTCAAAACTACCTCGTATCTGTATCTGGGACATGTATAGAGCGTATGCAGAATTTCAGCCTCATTGGATAAAACTGGATCTCGTGTCGATGTGCGTATCGTCGTGCAACAAACCTTTATGTCGAGGATACCGAGATGTCTTTGCGTAAAGATTCCACTCTATCGGGTGAAAGGTTTGTAGCGCCTATAATGGTTGCATCATCCATACCAAGTGAAATCAACTTTAACGCAATCGAGGCTGCTTCAAGCTGCCTGCCTTCTTCCATGCCTTGTTTTCTGCCTTCTTCCCTGCCTTGCTGTCTGCCTTCTTCCATGCCTTGTTTTCTGCCACGCTGTTCCGCTTCAAACATAGACTGGTTATGGTCCAGGATGGCTTTTTGGCGTGCCTCATATTCGAGGCGCTTTTGTTTGTCCTGGCTGACAATTTGCAGGTGGTCATAGGCGCTTTGGATGTAAGGGTCTTTTTCAGCAATCAAGTCAAATTCCTCCTTCTTTTCAGCGTTGATAAACTTTGCCCATAATTCCAGGCTGCCAGAGTCGTCCCGCAAGCCTTTTGGAAGCTTTGGGAGCTCAATGACATGGAACTCCATTTTGTCGGTATAGATGAAATGGCGGGTATCCTCCAGGATGTGGAAGCGGGAATAAAAATCCGGCTCATTTTCAAAAAGTACAAAGTCCAGGATGCTGATACTGACGCATTTATTTAAAACGTCGTAATTCTGCCCTTTTTCGATCTGTCCTGTATACATCTTGGAAATATAAAACAAAGCGCGGTCGCCCCAGACCTTAAGCTTGGATAACTGGATCTCAGTGTCGATGTGCGTATCGTCGTTCAACAGGATCCTGACATCGAGGATGCCGAGCTTGTCATTTACGTGTGCCTTGCGCAGGCTGGAGTTCAGGATGCGGGTTTCTTTGATGTCGATAGGGTCTAGCTGTAGGACGGCAGCCAAAAAACCGGTGCGTGCTTTTTCATCTTCCATGATTTCTTTAAAGGCGAAATCAATTTTGGGCTTCATTAAAAAATGGTCCATAATCCCTCCGTTCCCGTTTGGCTGTTTGTACGTATTGGTGAGCGTATGCAGAATTTCAGCCTCATTGGATAAAACGGGATCTCGTGTCGATGTGCGTATCGTTGTGCAACAAACCTTTATGTCGAGGATACCGAGATGTCTTTGCGTAAAGATTCCACTCTATCGGGTGAAAGGTTTGTAGCGCCTATAATGGTTGCATCATCCATACCAAGTGAAATCAACTTTAACGCAATCGAGGCTGCTTCAAGCTGCCTGCCTTCTTCCATGCCTTGTTTTCTGCCTTCTTCCCTGCCTTGCTGTCTGCCTTCTTCCATGCCTTGTTTTCTGCCACGCTGTTCCGCTTCAAACATAGACTGGTTATGGTCCAGGATGGCTTTTTGGCGTGCCTCATATTCGAGGCGCTTTTGTTTGTCCTGGCTGACAATTTGCAGGTGGTCATAGGCGCTTTGGATGTAAGGGTCTTTTTCAGCAATCAAGTCAAATTCCTCCTTCTTTTCAGCGTTGATAAACTTTGCCCATAATTCCAGGCTGCCAGAGTCGTCCCGCAAGCCTTTTGGAAGCTTTGGGAGCTCAATGACATGGAACTCCATTTTGTCGGTATAGATGAAATGGCGGGTATCCTCCAGGATGTGGAAGCGGGAATAAAAATCCGGCTCATTTTCAAAAAGTACAAAGTCCAGGATGCTGATACTGACGCATTTATTTAAAACGTCGTAATTCTGCCCTTTTTCGATCTGTCCTGTATACATCTTGGAAATATAAAACAAAGCGCGGTCGCCCCAGACCTTAAGCTTGGATAACTGGATCTCAGTGTCGATGTGCGTATCGTCGTTCAACAGGATCCTGACATCGAGGATGCCGAGCTTGTCATTTACGTGTGCCTTGCGCAGGCTGGAGTTCAGGATGCGGGTTTCTTTGATGTCGATAGGGTCTAGCTGTAGGACGGCAGCCAAAAAACCGGTGCGTGCTTTTTCATCTTCCATGATTTCTTTAAAGGCGAAATCAATTTTGGGCTTCATTAAAAAATGGTCCATAATCCCTCCGTTCCCGTTTGGCTGTTTGTACGTATTGGTGAATATTGCCAAGAAGAATCTTTCCCTCTGAATAAAATGTTTCGGTTAGTTTAAAAATTTTTTTTGCAGTTCCTTTGGAGCTTTCATGCATCTGATCTATTTCTTTGTATGACAGGAATTAAAAATTTTATAATGTTCGCGTATATGCTGAACATGCCAAATCCACCTAAAATACCAGTGATAAGACGCCTGCAATTTGTTGAAGATTTAATTTTTAATTCTTGAATGCCCCAGTCAAATCCCATAACTGCAAGTAATAAGATAGAAATATGCATTGGGATAGAAAGCAGGCAGTTTATTAAAATCGCTGAAAGCTGTCCGATGCATACCCCTGTACATCTGGCGCATACAGGAAATTGATGCCCCTTGTAGAAAAAACTTCTGTCCGCCATGCGATGGCATCCGCTGCATTCTCCAAGTTCGTTCATGAAATTTACCATTGTTTGCCGCAATTTTGACATATATGTATCACCTTTGTTTTAGAAGTAGTTTTTGTTTTCCCTTTTCCCATGCCGCATAATCCACAGAGTATTCCCGGTATGCTGAAAAGTAAAAAACCGATACAAGACTTAATACAACCAAAGCCTTTTGTCTTGCTTTCTGTTATAGTTTCGGTTACTGCTTGTGATGTTACGTTTTCACTTCCGCAATTTGGACATTTCATGTGTTTGACCTCCTAATTTTTCTTAATGATGCACCTGTTTGTAAAACGGATCATTCTTCTGCCGCTTTTGCGGCAGTTCCTTAGCCTTCCAACTGGCGGCGGTGATGTTTTGGATGTTCATTTATGGTTGGTTTGTGCTTGGTTTCTGTTTCCTGCTTGGTGTCCAGAATTTTGCCTATTGGAAGAGGTTTATATGCAGGAGCAGACAGATCTATACTGGTATTTTCAAAGATTGCATTTATTTCCTTCATGTAATGGAACAGCAGTTGTCTTGCTTCCGGGCGCATAGTGACAAATTTTTCCACCATAATATAATCTGCTTCGGAGAGATGGTATTTATATGCCAACTGATCCAATGCGTCCGATGGAGTTTCTTTGAACATTTCTCCAATTCCGTTGCGAAGCCATTCTTCATTTACGTTAAATTCGCGACAGATGGACTTAACTGTTTGATCACTGGGAATGGTTTTTCCCATTTCATACATTGCTATGGTGTTTCTTTTTACGCCGATCTTATCAGCAAATTTTTGCTGTGTTAAATCCAGTTCTTTTCTGAGTTTTTTTATATGTTCTTTCAATAGAGCGGCCCTCCTTCTTAAGTGTTATCATAGCATCCAAAAGTCATTTTGTCAACAAAAAGTCATTTATTTAGCAAATGTATTTGCATTGTTACCACGCAATCATGATTTTCAGGCAGGATAACTATGACTCTTGATATTGCTAACCAGGAATGTTATAATTATCCTGTTCTTTTTGTGTGCTTTTTAAGCTTTAAATATATAGTTGGAAATGGTCGAATTGTTCAGATTGGAGCTATCGGGGAAAAATATGTATAACGAAACAGGGAAAAGCCGTTCGGATCAGGAGCGGATCAGGGAGCTGGAAGAACAGGTAAGGCGGATGCAGGATGCGTTGGAGGCTGCTGAGTCGGCAAACAGGGCAAAATCGACTTTTTTGTCAAATATGAGCCATGATATCCGTACGCCGATGAATGCGATTATCGGATTTTCTGCACTGCTGATGCGCGATGCGGAAAAACCGGGGAAGGTCAGGGAATATACGAAAAAGGTCATTGCTTCCAGCCAGCATTTGCTGAGCTTAATCAATGATGTACTGGATATCAGCAAGATTGAAAGCGGCAAGATGGTGCTGAATATCAGTGAGTTTGAGCTTGCCGATACGGTTACGGCAGTCGATACGGTGATCCGTCCGCAGACAAACGCAAGAAACCAGACGTTTGACGTTCATGTAAGCGGGCTGCAGCATGAACAGTTGATTGGGGATGAGACAAGGATTAACCAGGTATTGATTAACCTTTTGTCAAATGCGGTGAAATATACGCAGGAAGGCGGGCATATTCAGCTTCGGGTGGCAGGTGACAAGCCGGCATCCCATGATTTCCAGAGCCTTACGATCTCTGTGGAGGACAACGGGTACGGCATGACGCCGGAATATTGTGAAAAAATTTTTGACGCGTTTACCCGCGCGGATAATAATACGACAAAAAAGGTGCAGGGAACCGGCCTTGGGATGGCGATTACAAAAAACATTGTAGAGATGATGGGCGGCACGATCGAGGTGCGCAGTGAGCTTGGAAAAGGAAGTATTTTTACGGTACGCATTTGCCTGCGTATACCGGATAAAAATATGGATGCAAGATTCTGGGAGCACTATGGCATATCCAATATCCTTGTCGTAGACGATGAGCTGGAGATCTGTGAAAATATCGCGAACCTGATGGCGGATACTGGTGTCCATATCGATTATACATTAAGTGGGGAAGAGGCGGTGGAAAAGATCCGGCAGGCGGCATCGCAGCACTGGGAGTATCATGTGATCCTGATTGACTGGAAGATGCCGCAGATGGACGGGCTGGAAACAGCCAGGAAAATCCGTAGGCTGGTATCTGAGGAAATCCCGATTCTCGTATTGACTGCGTATGAATGGTCACAGATCGAGGAGGAGGCGACCAGGGCAGGGATCAATGCTTTTTTGCCAAAACCGTTTTTTGTGGCGAATTTCAGGGAACGTTTAAAAGAGCTCCGTATGGAAGGGGAAAAAGGCGGCAGGCAGGAGGAAGCAGTGCATACGCTTGCGGGAAGATGTTTCCTTGTAGCCGAAGATGTCGAGCTGAATGCGGAAATATTAAGCGAAGTGCTGTCGATGCAGGATGCGGCATGTAAAGTGGTGGAAAATGGACAGCTCGCGGTAGAGGAGTTTGAGCGTTCCAGGCCAGGCAGGTATGATGCGATTTTGATGGATGTACAGATGCCGGTTATGAACGGATATGATGCGACCCGTAAGATCCGGGGGCTTGGCAGGCCGGACGCGGAGCAGATTCCGATTATCGCAATGACCGCAAATGCGTTTGCTGAGGATGTAAAGGAAGCGCTGGACGCAGGAATGAATGCGCATGTGGCAAAGCCAATCGATCCGCAGCAGCTTAGCACAACGCTTTCTGAGTTTTTTGGAAGCAGGGAGTAGATAGCCAGAAAGGAGCAAATGATGTTTCAGCATGGAGGAAATGTGTTTTTTCAAAATACTTGTATCGATTTTTCAGCAAACAGTAATTTTTTAGGGATTCCTGATAAGGTTATGCAGGCTGCGCGAAGCGGGCTTATGGCTGCTGTACAGTTTCCGCAGGAGTATGAGGGGACGATCAATGATCATGTAGCTGAATGGGAAGGCGTAGAGCCGCAGCAGGTAATCTGCGGCAACGGCGCTTCTGAAATTGTCCGGCTGCTGGTACAGGTACTACAGCCGAAAAAAGCGCTGCTCCCAACGCCTGGATTTGAAGAATATATTCGTTCGCTGTCTATGGTACAATGCGAGATAGCATATTATTATACGAAGGAAGCAGACAGCTTTTACGTTCCTCTGGAGGATTTTCTGTCTCATATTACAGAAGAGGTCGATCTCGTATTCTGGTGCAATCCCAATAACCCGGCGGCAATCTTGTATGACAGGGAATATCTGATGCAGGTATTAAATCGGTGCGAGCAGACGGGCACAATGCTCGTTTTGGACGAATGTTACCTGGATTATGTGGAAAACGCGGCAGGCATTTCCATGCGGGCAAAAGATGCGGGGGCATCGCTGTTTGTCCTAAAGGAATTTACAAAAATATTTGCAATGCCGGGCATCCGGCTTGGCTACGGTATGTGTACCGACCAAAAGCTGATGGAAAAGCTGAACGGCGCAGTGCAGCCGTGGATGGTATCGGCAGTAGCGCAGAGGGCAGGGATTGCATGTACCAAGGAGCATGAATTTTTGCAAAAGACTGTGCAGGAGACGGCAAAGGAACGCGTCTGGCTGTTGGAAGAGCTACGGCGCATCGGCATGGCAGGCGCCAGGGGAGAAGCAAATTTTATATTTTTCAAAAGCCGTCCAAGGCTGCATGCCTTTAGTATGATGCGCGGGATTATGCTGCGGGATTGCAGCAATTTTGAAGGGCTGCCGGAGGGGTATTACCGGGTCGGTGTCCGCAGCCGGGAAGAAAATGAAAAGCTGGTTGGAGTGCTGGAACAGTGGCAGAATTATGCCGGCTGAAAGGCGCGGCAAATTGCACAGGCAGCCGCAGAAAAGGAGCAGATTATGGGGATCCAGATGATAGGGATTGACCACAGCCTTGCCAGTGTAAAAATACGGGAGCAGTTTGCGCTGACTGTTTCGCAGGCGGGACGGGCGATGGAAGAAGCAAAAAAGCAGCCTGGGATCAAAGGATGCGTCATATTGTCGACCTGCAACCGTATGGAGCTTTATGTGAGCGCGGAGGAGGACGTATGCCTTCCAAAGCTGCTGGAATGTATCTGCCGGTTTCCGGCTGCGGCAAGAGAGTATGCGCCGTTTTTCCAGATCAGGCAGGGACAAGAGGCAGCCGCGCACCTGATGTATCTGGCGGCGGGGTTAAAGTCCAGAATCCTTGGGGAAGACCAGATTTTGTCACAGGTAAAGGATGCGCTGAAGCGGGCGCGGGAGCTTTACTGCACCGATCCGCTGCTGGAGGTGCTGTTCCGCTGTGCGGTGACTGCGGGCAAGGACGTAAAGGCAAAGGGGCTGTTTGTACATACAGATGCTTCGGCAGTGCATTGCGCGTTGGCAAAGCTTAGGGAGCAGGGCTTTTCTCTGGAAAAAAAGAACTGCCTTGTGATCGGCAACGGCGTCATGGGAAAAACAGCGGCGCTGGCGCTGCGGGACGCGGGGGCGTCCGTGACGGTTACGGTGCGGCAGTACCGCAGCGGGATGGTAGAGATTCCGGCGGGATGCGACAGGATCCATTATGGAGAGCGGTATGAGCGGATCCCGGAATGTGACCTTGTGCTGTCGGCTACGGTCAGCCCAAACCTTACGATCCGAAAGGAACCGCTGGCACAGGCAAGGGGAGCGCATGGCAGGCGCCAGATTTTTATTGACCTTGCCGTGCCAAGAGATATGGAAGAAGAGATTGCGCAGTTAGACGGCGTGGATTTGTATGATATTGATTCGTTTCAAAGCGATGCGGTATCTGAGCAGGCATCCGCCCAAAAGCAGGAGGCAGAGGAGATACTGGCGCAGAAAATCGCAGAATGGAAGGACTGGTGCGAATGCCGGGAACTGATTCCAAGAATGCAGCAGGTCGGACGCGATGCGGCGGATGAGCTGTGCTGGCGTATGCGCCGCGTGACTGGCACATTCCCGCAGGAGGAGCAGGAAACGCTTTATGCAGCGTTAAACGACAGCGCGCAAAAGATAGTGGATAAGATACTGTATACGCTGCGGGACGGTCTTGCGCGGGAAGAGCTGTATCATTGTGTGGAGCTGTTAGAGCAGATGCGCTATTCACATGGCAGCCCAGACAGCGAACCGGTTGCCCGCAAATAGCAGAATTAGAGAAAAGCTTTGATGGAGGTTTGTGATGCCGGCATATTTTCCGTTATTTGTAAACCTGTCCGGGAAAAAATTTGTTGTCTTTGGAGCTGGGAAGATCGCAGCGCGCAGGGTGGGCGGATTGCTGCGCTTTGGGGCGGTTGTGACAGTTATAGCGCCTGAAATCGGGATCCATATGCAGGAGCTGTATGTACGCCAGGGCAGCCAGGGGCAGCTATCATGCCAAAAACGCCGTTACTGTCCGGGTGAAATCCAAAAGGAAAACGCGGATTTTGTGCTGGCAGCAACCAATGACAGGCGCGCTAATGCAAAGATCTATATGGAATGCCGCAAAAAGGAGATCCCGGTGAACAATGCTTCGGACTGTACACAGTGTGATTTTTATTTTCCAGCGCTGGTCGAGCGGGAGCAGCTTGTAATCGGTGTAACGAGTACGGAAGGGAACCATAAAAAGACAGCCCGGTTTTGTGAAAGGCTGCGCAGCCTGGATGATCTGGCAGAGGGAATATAACGGAGGGCAGGATGGGACAAATCATACGGATCGGGACGAGGGAGAGCGCGCTTGCCGTAGCACAGGCGGAGCTGTTAAGACAGTCGATCACAGCGCGCCGCCCGGATTGCGAGGTCGTGCTTATCAAAATGAAAACAGAAGGAGACAGGGTTTTAGACCGCAGGCTGGATGAGATCGGGGGCAAAGGGCTGTTTGTAAAGGAGCTTGACCAGGCGCTTGCGCAGGGGCGTACCGATCTGTCCGTCCATTCTCTGAAAGACCTGCCGATGGAGGTGCCAAAGGAATTCCCGGTGCTTGGCTATTCGCGCAGGGAAGTTCCGCAGGATGCGCTTGTCCTGCCTGTCCGTCAATCTGGCATCCATGCCCCGATCGGAACCTCCAGCCCAAGGCGTGCCGCCCAGCTTGCCGAGTTGTTTGAGGGCTGTACGGTGAAGCCAGTCAGAGGAAATGTGCTCACAAGGCTGCAAAAATTAGACAATGGGGAATATGGCGCGCTTGTGCTGGCTGCTGCCGGGCTATTGCGGCTTGGGCTCGCGCACCGTATCAGCCGCCTGTTTTCGGTATCAGAGATGGTGCCGGCTGCGGGACAGGGCATACTGGCGGTACAGGGCAGAAAAGATTTTGATAAAAGTCTTTTGAAAGATTTTTGCGACGAAGATGCCAGATGGCAGGCATTGGCGGAACGCAGCTTTATCCGTACCCTGGGAGGCGGCTGCTCCGCCCCTGTGGCGGCATACGCGGACATCCAGGCGGATACGCTGACACTGACGGGGCTTGTGGTGTCAGGTCACGGCAGCGTGCGCAGGGAGTCTCTTACTGCGCACAGGCACAAAGCGGAGGAGCTGGGAGCGGAGCTGGCGCGTATGATTTCTGTATCGACCTGACTTAGTTCAGAAAGTTTCGTTTAGAAAGGAGAATTCAATATTATGAAGAAAAGAGTGGTAAGCTTTGTACTGGCATTGGCGGCCGCGTCCGCTGCATTTGCAGGGATCGGGGCATGGCAGCAGGAGGCGGGGAACAGCCGCCTTATGGTGCAGGCAAAGGAGCAGGAAACGGCAGACGCCATGCAGCAGGTGCAGCAATTCGGCTATGAGCTGATGGGGCAGTATTTAGAAGAAACGAATCCGGTTCTGTCTCCGGTATCTGCGTATGTGGCATTAAGCATGGTGGCAAACGGCGCGAAAGGCACGACGAAAAAAGAGTTTGAAAATGTCCTTGGCAGCGATACGCTGGCACTGTCAAAAAGCCTGATGGATACACTTCCGCAGAACGAGGAAGGGGTACAGCTTACAATCGCGAATTCCGCATGGATGGATAAGCAGTTTACAGCGAAAAAGAAATGGCTTGATACGATAAAAACACAATTCCAGGCGGATGTATACGAGGTAAATCTTGATACGAACGCTGCAAAAGAAAAGATTAACAAATGGGTCAGCGGCCGTACAAACGAGCTGATTCCAAAGCTTTTGGATAAAAAGCTGGAAAAAGAGACAAGGCTTGCGCTGCTCAATGCATTGTATTTCCATGCGGACTGGCAGCAGCAGTTTGTGGGAGCGTTTACCAGCAAGAGCAATTTCCGGCTGGACCACGGGACGAATGCGGAGGTTGATATGATGCATGCGTCCATCCGTTCGTGCGGTTATTTTCATAATAAAGATGCGCAAGGGGTTGTACTGCCGTATAAGGACAGCCAGTTTGCTTTTGTAGCAGTTAAGCCGGTCGGGGAAACGTCGATCCGGGATTGGTATGCGTCTTATAGCGCGCAAAAACTGGCGGCGCTGATCGCGGGCAGGCAAACGAAAGAGGTAGAGCTGGCGCTTCCGAAGTTTGAGGTACGGTGCAGGATGAATTTAAACGACAGCCTGAAAAAAATGGGCATTAAAAAAGTGTTTGATGAGAAAAAGGCAGATTTGACGCTGCTTGGCAAGTCTGCGGACGAGGAAAACCTGTACCTTAGCCTTGTATTGCAGGAAGCGGTGATTTCCGTCGCAGAGGAAGGTACGGAAGCGGCTGCTGCGACAATCGGGGCGGTTGCTACCGGGACGGCATATATGCCGGATAAGCCAGTTGTGTATTTTGACCGCTCGTTTATGTATATGATTATGGATATGGAGTCTGGTGCTCCGGTATTTATGGGGATTGTAGACCAGCCATAACGGTTGCAGGAGCCTTATTGGTTTTATAGGGCGTATTTGAGAATTGCAGGGATGCGTTTTCAGGCATACGCTGAAACCAATAAGGCTTTTTCTCTTTTTGGCGGATGTAAAATCAAACATACAGCGGAATGATAACGAAGTAACAAGGGCATGATAAGGCAGGGCAAGAAAGATCAGGACAAGGAAGAAAAGATCAGGAAAGAGAAGGACAAGGAAGAAAAGATCAGGACAAGGAAGAAAAGGCCAGGACAAAGAAGAAAAGATCAGGACAAGGAAGAAAAGATCAGGAAAGATGAAACAAGATCAGAAAGGGGTTGGGCATATTTTATATGAGGTTTTGTGTTATATAGACAAGAAAAAAATAGGCAGGGTGGCGGCAAAGGAAGGCGCGAACCTGCTGGATGTTTTAAGGATGCATCAGATCCCGGTGGATGCGGTATGCAGCGGGAAAGGGATTTGCGGAAAATGCCGGGTGCAGGTCATAGAGGGATATGTGCCTGTCACAGAGCAGGAGCGGCAATTTTTTACAGAACAGGAGCTGCTGTCCGGGTATCGCCTGGCATGTAAGGCGCATATTTATGGCGACCTTTCGATTCAGATAGGCAGCGGGTACACGCATATCCAGACGCTCGGCATTGGGCAGGCGCAGGCAGGCACAGGATGGAAGGAAGCAGCGAGCGGGCAGAGAAAAGGCAATGCGGCGCAGTCAGGGAATGGACAGGGAAAAGGCAATGCGGCGCAGGCAGCGAATGGACAGGGAAAAGGCAATGCGGCGCAGTCAGCGAGCGGACAGAGAAAAGGCAATGCAGCGAGCGTACAGGCAGGAAGTTCGGCGCCATATGGGCAAATGCGGATAGAACGGCTGCGCGGATGCAGGATCGCGGTAGACCTTGGCAGCACGACGCTGGCGGCTGTTTTGCTGGATGCGCAGGGAAAGCTGCTGGCGCAGGCGTCTGCGGTGAATCCGCAAAGGGCGTATGGCGCAGATGTGATTTCAAGGATACAGGCGTCGAACGAAGGGATGCGGGAGCAACTGCGCGTATGTATCTGCCGTGGGCTGCAAGAGCTGTTTTTGGCGCTGCTGGAAGGAAGCGGCAAAGCGGTACAGGTTACAGGCATCGCGGTTGCGGGCAATACGACGATGCTGCACCTGCTGCGGGGGTATTCGTGCGAAAAGCTCGGACAGGCACCGTTTACGCCAGTGAGCCTGGAACAAGAATGCCTTCCCTACGACAGCCTGTTTGCGCCGACAGAAGGGTGCAGCGGCAGCCTTGTTTATCTGCTGCCGGGAATCAGTGCATTTGTAGGGGCGGACATTACAGCGGGCTTTTACAGCAGCGGGTTTTGGCAGACGGGCAAGGATGCACCGGCGTTTTTTATCGATCTTGGGACAAATGGAGAGATGGCGTTTGGAAGCCGGGACGGATATGTCACGACGTCTACTGCGGCAGGGCCTGCGTTTGAAGGCGCCCGCCTAAGCTGCGGAGTGCCGGGGATCCCAGGCGCGATCTGCAAGGTGTCGTATTTGTACCACAGAGTCCGCATACAGACAATCGGACGCAAAAAGCCATGCGGCGTCTGCGGTACCGGGGCGATGGAGGCTGTCTCGGCACTGCTTTCAGAGGGGCTGATGGATGCGGACGGGCTGCTCGCGCCGCAGCTATTTGAAAAGGGTATGATGCTTGCCAGGCGTGAGGATGGAAGCGGCATTTTTCTGACACAGTCGGATATCCGTGAGATACAGATGGCGAAGGCGGCAATCCGGTCAGGGATTGAGATATTGTATCAAAGGTATCACCGGGAATTTCAAAAGCCAGGGAGGGCGCAGATCAGCCGCATTTACCTGGCAGGAGGCTTTGGGTACAGCCTGTCGGCAGATACGGCGGTTTCGATTGGCCTGTTTCCGCCAGGATGGAAGGAGCGGATCGTTGCGGTGGGCAATACGAGCCTGAAAGGGGCGGTCGCGTTTTTTACTGACCAGGCGTGCGCCGCAGAGCTAGAGAACATCCGCAGCAAAAACCGGAGCATCCGGCTGGAAAGCGATCCTGATTTTCAGGATCTGTATATCCGTGAAATGCGGTTTCCGCAGAGGTATACAAATGAGCAGGATTAGCGAAGGCATTCAAAATGGAATCATTAAAAAACTGCAAAAAATTACATTCAGGTATTGAAAACTTTTCAATATATGTTATACTGGATGTATGGGGCATTAGCGCAGTTGGGAGCGCGTAACATTCGCATTGTTAAGGCCACGGGTTCGAATCCCGTATGCTCCATTCTTTGCTTGTAAATGAAAGTGTTTGTCAGAAATGCCTGGTTCATAAAAAAGCTGAAGATATTGTAAGGAAAGGGAGACGATATTGTTTCCCTTTTTGTTTTTCCTGAACGGGGAATATAAAAATCCAGGAGAAAAACAAAACAGGAAGGCGAAACTGAATCTGAAAAAATCTAAACATGAGAAAGAAACTATTCTAAGGCGTTTATCACTAAATCAGCCCCAGTTTATAAAATCTTTACAAAATATTTCAAAGAAAATGAAAAAACATGTTGACAAAGAAAATGCGGAGTGTTATCTTAATCATATCGATATTAGCACTCTAATTAACTGAGTGCTAACAACAGTAAATCGAACCCCATGCGGGCAGCGGGAGCAGGCGGGTTACGGCAGGCTGCATTTTACGCTGCTTTGCGGGAAAAATGTTAGAAAGGCTGTGAGTGTACTTTATTATGGAAGGGCTTGATGAAAGAAAGACCAAGATCTTAAAAGCCATTATAAAGAATTACCTGGATACAGGTGAGCCGGTCGGTTCGAGGACGATTTCGAAGTACACAGACCTGCATTTGAGTTCCGCGACGATCCGTAATGAGATGTCAGATTTGGAGGAGCTTGGGTATATCCTCCAGCCGCATACGTCGGCAGGGCGGATTCCTTCGGATAAGGGCTACCGGTTTTATGTGGATAACCTGATTACGGAAAAGAATCAGGAGATCAGCGAAATGCAGAGCTTTGTCATAGAGCATACCGAAAAGATGGAGCAGGTATTAAAAAATGTCGCAAAGCTGCTTGCGAATAATACCGAATATGCGGCGATGATCACCGGGCCGCGCTGTCATCGCAACAAATTAAAGTTTATCCAGCTTTCCAAGGTAGATGAATGCCAGTTGTTATGTGTGATTGTGCTGGAAGGGAATATTGTGAAAAATAAAATGATCGGGCTGGAGGAAGCGCTGAACGACGAGCAGTTGTTAAAGCTGAATATTCTGCTCAATACAAGCCTGAACGGGCTGTCGATCGAGCAGATCAACCTAGGCACCATTACAGCATTGAAAGACCAGGCAGGCAGCCACAGCAGGATTGTCGGGGATGTGCTGGACGCTGTGGCAGAGGCGGTCGGAGATGACGAGGACTTGCAGATCTATACGAGCGGCGCGACCAATATTTTCAAATATCCAGAGCTGAGCAATTCAGAAAAGGCGAGTGAGTTTATTTCTGCCTTTGAAGAAAAGCAGGTGCTTGCCGATATGATTACAGATAAGCTGGGAGAGCGCGAGCCAGGGACAGGGATTCAGGTATATATTGGAGATGAGAGCCCGATCAAGACCGTAAAGGATTGCAGCGTGGTGACTGCAACGTATGAGCTTGGCGAAGGCGTAACCGGGACGATCGGCATTATCGGCCCAAAGCGTATGGACTACGAAAAGGTGCTCAACAACTTGAAAAATTTAAAAAAGCAGTTGGATATTATTTACCATAAAGACGAAAAGTAAACAAGGGGAATAAAAGCATTTCGATATGAGGATGAAAAACTGTCAGATGGTTAAAATAGAAAGGAGCTGGACGCGTGGAAACCAGGAAGGGGCAAACAGGCAAAAATCAAATAAATAAAGATCAAATAAATAAAGATCAAATAAATAAAGATCAAATAAATAAAGATCAATTAAATAAGCATTCGTTAAACGAAGGCGAGGCAAGCGAGGAACAAATGCAGAAAGAAGAAATGCAGGAAGAACAAATGCAGAAAGAAGAAATGCGAAAAAAAGAAATGGAAAAAGAAGAAATGGAACAAAACGCAGCGCAATCCGTCGAACAGGAATCGCCTGATGTACCATCAGGCACAAGGAAAGACGAAACCGAGGCTGCACAGGAAGAAGCTGCGGATGGAGCTGACGGGGATACAGGCAGGGACGAGGCGGAAAGCGGCGAAGCAGCAGGGTCCAAAAAAGGATTTTTTAAGAAAAACAAGAAAAAAGATAAAAAAGATGAAAAAATCGAAGAGCTGACAGACCAGGTGAAGCGCCAGATGGCGGAATTTGACAATTTCCGTAAGCGTACGGACAAAGAAAAGGCCCAGATGTATGAGATCGGGGCAAAGAGCATTATCGAAAAGGTGCTGCCGGTGGTGGACAATTTTGAAAGAGGGCTTGCAGCCGTGCCGGAGGAAAGCAAAGAGGATGCGTTTGTGGACGGCATGAATAAGATATATAAGCAGCTTATGACGATGCTGGAGGAAGCGGACGTCAAGCCGATCGAAGCAGTCGGCAAGGAATTTGACCCGAACCTGCACAATGCAGTGATGCAGACGGAAAGCGAAGAATACGAATCTGGTATTGTGGCACAGGAGCTGCAAAAAGGCTATACTTACAGGGACAGCGTTGTAAGGCACAGTATGGTGGCGGTAGTCAGCTAATGCGAAGGACCCGCGCGAACAGGGAATGTAATAACTTTTATATTAATAACTTTTATATAAAAAACAAAATCATAATCAGATCATAAAATCAATCAGGAGGAATCGATCATGAGTAAGATTATAGGTATTGACTTAGGAACAACAAATAGCTGTGTGGCTGTTATGGAAGGCGGCAAGCCAACCGTGATTGCAAACCAGGAGGGTGCAAGGACGACGCCATCGATCGTAGCTTTTACAAAGACAGGAGAGCGTTTAGTCGGCGAGCCGGCAAAGCGCCAGGCAGTTACAAACGCTGAAAAGACGATTATTTCCATTAAAAGAGACATGGGTACAGACCATGGCAGGACGATTGACGATAAAAAATATTCCCCGCAGCAGATTTCCGCGATGATCTTGCAGAAATTAAAAGCGGATGCAGAGAGCTATCTGGGTGAAAAAGTGACAGATGCGGTCATTACGGTGCCGGCATACTTTAACGATGCGCAAAGACAGGCAACGAAAGATGCAGGGAAGATCGCAGGGCTTGAGGTTAAACGTATTATCAATGAGCCGACAGCGGCAGCGCTTGCATATGGCCTGGATAATGAAAATGAGCAGAAGATCATGGTCTATGACCTTGGCGGCGGTACGTTCGACGTGTCAATTATCGAGATCGGCGACGGCGTTATTGAAGTATTGTCTACAAACGGCGATACAAGGCTCGGCGGCGATGATTTTGACCAGAAAGTAACAGACTGGATGATTGCAGAGTTTAAAAAGGCAGAAGGCGTAGACCTGTCCAGTGACAAGATGGCGCTGCAAAGGTTAAAGGAAGCGGCGGAAAAGGCAAAGAAGGAATTGTCTTCCGCGACGACGACTAATATCAACCTGCCGTTTATTACCGCTACGGCTGACGGCCCGAAGCATTTTGATATGAACCTGACAAGGGCAAAATTTGACGAGCTGACAAGGGATCTCGTGGAGCGTACGGCGATTCCGGTTCAGAATGCGTTAAAGGATGCTGGGCTTACCAATAATGATATTACAAAAGTACTGCTTGTAGGCGGTTCGACACGTATCCCTGCTGTGCAGGATAAAGTAAAACAGTTGACAGGCAAAGAGCCGAACAAGAGCCTGAACCCGGATGAATGTGTGGCAATCGGCGCGTCGATCCAGGGCGGCAAGCTTGCCGGGGATGCAGGCGCAGGAGAAATCCTTCTTTTGGACGTAACACCATTATCGTTGTCGATCGAGACAATGGGCGGCGTTGCGACCAGGCTGATCGAGCGCAATACGACGATCCCGACCAAGAAGAGCCAGATCTTCTCGACAGCGGCGGATAACCAGACGGCGGTAGACATCAACGTCGTACAGGGTGAAAGACAGTTTGCAAGAGACAACAAGTCGCTTGGACAGTTCCGCCTGGATGGCATTCCGCCTGCACGCCGCGGCGTTCCGCAGATCGAGGTTACGTTTGATATCGATGCAAACGGCATTGTAAACGTATCTGCAAAAGATTTAGGCACAGGCAAGGAACAGCATATTACGATTACGGCAGGCTCGAATATGTCGGATGACGAGATTGACCGCGCTGTAAAAGAGGCGGCAGAATACGAGGCACAGGACCGCAAGCGCAAAGAAGCAATCGATGCGAGAAACGACGCTGACGCTTTCGTATTCCAGACAGAAAAAGCGCTGGAGGAAGTAGGCGCTGGGCTGGATGCGGCTGACAAAGCAGCAGTAGAAGCGGACTTAAATGCGTTAAAGGCGTTGCTGGAAGCAAATCCGCAGGCTGAAAATATGACAGACGCGCAGGTAGATGAGATCAAGGCTGCAAAAGAGAAGCTGACGGAAAGCGCGCAGAAAGTATTTGCAAAAATGTATGAAAACGCACAGGCAGCACAGGGCGCAGGCGCAGGCCCGAATCCGTCTGATTTTGCAGGCGCGGCAGACAATGCGGGCGCAGCGGACGATGATGTCGTAGATGCGGATTTTAAAGAAGTCTAAGGTTACCTGACAGTTAGGAATGGGTGCAGGCAGAGGAAAAGTTTATGGCAGAGCAGAAAAGAGATTATTACGAGGTTCTAGGGGTAGCAAAAAATGCGGGGGATTCGGAGATTAAAAAAGCCTACCGTGTCCTCGCAAAGAAATACCATCCGGATATGAATCCCGGTGATAAAGAAGCAGAAAAAAAATTCAAAGAAGCTTCCGAAGCCTATGCGATCTTAAGTGATCCGGAAAAACGCAAGCAGTACGACCAGTTTGGCCACGCAGCCTTTGAAGGCGGCGGCGCAGGCGGCGGAGGATTTGATTTCTCCGGGATGGACTTCGGCGATATTTTTGGCGATATTTTCGGCGACTTTTTCGGCGGCGGCAGCAGGAGAAGCAGCAATGGCCCGATGAAGGGAGCCAATGTACGCGCCAGCGTACGGATCACTTTTGAAGAAGCGGTGTTTGGATGCGAGAAAGAGTTGGAGCTGGTTTTAAAAGACGATTGTCCGCAGTGCCATGGAAGCGGTGCAAAGCCGGGTACGAACCCTGAGACCTGTACTAAGTGCGGCGGCAAGGGCAAGGTCATTATGACGCAGCAGTCCCTGTTTGGCATGGTGCAGAATGTACAGACGTGCCCGGACTGCCGCGGGACTGGCAAGATTGTGAAGGAAAAATGCCCGCACTGCCACGGCAACGGATATGTTTCAAATAAAAAGAAGATCTCGGTCAGCATTCCGGCAGGAATCGACAATGGGCAGAGCGTGCGTATCCGTGAAAAGGGGGAACCGGGCGTCAACGGAGGGCCGAGAGGCGACCTGCTTGTGGAGGTGATCATCACCAGCCATCCGATTTTCCAGCGGCAGGATATGAATATCTATTCCACCGCGCCGATTTCGTTTGCGCAGGCAGCGCTTGGCGGGGAAATACGGATCAGTACGATCGACGGGGATGTGCTGTATGCGGTAAAGCCAGGCACGCAGACCGATACCAGGATCCGCCTGAAAGGAAAGGGCGTGCCGTCTTTGCGCAATAAAAACATACGGGGCGACCAGTATGTGACGCTTGTTGTCCAGGTGCCGACCAGCCTGAGTGCGGAGGCAAAGGAAGCGCTGCGCAAATACGATGAAGCGAGCGGAAATTCCTTAAAGAGCCAGAACGGCGCATCCGCCGGCAGTGGAAAAAAGGCAGGGCGCAAGACTTTTATGGATAAAATGAAAGATGTTTTTGAGGATATATAATTTGATGATTTTTTAGATGAGGGCTGAAAACGCACCAGATGTATTTTTGCTGTTTATCGTCAAAAGATACATAAGATGCGGTGTTTCAGCTCTCCTTTTTTGCTATTGCATACGAAAAAATAAACAGGGATGCTTCGATTGTTGTGAAATATGTAGAAAAGTTAAATTTCATAGCAGAAACACTTGTATTTTGATCCGATTTTAGAGAAAATAAAAGTCAGGATCAAAAATCGTTCATAAAAATTGAAGGAATGAGTATGTGCAGGAGAGAGAATGGAATGCCAAAGCCCAATGTGATACATACAGGTGCGGCGCAGATACCTGGCGGGGGATTTTCACGCAAGCAGGTACATACGCAGGGGCCGGCTTTTTTGGACGTGCATCAGAAGCAGTCGAAAATAAAGCCGCCTGGAAGCAATTCTAAGGAGCGGGCGGCAGAAGAAATCATAAAAAAGCAGCATGAGTTTGAAATGTGGCGGATACAGGAGACGGAACGCCTGGAATCCAAAAAGCAGAGCCTGCGGAGACAGACGCACCAGATCGAGCAGGAGCGTATGCAGCTCAATATTGATAAGGCACATTTTAATCGCCAGCAGGAATTCCAGGAGACAAAGAAAAAGCACGAGGAGCACCTGCTGGAAATGAAACGGCAGATTTTGGAAGGGGAATTGTATAAGCTGGCGGAGGAAAAAAAGCAGTTTGAGCAGAAAAAAAGCTTTTACGACCAGGTGGAAGCGTACCAGAAAGAAGATATCCGCACCAAACCTGCCTCGATCCAGGGGGCGATGTTTTTTGCCGGCGTCAACAGCCAAAGCTCCTTAAAAAAGCGCTATAAGGACTTGCTGAAAATCTACCATCCAGATAATAAATGCGGGGATACTGACGCCATCCAGGAGATCAACCGGGAATACCAGCGGCTTTTGGCAAGATTGCAGGGATAAAAAAGAAAGGGTAGCGGGATGAAATGGGAAAAATATACGGTTGCCACGACAACGGCGGCTGAGGATATCATCAGTGCGATGCTTGCAGAGCTTGGCATTGAAGGGGTGGAAATCGAGAACAATGTGCCGCTGACAGACGAAGAAGCAGGGGATATGTTTATCGATTTTCCGCCTGAGCTGCCGCCGGACGACGGCACCAGCAGGGTCAGCTTTTACCTGGAGGCAGGGGAGGATCACGAGGCGCTGCTTGCAAGGGTACATGCGGCGCTGGAAGCTCAGCGGCAGTATCTGGACATTGGCTCTGGGGAGATTACAAAAAGCCAGACCGAGGATGCGGACTGGATGAACAACTGGAAACAGTTTTTTAAGTCCTTTACGGTCGGGGAGATTTTGATCAAACCGACCTGGGAGGAGCGCAGCGAAAAAGATACGGGAAAGATCCTGATTGAGATTGATCCCGGCATTTCTTTTGGGACAGGAAAGCATGAGACGACGCAGCTATGCATCAGGCAGCTTCAAAAGTATGCCAAGATGCTGGAAGCAGACGGCTTGGGATGGAAAGCGCTTGATGTAGGCTGCGGCAGCGGGATTTTGTCGATTGTGGCGTTAAAGCTTGGCGCGGCTTCTGTCACAGGGATGGATATTGATGAAAACTGTATTGTTTCCGCGCAGGAAAATATGCATACCAACCGTCTTGACGAAGCGCTCTGGCACTTTTACCGCGGCAACCTGATCGGGGATAAGTCCGTACAGGAGCGGGAAACAGACGGCTATGAGATCGTCCTGGCGAATATCCTGGCGGACGTGATTATCCCGATGGCTCCGGCACTGTTTTCCTGCCTGAAAAAAGGCGGCGTGCTGATTACATCCGGGATTATTGATTTTAAGGAACAGGATGTGGCAAAGGCACTGGAAGGCGCCGGGTTTGAATTGCTGGAAACGAACCGTCAGGGGGAATGGGTGAATATTACTGCAAGGAGAAAGTAAGCTTTTATGTATCAGTTTTTTGTAAAAGACAGCCAGGTGGGGAAAGATTTTATTACGATTACCGGCGCGGACGTCAACCATATCAAAAATGTACTGCGGATGAAGCCGGGGGAAAGCGTCCGTGTCAGCAGCGAGGGCGGGCATGATTATGCGTGCAGTGTGCTGGAGGTGGCAGATACGTTTGTGCAGCTTGATATTGTGGATGCAAATGCCGAAAGCACAGAGCTGGCGAATCCGGTTTTTCTGTTCCAGGCGCTTCCGAAGGGCGACCGTATGGAATATGTCATACAAAAGGCGGTAGAGCTTGGCGTCCATGAGATTATCCCGGTTGCAATGAAGTACTGTGTCGTAAAGCTGGACGAGAAAAGGGCGCAGGCAAAGGTGAAACGCTGGCAGGCGATTGCGCAAAGCGCCGCAAAGCAGTCAAAGCGGAGCCGGATTCCGGTTGTGCGCCCGGTCATGGACTTTGCGGCTGCGGCGGCATGTGCGATGGAATGCGGCTGCCGGCTTGTCCCATATGAAAATGAATGCGGGATGCAGGCTACGAAAGAGGCGCTTTGTTCGATTCAGCGTGGAGAGAGCATCAGTGTGATGATCGGGCCGGAGGGCGGCTTTGCACCGGAAGAAATTGAGGCGCTCAGAGGAAAGATGCAGGTAATTTCCCTCGGCAGGCGTATCCTTCGGACGGATACGGCGGCAGCGGCAATGCTGTCTGCGCTGATGCTTCGCATCGAGATGATGGAAGGAGAGACGTAAGGAAGCGGACAGGCACGGGTTCTGACAGAACAAAAAGAAGAGAATCGTTCAAAAGCAGAGATGGAAAATGGTATGGAATTAGAGATGGAAAACAAAACAGAGGTATATTTGGATCATGCGGCAACGACCTGGTGTTCTGGGCGCGTGCAAAATGTTGTGAAAAAAATGATGGACACAGACTTTGGCAACCCTTCCTCCATGCACAGCAAAGGGTTTGAAGCGGAGCGGCATATCAGGCGGGCGGCGGAAACCATTGCGAAAACATTAAAAGTATCGGACAAAGAGATTCTATTTACTTCCGGCGGGACAGAGTCGAACAATCTTGCGCTGATCGGTGCTGCGACGGCAAACCGCCGGCTTGGCAGCCGCCTGGTTACAACGCAGGTGGAACATGCATCGGTGCTGCGCACGATGGAATATTTGCAGGAGCAGGGATTTGAGGTTGTTTACCTGCCGGTCGATCGGGACGGGATTGTCGATCTGGATGCGCTGCGGGAAGCAGTCGATGCGAAAACGATTCTCGTATCGGTCATGCACGTCAATAATGAGGTCGGAGCGATCCAGCCGGTGGCACATGCCGCAGATATCGTCCATGAAAAAAATCCGCAGGCGCTGTTTCATGTGGATGCGGTGCAGTCTTATGGAAAAATGCTGCTGCGCCCGAAAAAACTGGGAATTGACCTGTTGTCTGCCAGCGGGCATAAGATCCATGCGCCGAAGGGCGTCGGATTTTTATACAAAAAGGAAAAAGTAAAAATCAACCCGATCATATTTGGCGGCGGCCAGCAGGCGGGGCTGCGTTCCGGGACATACAATGTGCCGGGGATCGCAGGGATCGCAGAGGCTGCGGCACAGGCTTACGAATGCCTGGATGAAAAGGTGCGGCATATGTACAGCCTAAAGGAACGCCTGATCGAAAAAACATCGTGTATCGAAGGGGTGGCGGCCAATGGCAAATGCGGCGCTGAAAGTGCGCCGCACATCGTAAGCCTGTCCTTTCCGGGAGTGCGCAGCGAAGTGCTGCTGCACGCCCTGGAAGAATACCAGATTTATGTTTCCGCAGGCTCGGCATGTTCTTCACATCAGAGTGCTGCGCACCAGGGCGCTTCCCATACGCTAAAGGCGATGCAGTTGGAGCGGGAGAGGGCGGAGTCTGCACTGCGGTTTAGCTTTTGCAGCGATACGACGGCAGAAGAGGTCGATGCCGCCGCTGACAGGCTGCAGGAACTCGTGCCGCGCCTGCGCCGCTATACGAGACGGTAAGGAGGAATGGATACGATGTATCAGGCATTTTTAATTAAATACGGCGAGATCGGCGTCAAAGGCAAAAACCGCCATATTTTTGAAGATACGCTGGTCAGCCAGACGGCGAATGCGCTAAAGGCAGTAGACGGCGAATTTTGTGTCCGCAAGGAAAACGGCAGAGTCTATGTGGAGGCACAGTCGGAGTTTGATTTTGAGGAAACGGTGGAGGCATTGACGCATGTCTTTGGGATTGTAGGCATCTGCCCGGTCGTCTTAATGGAGGACGAAGGCTTTGATGCCCTGGCGCGAAACGTCGTGTCCTATGTGGGCGAGGGATACAAAGGGCAGGAGTTTACGTTCAAAGTCATCACAAGGCGTGCCAGAAAAAACTATCCGATGGATTCGATGGAGGTAAGCGCAGCGCTGGGAGAACGCCTGCTGGAAGCGTACCCAAAGCTGAAAGTGGATGTGCATGACCCAGAAGTGACGCTGCATGTCGAGATCCGCAATAAGATCAACCTGTATTCCAAGACGATCCCAGGGCCGGGCGGAATGCCGGTCGGGTCTGCCGGGCGTGCGATGCTGCTGCTTTCGGGAGGAATTGACAGCCCGGTTGCCGGCTACATGGTTGCAAAGCGCGGTGTGAAGATCGATGCGGTTTATTTCCATGCGCCTCCTTATACGAGCGAGCGCGCGAAGCAGAAAGTCGTTGACCTGGCAAAGGAAATAGCAAAATATACAGGGCCGATCCGCCTGCATATCCTGAACTTTACACAGATCCAGCTTTCCATTTATGAGAAATGCCCGCATGACCAGTTGACGATTATTATGCGCCGCTATATGATGAAGCTGGCGGAGCATTTTGCAAAAGAGGAGGAATGCCTCGGGCTGGTTACCGGTGAGAGCATTGGACAGGTAGCAAGCCAGACGATGCATTCGCTGGCGGTTACGAATGAAGTATGCACGCTGCCGGTCTACCGCCCGCTGATCGGGATGGACAAGCAGGAGATTATCGATATTGCGCAAAAAATCGGGACTTATGAGACGTCGATCCTGCCGTTTGAGGACTGCTGTACGATATTTGTGGCAAAGCATCCGGTGACAAAGCCGAATTTAAAATCGATCTTAAAATCCGAATCGCATTTGTCTGGGATCCATGCGATGATGAAGGAAGCGGTAGATACGGCAGAGACGATACGGGTAGAGCCGTAAAGGGCATATAAAAAGTACCGGCTGTAAAACCGGTACTTTAAACTAAGCTGCCAGATATGGCTTGATGACCTCTAAGATCGTATCCACTTCTTCGTCCGCATGGATGGCAAGGTCAATCGGTTTGGACAGATCCAGGCTGAAAATACCCATAATCGATTTTGCGTCGATTACGTATCTTCCAGAAATCAAATCAAAATCATAGTCAAATTGTGTGATTGCATTTACAAATGATTTTACCTTATCGATTGAGTTTAACGAAATCTGTACAGTTTTCATTATGTAACCTCCTTTGGTCATAGTATTCATGATGATCCTTCATCGAATTTTATAGTAACGTTTTTTAGGCAAAAAGTCAATATAGGAGAGAGAAAAGAGTAGAAAAATTATGAGAAAAGCGGCGTTACACAATCTTGGATGCAAAGTGAATGCCTATGAGACAGAGGCGATGCAGCAGCTTTTGGAAGATGCGGGCTATGAGATCGTGGCGTTTACACAAAAAGCAGACGTGTATGTGGTCAATACCTGTTCCGTGACAAATATTGCTGACCGCAAATCCAGGCAGATGCTGCACCGGGCGCGCAGGAACAATCCCCAGGCTGTGATTGTAGCCGCAGGCTGCTATGTGCAGGCGAAAGATGCAAATGTTTTGGAAGAAGGAATTGCGGACATTGTTTTAGGGAATAATAAAAAGGAACATTTGATCCCTGCGATTACAGAATATCTGAATACGCACATGCCGGTCAGGGAGCGGGAAGCGCTGGAAGATAAGGCCGCATACGAGCCGCTTTCCATCAGCCGCACGCAGCAGCATACGCGCGCTTTTATGAAGGTTCAGGATGGCTGCAACCAGTTTTGCAGCTACTGTATTATCCCTTATACGAGGGGCAGGGTGCGCAGCAGGCAGCCGCAGGAGGTGCTGGAGGAAGCGGCAAGGCTTGCACAAAACGGCTGCCGGGAAATCGTGCTGACCGGCATCCATTTAAGCTCTTACGGCGTCGACCATGGCGCCCCGTATGGGGAAGGGCTGCTGCGGCTGCTTGCGCAGGTGCATGAAGTAGCAGGCATAAAACGGATCCGCCTTGGTTCCCTGGAGCCCGGCATTATTACCGAAACGTTTGCGCAGGCACTGGCTGGAATGGAAAAAGTCTGCCCGCATTTTCACCTGTCGCTCCAAAGCGGCTGCGATACGGTGTTAAAGCGGATGAACCGCAAATATACGGCGGATGTATATGAACAAAAGTGCCAGATCCTGCGGCGCTGTTTTTCGCGGCCTGCGATCACGACAGACGTCATTGTCGGATTTCCGGGAGAGACGGAGGAGGAATTTATAAAAACCGAACAGTTTTTGGAAACAATCAGTTTTTATGAAATGCACATTTTTAAATATTCCAGGAGAAAGGGCACAAAAGCGGCTTCCATGGACTGCCAGGTGCCGGATTCCGTCAAGGCGCAGCGCAGCGCAAGGCTGATCGGGCTTGGGGAAAAAATGTCAAAGGCGTTTCGGGAGAGCTTTATAGGAGATACAGTATACGTCTTGTTGGAAGAGCCTTTTGTATACCTTGGCAAACGATATGAGGCAGGTTATACGCAGGAATATGTAAAAGTCGCTGTGGAATCGGATAAAAGCCGCACGAATACCATAGTCCGGGGGAAAATAACCGGTTATTTGACACAGGATGTTTATATTATGGTTGAATTTTAGCGCCAGGTATATTAAAATAAAAAAGAGTAGTGCTTTGGAGGAAGCAGACAAAAGAAGCAGGAATGAGGTCGTGAAGTATGCAGGATAAAAGTAATACACAATTTTTCAGAGTGGAGAAGGAACCGGAAATTCAGGTCAAGGACATTATTGAGCATGTATATCGTTCTTTGAGTGAAAAAGGCTACAATCCTTTGAATCAGATAGTAGGGTATATTATGTCCGGCGATCCGACTTATATTACAAGCCACAACAATGCCAGAAGCATGGTTATGAAGGTGGAGCGCGACGAGCTGGTGGAAGAGATCCTAAAGGAATATATCCGGGTCAATTTTCATTAAACAGGATGCTGGCATGTTTGCCATCCAGGCAGGAAAAGGCAGGAGGTGTCCGTCTATGCGGATTATGGGGCTGGATTTTGGGTCAAAGACAGTGGGTGTGGCAGTGAGCGACCCGCTGTTAGTAACCGCGCAGGGAGTGGAGACGGTTTTCCGCAAATCACCGGATAAGCTGCGCCAGACGCTGGCGCGGATTCAGGAGCTTGCGGCAGAATACGAAGTGGACAAGATTGTGCTTGGCTATCCGAAGCATATGAACAATACCGAAGGCGAGCGCTGTGAAAAGACAAAGGAGTTTGCAGCGATGCTTGAGCAGAGGACAGGGCTTGCAGTGGCGTTATGGGATGAGCGGCTTACGACGGCTGCGGCAGGCAGGGTAATGATGCAAAGCGGCGTCCGCAGGGAAGAACGAAAGGCGTATGTGGATAAGGTCGCAGCGTGCCTGATTTTGCAGGGATATCTGGACTCTCTCCACAGCCGGGAAACTAAGAGCGAAGAACAGGAACAAGAATAAGAACAGGCGGGAAAACTGCCAAAGCATACAGAAAGAAAGGGAAAAAAATGGATGATTTATTACGTGAAGCAGAACAGATGACAATGGGAGAGCCGAGATACGAAAAGATTTCGTTTTATGATGAAGAGCAGGATGGCTTCGCTGAGTTTTTTGTACTGGAGCGGACAAGGCTGAACGGGGCGGAATACCTGCTTGCAACACAGGAGCTCAACCAGGATTCAGACGGATATGTATTTAAAGTAGTTGCCGAGCATACGGAAGATAATGAAGAAGTGACGATGGAGCTGGAGCTGGTAGATGATGATACGGAATTGGAAGCAGTTGGCAAAGTGTTTGCGGAGCTTTTAAGTGACGACTTGAATATTGAAGTTTAAAAAGGAGAGGAACAGGTGGCGGAATCAAAATTGAAGATCATTCCATTGGGCGGATTAGAACAGATTGGAATGAACATTACTGCCTTTGAGTATGAAGACAGTATCATTGTTGTGGATTGCGGATTGTCATTCCCTGAGGACGATATGCTTGGAATCGATCTCGTAATCCCTGACATTACGTATTTAAAAGAGAATATTGAAAAAGTAAAAGGATTTTTTATTACACATGGGCATGAGGATCATATTGGTGCGATCCCGTATGTACTGAAAGAGATCAACGTGCCGGTCTATGCGACGAAGCTGACGGTGGGCATTATCGAGCACAAGCTGCGCGAGCATGACCTGATGCGGGTCGTAAAGCGTAAGATCGTAAAATATGGGCAGCATATCAATCTCGGCTGCTTTCGCGTGGAATTTATCAAAACAAACCACAGTATCCAGGATGCGGCGGCGCTTGCGATTTATTCCCCAGCGGGCGTGGTGATCCATACAGGCGACTTTAAGGTGGATTATACGCCGGTATTCGGGGATGCGATCGATTTGCAGCGTCTGGGTGAGATTGGAAAAAAAGGCGTGCTTGCGCTGATGTGCGACAGTACGAATGCAGAACGCGCCGGATTTACGATGTCGGAAAAAACAGTTGGCAAAGTACTCGATACGATTTTTACAGACCATAAGCATAACCGGATTATCGTATCGACCTTTGCATCCAATGTGGATCGGGTACAGCAGATTATTAACTGTGCCTATAACCATGGGCGCAAAGTTGTGATCGAAGGGCGCAGCATGGTGAATATTATCAGCACCGCGACAGAGCTTGGGTATATCAATATCCCGGAGCATACGCTGATCGATATAGAACAGCTAAAAGATTATCCGGACGAGCTGACCGTGCTGATTACGACCGGAAGCCAGGGAGAGTCCATGGCTGCATTGTCACGGATGGCAAGCGGGATGCACCGGAAAGTCTCAATCCAGCCAAATGATTTGATTGTGTTAAGCTCCAGCCCGATTCCAGGCAATGAAAAGGCGGTTACAAAAATTATCAACGAACTGTCTATGAAGGGGGCGGAAGTCATCTTTCAGGATGTGCATGTGTCCGGACATGCGTGTGTGGAGGATATCAAGCTGATCTATTCGCTGGTACACCCGAAATATGCGATACCGGTGCATGGGGAATACAAGCATTTAAAGGCGCAGGCAAAGATTGCAGAAGAGCTTGGCGTTTCGAAGGAAAATATTTTTATCCTTTCTTCTGGCGACGTGCTGGAGCTGGACAACAGCAGCGCAAAGGTGACAGGCAGAGTCCATGTCGGCGATGTGATGGTAGACGGGCTTGGGGTCGGCGATGTCGGAAATATTGTGTTGAGAGACCGGCAGCATCTTGGAGAAGAAGGGATTATTATTGTCGTGCTGACGCTGGAAAGCGGTTCTGGTATGGTGATTGCAGGGCCGGATATCGTATCCAGGGGATTTGTTTACGTCAGAGGCTCGGAAAGCCTGATGGATGAGGCAAGGCATGTGCTCAACGGCACGATGGATACCTGTATGAACAAGCATATTACCGACTGGGGCAGGATTAAGACAGAGATTAAGGATGCCCTTGGCGACTTTGTCTGGAAAGAGATGAAGCGCAGGCCGATGATTATTCCAATTATTATGGAAGTGTGAAGTGCGAAGGAGTAGGGGCTAGATTATGAATCAGATAAATGAAGCGTTAGAAGGATTGATCCAGGCAATCTGGGAAGGCGAAGAGTATAAGCGGTATCAGGCGATCCGTGCCAAGGTGCATGAACAGCCGCAGCTTGAGCAGCAGATCCATGCGTTCCGCAAGAAAAATTATGAAGTGCAAAACCTTACGGAAGAAAAAAAGCTGTATGACCAGGCCGATCAGTTGGAGCGGGAAGGGATTGAGTTCCGCAAAGACCCGCTTGTCAATGAATACCTGAGCGCGGAGCTTGGAATATGCCGGCTGTTCCAGCGGATCAACTGGGAGCTTGTGCAGAATATGGATTTTGACCTTGGGTTTTCGATTGATTCATAACAAGCATAACAGGCATGAAAAGCAGGATGCATAAAATGTAACGACAAAGAAGGGTTGCCTATCATGAGTGCCACTAAGATTGTAATGCGGCTTGTGAGCATCAGCTTCACGATACTGTTTTTCGTTGTGGTCGTGTACGGGCTGTATGAGCTTGGAATCCGCTCCTATGACTACGGTTACCGTATATTTGCGGAACCGCCGGTTGCATCAGGCGAAGGAAAAGACAGGCTTGTGCGTATCAAAAGCTCGATGAGCGATTCGGATATCGCGCAATTACTGGAAGAAAAAGGGCTGATCCGGGACAAATGGCTGTTTATCATCCAGTTAAAATTGTCCGGGTACGGCGGGAAGCTGGCGGCAGGCCAATATACACTGAACACGTCCATGACGGCGGATGAGATGATGCAGACGATGAGCCAGGAGGAATCAGAGGAGGCCGGAGAGGCCGAGGATACTGAGGATACCAAAAAGACGAAGCAGGAAGATTCACAATGATTGTAGACGAAAGATTCGTAACCTATATCAATGCGTTAAACAGCGGAAATACAGCATTGTTAGACGAGATCGAAGCAGAAGCGCTCCGTACGGACGTGCCCGTCATCCGTAAAGAGACACAGGCATGCCTGAAGCTTTTTCTGGCGTTAAAGAGGCCGGCACGTATTTTAGAGGTCGGTACGGCAGTCGGTTTTTCGGCAATCCTGATGAAAACCTACAACCCGGCGGAATGCAAAATTACGACGATTGAAAACTATGACAAACGCATACCGATTGCTCGTGAGAATTTCCGGCGGGCAGGGATGGAACAGGAGATCGAGCTGATCGAAGGGGATGCGGCAAAGGTGCTGCAATGCCTTGCCGGGCCGTACGATATGATTTTTATGGATGCGGCGAAGGGGCAGTATATTCATTTTCTGCCGCATGTGCTCAGGCTGTTAGAGGACGGCGGAATGCTGATTTCGGATAATATTTTGCAGGATGGGGATATTATTGAATCCAGATACGCAGTGATCCGGCGCAACCGTACGATCCACAGGCGGATGCGCAGTTATCTGTATGAGCTGACGCATCATGAACAGCTCGTAACGGCTGTGCTGCCTGTAGGCGACGGCATTACGGTCAGCAGCAAAAAAGGCGCGGCAGATTGTAAAAAGCAGCAGTAAAAGCAAAAGCGCTGTGCGGCGCAGGAAAAGAACTGTTTAGCAACAAAAAAGAAACTCTGGGAGGTCAGGCGGGAAATGGGACGTCCGGAATTGCTGGTTCCGGCAGGCAGCCTGGAACTGTTAAAGATTGCGGTTATTTACGGCGCGGATGCCGTATATATCGGCGGGGAATCGTTTGGGCTGCGTGCCAAAGCAAAAAATTTTACATTGGAAGAAATGGCGCAGGGAATCGCGTTTGCACATGCACATCATGCAAAGGTGTATGTGACTGCGAATATTTTTGCGCATAACGGCGACCTTGCAGGCGTGCGGGAGTATTTTGCAAAGATGGGGCGGATCCGGCCGGATGCGCTGATTATATCGGATCCGGGCGTCTTTGCAATCGCAAAAGAGGTATGCCCGCAGATCGAGCTGCATATCAGCACACAGGCAAATACTACAAATTATGAGTCGTTCCTGTTCTGGCATAGGCTGGGTGCAAAGCGTGTGGTCTGCGCCAGGGAGCTGTCGCTTGCAGAAATTGGAGAAATGCGCGCGCATATTCCAAAAGAGCTGGAAATCGAAGCTTTTGTCCATGGGGCAATGTGCATCTCTTATTCCGGCAGGTGCCTTTTGAGCAACTATTTTACCGGCAGGGACGCCAACCAGGGCGCCTGTACCCATCCATGCCGCTGGCAGTATGCGGTCGTGGAAGAAAAAAGGCCGGGTGAATATCTGCCTGTTTATGAAAATGAGCGGGGAACTTATATTTTTAATTCCAAAGACCTTTGTATGGTTGAGCATATCCCCGATTTGATCAGGGCAGGCATTGACAGCTTTAAAATCGAAGGCCGTATGAAAACGGCATTATATATCGCAACTGCGGCAAGGACTTACCGCAGGGCGATCGATGATTACCTGGAGTCTGCGGCATTATATGAAAAAAATCTGCCCTGGTACAGGGAACAGATTGCCAGCGGGACATTCCGGCAGTTTACCACAGGATTTTTTTATGGAAAGCCGTCGGAAGAAGCGCAGGTGTATGACAGCAACGATTATGTAAAAAACTATACATACCTTGGTATGGTTGAGACATGCAATGCTGGCGGATATTACCGCATCGAACAGCGGAACAAGTTTTCCGTTGGAGATCAGATCGAAGCGATCAAGCCGGACGGGCGGAATGTACAGGTAAAGGTTCTGGAGATTTTGGATGAGGAAGGGACGCCGATGGAATCTGCGCCGCATCCAAAGCAGGCGCTGTATTTGAAACTGGAATACGAAAAAGAACCGGGCGGCGGCATAGAGCCGTATGATATTTTGCGCAGAAAAGAGGAGGACTGACAATGGGAAAGGATAAATATGTAGCATATGTAGGTACTTACACACATGAAAACAGCCTGGGCATCCACATTTATGATGTGGATGTGGAAAATGGACAGATCGAGGAACGCAAGATGGTGCCGATCAGCAATTCATCTGATGTAATTATTTCACACAGCGGAAATATTTTATATTCGATTGCAGATGAAGGGGTAGAGGCATTCCATATTTTGGAAGACGGAGATCTGGAAAAGATCAACAAAGAATGGATCGGCGGCATGAGGGGCTGCTATCTGGAGCTGGACCGGGAAGACAAATATTTGTTTGTGGCAGGCTACCATGATGCAAGGGTATCGATGATGCGCTTAAATAAAGACGGTTCCATCGCGGGCATTGCCGACGGCGTGTTTCACAAGGGGATGGGGCGCTGCATTGCAGAGCGCAATTCCAGGCCGCATGTGCACTGCGTCAAGGTAACGCCGGATCAGAAGTTTTTGTGTGCGGTAGACGGAGGCCTTGACCATGTAAAGATCTACAGGCTGGATTATGAAGGAGGACAGCTTATCCATCACGACATTTTAAGGTGCCCGCTGGATTCTGCGCCGCGTGCAATGCGCTTTAGCAAGGACGGCAAGTTTGCCTATGTATTGTGCGAGCTTTCCAACGTAGTGAATGTATACCGCTACTATGTTTCAAACAGCGGCAACCCGGAGTTCGAAAAGCTCCAGACGATTTCTACCGAAGACCCTTCTGAGGATGAAATATGCAGTGCGACGACGATGGAATTTTCGCCGGACGGCAACTATTTGTTCTGTACGGACGCAGGCATCAACTCGGTGCTTGTCTTTGCAGTAGATAAAGAGACCGGGATGCTGTCGCTTGTATGCAACAACCGGATCGGTGGGGAATTCCCAAAAGCAATCGCAGTATTTCCAGACGGAAAGCATTTTATGTGCTTAAATCATGACAACAATTCCATCGGCATTTTTTCTATGAATTACGATGGGAAATATTTCCTGATGCATGGGAAGCCGGTGGAAGTGGAGACACCGAACTGCGTATATATTCATAAGCTGAGCGGAAAAGCGTAAAAGAGCTGCGTATTATATTTTCATTTATTTAGGCTATCCCCTATTGGACGTAGGAGATAGCCGTTTTACCTTTTATGGTGGTTGTATGAGGGATTGCGATGTATATACAAGACTTGCAAAGGCTGGTTCGTCAGTTCGAGCGGAACGCGGGCACCTATAAAAATGCAAAAGAATACAATGAGCAGGATTGCCGGGATGAGTTTATCAGCCCGCTGCTGGAATGTTTTGGCTGGGATGTACATAATAAGCAGGGAGCTGCGCCGCAGTATAAGGAAGTCGTCGTAGAAAAGTTTTCCAGCCAGAAGGAACGGCCGGACTACACGCTGACATTAAGCGGGGTATCCAAACTGTTTGTAGAGGCGAAAAAGCCTGCGGTTGAGATCCGCCTGGAGGCTGCTCCGGCAAGGCAGGCGCGCAGCTATGGCTGGAATGCAGGGCATAAGCTTTCGGTACTGACCAATTTTGAATATCTGATGATTTACGATACGACGAACAGGCCAAAGGAAGGGGATACGCCAATGGTGTCGCTGTATCGGTGTTACCATTATACGGAGTATGTGGAAAAGTATGCCCAGATCTATGCGCTGCTGTCCAGAGAAAGCGTGTATACAGGCGCTTTTGATACTTTTGTAAACGGAGAGTTTCAAAGCAGCAGCCGCTATGCCGCACAGATCGACGAGGTCTTTTTGGAGCAGATGAACGCATGGCGGCTTATGATCGGCAGGGATTTGTATCAAAAATCGGCAAAATACCGGGATATGGACTTGCTGAACGATGTCGTGCAGGAATTTATGAACCAGATGATCTTTCTGCGTATTTGCGAAGACCGTAACCTTCCGCTGTATAAGAGCCTAAAGGAGACGGCAGCGGATAAACAGGAGCTGCAATCGATGCTTTTAAAAGTATTTAAAGAAGCGGATAAGCGGTATGATTCTAAAATTTTTGCCGGAGATACGATCGTCTCCGACTTAGACCCGGAGATTATTTTTTCGATGATCTTATCCCTGTATTATCCGCAGGCGCCGTATTTGTTTCATATGATAGAGCCGGGCATTTTAGGAAAGATTTACGAAGCGTTTTTGACCGAATGCCTGATTCTGGAAAACGGGAGAGTCGTGCTTTCGGCAAAGGGCGCATACAAATACCGCTCTGTCGTCTCTACGCCGACAGAGATTGTGAAGTATATGGTAAAAGAGGCGCTGGAGCCGTATTGTATCGGAAAGACGCCAAAAGAGATCTGTGCCCTGCGGGTCGCTGACATTGCCTGCGGTTCGGGTGTTTTTTTGGAGGAAGCTTATCAATACCTGGTCGATTATTGTGTGGAATGGTATTTGGCGCATCAGCCGGAGGTACTGCTGGAGATGGAAAACGGCAGGAAAAAGCTGCCGCTGGCGGATAAGCGGGCAATTTTGACGAACTGTATTTATGGGGTTGACCTGGACATCCATGCAGTGTGGGTCAGCAGGTTTTCGCTGCTGATCAAGCTGATGGAGGACGAGACAACGGCATCGATCTATGAATGGAATCCGCTCCTGCCCGACTTAAGCGCAACGATCCGCAACGGCAATGCGCTCGTTGCGAGGGATGACTTAAAAGACGAGGACTGCACGCTAAAGCTGCTGAAAAAAGTCCGCCCGTTTGCATGGGAAGTATTCTGGCAGGACAGCGCAGGCGTGGAAATGGAAACAGACATAGGATACGGCGCAGGCGGGCGGGCGGACGCGGGCTACAGTGCGAAAATGCGAAAAAACGCGGGATTTGACGTGATTTTGGGAAACCCGCCGTATGTGCGCACAGAAGACATGCATACGCTGGAAACGGGGACGGAGTTTGCACTTTATAAAGAGAAGTACAAGACGGCATACAAGCAGTTTGACAAATATTTTCTGTTTATCGAGCAGGCGATGCAGTTGCTCAGGGAGGACGGGACGCTATGTTATATTGTGCCGAATAAATTTTACAAAATTGACGCGGGGCTAAAGCTGCGGCTGCTGCTGGCGCCTAAGATCAGGAAGCTGGATGATTTTGGGGATTTGCAGTTGTTTCCGGACAAGACGATTTACAGTGCGATTATCGTATGTAAAAATGAAATCAGCACGAAGATGAAATATACAAACGTAACGTCCCTTGCCAAGCTGTGGACGGGAGACAAGCAGCCGAATATCGATATGCAAAACGCGGAGCTGGGAGGCGACCCATGGCGGCTGTCTACCGATATTGCGTTTATGAAAATGATCCGGCGGATGGAGGCATATGCGGTGCCGTTGGGGGACGTGGCGGATATTTTTAATGGGATCCAGACGAGCGCAGAGCGCCCGAAGCCGGTTTACTGGTTTGCACAGAGCGAGGTTTTGGATGAAACGCGCACGCATGTAACCATTTCCAGGTTCGGCGCACGCTACGAGATTGAAAAGAGTATTTTAAAGCCGTATTTTAAACCGACAAAAGCCGATGAAAAAGGGATGCAGACATATTCGCCGCTGCATACGGATAAGCGTATTATTTTTCCCTATACAAAAGACGGGGAGCTGATTTGCCTGTCGACAATGAAGCAGGAATATCCAGGAACGATGCGGTATCTGACGGACTGCTATGAGCTGCTCGTTCCGAAGTGCCTGAACAACGGCGTAGGGCGGGATATTAAAAATGCGACGAAGGAAAACTGGTATCAGTATGGCAGGACGCAGGCGCTGACCGCGTTTGTAGACACGCCGAAGCTGATTGTGCGCGTGCTGAGCAAACAGCCGATGTATGCGTTTGATGCGCAGGATATGCTGATTGCTTCCGGCGGTACGGCAGGGTATTGTGCAGTCGCGGCACCGGCAGGATGCAAATATGACCTGGCGTATATTCAGGCGTGGCTTGCGCATCCTTATACGGAAAAGCTGCTGCGTACGATGGGAAGTGATTTTGAGGGCGGGTTTACGGCGCGGGGCACATATTTGCTAAAGCAGACCCCGTTTTTAGAGCTGGACTTTGAGCAGCCAGAACAGGCTGCCGCGTACAATGCGGTTGTCTCGTATACGAAAAGGATCTATGAGCTGAACGAGGAATTAAAGCCAGGCATTAGCATTGCAGACAAAGAAGTCATAGAACAGGAAAAGGAACAGTTGATCAGGCGGATAGAGAAACGCGTTGCCGGCATCTATCAGCTTCAGTTTTGGTGAAATTATGATTTTAAAGCAAGACAGTACAAAGCAGAAATTACGAGGCGCTTATTATACTCCGAAAAAAGCTGCCTGTAAAATGGCGGAATTTTTTCAGAAAGACGTTTCGATCCAGACGATCCTGGAGCCAAGCTGCGGCAGCGGCGTATTTGTGGATACCGTGCTGGAAAAAGGGCTGCTGAAAGCGGATGGAATGCTTACGGCAATCGATATCGAAGCGGATGAGGTGCAAAGGACGCTGGAGCGGGTCGGGCAGCAGGAAAATGTCCGGCTGCTTACGATGGATTTTTTTCAGTATTATCAGGCGCATAAGGATGATGCGCGCTATGACCTGATCGTAGGAAACCCGCCGTATATTCGTTATCAGTATCTGGAGGAGGCACAGCGTGCCATGATGTCGCAGATTCTGACTTCCCATGGGATGAAGGCAAATAAGCTGATTAATACGTGGGTCGGGTTTCTTGTGGCGTGCGTCCATTTGCTGAATGAAAACGGAAAGCTTGCGTTTGTCATCCCGGCGGAAATCCTGCAAGTGGCGTATGCCCAGGAGCTGAGGCTGTTTTTGGCAGAGCAGCTTACAAGGATTACGCTGCTTACCTTTGAGGAACTGATCTTTCCTGATATTGAGCAGGAGGTCGTCGTTTTTATCGGGGAAAAGGGCGGTGAAAAATCGGGGATTCGGATTATAGAGCTGAACAACCTGGACAGCCTGGATACGCTTGACCTGCATACGTATGCGTTTCAAAAGCTGAGCCACGTGAATGAAAAGTGGACAAAATATTTTGTGGATGAAAAAGAAAACAGGCTGATTGCAAGGCTGCGCAGTGACCGCAGGTTTCAGAAAATGTCGGATATCGCGAGGATTAATATTGGGATTACGACAGGAAACAACAAATATTTTTCGGTTACGAAAAAAGCGGTCGAGGAGTACGGCATGGAATCGGTCGTGCGTCCCCTGATCGGAAGAAGCTCCCACGCAAACAGCGTTTATTTTTGCAAAGAGGACTGGCAGAAAAATGCAGACAGCGGAAAAGCGGCATATTTAATTGATTTTCCAGATGTGCCGATGGAGGATTATCCGAAAAAGCATAAATCTTACATTAAAAAAGGGGAAAAAAGCGGGCAGCATGCCGGCTATAAATGCCGCATCAGGGAAAGGTGGTACCGTGTGCCGTCGATCTGGGTGCCGGATGCGTTCTTTCTGCGCAGAAACAACCTGTACCCGAAGTTTGTGCTGAACTGCTGCGGCGCTGTCTCGACGGATACGATGCACCGTATCCAGTTTTATGACGGCATTGAGCCGGAACGGATTGTGCTGTCTTATTACAACAGCATTTCCTTTGCGTTTACAGAGATCTGCGGGCGCAGCTACGGCGGCGGGGTACTGGAGATCCTTCCGGGGGAAGTGGGCAACATTGTGCTGCCGGTGCTGGACAGCATTCCGACCGATACGGTGCGGGAGGTGTTAGGGCAGGTAGATCAGATCATACGGAAAAACGAAAGCATTGAGTTGGCGCTGGATCTGGTAGACCAGAAAATACTCGTAGACGGGCTGGGCATGGAAGCGCAGGATTGTACGGCTGCGAGGGAGATCTGGAAAAAAATGCAGAGGCGCAGGCTTAAAAGAGGGTAGAAGGGGCTGCTTTTCGGACAGCCCCTTTTGCCTGTCTGTCGGATCGGGTATTGCTGTCAGGAGTTATGCTTTTGATAACGCTCCAAGACCTGATCCACCCGCGCACCCATATTTGCCAGCATCAGGTCAGCCAATACAAGCGCTGCCATAGACTCGACGACGACTGCCGCGCGCGGAACGATGACCGGGTCGTGGCGGCCTTTGACATTGACGCATATATTTTCGCCGTCCTGATTGACCGTATGCTGGGTGGCGCTGATCGATGGGGTCGGCTTAAAGGCGGCGCGGAAAATAATGTCAGAGCCGTCGCTGATCCCGCCCAAAATACCGCCGGCATGGTTGGTCTTTTTGTGTATCGCGCCGTCTGTATCATAGTAAAAGGCGTCGTTGTTTGTAAGCCCGTCCGCTTGTGCCGCCGCAAAACCGTCGCCGATTTCAAAGCCTTTGACAGCGCCGATGGAAAAAACAGCCCTTGCAAGCTCGCTGTCCAGCTTGCAGAATACTGGTTCCCCGATTCCAGCGGGAACACCTGTAATGATGCATTCTACAATGCCCCCGGAAGAGTTTTGTGCCTTCATGCACTGCTCCAGGTATTCCTGCGCTTTTTCGGCAGCCACAGCATCCGGCATGGAAAGCGGATTTTGGCTGATCTGGCAGGCGTCAAAGCGTTCAGGGGCGATTGCGACCGGGCCGATGCTTTTGACGTAAGTCAGAAAATGGATGCCCAGCATTCCGAGCAGCTTTGCAGCCACAGCGCCGGCAGCGACACGCCCGATTGTTTCGCGGGCGGAAGAACGCCCGCCGCCGCGGTAGTCGCGAAATCCGTATTTTTGGTCAAACGTATAGTCTGCATGTCCCGGACGGTAGTAAGAAGCGATCTCGCGGTAGTCCGCAGAGCGTTGGTTGCGGTTGTACACCGCCATCGAAATCGGCGTGCCGGTCGTCCTGCCTTCAAAAATACCGGACTGGATTTCTACAGCATCCGACTCTTTTCGCGGGGTGCTGTACTTAGACTGTCCAGGTTTGCGGCGGTCTAAATAGATTTGAATATCTTCTTCACATAATGGCAGCCCTGCCGGGCAGCCGTCAAGTACGACACCGACCCCGGTGCCATGGGATTCTCCCCAAGTAGTTATCTTCCATATATTTCCAAATGTTGAACCTGACATAATCGTATTCCTTTTCCCTTTTTTTCCTATTTTAATAGTGTTTTTCATCGTGCAGCGTTTGTTCATTCCTTCCGATTATAGCGCGGCGTGCATAGAAATGCAATAGAAATGCAATAAAAATGCAATAGAAAATCTGTATCTTCGCTAGTGCAGGCACTCCAAAAAAGGGACTATTTTGTCTATAGAATTGCTTAAAATGTATACACAGAACTTTTTCGTACTATATACATAGGATAATAATTTGAGCCATAATGAAAGTGTAAAATACTGGAAATTTTGTGAAAATAACAGAGTTATCGACATCGTTCGACATTTTTCATCGAATCTGTTTCTTTATGATAGGAGAACAGGAGAAATCTGCCTTTTTCTCTGATTCTGTAGTTTTCACAAAGTTACTGACGATATTAGGAGGGTAAGGCCAATGGCTCAATTAAATGTAGCAATCGCAGATGATAACGAAAAAATGGTACAGCTTTTACGTGATATTGTGAAGAGCGATAAAGAGCTGAATGTCGTTGGAATTGCAAAAGACGGCGTTGAAGCTTGCGAAATGATACGTACAAAGGAACCAGATATTGTGTTGTTGGACATTGTGATGCCAAACTTGGATGGTCTTGGGGTGCTTACAAAGATCAACAATGATCGTTCGATTAAGAAACATCCGGCATTTATAATGATCAGTGCGATTGGACAGGAGAAGATTACAGAAGATGCGTTTAGTTTGGGAGCAGATTATTACATTATGAAACCATTTGATAATGAAATGGTCATAAACCAGATTAAACTGATACGAGACCGCAGCAGAAAACAAGTAAATGAACCAAGGAAAGTCAATGCATATGAAAAATTCCAGGAACCGGCGGAAAGAGATCTGGAGGCAGATGTGACAAATATCATTCATGAGATCGGGGTGCCGGCGCATATCAAAGGATATCAGTATTTGCGTGTGGCGATTATGATGTCTGTCAACGATATTGAAATGCTCAATTCGATCACGAAAATCTTATATCCAACGATTGCCAAGCAGTTTCAGACGACGCCAAGCAGAGTCGAACGCGCAATCAGACATGCGATCGAAGTGGCATGGTCGAGAGGCAAGATGGATACGATTGACGAATTATTTGGCTATACGATCAACAATGGCAAAGGAAAACCGACAAATTCGGAATTTATTGCACTGATTGCTGATAAAATTAGGTTGGAATACCGTTCGAAATAGAGTATAATGTCTGTAACGGCAAAAAAAGTATGCCAGTCTTTTACATGACATTATACATTTCGGAGGAATTTTCATGAAAAAAGTATTATTTGTAACATCTGAGGCAGTGCCTTTTATTAAGACGGGAGGGCTTGCAGATGTAGCGGGATCGCTGCCGCAGTATTTTGACAAGACAAAATACGACGTGCGTATTATCCTGCCGAAATATGTCTGCATGGATGAGGAGATGAAAGCACAGCTTCGTTTTCATTCCCGTTTTTATGTCAGGTTAAGCTGGAGGAGCCAATATGTAGGCGTACTTGAGACAAAAGTGGAGGGGATTACTTATTATTTTATCGATAACGAGTATTATTTTGCAGGGGCAAAGCCGTATAACAATATCTATGAGGATGTAGAAAAATTTGCTTATTTTTCCAAAGCGGTATTGGAGGCGCTGCCAGCGATCGGTTTCAAGCCGGATATTCTGCACTGCCATGACTGGCAGACGGGGCTGATACCGGTATATCTGAAAAATGAATACCAGAAGGAGGAGTTTTACAGGGGCATCCATACGATTTTTACGATTCACAATTTACAGTTCCAGGGGCGCTGGATGATACAGGCAGTCAAGGATATTACAGGGCTTTCCGAGCATTTGTTTACCGCAGATAAGCTGGAGTCTTATGGCGAAGCCAATTACTTAAAAGGCGGTGTCGTATACGCAGACCTTGTGACGACAGTAAGTAAGACTTACGCATATGAGATCACGACTCAAAGCGGCGGGGAAGGGCTGGACGGCCTGATGTGCGCGAGAAAAAAAGACCTGTACGGTATTTTAAACGGGCTTGATTATGAAGTATTTGACCCGCAGACAGATCCTATGATCTGGCAGAACTTCGGTGTCGGGGACTGGGTGACGGGCAAACGGGCGAATAAAAAGATGCTCCAGCAGCTTCTTGGGTTTGAGGAGGACGAAGGGACGATGCTGCTTGGCATTGTTACCCGCATGACAAACCAAAAGGGCATGGACTTGGTTGCGTCGGTGCTGGACGAGCTGTTAACCGATGCGCGCATCCAGATTGTCGTACTTGGAACGGGGCAGACGGATTTTGAAAATATGTTCCGCCATTATGCATGGAAATACGAAGAAAAGCTGTCAGCAAATATTTGCTATTCCGAAGAGCTGGCGCATCGGATCTATGCTTCGTGCGACGCATTTTTAATGCCGTCCCTGTTTGAGCCATGCGGGCTGAGCCAGCTGATCAGTATGCGCTACGGCACAGTGCCGATTGTACGCGAAACAGGCGGGTTAAAGGATACGGTAGAAGCTTATAACCGTTATGACCAGACAGGCACCGGGTTTAGCTTCCGCAACTTCCATGCAAAGGAAATGCTGTCGGCGCTTTATTATGCGATGGATATTTATTATAATCATCGGGCGGACTGGGACGCGGTGGCACAAAGAGGGATGGAGCAGGATTTTTCCTGGAACAGCTCTGCTAAGGAGTATGAAAAGATTTACGATATGCTGTGAAAGCCGTTATCGCCGCAGATACAAAGCGCCTGCGCGGTTTTGGAATAGTAGTAGACCTGGCTGCTCAGCACTTCATCGGCGGCAAGCTCTGCTTCGTTGATCTGGGATACCATGGCGGCAAGCTCCTTGTGGCTGCTGCGGTTTTCAGCAGGCAGCAGGATGACTTCATGAATGCTGCTCGGAAGGATAAACAGGTCATAGCCCAGTTTTTCCGAGACAGCTTCCAAAAGGCCGGGATAGAGGATACAGCTTGCGCCGTAGAGCTTTTGCGCATTTGTTAATACGTACATCGGGCAGAAGGAGGGGATGTCTGACATGCCCTCGTGTGCCGGTGTGCCGGCGCTGTATTCGCCGAGGAGGGAAGCAATGTTTCGGAAATCATAAGGAAGCAGATGCGGCGTTGTCTGACATGCCTGCTGATATAATTGGCTTGGTGTCAGATGCCATAGCTTTAAATGGCTGTTATGAATCAGGATCGTAGCATTGCCGGTGCTGGAAAAATTCAGCAGGCAGTAAAATACGACCGCAAGGTCAAGATATTGGACATAAGGGACTGTTTCAAGCAGTTCCTTATTTTTTTCATAGCTGATTAGCCGGTAGGCGATCCGGCTGCGGATGGATTGGTAGTCGGTGAAAAAATCTGCATCGATGTATTCCGCAGAGCGGTTTTGGATATACGTGCGCTGGATATCCCGGCAGACCGCCTGAATGTCGGGGAAAGCGTTTTGCTTGTCAAAATATTGATTTAAAAAGATCGTAGGCGAGACGTTGCTGTTGGTGCTGGAAATGACCAGACCGTCCAGCTTTAAGCCATTGTTTTTGCAGATGGTTTTCAGGCTCAGCGTCGTGCCTGGCTCAAGGAGCTGCTGCATCTGGTTTAAGACGGCTGTTTTAAATTCTTCGTAGTTCATATGATTCCTCCATATAAGTAAAGGTGCAGATGCCTGCCTGTATTGCCTGTGTACGGGCATCGTGCCTGTGGGAAGTATGGGGATCTGGCTGAATCAATGATAGATACAAAATTTGCTGAAATAAGAAAATCCACGCAGAAATAACTCAATGACATTGCGTGGATTTACTGTATCATGTTTTATAAGAAAATGCAAGTAGTTTAGAAAAATTTAATATGCCTTTAACGCTTCCCACAGTTCCGTATAATAATTGGTTGTGATCTCGTCAAGCGGCTGAAAAAATTCACAGTTGTCCAGTGTTTCCTTACTTGGAAAAATCGTTTCGTCCTGCTGGGTTTCCTCGTCGAGCTGGTCGAAAACCGCTTTGTTCGGCGTTGCATAATAGACGTAGTCAAAGTTTTCCATAGCGACGTCTGCGCGGCATACATAGTTTAAAAATAGTTCCGCATTCTCTTTGTTCTGGCAGGTCTTTGGGATAAACCAGGCGTCTACCCACATATTGGAGCCTTCCTTTGGTACGCTGAACGCCAGGTCTTCATTCAGTGTCTGCGCATAGGCAGCCTCGCCGGAATATACTTCTGCAAGCGCTGCATTGCCGGCAGCCATCCAGTCGGCAGTTTCGTCGCTCAAATACGAATAGACAAGCGGTTTTTGCTCCAGCAGCAGGTCAAGCGAACGGTCAAGCGTGTCCCGGTCTGTTGTATTGCAGGAAGCGCCAAGCAGCTTTAAGGCTACCATGTACGTATCGCGCACGCTGTTTTCCATAATAATCTGCCCGGAGTACGCTTTATCCCAGAGGATGTTCCAGGTGTCGGTTTTTGCAGGGTCTACCATCGTTTTATTATACAGGATCCCGACGGTTCCGAAAAAATAAGGAAGCGTATAACGGTTTTGCGGGTCAAAGTTTTTGCAGTATTCCAGATAAGTTTTGTCGATATTTGCAAACTCCGGGAGATTGTCAAAATCGATGTCTAAGGCCTCGCCTTCCTGGATCAGCTTTTGGATAATATAATCCGAAGTGCAGGCGACGTCATAGCGGATCGATCCTGCCTTGTATTTTGCATACATTTCCTCCGGGCTTTCGTATTCTTCGTATTTGACTGTAATGCCGGTCTCTTTTTCAAACTGGTCTATCAGCGACGGTTCAAAATATTTGCCATAGTTTAAGACCGTCACCGTATGCGGGTCATTTTTGGAGCCGCAGCCGCCGAGCAGGAGCATAAAGCAGGCTGCAAATGCGAATATCCATCTTTTCATGGCAGAAGCCTCCTTGTCGTTTCTTTTAGTGCTAAGTGCGTATTGGAATATGCGTCAGTAGCGCTGCTCCGCCTGTTTTGCAGTGCGGCTGGAACGCAGGTTCATCAAAAGCAGAAGTGCAAAAGCGATCAAAAACAAGATCGTGGAAAGCGCGTACATCTGCGGCAGGATCCCTTTGCGCAGCTCTGTATAGATCATGGTCGAGAGCGTGTTGACGCCGGCGCCTTTTGTAAAATACGTAATGCTGAAATCGTCCAGGGACATCGTTACAGACATTAAAAAGCCGGAAAGCACGCCGGGGCTGATCTGCGGCCATATAATCTTAAAAAATGCGTATACTGGCTTGGCGCCCAGGTCAAGCGCGGCTTCGTAGGTAGAGCGGCTCGTCTGGTTCAGCTTTGGCAGCACGTTTAAAATGACATAAGGGATGTCAAAGGTAATATGGGCGATCAGCACAGTATGCAGCCCAAGGCTGGTAAAGCGCACAAAAACAAGCATCATGGAAATGCCGGTCACGATATCGGCATTTAATAAAGGGATGTTGGTCGCGCCAAGCATCAGCGCGCGGCTGTTTTTTTTCATTGCATGGATGCCGATTGCCGCCATTGTGCCAAGCAGCGTAGCGATCACAGAAGAAAGCAGCGTGACGAGTATCGTCGTGCCAAAGGCGTCCAGGATCATGCTGCTTTCAAACAGCTCGCGGTACCATTTCAGTGTAAAGCCGCCCCAAAATACTCTTGACTTGGAGTCGTTGAAGGACAGGATGATTAACACTGCGATCGGCAGGTATAAAAATAAAAAGATCAGCGCCAGATAAGCCCGTTCCAGGCTTTTTTTCAGCATAAGGCAATTCCTCCTCTTGTAACTGTTTGATTTACCAGACCGCAGTCCCGCCGGCATCCTCGGAATGCTTATTCATGATTGCCATGCTTGCGATTACAAAGACCATCAGTACGAGCGACAATCCGGCACCCAGGTTCCAGTTGAAAAACTGCATAAAGTCGGCTTCAATAATGTTGCCGATCAGCAGCACCTTGCCGCCTCCTAAGAGGTTTGAAATGGCAAAGGAGGTCAGCGCAGGGACAAATACCATAATAATGCCGCTCATAACGCCAGAAAGCGTCAGCGGGAAGATGATCCGGCAAAAAATCACGTAGTTTTTTGCTCCAAGATCCTGCGCCGCTTCGATAATATCCTTGCGGATTCGGGACATCGCGTTATAAATCGGCAGGATCATATAAGGCAGGAAATCATAGACCATGCCAAATACGACTGCTGTCGGCGTATTTAAAATGCTGATATTCGGCAGATGAAAATAATCCAGTATGGCATTGATAATCCCGTTGTTGGATAACAATAACTGCCAGGCAAGGATACGCAGCAAAAAATTCATCCACATCGGCAGGATAAATATAAATACGATAAAATTCTGGTGTTTTAAATGCAGCCTGCTTAAAATCATTGCCAGCGGATAGGCGAGCAGCAGGCAGATTACGGTACACTGCAAGGCGATCTTGATGGAAAGCCACAGGGATTTCATATGGACTTTATGGAAAATCGAGATCACATTTGCCATGGTAAAACTGCCTGCGGAGTTCGTAAATGCATAATAGACGACTAACAGCAGCGGCAGCAGGATAAATCCTGCCATCCAGACAAGGTACGGGCCTGCAAGCAGTTGTTTGGAAAACCTACGCATCCGTCTCCACCATCCTTTCATCGCTTGATTCCGGTTTGTTCATAATCTGGATATTAAAAGGGATTACGCGCAGCCCGACACGTTTGCCCGGCTCGTGGTATTCCGTCGTATGGATCAGCCATTCATAGCCGTTTGCCGCTACCTCGATCTCATAATGCACGCCCTTAAATATGACAGAAGTAATCTCACCTTCGTAAAATCCGTCTGAAGGCACCGTTATGATCAGATCTTCCGGACGGATCACGACGTCGACCGGGCGGTTGCTGCCAAATCCGGTATCCACGCATTCTAAGTCTGCGCCTAAGACGCGCACCAGCTTATCCCGCACCATCAGGCCGTCGATAATATTGCTTTCGCCGATAAAATCAGCGACAAACGCGTTGACCGGTTCGTTATAAATATCCTCCGGCGTACCGATCTGCTGGATATAGCCCTGGTTCATGACGACGATCGTATCCGACATCGTAAGCGCTTCCTCCTGGTCATGCGTGACATAGATAAACGTAATGCCAAGCTCATTTTTCAACCGGATCAGCTCGTACTGCATATCCTGCCGCATTTTTAAATCCAGGGCGCCAAGCGGCTCATCCAGTAAAAGCACCTTTGGCTCATTGACGATGGCGCGCGCAATCGCAATCCGCTGCTGCTGTCCGCCGCTTAAGGAGTCGACGCTGCGCTTTTCATATCCGTCCAGGTTGACCAGGCGGAGCGCATATTTGATCTTATCTTCAATATAGGATTTGCTTTTTTTGCTGATTTTCAGCCCGAAAGCAATATTTTCTGCAATGGACATATGGCCAAACAGCGCGTATTTCTGGAAAACGGTGTTCAGCTTGCGTTCGTTTGGCGGAAGCATCGTGATATCCTCGCCGTCAAAAATAATCCTGCCCTGATCCGGGGTCTCAAAGCCGCCAATCAGCCGCAGTGTCGTCGTCTTGCCGCAGCCGGACGGGCCAAGCAGCGTGACAAATTCATTTTCGTGGATCGTAAGCTCCAGATCATCCAATATAATGGTTCCATCGTAAGATTTTGTAATATGCGACAGTTCAATAAGTACTTTTTCCATAAGATAACCTCCGAAAATGGATGGGAAAGGTTTGTATGATACAGGCTCTAAAAGCAGGGAGGATTGCTGACCCAGATCAGCTTTGCCTCCTCTTTGTAGGCTTCAATATAGTGTTTTTTGCCAGCAGTAAAATAAAAAGATTCCCCTGCGCGGACAATATAGCTGCGCGTGCCGTAATGCAGACGGATACTGCCGCTTAGTACATATCCGAATTCTTCGCTTTCCTTGGGAGGCAGCGTTTCGGATTTGCCGCCGGGGGCAAGCGTTAACAGTACCGGCTCCATCGTATTTTTCTGTGCGTTCGGGATCAGCCATTCGACAAGGCAGCTCCGTTTTTTATAGTTTTTTTCAAAATAATCCTCCGGTGAAAAGACGATCTGTTCCGGTTCGTCGTCAGTAAAAAATTCTGCCGGAGTCGTGCCCAGGCACTGGATAATATCTAACAGTGTCCCGATCGAGGGGGTGGTCAGCCCGCGTTCCAGTTGTGAAATAAAGCCCTTGGATAACTCGGAGCGGTCAGCCAGTTCCTGCTGTGTCAGCCCATATTGGATGCGTAGCTCTTTCATGCGGTGTCCGATATCCATGCGCTACCTCCTGTTGTAAATATAATAATGAATTCTGTGTTTACTAATGATAAACAAATTGAGACTATTATGGAAGAAAAACTGAGAAATGTCAAGAGGATTTTTGAAAAACTGCAAAATAACAGCAGCTTTTCTTTTGGACGAAAAAAAGCGCATGGTTTTTATCACTGTTCCATGCGACTTTCGCTGTTATTTTGATATTGTGTTTTGTTAGATGCATGTACACCAAATAAAGCAGTAAAAAAGCTCTTGCAATCAAATAAAAGATATGCTATATTATTGGCATACGAAAAGAGCAACCGCCCATAGTATGCCCATGAGGTACAAGGGGTTGACCGTATTGGTTAAAAGATAGCAATGCCACCCTTCAACTGGTCAAAGCAGCAGGGTGGTTTTTGCTATGTATAGCCTACTTACAAAACGTAAACACGAATGTAAGCAATGCTAAAATGAATAAACCAAACGTCATCAAATCTTTAAAATCAAAGCCATTTGGATTTCTCATAGCATCACCCCCATTCTCTTTAGAATAGGCCAACGCACCCTGTAACACGATTGCTCTTTTGCGATTATAGCATATTTTTGGCTATCTTACAATATGATCTTTAATCATACGGGTCAAAAATTTTCAGCGATACATGCCCGTCCTTTTTCTTATAACTGTCCATCACAAGCAGCCATAACTGATGGAAGCGGTCTAATAATACAGCATCCGCATCTACGATATAAGGGGAAAGGATGCCGACATCAAAATAGCGCACATTTAACGGCGGCATAAAAATCAGGTTGTCCGAACGCACCTGGTCGCCGCAGCGTTTAATATGCTCATATGTAATCATCAGGTAATCTTTTCCGCGGAATTTGCAGTTAAAAGAAATAAAGCATTCGTCTACGATCCATTCTTTGTCATTTTCGGTAATCGTATGTTTTAAAGAATCTGAAAGCCCGTCCGTAGATTGCAGCTCAACCAGCCAGTTTAAGTGGCCTTTTTTTGTTTCCTGGAGCATTTCTTCCAGAGTTTTTGCCAAAATTGCAGGTTTCATATCAATCTCCTTTGCCGTAAAATAAATGAACCCGCAATGCGGATTCATAAAAAGAAGCCAATAAGGGGACTCGAACCCCTGACCCACGCATTACGAATGCGTTGCTCTACCAACTGAGCCATATTGGCGCTATAAAACTATTACAGACTTTCCTGCCTGCGACTTAATTACTTTAACACAAATGGAGGAAGAATACAAGCCCTTTTTTTAAAAAATTTTTCCTAATATGTTATTGTCCGACGTCTGCATCCTGTGTCGCTGCCTCGACAAGGTCTTTGGCTTCGACAAGCTCAGGGGGAGTGAAGCTGACGGCAAGCCTGCCTGTGTCAGAAAGGCTGTTGTACCATAGGAGCCAATCCACAGTTTCTTTTTTCAAGGACTGTTTGCCATACCAGCAGTTGCCAAAGCGTACCAGGCTGTTTTCGTTGGTACTGATTTCGATGGCGCGTTCCTCTAGGTTCAGCGCCTCATAATTGTATTTGTCAGCCTCTGAGATCTGTTCTGTACGAAGTACCCCGTCCTGGGAGCTTAAAACCAGGCGGCTTTGCTCCAGGTAAGTTTTCAGCGGCTTGATCCATCTGCCAAACATATCATCGTCATAAACAAGGCTGCTGCCTTCAGCCAGGTGGAACTCAAACTGGGAGCCTGCGGACAATATCGGCGTTCCTTCTTGATCCAGGCGGAATACCTGATAGGAAAATGCGCCAAAATTCCAGCGGTCTTCGATGGATACGTTCAGGATAAATGGCTGGTTGTCCATGCTGCCTAAGTAGATGTTAGCCCATCCGGCCCTGGAAGTATTTGCATCCTGTGAAAAAAGGAGTTTTCCGTCACTCGATTGAAACAGTACGATGCCGCTGCCGGCATTTTTTCCGTTTTCTGTATAGACTTCAATAGTCTCATCCCCTTCACATTCTGCGATATCCATTGTCTGGGAAGAGGCGAGGGAATAGTTTTTGTGAAACGCATCTTCTCCCTCGGATTGCAGCAGCGTATCGTACAGGTCAGAAACAGGCGTATAACGCATCGGTGAGATGCCATAATGCTCCCAGGCGCTTTCCAAATAGATCTGCGCTACTTTTTTCGCTTTGATTTGCACAAAGCAGGCTTTGTTCAGGTATTTTCCGCCGAGTTTTATCAGGGACGCAAAGAGCGGGAACGATGTTTCCCGGTAATCCTCGCCGTCCATACTGTGGTTGATAAAAAAACGGCAGTTTTGTGCAAAAGCAAGCTTCTTGCCGTCCGCCAGCGGCGAATCAGGAGGCGCTAGATAGGAGCTTATCAGCCGCTTCTTTTGATTGATGCTTCTGACATAAATCTCGGTAAAGGAGGCGCTGTTTATGCCTTTTAGGCTCGTGTCGGAAAGAGCCTGGCTTTCTGGATCTTTCTGGCTTGCGTTGGAAAGAGCCAGGCTGGCAGAATCTTTCTGGCTTGCGTTGGTAAGAACCACATCGTTTTGTGCTGCCTGGATTTGTGCAGGGGCGGCGGAAGGCGTATTTTTTGCACCAGTATCAGGATTTGCCAGCAGGATTATCACGGCGGCAACGCACACAAGCGCAGCGCTTTTCATAAGGATGGACGCTGGCTTTTTGTAATGCAGGATGTGCTTGATACGGCTTTTGGTATCGCCTTTGCCGAAGGTTAACAGCCCGCCGTTTAAGCCTGCTGCATTTGCTCCTGCTGCTATGGACAGCAGGGAGCTGGAATATTTTTTCTTTACGGTGCTGCCCATCCTGCGGAGGACTGCTTCGTCGCAGGACATCTCCATATCCCGCCCGCTTAAGAAAAAGGCTGCCCATACGAGCGGGTTAAACCAGTGCACGCACAGCGCCAGGCAGCTTAGCAGCCTTGTGATATGGTCTTTGCGTTTGATATGGATTTGTTCGTGGAGCAGGACATATGCTGTCTCATCAGGGCGAAGCTGCGCCGGCAAATAGATCTTCGGCAGGAAAATGCCGATGACAAACGGAGTGGGTATATGCTGTGTCAGATAAATATTCTCTTTTTGCCAGACAGCTCCTTTTAAACGCTGTTTTAGCTTAATGGAATTTATAAGGTTGTAAAGCAGCAGTACAGCCGTTCCGCATATCCAGACAAAGGCAGCGGCTTTTGCGGTTTTTTGCGATTGCAGAATGCGCAGCAGGCGGCTGGCTGTACTGGTTTTTGCATTTGCGATGGAGTTCTTTGCTGTCTTGCCGTTACGCTGCAGGCTGCTGTCTTTTGCCGTACTGTTTCCTGCCGTCTTGCCGGACGGGGCGTCTGTGAAAAACGCCTGTCTGTCAGGCTGCATACGCAGTATGTCCTGCGGGATATATTGAAGCCTTCCGTCAGAAGCAGCAGGTGCGTTCAGTATGGAAAAAGGAGAGAAGGCAGCGGTAAAGGATACCGGGCAGAGCAGGCGGAATAATACCGCGCCCCACAGGCAGTAAGAAAAGATCCGGGGTGCTTTTTTCAGAAGGAGCCTAAGCAGGAGAACCGCCAGGATTACGGCGCTTCCGGTCAGGCTCATATTCAATGTGCGGATAAACATTTGTTCAGGCATTGTCCTCATCCTCCTCATAGTCGTCGATTAGTTTTTTCAGCTCTTGTATTTCAGTTAAGCTCAATTTTTTGCGCCTGGAAAAGGCGGCAAGAAATTGGGGCAGGGAGCCGCCAAATGTTTCGTTTACAAACTGTTCGCCCTGTGCCGCCTGGAATTCTTCTTTTGCCATCAGGACGGATACCAGCCCTTTTTCATTGATAAACAGCTTTCTTTCACACAGCCTTTTTAACATCGTATAAGTCGTTGTCCGTTTCCAGCCAAAAGCCTCCAGGCACAGCTTTGCCAGCTCCCCGGAACGGATGGGCGCGCGCTCCCAGATCATGTCTGCAAATCGTTGTTCCATTTCTCCCAGCTTGTATGCTTCCATAAGAAACCTCCATTGTGTCAATCGTTTGTTCGTTGTAAGTGTGCCTGATGGATTTTTTGCTGTCTAATTGTATTAGACAAATAAAGTCTAACACGATTAGACAGATTTGTCAACAGCAAAGTAAGGAAGTGCACAGTTTTTATTGACATCCGAATGCCCCAGTAATATACTAAAACTACCACTGGCTGGCGGAGACGCAGAAATCGCCGGAAAACTGGGAATAATGGAAAAAATCTGGAAAAACAAAAGCAGGGATACGGTTTCTCTGAGATGATAAAGAGCAGGATGGGAAAAGATGAGTGGTTTAAAGCGTAAGGAAGAAGAAATTGGGCTTGTTGACCTGGATACGGAACAGACAGGCGAAGGAAGGAAGGAACGGGCGGCTTTCAAAAAAGCCAGGGCGCAGAAGCAGAGGGCGGTGCGTATGTCGTTGGCGGGCATGATTGCCGGCGGGCTGGCACTGATCCTTTTAGGGACGTATGTGTTTCATATTTCGCTGATTACCGTAGGGTTTGTAGTCGTGATTGAGGCGGTAATTGCGGCAGCGCTGAATAATTCGCCGTTTTGGGTGCATGTCGCGATTATGGCTCTGCAGGTTGTGATGGGGGTTTTCTTAAAGCAGATTTTGTTTCTGGTGCTGGCGGCAGCCTATTATTTTTTGCTGCTGGTGGCGGTCAAGCTGCTGGAGGTGGATGGATAATCGCTTTTTATGATAGGGTTTGCAATTTTGGCTGCCGGAAAATGAATGTTTCATTTTCCGGCAGTTTTTTATTGATCCTGTAAGATTTTTATTTTGATTTTTTGAAAACTGTAAGATTTCCATTTTCTAGTACGGATAGATAAGTGTAAGGAAACATACGGCAAAGGCAGATTTTTGGGGAGCATAAAAATGAAAGCAAACGAGACAAATTTTATTACGCTTTTGCGAAAGCGAAAGGAAGAGGGAATTCTTTATGTGATTGATACATATGGCGGTTATTTAAGGGCGATTGTGGCAAGGCGCCTGACTGCCCTGCCGGATCAGGTTGACGAGTGTATGAACGATATTTTTCTTGGAATCTGGAATCATATCGGCAGCTTTGACGAGGCAAAGGGCAGCTTTAAAAATTGGGCGGCTGGAATCGCTCGGCTGGAATCCATCGACCGGCTGCGCAGGGCTGGCAGGAAACTTCAGACAGTCAGCCTGGACGCTTTGGAGCTGGTACAAGAGGATGCCGGGATACTGGAGCTTGTGGAAAAGGAGCTGACGGAAGAGACAAGGCGGCTCTTATCCTGCCTGGATCAAAAAGACCAGGAATTGTTTTTCAGGATCTACGTTGAGGAAGAGGATCCCAGGCAGGTCAGCAGGGAAATGGGGATGACGAGGGGCAACCTGTATGTGCGGCTGAACCGCGGAAAAAAGAAAATGCGTCTGCTGGCGGAAAAAGGAAGGGGGATGTAAACGATGAAACAGGAATGGTATGAATTGGCAAATGAGATCGATTCATCGGCGGAAGCTGATACAGAGGAAGAGACAAGGATCGATGCATCCATTACAAGAAACTATAAGCAGGACGCGTTTGCTGCGATCCGAAGGAAAAAGCACAGGGAAAAGGGAAGGCGCGCCGTTGCTGCGGCAGCTTGTCTCGCAGTCATGGCAGCAGCGACAGCCGTTTTTCATAAAGAGGCACAGGCAGCGATCGAGCAGATCCGTTACAGCATCAGCGCGGCGCTTGGAAAAGACATGTCGCGTTACAGGGAAGCCGTGCATAGGTCGGTGAGCGATGCGGGATATAGGATTACGTTAGAGGATGCAATCGTAGCAGAAGAGGAGCTTTTGATCAGCTATACCGTCCAGCGTGAAAACGGGGAGAAGATCGGGCAGTACTGTTCCATTACCGGCAAGCTGTCTGTCAATGGAAAGCAGGCGGCAGTCAGCGCGGGCAGCAGCGGGGGCTGTCTGGATCCAGAGCAGAAAATATATGGCTGCCAGGTGTCCTACCGGATACCGGACGTCGACCTGTCTGGTAAAAACAAGTACGAGCTGGAATTTGAAGACAGGGAGCACAAAGCAAAAGGAAACTGGAAAATACAGTTTGAAGCATATGGCTCCGAGCTTTTTGCGGAAACAAAGACAATACAGATCGGGGTATCCTATCAACTGCCGGACGGTAATCAGCTTACACTGGATGAGCTTGCCTTGAATGAGCTGGCGCACCGGGTGACGTTTTACACGCAAAAACAGGGGCTGAAAAACGAGATCGAACTGCGCGCAGCAGATGATATGGGGACAACGATACGGTTTCCGATGGCAGAGTTTGTCAATGGCAAAGGTGTTTTTGAAAACGGCTATCTGATCGAAGACGGCGAGCCAAAGAGGAATTGGGTAGCCAAGGATGCGAAAAAGCTTACAATCACAGTGTATATCAGCGAGCTTTCAGAAACAGGCGGGGAAAGCGGCTGGAAGCAGGCCGGCGATGCGGTGGAGCTGGACTTGTAATAATGCTGACGGGTGTTTCTGCCGTTGAAAGAATAAGGCTTTACATCGTCCATGCAATCCGCTATAATAGAACAAGATTTCAGAAAGCCGGAACGTGTTGGAAAGCCGCAGGAGCAAATGCGCAGGCACGTTTCGCAAGAAGGAAAGAAGGAAAAACAGCATGGACAAAACAATACCTTATAAGATCTATCTGGAAGAGCAGGAAATGCCAAAACAATGGTATAATGTGCGCGCCGATATGGAGAAAAAGCCGGCGCCGCTGTTAAATCCTGCCACTTTGCAGCCAGTGACATTGGAAGAGCTTTCCGGCATCTTCTGCGAGGAACTGGCAAGGCAGGAGCTGGACGATGCAACGCCTTATTTTGATATCCCAAAAGAAATCCGGGATTTTTACAAGATGTACCGTCCGTCGCCTTTGGTCAGGGCATACTGTCTGGAGGAAAAGCTGGGGACGCCGGCGCATATTTACTACAAATTTGAAGGAAACAATACGTCAGGAAGCCATAAGCTGAATTCTGCGATTGCGCAGGCTTATTACGCAAAAAAGCAGGGTTTAAAGGGGGTAACGACAGAGACAGGCGCAGGCCAGTGGGGAACGGCGCTTTCGATGGCATGTGCGTACCTTGACCTGGACTGCCAGGTGTATATGGTGAAATGTTCTTATGAGCAAAAGCCGTTCCGGCGCGAAGTCATGCGTACTTACGGCGCAAAAGTAACCCCGTCTCCATCAATGGATACGCAGATCGGGCGCAAAATCAACGAGGAGTTCCCAGGGACTACAGGCAGCCTTGGCTGTGCTATTTCAGAGGCAGTCGAAGCGGCTACCACCCAGGAAGGCTACCGTTATGTCCTCGGTTCTGTGCTTGCCCAGGTTCTGCTGCACCAGTCGATCATCGGCATGGAGACAAAAGCAGCGCTGGATAAATACGGGATCCAGGCACATACAATTATCGGCTGTGCAGGAGGCGGTTCCAACCTGGGCGGGCTGATCTCGCCGTTTGCCGGAGAAATCTTAAGAGGGGAAGCAAGCTATCAGATGATTGCGGTCGAGCCGGCTTCCTGCCCGAGCTTGACAAGAGGGGCATATGCTTATGATTTTTGCGATACTGGAAAAGTCTGCCCGCTCGCAAAGATGTATACGCTAGGCAGCGGCTTTATCCCGTCGGCAAACCATGCAGGCGGGCTTCGCTACCACGGCATGAGTTCTACCGTGTCCGAATTGTACGCACAGGGGTTGTTGGAAGCAAGAAGCGTGGAACAGACCGAAGTATTCCAGGCAGCACAGACATTTGCAAGGGTAGAAGGCATTCTCCCGGCGCCGGAAAGCAGCCATGCGATCAAGGTAGCAATAGACGAAGCCGTCAAGTGTAAAGAAACCGGCGAAGAAAAGAACATCGTATTCGGTCTGACCGGTACCGGCTATTTTGATATGTACGCCTACCAGAAGTTCAACGACGGCAACATGAGCGATTATATCCCGACGGATGAAGAGCTTGCCGCGTCGATCGCAAAGCTTCCAAAGGCAGAATAAGCATCGAAAAGAGCATAACGATTGGAAGAACAGTAATAAAAAATAACGGGCACATGTCTGCAACCGGGTTTGCGCAGGGCATGTGCCTGTTTTTTAATTTCCTGTAACCCACCTCTGTCTTTCCCATATAATATGTTAAAACGCTTTCCTCAAAATCCTTAAAATCGAAAGGCGCCGCTACCTGATATCTTCTATAAAAACGGCTGTTACATATTATTTAGGGAGGGAGCTTTATGAGCCATCTGCTGGAATTTCAACATGTATCGTATTCCTACCATTCGGTTGGCGGGGAGACGCTTGCGTTATCGGATATCAGCTTTGCCTTGGAAACCGGTGAATTTCTTGCGGTCGTTGGGCCGAGCGGCTGTGGAAAATCTACATTGTTAAATCTGACCTGCCATCTTGCCGAGCCGGAGCAGGGGAAAATCCTTTACCAGGGAGCTGTGCTGACGAAAGAGGCTGTCCGTTCCATCGGCTATATGCTGCAAAAAGACCATTTGTTTCACTGGCGCAGCATTGAAAAGAATATCTACCTTGGCCTGGAAATCCAGAAAAAACTGACGCCGCAGACAAAAGAATACGCTGCGCATTTGCTGCAAAAATATGGGCTGTACGACTTTCGCAAAAAAAAGCCGTCAGAGCTGTCCGGCGGAATGCGCCAGCGTGCGGCGCTGATCCGTACGCTTGTGTTAAGCCCAACGCTGCTGCTTTTGGATGAGCCTTTCTCTGCGCTCGATTACCAGACAAGGCTGAATACCGCAAACGATATCGGGTCGATTATCCGGGGTGAACAAAAAAGCGCAGTGCTTGTCACGCATGACCTTTCCGAAGCAGTCAGCCTGGCAGACCGTATCCTTGTGTTAAGCCCGCGTCCCGGCGAGGTCAAACGTATGATCGCCACATCCTTTCCGAAGGACATGACGGCGCTGCAACGGCGCGGAACCGATGCGTTTAAAGATTATTTTAATATGATATGGAAGGAGATGAACGAAGATGAAGAAAGCACTTACTGCGCAGGAACTATATCTTAAATCCGTCAGGCGCACCGACCATAAAGTAAGGTTCTGGCGCGTGCTTTTGGGCATTTTGTTTCTTGCCGCATGGGAGGCGTGCGCCCGTTATGAGATCATCAATTCCTTTATTTTCAGCAGCCCTTCCAAGCTGGTGCGGTGTTTTCAGACGATGCTGTTTGAAGAAGGGCTTGCCATGCATATCGGCATTACGTTATCCGAAACGCTGGCAAGCTTTTTTCTGGTGATTGCGGCAAGCCTTATTTTTGCCATCCTGCTTTGGAAAAGCCGCACGTTTTCCAGGATACTGGAGCCGTATATGGTCATGTTAAACAGCCTGCCGAAATCTGCGCTGGCGCCGCTTTTAATCGTATGGCTTGGCGCAAATTACCGGACGATTATCCTGACCGGCATGTCTGTGGCTGTATTTGCATCCATAATGAGCCTGTATACCGGATTTATGGAGGTCGATCCGGAAAAAATCAAGCTGATCTATACATTAAACGGCACAAACAAAGACGCTCTGTATAAAGTGATCCTGCCCTCTAATATTCCAAACCTGTTTAGCATTATGAAGGTAAATATCGGGCTGTGCCTGGTCGGGGTGATTATCGGGGAATTTATTGCCGCCAGGAAAGGGCTTGGGTATCTGATTATTTATGGGAGCCAGGTTTTTAAGATGGACTGGGTCATCCTATCAATTTTGATTTTATGCGTCATTGCAATGGGGCTGTACCTGCTGCTTGGCATGATAGAGGCATATTACCTGAAAAAAGCGTGACGGCTGTCAAAGGTTTGTGGATAAAAAACGAAAAAACGATCCGTCTCTTGAAAAACATGCCGCCGCATGTTAAGATGAAACATGAATCTGATTCAGGCGCAGCAAAAGGCTGCAAACAATATGAAAGGATCCTGGGCGGTTATGAACAGGCGCAATTACCAAAAGGAGCTGGAAGAAAAAATAACATACCACAGCAGCCGCGGCGAAGTCCCGGCGCTGCTGCTGCATAGCTGCTGCGCGCCGTGCAGCAGTTATGTGCTGGAGTACTTATCGCAGTATTTTCAGATTACGGTATTTTATTATAATCCGAATATTTACCCGCAGGAGGAATATGCCTACCGGGTGAAGGAACAGCAGCAGTTGATCCGGCGGCTGCCGATGAAGCATCCGGCGTCTTTTATAGAAGGCAGTTATGACACGGCGCGTTTTTATGACACGGTAAAAGGCATGGAGCGCCAGCCGGAGGGCGGCGCGCGGTGTACGGCATGTTATGAGCTGCGCCTGCGGGAGGCGGCGGAATATGCGAAGCGTCTGGGAGCTGATTATTTTACGACGACCTTGTCGATCAGCCCGATGAAGGACGCATACAGGCTGAATGAAATCGGAGGAAGGCTGGCGCGGGAATACGGCGTGGACTATTTGTATTCGGATTTTAAAAAGAAAAACGGATACCTGCGGTCAACGCAGCTTTCCAAAGAATATGGCATGTACAGGCAGGATTACTGCGGCTGTATTTTTTCTTTCAAAAACAAAGGCGAAAAGCAATAAAACAGTTCGCAAATCAGGAGAAAACCGGATTGAGACAGGAAAGAGAGGGCTTTTTATGGCACAATTATGGGGCGGGCGCTTCACAAAAGAGACGGACAAGCTGGTATACCAGTTTAATGCATCCATTTCCTTTGACAGGAAATTTTATAAACAGGATATAGAGGGCAGCATCGCGCATGTGAGGATGCTCGGCAGGCAGGGGATTGTTACGCCGGAGGAGTCAAAAGCGCTTGCCGAGGAGCTGAAAAAAATATTGTCGGAGGTGGAAGCGGGTACGCTTTTGATCACGGAGCAGTATGAGGATATCCACAGCTTTGTGGAAGCGGAGCTGATCCGGCGGCTCGGCGATACCGGCAAAAAGCTGCATACCGGACGCAGCCGTAATGACCAGGTGGCGCTGGATATGCGCATGTATATCCGTATGGAGGTTGCGCAGACAGATGCGCTTTTAAAGGAGCTGTTAGAGACGATTTTAACGATTATGAAGGCGCATACGGACACGATTATGCCGGGCTTTACACATCTGCAAAAGGCGCAGCCGGTTACCTTGGCGCATCATATGGGCGCCTATTTTGAGATGTTTAAGCGTGACCGGCAAAGGATGCGCGATATTTATGAACGCATGAATTACTGCCCGCTCGGCAGCGGTGCGCTGGCAGGCACGACGTATCCTTTAGACCGTGCTTATACGGCGCAGGCGCTTGGCTTTTATGCGCCGTCGCTCAACAGTATGGACGGCGTGTCTGACCGGGATTATGTCATTGAATACCTGTCTGCGCTTGCTACGGTGATGATGCATCTGAGCCGTTTCAGCGAGGAGGTGATTATCTGGAATTCGAATGAGTACCAGTTTGTTGAGATCGATGACGGCTACAGCACAGGCAGCAGCATTATGCCGCAGAAAAAAAATCCAGATATTGCAGAGCTGGTGCGCGGTAAGGCAGGGCGGGTATACGGGGCGCTCGTTTCTTTGCTTACGACGATGAAGGGCATCCCGCTTGCTTACAATAAGGATATGCAGGAAGACAAGGAGCTGACGTTTGACGCGGCGGACACGGCAAAGGGATGCCTGGCGCTGTTTAACGGTATGCTTGCCACGATGCGTTTTCGCAAAGAGCAGATGCGAAAAAGCGCGGCGCTTGGATTTACCAATGCGACAGACGCGGCGGATTATCTCGTCAATCATGGCGTGGCGTTTCGGGATGCGCATGGGATTATCGGCAGGCTCGTCTTATACTGCATCGAAAAAAACTGTTCGATTGATGAGCTGACGCTGGACGAGTTAAAGGCGGCAAGCCCGGTATTTGAAGAAGATGTGTATGAAGCGGTTTCGATGGAGACGTGCGTAAACAAGCGCCTGACAGTCGGCGCGCCTGGGAAGGCGGCGATGGAGCAGGTGATTCGGATGGAAGAGGAGTATCTTGCGAAATCGGTATTCCCGCAGGCGGACTGGGAGGAGGCGCTGTTAAGTTAAACTTTGCACTTGCGTTTTTCGGATTCCTGTATTAATATTATAAAATCAAACTGTCCTGCAAGAAACTGTGGGACGGAATTGGAGGAGAGGTCATGAGTGAAAAATTAAAAGTCGGTATTCTTGGCGGAACAGGCATGGTAGGGCAGCGATTCGTTTCCCTGCTGGAAAACCATCCGTGGTTTGAAGTGACATTGATCGCGGCAAGCCCAAGAAGCGCAGGGCAAACATATGAAGAAGCAGTGAGCGGACGGTGGAAGATGGATACGCCGATGCCTGCGGCTGTTAAAAATATCGTTGTAAAAAATGTAAATGAAATTGAAGATACGGCGTCTGAGGTAGATTTCGTATTTTCTGCGGTAGATATGTCCAAGGATGAGATCAAAAAGATCGAAGAAGCTTATGCCAGGACAGAGACGCCGGTCGTAAGCAACAACAGCGCCCACCGCTGGACGCCGGATGTGCCGATGATGGTGCCGGAGATCAACCCGCAGCATATGGAGCTGATCCCTTATCAGAGAAAACGGCTTGGCACTGCGCGCGGTTTTGTGGCGGTAAAGCCAAACTGCTCGATCCAGTCCTATGCGCCGGTACTGTCGGCATGGATGGAATTTGAGCCGTATGAAGCGGTTGTTTCTACGTATCAGGCGATTTCTGGTGCAGGCAAGACTTTTGCGGACTGGCCGCAGATGGAGGGCAACATTATCCCGTTTATCAGCGGAGAAGAGGAAAAGTCTGAAAAAGAGCCGCTGCGTATCTGGGGAGAGCTGAAAAACGGCGTGATTGAGCCGGCAAAAGAGCCGGTCATTACGAGCCAGTGCATTCGCGTCCCGGTTTTAAACGGCCATACGGCATCTGTATTTGTAAAGTTTAAAAAGAAATCGATAGAAAAAGAAGCGCTGATCGAAAAGCTGTTAGCTTACAGCGGGCTGCCGCAGCAGCTTGCGCTCCCGTCTGCGCCGAAGCAGTTTATCCAGTACCTGGAGGACGACAGCCGTCCGCAGATTACGATGGATGTGGATTTTGAACACGGTATGGGCATCAGCGTCGGGCGCCTGCGCACGGATACGGTCTATGACTGGAAATTCGTAGGGCTGTCCCACAATACCGTCCGCGGTGCAGCAGGCGGCGCCGTATTATGCGCGGAGCTGTTAAAAGCACAGGGATATATTACAAAAAAATAGCGTCACACACCATTTTCTTCTACCCTCTTGAAAAGAAAGTTAAAATGTGATATGATTTCGATACAATTTATCAGTGAAGCTCAGTACGTACGCAATAGGAGAAAGCAATGGTAATACGACATACGGAATTAAAAAAAATGGAGCAGCTATATGAAAAAAACGGAAATCAGCTAGTTCTGTTATATGGGCGTGAGGGCTGCGATAAAGAGGCACTGATCCGGATTTTCTGCAAAGGGAAAAAATTTTTTTACTATCGTGCGCGCAAGGCATCGGTGCAGGAGCAGTGTTTGCAGTTTGGACACGAGATTGAAAAGCAGTATGATCTGAGCCTTACCAAATATACGTATTCCGAATTTTTTAACCGGATCCGCAGCGGCAATGCCAGCAAGCTGGTTGTTATTATTGATGAATTCCAGTATATTGCAAAGCGCGACGAGGAATTTTTAAAGGCGGTCATAAAGCTTAAGACGAAAAAGCTGTATCCTGGCCCGGTGATGGTTCTTTTGGCAAGCTCTTCGGTAGCATGGATGGAGCAGGAGCTGGATGAGCAGTTAAAAGACAATGCAAAACGGGTCGACGAAAGGATCAAGCTGGATGACTTAAAGTTTTTGGATGTCGTGCGTTCCTATCCAGAGTATGCGGTCAGCGAATGCGTAAAAGCTTACGGCATTTTGGGCGGCGTATCGTCCTATATGAACCGCTGGAATTCGAAAAAAGACATCCGCAGCAATGTATGCAAGCATATTTTATCACCGAACGGGTATTTATTTGCAGAAGCCGAGCGTTTTATCGGCAGTGAGCTGCGCGAGCTTGCAATTTACGATACGATCCTGGCGGCGATTGCGGCGGGACACCGCAAATTGAACGACTTGTATAACAAGACAGGGTTTTCCAGGGCAAAGATCAGTGTCTATATGAAAAATCTGGCGGCGTTTGAAGTGGTTGAAAAAGTCAATTCTTTTGAAACCGGAGGATGGGAAAACGCGCAGAAAGGGATTTACCAGATCCGCAGCAATTATGTGAATTTCTGGTTCCGTTTTATTTACCCGCATCTGTCTGACCTGTATATGATGCCTGCGGAAGTATTTTATGACACCTATATCAAAGACGGGCTGGACGATTATATGAACCGGTATTTTGTACAGGTATGTATGGAATATCTGGAGCTTTTGAATATGGTGGAAAAGCTGCCGATTCGCATTCATAAGGCAGGAACCTGGGTCGGCAAGACCGGAAATATCGATATTATCGCGCAGGACAGCGCCAGGAATAACCTGATCGGGCTGTGCAACTGGTCAGAACCGCAGCTTACATATCAGATGTGTGAAAAATTATTTGATACGATGAAAAAAGCAAAGCTGAAATCAGACCACTATTATTTGTTTTCTGCAAAAAGCTTTGACCAGGAGCTGCTGGAAAAGGCAAAGGAAGATAAGCGGCTGACTTTAGTGGATATGACGCAGCTATAAAGACGCAGGAATCATGCTCTGCGCACGTACACGGCAAAAGCCGGAAGATAAAAATGAGATTGCAGGAACACAGGGCAGCCTGTCAGGGATTCTAATTTCTGTCTGGATGGAATACCAGTGATTTCCGGTGATCTCATTCTTTGGTTTGCGCCATTGTTTGTCTGGAGGGAGGGATTATGGCAAAAGCATTATACATCGCTGAAAAGCCTTCCGTTGCGCAGGAATTTGCGAAAGCACTGCACATGGATATGAAAAGGCACGACGGATACCAGGAGGGGCCGGGGGCGGTCGTGACCTGGTGTGTCGGGCACCTGGTCACGATGAGCTATCCTGAGGCGTATGATCCGAAATATAAGAAATGGAGCCTTGCGACGCTCCCGTTTCTGCCGCAGGAATTCAAATACGAGGTCATTCCAAGTGCGGCAAAGCAGTTTAAGGTCGTTGCGTCTTTGCTAAACCGCAAGGATATTGAACGGATCTATGTCTGCACCGACTCCGGGCGGGAAGGGGAATATATTTACCGGCTGGTGGAACAGCTTGCAGGGGTAAAAGGCAAGCAGCGCAGGCGTGTGTGGATCGATTCCCAGACGGAAGAGGAGATTTTGCGCGGCATCCGGGAGGCAAAGGATCTTGCGGAATATGACAATTTGGCATCCAGCGCGTATCTGCGGGCAAAGGAAGATTATCTGATGGGAATTAACTTTTCCAGGCTTCTGACATTAAAATATGGGGACGCCGTTGCTTCTTACCTGCATGAAAAGTATGCCGTTATATCGGTTGGGCGTGTGATGACGTGCGTCCTTGGCATGGTGGTGCGCAGGGAACGGGAAATCCGCAGCTTTGTCAAAACCCCATTTTACCGGATCCTGGCTAAAATCCATGTCAAAGAGCATGACATCGAGTGCGAGTGGAGGGCAGTCGAAGGCTCCGCTTATTTCCAGTCTCCAAAACTGTACAAGGAAAATGGCTTTAAAGAAAAAGAAGAAGCGCAGCGCCTGCTGGCACATTTGCAGGAGCATACGCCCGTTACCGCAGCAGTCTGTTCTGTAGAAAAGAAAAAAGAAACAAAGCAGCCACCTCTGCTGTTTAATCTGGCAGAGCTGCAAAATACATGTTCCAAATTTTTCAAGATCAGCCCTGACCAGACGCTTGGCATCGTCCAGGAGCTGTATGAAAAAAAACTGGTGACGTATCCGCGTACGGACGCCCGTGTGCTTTCTACGGCAGCAGCAAAGGAGATCCGTAAAAATATTAACGGCCTGCGCAGCATTCCGGGAGTCCAGGCGTTTGCAGAAGCGATCCTGCAGGGCGATCGCTTTCAAAAGATCGGAAAGACCCGCTATACAAACGACAAACAGATCACCGACCACTACGCGATCATTCCGACCGGGCAGGGCATCGGTGCATTAAAATCGCTGAGCGCCACGTCAGTCAAAGTATATGAGACGATCGTGCGCCGTTTTCTTGCGATCTTTTATCCGCCGGCAATCTATATAAAATACAATATCGTGTTCCAGATCCGGGAAGAGAAATTTTTTGCCGGCTTTAAGGTGTTAAAGGAACAGGGCTATTTGCAGGTAATGGAGTATTCGTTTTTCAAAAAGAAAAGCGCCGGTGAAAAAGAAATGCCAGAAAAAGAAGGCAACGTCAAAGAGACAGAATCAGAAGGGGCGGAATATGACATTTCCTTGCTGGAGGCTGTGGCGTCACTGAAAAAAGGCATGGTGTTCCAGGCAGACAGGCTCTGGATCAAAGAAGGCGAGACATCCCCGCCCAAGCGGTATAATTCCGGTTCGATGATCCTTGCGATGGAAAATGCGGGACAGTTGATTGAGGACGAGGAGCTGCGCGCAACGATCAAGGGAAGCGGCATCGGCACAAGCGCGACGAGGGCGGAGATCCTGTCAAAGCTCATAAGGAATCAATATCTGTCCCTGAATAAAAAAACACAGGCAATCACGCCGACCCTGCTGGGCGAGATGATCTTTGATGTCGTAAATGCTTCGATTAAATCCCTGCTGAACCCGGAGCTGACCGCAAGCTGGGAGAAAGGGCTCACGTATGTGGCACAGGGCACGATAACCACGCAGGAATATATGCAAAAACTAGAGCACTTTATTAAAAGCCGCACGAGCGGGGTGATGAACCTGCGTAACCAGGATATGCTGCACAGCCTTTTTGAACAGGCTGGGGCATATTACAAAAAGTGACAAAGCGAAAAGACATAATAATAAAAAGGCATGTAATGAAAAGACATGTAATGAAAAGGCATGTAATGAAAAGACATGTAATGAAAAGGCATGTAATGAAAAGATATACAATGTAATGAAAAGATATGCAGTGAATAGACATATATAGAATAGGCATGTATAGAAAGGAAATCGAAATGGAACAGTGCTTGATTCAAAATTTGTATGATTTAAATCAGACGATCGCCGCAGAACTGTTTGCGGGCGCAGACTATCCGTGGGAAGTATTGGGTAAAATCTCGGACTTTATAGTAAATCTCGGAAACACCCTGGACAGCGCAAAATATGAAAAGCGCGGCGAGACGGTCTGGGTTGCAAAGTCTGCAAAGGTTGCACCGACAGCCTGCTTAAACGGGCCGCTTATTATTGACGAGGAGGCGGAGGTGCGCCACTGTGCATTTATCCGCGGCAGCGCGATTGTCGGAAAAGGCGCAGTAGTCGGCAACTCTACGGAGCTGAAAAACGTTGTTATTTTTAACAGTGTCCAGGTACCGCATTACAATTATGTCGGAGATTCCATTCTGGGCTACAAATCCCATATGGGCGCCGGCTCCATTACATCCAATGTCAAATCAGACAAGACGCTTGTCGCCGTAAAAAACGGCAGCGAGGTGATAGAAACCGGGCTGAAAAAGTTCGGCGCCATGCTCGGCGATTATGTGGAGGTCGGCTGCAATTCGGTCTTAAATCCAGGCACCGTAATCGGGCGCCATACGAATATTTATCCGCTGTCTATGGTACGAGGCGTCGTTGCGCCGGATTCGATCTATAAAAATAAAAATGAAATTGCGGCAAAAAAATGAGGAAGGACAATCAAGCGGAACAATGGGATTTATATACAAAGGACAGGGAAAAGACGGGAAAGCTGCACCGCCGCGGAGACCCTGTGCCAGAGGGCAGTTACCGCCTTGCTGTCCATGTATGTATTTTTAACAGTAAAAACGAGCTGCTTGTCCAGCAGCGCCAGCCGTTTAAAAAAGGATGGCCGAATATGTGGGACGTATCCGTTGGCGGTTCTGCCGTAGCGGGTGAGAGCAGCGCCCAGGCAGCAGAGCGGGAGACATGGGAAGAACTGGGGCTAAAGCTGGACTTTTCCAAAGAACGCCCGTTTTTGACGATGAATTTTTCCGAAGGATTTGATGATTTTTATATTATAGAGCAGGATTGTGACCTGAAAAAGCTGCGTTTGCAGCAGGAGGAGGTACAAAGAGTGCGCTGGGCAGGCAAGGAAGAGGTTATAAAAATGCAGGCGCAGGGCATTATGATCCCTTACTGGTTTTTGGACAGGCTGTTTGAGATCCGGGACAGCTATGACAGCCAGGGAGAGCGGATACACAGGATCCAAACAGGCTTTGCCGGGCTGGCGCATCTGGAGTCCTGGCTGCATTTTGCCGAGGTCGTCAAATGCTCGTTTCCCGGTATGGATACCGACGCAGCCATGCAGGACTATTGTGATACGGTTATTTCCCATATCAAGGACAGCAGCGCCATCTATGCGGCGGATGCCAGGATGATCGTCGGCGTGCTGCTGTTTGCAAAAGAAGAAGGAAAGATTTGCTGCCTTGCCGTACATCCAGAGTACCGCAGAAAGCGGATTGCATCAAAGATGCTGGAGCTTATGAGGACACGCCTTGCCCCAGGGCAGGAGATTACGGTCGAGACTTTCCGCGAGGATGATCCAAAAGGGGAGGCGGCAAGGAAATTTTACACCGCGCTTGGGTTTGTGCCGGGCAGCCTTAAGATGCATGAGGGCTATCCGGTTCAGGAATTTTATTGCAGATTCCGTAACAGAGGAGCCGCAGACTGAACCAATGTCATTTAGTTAAGAGATTGATAGACAATCACTTTTCCTGCAAACAGAAGTATATGATAGATGAAGTACGAAAATAATACTTTATCCTTTAAATCTGTCTTATGTATTTTATTTTATAACATGGCAAACAGGCAGGCTAAAATCTGACTGTGCTTAAATATGTAGTTTATATTTGCCTTAGGCTGCGCGGTATATAAAATATTTCGGCTTTCTAAAATGGGCTGTTTTTAACCGTGCGTACTGTCTCTCATTCCGGATGGGGATCAGCTCCCTGCCCAGCAGCGCCGGCACATCCATGGGCTTTTCATTCTGCACCGGGTACAGGAACTTCCTGCAGATATGGGCTGCCCTGCTGAAATTCACTTTATATGCGTGTTTTGTCTGCTTTTTCTGGATAACCGCACAGCCGGTGAGCGCTTCCGTTATATTATAGGCTGTCAGTTTTGCCCAGATTTCCTGGCTGCGCACCAGCGTAACATTTACCGTGACATCAAAAGATTCCTCCTGCGGATAGTCAAATCCGGCTGCCAGTCCCTTGGAATGTATATCTTTTGTCCGGAACAGGAAATACTGTCCTTTTTTTATGACATGGGCCATATTATTATAGGAACAGTATCCACGGTCCCCTATAAAAATGGCCTTTCTTTCCGACCGCACATTTAAGTGATCCGGGATTTATAAGAACAGTCTATACCGCAAAAAGTGCTGTATGTACCAGGATACTTTACTTCACACCTGTATTTCTGATATGATGTAAACAGAAATTACCGGAAAGAAAAAGTAAAAGTAATTTCTTCCAGGTTCCTTATGATAAATGAAAGTCAAATGAAAGTCAAATGAAATGACAGGGAGAGGTGAGAAAAATCATATCAGATAGTGGAACTTGTTAACCAGGTAGTCCTGACTGACTACAACATGATGATATCAGGAGGAGTGAAAATGAAGAGATTCTCAATGCAAAAGGCATGGGTCATTTTGTTGGCAATGGCCATGCTGGTTACATCTTTGTATATCCCGGATGGAGCAGCGAGTGCCGCAACAAAACCAGTCAAGAGCATAACACTCAGGATTGGCGCGAAGAATGTCACAAAAAAGACCTTCAGGATGACAAAGGGCAAAACCAAAAAGCTAAAGGTTGCTGTAAAACCAGCGTCATCTTAGAAGAAGGTTACTTACCGGTCAAAAAACAGCAAGATCGTATCCGTATCGAAAAACGGAAAACTGACAGCTAAAAAAGTCGGGACAGCCAAGATCATTGTCAGGGTTGTCGGTAAGAATGGTACCCGTAAGAAAACCTGGGTAAAAATTAAGGTGTCTAAAAAGAAAACAGCAACAAATCCAACGGATACCACAGACCCAGTCACGCCGAGTGAGCCAGTCACGCCGAGTGAGCCAGTCACGCCAACCGCTCCGGGTACGCCAACCAATCCGGGTACGCCAACCGCTCCGGGTACACCAAGTGTGCCAGGCACGTCCGGTACGTCGGGCTCCTCAGGAGGTTCAGCGGGAGGCGGGACGACTAACTCGTCAGGTACTTCAAATGGCCAGAAAGTAGAAGTCAATACTACTGAAAAGCTGCTGGAGGCGCTTCGCAAACAGCCGTCAGAAGTTGTTTTTAAAACGGACGAAGATGTGGAGGTGACCATACCAGAAAGAGATTATAGTAAGACAAAACTCGTAGTGGATGCGCCAGGCGCAACGATTGCGAATGCGGCCGTTTATGAAGAAATCGAGATTAGAGCCATTAAATCGGATACGTGGATTGAAAAAGCCATAGGCAATTTCATTAATGTAGTTGCCAAAAAAGCGCATGTCCAGATAGAAAAAGGGGCCAAAGCAGACATCCAGGTAAACGAGGGAGCCGGAGAGGTGGACATTGACAACGACGGAACCATCGGCGAGCTTACTTTATCCGCAGAGGCAGAGGTGAATATTAGTGGAGCAAGCGAGGAGCTCATTCCGCTGAAGGTGGATGCACAAGGGGAAAATGCAACTGTAAATACAAATATTCCTCTGGCTGTGGAAGCAGAAGCAGTCATTGTGTTACAGCTTCATGGCGGGGCGGAACTAAAAAGTACCATAGCAGTCTCCAACGCAGATGTAATGCCAACGATTGTAGCTGCGGTTGTGGGTTATCTGCAGGTTACCAACAGGCAGACCGGAAGGAATGAGGATGTTCTGGTTACAATGCCGAAACCGGGCGATAAAGGATTTGAAAATCTGCCAGCAGCAAACGTCGGTTCCATTACAGGCGATGTAAAGCAGATAACGGCTGACGCTGACGGGAAAACCAACAGGGAGCCAGTGGCAGGGGCAGAAGTATGTGTCATTCCGTATGAGCGCGGGGTTTTGGAATCTGACCTTGAGGTGGCTGTCCGGGCGGCACAAGAGAATGAGAAATGTTATGAGGAAAAAACATTAGAGGATGGCAAATATACAGTCGATGAGATTCCTTACGGCAATTATGTGATCGTTGTGAAAGCGGATGGTTTACAGACTTATTTCTATACCATTGTGCTGGACGCGGAGTTGAAAGTAATTGATACGATTACGATGGTTGAGCAGTCTGATGGTACAGGAGCTGTAGAGGGCTACATCAAGAATGCATTTGATAAAGAGCCTGTTAGTGAAACCATGAAACTGTATTTGCGCAAAGGGGCAGGTACAGTAGCAGGCAAGGCGATGGCGGTAACAGAAACAGGCGCAGACAGTGAAAACGGCAAATACCGTTTTGAAAATCTGCCAGCAGGCGTCTACACGATAAAGGTCGTTGATGAAAGGCCAAGTGAAGAAGGCGTGGAGAATTATATCAATGTTACCTTTAATGTGGTGATTCTGGCGGGTGTGACCATCCGGCAGGATATGACGATCACATATGAAGTCGCAGACGACCAGATGCGGTTTGTACTGCGTTGGGGCCAGGAGGATGTCGATGTTGCCGAGGATCTTGATTCCCACCTGGTTGGACCTGCGGCGTCAGGGGACGACTTTTTCCATACTTATTTTAGAGATAGATCCTATTCTGAGGGCGAAATAAAGTATGCGGAGCTGGACGTTGATGAAACGAAGTGGGTAGGACCGGAAACAACAACCATTTATAAGAAAACGGACGGGGTATACCATTTTTATGTACATGATTTTTCTGGAAGTGCTTATGGTTTTCCAAAACTTGCCACATCCCAGGCGAAAGTAGATGTTTATCGTGGAAGTCGGCTGCTTACGACTTATAATGTGCCGGCTGCAAGTGGAAACTCATGGGATGTACCTGAAAACTTATGGGATGTATGCGCTTATGATGCTGCTTCTGATACACTTACGCCAGTTAATAAGATATATGCGTGTATGGACGTCAAGTACCAAAATATCGGTGAGGCCTGGGCGATAAAAAAATCCCTGAAAGATCTGATTGATAAATATGATGGAAACGCAGAGGCTTATTTTGGGAAAGAAGCTGCAGCAGAAGTGAATGCAAAGCTCGACGATGCAAAAAAGATTTACCAGTCATCCACAGATTTCAGTGAAGTTTTGGCGTGTTTTGGACCCCTGGAACAGTATTTTGGAGAATTAATGTATAGTACATATATTTTATCTGTCGACTTTACCGGTAAGAAGAATTATGATATGTACCGGCATACAGGTGATGGATATTCGGAGCTTTGTCTGTTTGGGGACGAGAAGGAATTGCCGGAGGATTTAACATTCCGGTTCTGGAGCAAAAACACGACTTACGAATTGAAAGATATTGATCAGGCAGAAGCAGCAGGTAAGTATCAGAAAAAGATAATAGTAACAAATAGCGATACCAGGGTTCAGGAAACCTATTATATCGTATACGAGCAATATGAATCGGATTTACGTGTGTCTGATATCACGGCAGAAGGTAATTCAAAAATCAGCTGGGAGTCTGAAACCCGCACGGAGGGTGGTCAGACAATAAATGTTTTGGCCATCAAAGGAAAGGCGCTTAGCCTGACAAATCCTGTATTTACCTTTGATGATCTCGGAACAACGTACGAATATAAACAGGCGGAAGAAGCAGATTCGCAATATGTGGGTATACTGACAGCAACGTATAATGGTACTACAAAAGAGTACTATATAACATATGAGTCATTACTGGAACCGGATGGGGTAACAGATGAGGGTAATACGATTAATTACTGTCATGTACAGCATGGAAGCACGAATTACATTTACGTTTATGGCACGCAGCCAGAATTAACAACAGGTGCAGCGCTCAGATTTGAAACGGAAGGGATTACGAGTACGGCGTATACGCCAGATGAGAATGCTTCGGATTATGTCGGTACGTTTAAAGTTACGTCAGGTGAGGCCACAAAGGAATATCGCGTGAAGTATTTCCAGGGAATCCCGGAATTTATTTTAAAGAGCGCTTTTGAAGAAGGAAACGATATAAGTCTCATGGGAGTAACAAAGGAAGATAACAAGAAGATTTATAATCTCGAAGGATCCAACGAGGAGCTTCAAAGTGGCGAGGGTTTCTCGTTGTGGTTTAAGATTGAGAACGATGAGGTTTATATATCAAACAGGCAGGTTTCTATAGCGCCTGTAACTTCCGGGGATAGCGCCTGGAATTATGAACTGACAGCAACTTATCAGGGCATAGAACAGATAATTTATATCCAGTATACGAAGAAAAGTAAATAAACGCTCCTGAAAGCAATATCCCATCGCAAAACGGTCTGAAATGGTTTGGCACGTATGTCCGCTGGTATAACAGATTACCTGACGACTGCGATGGAAGATGGCAAAGCAGGGGAAAGAAGCGGCTGTGGGACTGCAGCATAAAACGGCAGGTATGTTTTACATATCTGCCGTTTTTCGATGATGTGATATGTTGTGAACTGTAGATGTAAACATTTCCGGCAAATGCAGCATTTTAGCGGAAATGCACATCTGCAAAAATACAACATATGCGGCTGGCTCATTTGTGGTGAATGGAAACTTGCAGATGTACTTTCCGGAGAGTGGCGCTCTCTTTATGCAGGGCAGCGTTTTCCGCTTTTACGGTGGAAAGTTCTTCTTTTAACCGGGAGTTTTCTTTCTGCAGCCTTTTCACTTCTTGGTTAAGGGCTGTAACTTCTTTCCGGTTATTTTTGCATTCAGATTTCATGGCTTCTAATCTGCCCATGACATCCATCAACTGGTTATAAATACTTTTGCTGTAATTGCCGCCCATCCAGAAAGCTCCTTTCAAAATTCTGATAGTAAGATTATAACAGAATTAAGAAAACAGCGATTAAAATTTCCCTCCATTACCAAAATAACTTTGCTCGTTTCTTTTTTTACTGCCAGAATATCATACAGATATTTCCTGCCATTTTCAGCGATTTCGTAATAGTCCCCGACATATCCTTCAAGATACTGCTATACATCATCCCAGTCAATCTGTTATTTTTCCGTCAAAATGTTTTAAAATATCCATGTCAAAACCACTCCTTTATATTTAAACTGGTGAGAACGCTTTGAGGGCTGGTAGTCACCGATTATTTTCAGTAGTTATTATACTACATTATCAAGAAAGAGTGGTTTTGATTTTTTAGTTAGGTTGCGGACGTAGTCTGCCGTATGATATAACAGGCGGTAAAGCTGAAAAAGTTTTGCAGTCATTTTTTGTCCGATATTTTCTGTATGTAATGAAAAATATTGTTGTGGAGCGTTAAAAGATGTGTTAGAATTTCAGAAGAGTAATCGTGTTACAAGGTGGTAGCCTCCCTAACTTGAAAAAAAGAAGGGAGGTGGTGCAGATGGATACATACGAAGTTTTAAGCCTGTTATTTTTGGGCGGTAATTTCCTGATTGCACTGCTTGCCTATATTGATAGGACGAACAAGCGAAAATAAATAAGCCTACCTTGTACTTTGCCGAGGACAGGCAGGCTTTACACTTATCTGGAGGTAAACCACTTTGTGGGCGGTTACTCCTTTTATATTTATAATATAGCACATCTTAGTTTTGATTGCAAGAACCTTTTTTGTCTGTCCAGTATAAACTTATCTGTTGGCCCGCGACATGCAGCGGGGTGCATGGCGATACTGTCCTTTTTTTATGACATGGGCCATATTATTATAGGAACAGTATCCACGGCCCCTATAAAAATGGCCTTTCTTTCCGGCCTGGTTTCATAACGGCCCACCATGTCACAGAAAGCCCGGAATTCGTTTTTCCTGTGGACGGGCTGTATTACAGCATCCGTATAAAAATTTGTCTTAAGGTTAAAAAAGGCATTCAGATGCATGCTGTAAAAACCTTTTGCAGAATGGCCTTCGGATACAAAGTAATCATCAGACGCAAAACGCGGCCTACTGAAAAATGTAAAGGTGGACCCGTCTGTAGCAATCAGGCCGCAGGTGTCACCGGGCTGTGGCGGTTCTGCCGGGACATTGAACCGGCGGAATACCTCCTCCAGTGCTTCCGGCTTGAGCTTTGCACGCTGCTGAGAGCAGATGCAGTCGGCATGGCGGCGTCCAAGCCAAAGAAATCGGAAATCTCGTATTTAAAAATGTTTTCTAACTACAAGGGGCCGGTTTCGCTGATGCAGTTCAATCAGCGAAACCGGCTTCACATTTTACCTGATTTGTCAAGTCCTATTTTATAAAAAATAATAAAAAATAGTTAGACCCTATTTTCAAATCTAACCATTATATTTAAAAATTTCTTAACTAAATGACATTGCAGACTGAACTGTTACATGAGTGACACTTTTTTGTGGAAAAGGACTAGACTAATTTGACAAAATATGCGAAAATATATGCAGTATGTTGAACAATATAAGTCCAACATGTTACCCATCCAGCGCGTCTTAGACGCTGGCATCATTTATCTAATTGAAAGGAGTCTTAAAATGATTTACACACAGGAAGTTCAAAACATGTGTCCGGTTGCTAAAGGTGCAAAGCACGAGCCGGCTCCAATCCCGGAAGAAGGGAAATGGGTACATTCTAAAAAAATTGAAGATATTTCCGGATTTACACACGGTGTAGGCTGGTGCGCACCGCAGCAGGGTGCCTGCAAGCTGTCCCTGAATGTAAAGAACGGCATCATCGAGGAAGCTCTTGTAGAGACAATCGGATGTTCCGGCATGACCCATTCCGCGGCTATGGCAGCAGAAATCTTACAGGGAAAGACGATTCTGGAAGCGTTGAATACAGACCTTGTCTGTGATGCAATCAACACAGCAATGAGAGAATTGTTCTTACAGATCGTATATGGACGTACACAGAGTGCATTTTCTGACGACGGCCTTGCTGTAGGAGCTGGCCTGGAAGATCTTGGTAAGGGACTTCGTTCTCAGGTTGGTACGATGTACGCAACAAAAGAAAAAGGTGTTCGTTATCTGGAGATGGCAGAAGGCTATGTAACCGGCATTGCTTTGGATGACAACGATGAAGTAATTGGGTATCAGTTCGTTTCTCTTGGCAAAATGACTGACTTTATTAAAAAAGGCGATGATCCTAACACAGCCTGGGAAAAGGCGAAAGGACAGTACGGGCGTGTAGCGGATGCTGCGAAGATTATTGATCCGAGAGTAGAGTAAGGAAGGGAGAACGAAGAATCATGGCATTATTTGAATCATATGAAAGAAGAATTGACCAGATTAACGCCGTATTAAACAACTACGGCATCAGCTCTATCGAAGAAGCTGAGAAAATCACAAAGGATGCTGGGCTTGACGTATACGAGCAGGTAAAAAAGATCCAGCCGATTTGTTTTGAAAACGCTTGCTGGGCATATACAGTAGGCGCTGCGATTGCAATTAAAAAAGGATGCAGAAAAGCTGCGGATGCCGCTGCCGCTATCGGCGAAGGCTTACAGGCATTTTGTATCCCGGGTTCTGTAGCAGACCACAGAAAAGTAGGCCTTGGACACGGCAACTTAGGCAAGATGTTACTGGAAGAAGAGACAGAATGTTTCTGCTTTTTAGCAGGCCACGAATCCTTTGCAGCAGCAGAAGGCGCAATCGGTATTGCAGAAAAAGCAAACAAGGTGCGCAAGCAGCCGCTTCGCGTTATCTTAAACGGCCTTGGGAAAGACGCTGCACAGATCATTTCCCGCATCAACGGCTTTACATTCGTTGAGACACAGTATGACTACAAAGAAGCAAAACTGAACGTTGTTTACGAAAAACCGTATTCAGAAGGGCTTCGTGCTTCTGTAAAATGCTACGGCGCTGACGATGTACAGGAAGGCGTTGCGATCATGCATCATGAAAACGTAGGCGTATCCATCACAGGAAACTCTACCAATCCGACACGCTTCCAGCACCCGGTAGCAGGTACATACAAAAAAGAATGCAACGAGCAGGGCAAACAGTACTTCTCCGTAGCATCCGGCGGCGGCACAGGGCGTACGCTGCATCCAGACAATATGGCAGCAGGCCCGGCTTCTTACGGTATGACCGACACGATGGGACGTATGCATTCTGATGCACAGTTTGCTGGTTCTTCATCCGTTCCAGCCCATGTGGAAATGATGGGCTTAATCGGTATGGGCAACAACCCGATGGTTGGCGCTACGGTAGCTGTAGCTGTTTCTGTTGAAGAAGCTGCGAATGCTGGGAAGTTCTAAATATACTTTGTAAATGAATATGCCGGAAGGCTTGAAAATACCGCAATCTCAAATGTTTACGGTTAGAGGGAAGTAATTTCAGATTAGGCGGTATAGCCCCGATTGTAAAGGCTGTACCGTCTTTTCGAGTTCCTATGCGCCTTGACATTTCGGCGACGTACTTTCTGTACCGTTTCCTGTCCAACTTTTCCAGCGCATGGACTATGATTTTCTTGATAAATTCATTAACGATTACGGGGGTAAGTTCCTTTATCCCTACATATTACAAGACAAGACATAATATCCATTCAGTTTTAATATTTCTCATAATCTTTTACCAAAATAAAAATTTATTCATGTACAAGAATTAGTAATGCTGCCATTCTATATCTTTTCACTGCAAATCCTCACTTTTTTCTACTTCAATGACTTTTTTGTTGCCTTAGTCATCATTTTTCCAATGAATAAAGGATGCCGGTAAGAAAATTTCATTTGTGCTGTTTGAATTGCAGAGTGACAAATCACAAACTTTTTTATCCAGATACGATTAGCCAGCCCATATCCAACTTTTTTTGCTTCTGCCTTGAATTCTGTTGGAACAGAAATTCCTGACGCTGATTTTGTATTTGTCAATGGTGGGTGGAACAAATGGAAAGTGATACCATACTCTTCATTTTCTATTTGCAGACATTTAGCCAATGATTCTATTGCTCCTTTCGAGGCCGCATAAGGAGAAATATTCTCAAAACCAGTTACACCAACACCAGAACTTGTAAAAATCATACGTCCCTTACCTGCCTTACGCATATATGGAAGAACGGATTTTACCAGCCGCAACGCTCCGAAATAGTTGACATCCAGCACATCTTGGTAAATGTCGAAACCAATATTCTGTTCGTTTTCAAATACGCAAAGGCAAGCGTTATGAATAGCGATATCAATATTCCCAAAACGCTCCATCGCCTGTTTTACGCCGTTTTCTATGCTCCCAAAAACTTTTGCATCCGCAAGAATGGGCAAAACAGTTTTGGGATAGTTCTTCTGTAATTTTTCAATCATGTCTATCTGAATGTCCAATACTGTTACGGAATTGCCTAATTCCAATAATCTTTCTACCATATAATATCCGATACCTTGATTTGCGCCAACAATAATGATGTTTCCCATTTTAGTTTTCCTCCGCAATTTCTTCAAAAAATCTTTGCATATGCTGATATATGTTTGCCCGAAAGGACTGCTTATGTTCATCGGTCAGTGGGCCACAGAATAGCCACCGCTGGGCAAACAGAAAGATTGGTGCATAGTATTTTTCGGCCAAATAGTAGCTGTCTGCGTGTTTAATAATCTTCATTTCCATTAACACAGAAAACACCCTGCTCTGAAACGCAAGAGGTTTGGCAAAAATCCAGTGGTCGTAAATTTTTTGAGCCTCCTCATTGTTGAACTGCTCAATAAGGAGCAGGCGAATCACCTTATTGCAAAAATCATCCATCAAGTATTGTTCAAAGAAGTAATTGCCTATTATATCGTGGGAGCCTATATTGTGCGAACCACTCGTATCTTTTAGCATAGATTCTAACTGGCTCATCATGGTGGTCGCCGTATTTTGAAAACGTTGTAGCAATTCCTGTAAAATTGCCCGTTTATCCTGAAAGTGGTAATATATTGAGCTCTCCTTGATATTTACTTTTTTACAAATATCTCTGATAGAAACTGCTGAAAATCCTCTTTGTGAAAAAAGCTCTAAAGAAACCATTAAAATATTTTCCTTTGTGCCCTGCATTGTCATACCTCCAATTCTAACAGTCGTTAGGTTTATTGTACCTAACAACTGTTAGAATGTCAACTGATTTCAAAAAATTAGATAGGTGCAGAACATACGACAAATCAGAACATCCATTTTCAGTACCCGCACAAACGGCAAGCAATTCGGGTGTGGCCACACTCCGAAATTTTTGCTGGGCCGGGGCCGGGTGTAGAGTCATTAATCTTAGAAATGCCTGTTCCACCGATTTTTGTTATAGAGACAGATGATGGAGTTTATGAGTTAATTGATGGATTGCAAAGAATATCAAGTTATTTGCATTTTAGGGGGAACGGTTAGGTGAAACCGATGATGATTTTTTAGAATTGCAAGGATGCGATATAGTCAAGGATTTAAATGGACTAACATTTGATAATTTGCCAAAAGCTTTGCAGATAAAAATAAAAAGAAGTTTTGTTCGTATGGAAGTCATTAAGAAAGAGAGTGAGATTTCTCTAAAATACAATATGTTTAAACGATTGAATACAGGTGGTGAAATCTTATCTGCACAAGAAATACGGAATTGTACAATTAGATTATTGGGATCGAAGGGAATTGATTTCCTAGAAGTATGTAGAAAAAATGAAGATTTTAAGTCTGTAATTAATAGGGTTGCATCAGATAAAAGAAAAACGAAATATGCCCTCTGGTTGTCGCTTTTTTTGATAAAGTTACTCGCGCCTGATAAGGCTTACGTCTATTTCCAGATAATTTAGTCACACTTCCATAGCCGCTTGGCAGTTTCATAGCATCAACAAGTAATAGACAAATATATTCTTTCTTTTGTGGTAATTCCCTAAATCAATCCCAAAGCTATATTAAAATAATAACAGAATGGATACGCTGTCCTGTTTGTGGAAACAAAACGAGATTGCAAATACGGGCAGGGCAGATACAGAGTTGAAAAAACGGAGGATGGGTGTATAACCTGTTAAATAAATCCTTGTTATCATATGGGGTTTCCTGGTCTGCAAGTAGAAGTCAAATCGCTATATATAGAAGTTTGATGTATAGAATGTGGACAGTGGAAGATGTATTTTATAAAAACATCAAGCAGGAACATTGACAGGAGCAAATGGATAGCATATATTATGATTAACAATGTATGTTTGCAGATGTGGAGAAATATATATACACGATCTGAGGTGCTGGATGTTACAAGGAGGGAAAAGCATGGCAACGGTTTGGAAACTTCAGAAGCGGGCAAACGGTCCTGTGTGCCCGGAACTGTTTCATATGCACCAAGGGAAGTTTTATGTCTGTATGGATGATTTTGCCAGAGGATATCCCGATGCTTTAACAGAGGATGAAAAAGATTCTGTAAATATTGTGCTTCACGACTATGGAAATATGAAGCCGTATGATCTGAGGGGGCTGTCGCATAGTGAAGTACCATGGAAAGATGTCAGAGGTGATTTGCCTGCATGGACAAGGCGCAGGACGGTTATTACGAAAAACAAAATGAGAGAATATTATGGGAGTTTATAGCCATAAATAAACAATAAAAGAAAGGTAAGGTGGTGTTCATGGAAAAAATTCTTGATGTTGCTCAATATATTTATGATGAATACAAGCGGCAGTCGGGAGAAAACATCGATGAAATGAAGCTGCATAAACTGCTTTATTTTACGCAGCGGGAAAGCCTTGCAATTACAAATGAGCCATTATTTGCGGAAAATTTTGAAGGCTGGAAATATGGGCCTGTGTCGAAAGAAGTGCGCGCGCATTATGCGGATGATGGTATGCATTATGAAGATAAAAAGCCTCTTTCTGCAGAAGGGGCATATATTACAAAAAATGTAATACTCCAGTATGGAGCCTTGGCCTCATGGAAATTGAGCCAGCTTTCCCATAATGAGCTTTCCTGGAAAAATTCACGCAAGGCGCTTGCAGAAGAGGAAAACGGGAATGCATTGATTTTAATTGATGACATCAGGACGGATGCAGAAAAGGTCAGACCATATGATGCAGTATATGATATGTATTATGATGAATTTGAGGACGCAGAGGTGGTCCAATGATAGGAAAGATGTATTGGGCTATTTTCAAATATTATGATAATGTGAAGCACAGAATGTCATTTAAAAAGCGTTCAGTGCTAATTATAGGAAAAGCTGACCAGAAAGATTTTGTAGTGCTTCCTGTTTCACGGGTCACTCAGAAAGGACATCTGGATATGCATTATGACTTTAAATTGCAAAGTAAAAATTATCCTACTTTATCATTTAAAACAACTTCTTACATCCGTACTCACAAGCAGACTGTTGTGAATAATGGGGAGCTTGCTGATTGTATTGCAGATTTTAAAAGGAATATCCAGATGCATACATATCAGTCATGGCTTTAGTGGAAGAGTTCCAAAAGGAATTAATTAATAAAGCTCTTTGATATTGAAAGTTGGTAAAATAGCTGTAGGAAGCGCTCGTAAGCGAGAAATTTTCCTGAGTAGGCAACAAATAGCATATTTATAAGGGTTTCCGCTGATGTGAATTGTCAGCGGAAGCCCTTAATTTTGCTGCGATGTTTGATGAACGCAAAGGATTTACTCTGTATGGACAGATAGCCTTCATTCTTACTTTTTCTATAACCCTTCCAGCTCCCCTTTGCGCCGCATCATCTGGTCTTTTGCATCATCCCGGTGTTTTCTGCGGTACTGTGAGGGTGTAATACCCTTTTTTTGTTTAAAAGCTTTGGAAAATACAAGCGGGTCCTGGTAGCCGCAGGAGAGGGCAACGCCGCTGATTGGCAGCTCGCTGACAGTCAAAAGCTCTGCGGCGCAGCTTATACGGCAGTTGGCAAGGTAGTCCTGCGGCGATACGCCAAGGTTTCTGCGGAAAAGGGTATACAGGTAGCTGCGGTCGATGCAGACATAGCTGGCAATATCAGCGACATGGATCGTGTTGGCGTAGTTGTTATGTATATATTCAAGCGCCCTGCGGATATACAGGTTGTCCCCGTCGGAACGGGAGTTCGGGAAGGCTGAAATGTCCCTGGCAAGTACAGCAAAAAATGAGTATAAAAGGCTTTGCATACAAAACTGGTCAGCAGGGTTTGAAGTGTTGTTTTTTAACATATCGATCACGATTTGCTTTAGCTCGCTGCTGTGGCTGCACCGATAGGTGAGGTGGCCGCTGCTTAAGCCGATGGAACGCAGATATTCTTTGGCGTTGTCGCCGTTAAAGCCGATCCACAGATAAGTCCATGGTTCTTTTTCGTCAGCCTGATAATAGGTCTGTACATGAGGCTCGATTAAAAATCCCTGCCCCGCCTGCAGGGCATACTGGATGTCGCCGGCGTGGTAGCAGCCTTTTCCTTCCAGTATATAGTGCAGGATATAATTGGGGCGTACAGCAGGGCCGAAGCTGTGCAGCGGTTCACATTTGGAATAGCCGCACAGGCATAAGTACAGGTCTTTAAATTTGTGGTCTGATACATACAATACATATGAATTTTCCATGATCCAAGCGTCCTTTTTGAAATCGATATCATTTTAGCGAAACGACAAAGTCCTCCTGATGGTCTGTGAGCTGCTTTTCGTTGTAAAGGATGGCATCCGCTTTATGCAGCCGATAGTTTCTCGGGCTCATGCCAAATTTCTTTTTAAAAGCTTTGGAAAAATTCAACTGGTCTTCATACCCGATGGCGTTTGAGATCTCTTTGATCGCGTCTGGCGTGCTGACGAGGAGGTTTGCTGCCTTATGCATACGGAAATCGATCAGGAATTTTTGTATCGACATGCCAAGCTCCTTTTGAAAGGCGCAGTTTAAGTATGCCCGGCTGATGCCAAGATGCCCGGCAATATCAGATACGTTGATCCCGTCCTTATAATAATATTTGATATGCTCGATTGCAAGCTCCACATAAGCTTTTGTACCATAATTGTTGTTGTCTGATACCCGCTTATGGCTGAGCTTTTCATGGTTGTCCGCAAGCCTGGAAAAAAGCATAAGCATCCATGCTTCCCGGCGCAGGTCATTTACAAACGTAAGAGACTTGCAGTCTAAAATATTGTTGATGCAGTCCATAACGATCTCTGGCTGGACAGGTGACGGAAGCACCCACTTATTCGCAGAAAAACCGCACTGACGGATAATCGTGTCCGCCCGGATCCCGTTAAAGCCGATCCACGCGTAATGCCATGGGTCGATGGCGTCAGAGCCGTAGGTAATCGGTTCCCCTGGGCGGATTAGAAACATCTGTCCTGCGGATAAGGTGAAAATATTGCCGTTTTTCAGCGAATAAAAGCCTTTGCCTGAAAAAACAAAATGCAGAATATATTCGTCCCGCGGCCCGGAACAGATATGGGATGGCTCACAATGTTCCTTTCCGGCATGAATCAGGCTGATATCTAAAGAAGTCTCTCTTAAGTGTTCCAGACAACGGAACGTAACACTATCAGTATATTTTACATTGCGCATAGTCGTTTTCTCCTTTATTTTATAATGATTTTCTGAGTGTATCGCATTTAGTTTAAAATATAAAATAAATAAAAACATGTAAAAAAGATAGGAACTGTAGATCGTAAAAAAATATGACTCTAAGTAATCTGTAGAACACGTTGTTGCTTGGTTGTTTTGCCTAAAGTACTGCGTATTTTTTTGTCGTCTGGAGTAAAATATAATAAATATCTGTATGATTTTTGCGGAACGATTCAGCCTTTTTTCATTATAACATATAATCTATGATTTTTCTATAACGAAATTAACATAAAAAGACGAGATTATTCCATTTATGAAATTTGCACAATAAAGTACAATATCATCGAGCAAAAAAGTACTTAAATCATAAAAGGAGGAAATAAGTATGAAAAACAAAAAACGGCTCATTGCACTTGGACTTGCAGCAACGATGGTGGCTGGAATGGTGACAGCCTGCGGCGGCAGCGACAATGGCGGAAGCAGCAATGACAGCGGAAACGGCGGCAGTACGGAACAGGGCGACAGCAATGAAGGCGGAAGCTCTGAAGGCGGTTCCTCATCAGGAGGGGGGGAGCTTCAGGTCAATATCTGGGATAACTATCAGCTTGACGGTTTACAGGCGATCGCGGACGAATGGAGCGAACAGTCCGGAGTCAAGGTCAATATCAACGTGGTTACATGGGACAGCTATTGGACGTTGTTAAGCTCTGGCGCACAGGGCGGCGAGATGCCGGACGTATTCTGGATGCATTCCAATACAGCGCAGATGTATATGGAAAACAACCTGTTGTTAAATCTGGATGACTACATTGCAAAAGATGACAAGATCGATATGGCGAACTACTACGAAGGAATTGTAAATCTGTATAATTCGAACGGTTCCCAGTATGCGATCCCGAAGGATCATGATACGATCGCTCTTCTTTATAATGAAGCGTTGTTTAAAAAATATAACGTAGACACTCCGACCGATGACTGGACATGGGAAGATGTATATGAGGCAGCTTCTAAGATCACCGAAGCAGGCAAGGCTGAAGGCGTTTACGGATATGGCGTCAATGTTTCCAACAATCAGGACGGATGGTATAACATTGTGGAAGATTACGGCGCACAGATTATTACAGACGACCATAAAGGCACGACCATCGGTTCGGATGCAGGAAAAGAAGGCATGGAAATGGTACGTAAGATCCTGACTGTTTCTGCTCCGCAGAGCGTGGTTGCTGAGTCCGGTACGGATTCTCTGTTTACATCAAACCTGCTCGGCATGATTACACAGGGTTCCTGGATGGTTAATACATATTATTCAGCAGAAAATTCAGCAGATTATAAATGGGCGCTGCTTCCATATGCAGATGTGAACGGAAACGGCCAGTGTGACGAAGGCGAAAGAAAATCTGCATACAACGGCCTTGGATGGGCAGCATCCGCAAACTGCTCAAATCCAGACGCTGCATATTCCCTGATCTCTTACTTCTGTTCTGAAGAAGGACAGAAAAAGCAGTCTGAGCTGGGTGTAACGATGGCTGGTTATATCGGCGCTTCGGATGCATTTGTAAACGCATTTGAAGGCACAGACCTTTCTGCATTTACGAAGATCGAAGAAGAAGGCACATTGTTCTTCCGTCCGTATACACGTAACACAACCGTATGGGAAGATGCGCTCCAGCAGGCAGGCGGCTTCTTAGAGCCATGGCAGAATCCGGAAGATCCGGCTCTGATGTCCACAGCATGTGACAATGCGCAGACAATTATTGAAAACGCGATTGCAAACGAATAGTAATGTATAGATGTTCACCATATCATCCAGCAGTCCGGCAGTGCCGGGTTGCTGGATGCAGATTGAGATAAGGAGGGTGACAATGAAGCAAAAAATGACATTGGCCGAGAAAAGGGAAGCAGCCTGGGGCTGGGCATTTATTATTCCTACGATGCTGGGGCTGCTGATTTTGAATTTTTATCCGATTTTTGATACGATCTACCAGTCGTTCTTCAAAACCGGCGATTTTGGGCTTGGAAATGTATTTATCGGGCTTAAGAATTATCAGGATATGCTGTTTGGCACAGGAAAAGCGGAATTGTGGCAGTCACTTTGGAACACGATCAAATATGCGATTATCGAAGTACCGTTTTCCGTTGTCATATCGATCGTACTTGCCGTATTTTTAAATCGGAAAATGAAAGGCCGTTCTGTTTACCGTACGATCTTCTTCTTGCCAATGGTCTGTGCGCCGGCAGCAGTAGCGATGGTATGGAAATGGCTGTACAACCAGCAGTTTGGCCTTTTGAATAATGTATTCCATACAAATATTGCATGGATCTCCAATCCGAATATTGCATGGATCTGCATTGGTATTATCGGTGTATGGTCGATCATCGGTTATAATATGGTACTGTTCCTTGGAGGGCTCCAGGAAATACCGGGAGATTATTACGAAGCAGCAAGGATCGACGGCGCCAGCGGCATCCGCCAGTTTTTCAGCATTACGATGCCTCTTCTTTCACCAACTACATTTTTTATCGTACAGACACGTATTATCGGTGCGCTGACGATCTTCGATTTGATGTTCATGGTTATGGATAAGACGAACCAGGCGTTAAATAAGACACAGTCCATCGTATATGTATTTTATCAATATTCGTTCACTAACGGGAATAAAGGCGTGGGCGCTGCAATCGTAGTAATTCTGCTTGTATTTATCATGGTTCTTACGGTAATCCTGCAGAAGATGGAAAAGAAACTTGTATATCATAACTAAAGGGAGGAAAGAATATGGAAAGCTATGAAATGAAACAGAGGCTGACATCCATTCTCATTCATGCGATTCTGATCATCTTTTCGATCATTATGATCGTACCGTTTGCATGGATGGTCCTCACGGCATTGAAGACGAACCAGGAAGCGATTTCTGTCAATCCATTTTATATATTCCCGCAGAGCGGCTGGCACTGGGAAAACTTTGGAACGGTATGGAAAAACTACAACTTTGTCATCCTGTATAAAAATACACTGCTGATGATTTTCTTCCGTGTATTATGCGCCTGCCTGACGGCAACGATGGCTGGCTATGCATTTGGGCGGCTGAATTTCCCAGGAAAGAAGATTATGTTCTCGCTTGTACTGATTCAGATGATGGTACCTGGACAGATCTTTATTATTCCGCAGTATTTGATGATCTCCAAGATGGGGATGATGAATACTACATTCGGCCTTGTATTTCCTGGACTTGTAACCGCGTTTGGTACGTATCTGTTAAAGACGGGATATGAAGGGCTGCCGAAAGACTTGGAGGAAGCCGCTTCTTTGGATGGATGTAATATTGGACAGCGGTTTTTAAAGATCATGATGCCGTTAACGCGTTCTTCTATGGTATCGCTTGGTATCTTTACCGCAGTATTTGCATTCAAAGACCTGATGTGGCCAATGATTGTCTGTACAAAAGCTGAGACAACGACACTTTCCGCAGCGCTTGCAAAGATGCAGGGACAGTTTACAAGTGATTATCCGGCTATGATGGCAGCAGCAGTGCTTGCAGTTGTACCGATGATTATTATTTATGTCATCTTCCAGAAGCAGTTTGTGGAAGGTATTGCAACCTCCGGTGGAAAGCTGTAAAGCGCATCGGGAAAACAGTTCCGTCTGTCGCCAGGGCATGTGAAGCGTGCAGCGGCAGCGTATAAACTTGCGGCAAACAGGCCGGGTGTTGACAGGTGTTGGCATCCGGCCATTTATGGACAAATCAGAAAATCGGAGCAGAGGTGTTGAAAAATGGGTGCGCAAAAAGTATATATGAAAAAGTATGGGAAAGAATATTTCAAAACATTTCTGGCGGAAGAAAAAAAGAAGACAGCAGGACTTGATTTTCGCAAAAAAATGGAGTATATTTGGCAGTATTACAAGCTGTGGATCATTGGCGTCGTCTGTGCTGTGGCTTTGCTCAGTTACCTTGCCGTCCATTTTTTGTATACACCGAGGGAAAATTGGTTTTATGGTGTGTTTGCGAATACGTATGCGGATGTGGGGGAGCATTCCCGGTTTTGGGACGGATTTGTGGAATATGCACACCTGGATGTAAAGGAAAAAAATGTAATCTTTAACAACAACTGTTTTTTTGATCCTGCGAAGGACAGTTATAATCAATACTATAATGCATTTGTGGCATATGTAGATTCAAAAACGATGGATATTGTGACGATGGAGACAGAGGATTTGCAGGCGCTTGGAGAAAAAGGGAGGCTGATGGATCTGTCCAATCAGGAAATTGCCGGTTCCCTGGCGGAAAAATATGCGGACAGGCTCGTCTATGCGCTGCCAAAGGATGAGGAATACAGCACGGAGCCGATCCCAGTCGGTATTGACCTGAGTGATACGTGCCTGGTGACGGAGTTTCATTTATACGGAGAAAGCTGTGCGCTGGGGGTGTCGTCCCTTGCGCCGCATTTAGATAAAATAGAACTGTTTTTGGAGTATGTATTGAACTGGGAGGGGTCATATGAGTAGTTTGCTGGGTGGTTTTTTATCAAATGACAGTACGTTTGGGAGAATTATGGCAAGGATCTGGGTGATCGTTGCGGCGAATATCCTGTTTGTGCTTTGCACGGTTCCAGTCGTAACGGCAGGGCCTGCGTTTGCAGCGCTGCATTTTACCATTATGAAGATGCTGCGCGGGGATTTGGATATCAACCCGTTTTCCACATTTTGGGAAGGGCTTAAGACGAATTTTAAGCAGGCGGTTTTGACATGGCTGGTTTTGCTTGCGCTTGCCGTTATGATCCGTCTGGAATGGTTCTGGTGCGGACAGTTTGGCGGGGTATTTCAGATGTTTCAGATTGGCCTTGCAGCAATCGCCGGGGCAGCGGTAGTCATTGGGTTATATATGTTCCCGACTATGGCAGCTTTTAAGGCAAGCTTAAAGGAAATCATGAAAGACAGCCTGTTTTTTGCGTTCCGCAAACCGCTCTATTTGATTGTCGTTTTATTTTTCAGTATTTTTCCAATGTTTTTGACTTTTATGGATGTCCAGATGCTTCCGCTTTATGCATTCGTCTGGGTGACATGCGGGTTTTCACTTGTATGTCTTGTGACAGACACCCTTCTTTTGAGGGAATTTGAGCCATATTTGCCGAAAGTGGACGAATACGGCAACATTATTGAGGAGCAGGCATAATCTTACTGCTGCCGTCAAATCATTATTCTGAGAAAATAAAATATGTGAGAGGTGACCATATGAAACATATTACTTACAATGAAAAGACAAAAGTGTTTAAGCTTCATACGAAGAACAGCGTATATCAAATGCAGGTGAGGGATTACGACACACTCGCACATTTATATTATGGATCAGATATTGGGGACAGCGATGCTTCGCACCGCATTATCAGTCTGGACCGTGGATTTTCCGGCAATCCGTATGAAGCCGGAGATGACCGTACGTTTTCTTTGGATGTACTGCCGCAGGAATATTCTGGATATGGAAACGGGGATTACCGGATCAATGCGATGGAAGTGACCCATGAGGATGGGAGCGATGCGATCCATCTGCGCTATGAATCTTACCGTATGATGGAAGGGAAATATTCCCTGACAGGGCTGCCTTGCATGTTTGGCGGCAAAGAGGAAGCGGAGACCTTGGAGATCGTATTATATGACCGGATCACAAGCTTGAAGGTACACCTGTTATACGGGGTATTTTATAATTTGGATGTGATTACGCGCGCGGTGCGGATTGAAAACCAGGGGGATAAGATGGTTACGATCCAGCGCGCAATGTCGATGGAGATGGATTACCCGAATAAGCATATGGACCTGATCCATTTTTACGGCAGGCATTCGATGGAGCGTTTGACCGAACGGCTGCCGCTGTATCATGGTGTGCAGTCTGTGGAGAGCAAGCGCGGGATGTCCAGCCACCAGCACAATCCGTTTGTGATCCTCTGCGATAAGTCAACGAGTGAAAAACACGGGGACTGCTATGGGTTTGCGCTTGCTTACAGCGGCAATTTCCGCTGTGAGATCGAAGTCGACCAGATGGAGCAGACAAGGCTTGTCATCGGGATCCATCCGTATCATTTTTCTTACCGCTTAAAAACCGGGGATGTGTTTGAGACGCCGGAAGTCATTATGGCGTATTCGGCGAAGGGGCTGTCTGGGCTGTCGCATATTTACCATGACGCTTACCGCTCCAACCTGATCCGCAGCAAATATGTGACGGCGCCAAGGCCGATCCTTGTCAATAACTGGGAAGCGACTTATTTTGACTTTAACGAAGAAAAATTGTATAACATCGCGAAAAATGCAAAAGAAATCGGGCTGGATATGTTTGTCTTGGACGATGGCTGGTTTGGAAAGCGGGATACCGACTATTCCGGGCTGGGCGACTGGGTAGTAAACGAATCCAAGATCAAAGGCGGGCTGCCGCAGCTCGTCAAGCGCATTAAGGGGCTTGGCATGAAGTTTGGGCTGTGGATCGAGCCGGAGATGGTGTCTGAGGACAGCGACCTGTACCGGAACCATCCAGACTGGATTTTGCGCATTCCGCAAAGGAATATGACAAGGAGCCGCCATCAGCTCAACCTGGATATTACAAGGAAAGAAGTACGCGACTATGTGATGGAGCAGATCTTCCGGGTGCTGGATAGCTGCGGGGTAGATTATGTCAAATGGGATATGAACCGGAGCGTGGCGAACGTCTATTCTTCTGCGCTTCCGAGCGAACGGCAGGGCGAAGTGTTCCATCGCTATATGCTGGGCGTCTATGAGATGATGGAGCGGCTTGTTACGAGATATCCAGACTTGCTGTTTGAAAACTGTGCAGGCGGCGGCGGAAGGTTTGACGCCGGGATGCTGTATTATTCGCCGCAGATCTGGTGCAGCGACAATACCGATGCGATCGACCGCTTAAAGATCCAGTACGGTACTTCGTTTGGCTATCCGGTCAGCGCGATGGGAGCGCATGTCAGCGTATGTCCAAACCATCAGACCGGGCGCACGACGCCGTTTGAGACAAGGGCAGTCGTAGCCAGCGCCGGCACGTTTGGCTATGAGCTGGATTTGGAGCATCTGTCCAAGGAAGAAAAAGAGACGGCAAAAGCGCAGATCCAGGAATATAAAAAGATGGAACACCTTGTGCAGACGGGGGATTATTACCGGCTGTCCAATCCGTTTAAAAACGAGGATTATGTGCTCTGGCAGTTTGTATCCAAGGATCAAAAAGAAACGATCGTCAACGGGGTACAGCTACGCAACGAGCCGAACCCGCATATTCACCTGATTTATCTGGAAGGGCTTAACGCGCAGGCGCATTATAAGGATGAGGCGACTGGAAACGTGTACACAGGCGCGGCGCTGATGAAGGCAGGCATTCCGCTGCCGGTAGGCGCCGGGGATTACCAGCCGATCCAGTTCCATTTTCTGATGGTTTAAGCTTTACATGTACTGCTCCTGTCTGATATAATACGTTTAAGCCGTACATGTCAGAGAAAAGAAAGGGGGATGCACATGTCCAAGGAAGAAATGATAAATAACCTGATTGATAAATATACGGACTTGCAGAGGATTAAAAAAGCAGAAAAAAGCGAAAATGAAGAGCTGGAGTACCAGCTTCGGATTACGAAAGCAAAACTGGAATCTTTTGGGGTCATCACAGAGGATTTAGAGATCCGATAGGCTGCAAAAGGGCCTGTTGGCAGAGGCGGAAAGACTTTCGATGGAAAGGCTTTCCGCCTTTTCTATTTATCTTCAGTAAAACCACTAAAAATATTTGAAACCTGTTGATTTTGAATGGATTGTCCGATATAATAAACTCAGCTTAAGTCGAACACGAGCGGATAAGAAAGCGAGGAAGATACGATGGGATTTTGGAAAAACCTGAAATACGTATTATCAGATGAGTGCAACGGGCTGCTGCGGCTGCTGGTAGACCATTATAATAGACGGTCGGAAAAAAATGAAAAAAGCATCCGGGATATCCTTGTAAAAGTACAGCAGGCTTTGGATACGCAGGAAGTATTGGATAATAATATGAGCGATTCCTATCAGGAGCTGAAAGAAAATAAGGAAGCGGTTGAAAAGGTATCCGAGCAGTGCAGTGCTGTTTTTTCGCAGTGTGAAACGATCGTATCGCAGGCCAGCCAGTTGGAAACCGATTCTGCGGCACGCGGGCAGGAGATCAAGGCACTAATCGGCGAAGAGTTTGAAAAGCAGAAGGAAGAGCTGAAAAAGAGCAGCCAGATGCTTGCGGCAAGAATCCGCGATGTGCACACGTATCTGGAGGAAATCAATGCGCCCGACCCGGATGCGCCGAATGTCCATGAGCTGCTGGCACGCATCGATATGCTGGAAAAGAAAAATACGGAATACGAAAACAGGCTGACAGCAGCCCAAAAGGAACTGGACGAGACAAAACAGGCATACGATACGGCAGAGAAAAGCTTTCAGGACGAAAAGCGCAAAGTCTTTCACCTGTCTAAAAAGCTGGCGCAGGCAAACGATAAGATTAACGACTTGTTGGTACGGGTCAAAGACCGTTCTCTGGAAACGATGCTGCAAAAGGATGAAACGGAGAACCCGTTTGTCATTACGGAAAATAAAGAGAAATATACGATTACAGCCGGCAATATCCAGGTGATGGTGACACGGTTTGCAAATATGGCAGTCTTAGACCGCTTTTTTGAGAGTGTGCCAGATTATGACCCATACAAAAAGATGTATTTCCAATACCAGAGGGATATCCGCAGTACGGCAAGGCAGTTTACGCCAAGGTCTGAGCTGGAGGATGTATTGCAGGCATTTGTGCGAGTCGTGCAGGAAGACCTGATTGTCAGGATGGTGGAAGCGCTGTACCGCAGGATGCGCGCAGGCAAAGCTGAGTATGAGGCAAAGCTGCTGGAGGCGTTAAACGAGTATTTAGAAGCGATCGGCTTTTACTGCCGCGACGGGTTAAAGGTCGGAGAGGTCTGCCAGGAAGAAGACTTAAAAGATATGGAATGTGCGCAGGATACCCACGCAGAAGGCAGGGAACAGGGAGAGATTTTGGAGATCCGGTTGTATCCGTATTATATCAACTATATCGATAAGTATGGAAAACGGAAAAAACTGCATACAAAAGGGATGATGACAGTAGCCTAGTGCTCCATCCGGTCAGAAATTAGAGTTCTGTGCTGGCTGATTCGTACCAGTGCTAGGCAAAATTTCGACGGCAATGTGGACCATTGGCTAGAAATTTTAACGACGCAATGGCGCGAATCAGACTGTGCAGGACTCTAATTTCTAGCGGATGGAGCACTAGCTGGCAAAGAGGAGTAACATATGCAGAGCTCGTAATAAAAGAGAGGATTCCATTTGGCATCCTTTCTTTTATTATGAGCAGAATTTTTATAAGGCTTTTTCAGAAGCTTCTGTGTACACGATAATAAGTTCGATGATAGTTCCTAAGATTTTCTTGCAAATTGGATTTTACTGTAATAAAATAATCCATAAATAGAAAAAACAATGCAGAGATCATGCAGACAGCAGTAAGGGATGCGAAGAAAAAGATATGGTACGTTTAGGAAAGGAAAATATAGGAAGTGAAGGGGATAGATCAGATACAGGGAAGTATGGAAGCGCTTAGCGCCATGCAGATCACAGCAGATATGGAAGGGCTGGATGCAGAGTGTAAGATGGTATTTCGTGCCAAAGAGGTATTGGCAGTTATTTTGCAGGAAACCATAGAGGAATATCGCGGATACAGCCGGAAGGAAATTATGGATTTTATAGAAAGCAGTTCTATAGATCAGGAAAAAGAAGTATCCCAAGGCAGGACAAATACACAGGTTCAGGGCGAACATGCAGAGTTTAAGCAGCTCAATGAAAAGGTGTCCTATTTTGACCTTTTATTCAAAGCAAAAAATCCAAGACTATCCAAAAATCATGTAGTCGTAAGCCTTCATATAGACTTGGAGCCTCAAAAAACCTACCGTCCAGGGTATCCGGTTGAGAAAAGGGGGATCTATTATCTTGCAAGAAGAATTAGTTCACAACTGACATTGGTGACAGATACAACAGATTATGGCAGGCTGGAAAAATGCTATAGTATCTGGATCTGTAGAGATGACGTGCCAGAAAAGGAACGTTACAGTATGTCATTTTATGAATTCAGGAATACCCATAATTTGGGGCAATGTATGCCAGATCGGGAAAATTATGATTTGTTGACGCTTGTAGTTGTGCGATTAGGACAAAAGGAGTATAGCGGAAAAGAAGGAGATGAGGGATACAATTTCATGCGTTTTTTAAATGCAATCATGTATCCGCATCGAGAGGATTTTATACAGACAATCTCAGAGTATATTGATTTTTCCCAAAATGAAGAGCTATGGCAGGAGGTGTCAAACATGAGTGGATTAGGACAAAGTATTTTAGAGGAAGGCAGAGAGGAAGGCAGAGAGGAAGGCAGAGAGAAAGGCAGAGAAGAAAGTATGCAGGCGCTTGTTTTGGATCATCTTGAGGAACAGGTTCCACGGGAGAGGAGCATCCAAAAACTGCAAAAGCTTTTTGGGCTTGCAGAGGAAAAGGCGGAACAGTATTATGAGAAGTTTACGGCAGGGGTACGATATAAATAGTGTTCCGCCTCTTGACAATCCGCATCATTTGTAATACTCTCTATATATCGCAAAATAAAATATACACAGAAAAATCGGCCTGTTTTTTGAAAAATCGTTCCAATGACAACGACAGGTACGGCAAAAAGGAGGAAAAAATGGCTGAATCGAAAAAAAGTCATGTGGAAACGATTACGTTAGAGCAGGTTCCGGACAGTGAGAAGAAGAGCTGGCCCTCGATCGCCTTTATCTGGGCGGGAAACGTAATCTGTGTGCCGGCGCTGATGATCGGCTCTATGGTTTCAGCCGGGCTGGACTTTCAAAGCTCTATCCTGGCGATGTTTATTGGTTATGGGATTGTTGTTGCGCTGATGATGCTGATTGCGGCACAGTCTGCCGAGACGGGCAGGCCGACGACCGTTGCAGTATCCAGGGCGCTGGGCGACCGGGGTTCACAGCTTACCCTTTCTTTGATTGTTGCAGTCTCTATGATCGGCTGGTATGCTTATCAGACGATTGTGTGTGCGTCATCTTTTTGTACATTGGTGCAGACCGGCTTTGGAGTTGCTTTTCCTGAGTGGCTTGCATGTATCCTGTGGGGTACCCTGATGTTAATTACCGCGTTTTACGGCATCGGGCTGACAAATGTCCTGAATGTCATCAGTGTGCCGCTTCTGTTTGTTTTCCTTGTTTATGGTGTTTCGATTGCGCTGGGCGACGGCGGCGCTGCGCTTTTGTCGGCTTATCAGCCTTCTGGTGAGGGCGGCATGATCGTAGGAATTACGATTTCTGTCGGCGGCTTTATTTCCGGCGCTGCTACATGCGGCGATTACAACCGTTACAGCAAAGATGGGAAAAGCGCAGCGTTATCCTGCCTGTTCGGCGTGATTCCGGCAGGTGTCGGCGCGCTGGCGTGCGGGGCTGTCCTGTCAATCTGTTCCGGGGATTCGGATATTACCGCAATGTTTGCAAATGTGGGCCTGCCTGTAGCTGGTATGCTGGTGTTGATCCTGGCTACTTGGACAACCAATGTGGGAAATGCATATTCTGCTGGTATTGCAGTCGTCAATATTTTTAAAATGAAGGATGACAAAAGGGCGGTTGTTACCGCAGCCTGCGGGGTGATCGGCATCCTGCTTTCCTTAGGCGGCATCGTTTACTATTTTGTAGATTTTTTGTCTGCGCTCAGTTACCTGATTACGCCGATCTGCGCCGTATTGATTGCAGATTACTGGATTTTGGGACGCGGCAGGAGTGAAGGCTGGGAACCGTTTCCGGGCGTGAATTGGCTGGGTATTACGGCGTGGATCTGCGGGGCGCTGGTTACATATTTTGACAAGTTTTTTATTCCTGAGCTGGTTGGTATTGCAGTAACGATCGTTGTCTATTGGATCTTATGTACCGTTGTAAAAAATCCGAAATACAATCCGTTTGCCGGAGAAGTACGGTAAAGTTTCAGGCTTATTTTAGCAGTAGAGTATGTTTTTTAGAAAAGACAATTTTGCATAGAAAGTATAAGAGGTGAGAAAATGGCAAGAGAATTAAAACGTACGGAATTAACAAATATCGTTTACGGTTCCAGCTTTTACGGCGGAGGCGGAGGCGGAGCCAGTGAGGAAGGGCTGGCTTTGATTCAGGCGATGTATGAGGAAGACCCGGACGCTTCCATCAAGATGATCGATATTGCACAGATGGAGGAGGATCCGAACGTAGTTTCTACAATGGTTGCTGCGCTTGGCTCGCCTGTAGCGACAAAGGGAAAGACGTTTCAAAAAGAGTCTGTCAATGCTGTGAAGGGCATGATGGAGGAAGCCAGGTTTATCGGCAAGGAGTTAAAGTATGTCTATTCCGGGGAGATGGGCGGCGGCAATACGCTACTTCCATTGTATGCGGCTTGGAAATGCGGGCTGCCGATTATCGATACAGACGGAAACGGGCGGGCTGTCCCTGAGCTGAATACTGGCCTGCTGCCGGTACACGGCATTCCGACCAGCCCGGTCATCCTTGCCAGCGAAGCAGGAGATACGATGGTGGCTCGTACAGAAGACCCGATGGATTGCAGCGCCTGTGAAAAGATCGCAAGATATATGTGCCAGGCATTTGACCAGGGCATCGGTATTGCGGTCTGGATGATGAATAAACAGCAGCATTTGCAGGCATCGGCGATTGGACAGATGACGCTGGCGATCGAGGTCGGGGACATTTTGACAAGCAGCAGGGCGGACGCTGCGGTTGGTAAGCTTAAAGATTATTTTGCATCGAAGGGGACGCCGTTTTTGCCGATTGTAGAAGCAGGCACGATTACGGATATCAGCATTACCTCAGCGGGCGGATTTGATACCGGGGTGACGACGGTGCGCGCAGACAGCGGCGAAGTATATAAAGTCGTTTTCCAGAATGAAAACCTGTATGTACAAGCTCTTGATGCAGAAGCGGGGGACAGGACGATCGTTACGGTTCCAAGCATTATATCGATGCTGGATCTAAGCAGCGAGAAGATGGCGGTTCCTGTATCGAACAGCGAGACTTATGTGGGGCAGAGGGTTGCCTTGACGGAGACAAAAGCGGATGCACGCTGGTATGATTTGCCGGAGTGCTATAGCTGCTGGGATGAAGTGATGGCAAGCGCCGGCTACCGGAGTATCAAGCCGGAAGTGAAGTTTTGGTAGGCCGCTTTTTTGTGAAAAACAATTACGGGGCATACGGAAATAAAAGGAATTTCCGTATGCCCCGCTTATACACGCAGGAAACAGGGCGGGACAGGACTGATCATTACAGGCGTTACATTTTCTGATTGCAAGGTTGAGACCCAGTCCCTGCCCAATGTGCCAAACAGAAAAAGCAGTAAAAGAGGTGAGAGAAGACAGCGCCGCTATTTTTGAAGTGCATCAGATGATGTTGGAGGATGAAGATTATACGGAAGCTATCCATAATATAATCGGTGGGGAAAAAGTAAACGCTGAGTATGCAGTAGGCATGACTGGGGACAATTTTTCAGAAATGTTTGCCGGCATGGAAGATGATTACATGAAAGCAAGGGCGGCAGATGTAAAGGATATTTCAAATCGTGTAGTCAGAATTTTAAATGGGCAGGAGGATATTGACCTGAATTCTATGGAACCGTCTATCATTATAGCAGATGATTTAAGCCCCAGTGAAACTGTCCAGATGGATAAGGAAAAGATTCTTGCTTTTGTAACAATCCATGGTTCTGCAATTTCCATACGGCAATTCTTGCCCGCATGATGAATATACCAGCTTTGATAGGTGTTCCCCTGAATCTGGAAGAACTGCATACAGGGATGAAGGCTGTGGTAGATGCTTTTCAGATTCCATATAAGATCCCAGAACAGGGAATTATGATTGAAACACCTGTGGCTGTTATGATAAGCGATGAGTTGGCAGAATTGGTGGATTTTTTCAGTATTGGAACAAATGACCTTACACAGTATACGATGGTGGTTGATCGTCAGAATGCGAAGCTGGATGAATTCTACAATGCACATCAAAAAGCCATCTTACGGATGATTCAAATGGTAGTGGAGAATGCCCACAAATGCGGGAAATGGGTAGGAATCTGCGGTGAATTAGGAGCTGATCTGGAATTGACAGAGCAGTTTGTGAAAATGGGAGTGGATGAGTTATCAGTAGCGCCTTCCATGGTATTAAAAATAAGAAAAGCAGTTAGGGAAATAGGACGAGGGGAGGCGGAAAAATGAAAACAATCAGTTTGGCAAATATGGGAAACTATGTCCCCAAAATCATTGTGGGATGCATGAGGATGAAGGAACTTGACGGGAAAGAGAAGTGTGTTCATCAGCCGATAGAAGTGAACCAGTTACAGCTTGGCATTATGAATGCTTCTGTGGTCGCCAATGGAATGAATGTGAATACACCAGCGGAACAAGCATTGAACCGTGACGGGGATGTTCTTGATTACTGCCGGCTTCATGGGATTACGATACAGGCATGGTCTCCGTTCCAGTCTGCACATGGGGTATTCTTAAAAAATGAGAAGTATCCTGAACTAAACAGAAAAATAATGGAGATTGCGGAAAACGTTTCCAGCCTGACGTTGAAGAAAGGACAGAAAAAGAAAGTTACGGCTGTAATGACGCCGCTTGATGCCACAGATACTATCACATGGATAAGCAGCAATCCTAAAATTGTAAAAGTGAACAGCAAGGGGATTATTGCCGCGAAAAAACAGGGAATGGCAGTGGTGATGGCAAAAACCGAGAGCGGAGCCTCAAAAAATAAAAGTGATAGTAAAGGCGGGTTAGTCTGTAGGGCGCAGATATAAATGTTTGGTTTGCTGCGGAATTAAAAGAAGAAAATGCTTGAAGCAGAGCATATCTTTGAGGCGTCGAGTATATGTTAATTGTGCTAAAATTTTTGAGACTGTAAATTTAACTGTGTATTGTCGGAAATTGGTATGTAGCCGTTAGGCT
>CAMWXD010000007.1 GCA_947178105.1 uncultured Eubacterium sp. | reverse complement strand
TCAGTCGGTATCTGGAAGCCCTAAAATCAGAATGCGGTAGGGCGGTTCTGATATAAAAGCACCACACGAAGAAAACCTATAATACACAAACGATAAAAGGGAACCAAGCAGAGGTAGAACTATATGCCTGTCTGGTTCCCTTTCTACATATCAGTGCGGGGAGGCGGTGGTGGACCACTTCAAAGGCATCCTTGGGACGGAAGGAGGGGCATCTCCCTCTGCCCCTGCGGAAACCGAATCCTGGTACCGCGTCCGGAAGACCTGGGCAGACGCATCCTCGCAGAAAGGGGCGTTCAAATCGCTGGAGAACGCAAAGAAATGTGCGGATGAGAATCCGGGCTGCTCCGTGTTTGATGAGTCGGGGAAGGCAGTGTATTCCAGTACGGCAGCGTTCAAGCCGTATCTGGTGCAGGTATCCATCCCAAACCTTAATATCCGGAAAGGCCCTGGCACTGACCACGGCAAGACCGGGAAATATACCGGAGCGGGCACTTTCACGATAGTGGAGGAGGCAGACGGCGAAGGCGCATCCAGGTGGGGATTGCTGAAATCCTACCAGGAAAAGAGAGACGGATGGATTTCGCTGGATTACGCAAAGAGGGTATAAATGGTCTGACGCCTGCAGGAGTTCCTTTTGGGATTCCTGCAGGCGTTATTTTTTTTGTGAAAACACCCCGCCGAACTGCGGTTCAAATCTCCGTATAGTGAGGAGGCGTTTTTATGACTGACAGGCAAAAAGACCGGATACGGCAGATGAGGGCCGCTGGCTATGGATATATGAAGATTGCGCAGGAACTTGGCATTTCAGAGAACACAGTAAAATCATTCTGCCAGAGGAAGGGACTGAGTGCGGGGAAAATAAAAGCAGCAGTGCCGTCTGCGGATGGGGATAAGGGTATCTGCCCGTGCTGTGGGGCGGAGGTGAAACAGAATCCGGGACGGAAAGCCAAGAAGTTCTGTTCCGATAAATGCCGCAATAAGTGGTGGAACAGCCACCCGGACCAGATAGAACGGAAGGCAAATTATGAATTCGTGTGCGCCTGCTGCAAAAAGCCGTTCACGGCCTATGGCAATGAGGGCAGGAAATATTGTTCCCATGAGTGTTATATCAAAGACAGATTCGGAGGTGGGCGGAATGCAGAATAAAAAAAGTGAAGCGGAAAATATAGTGACTGCAAAGGGTGGCCTTGTGCCGGTATGCGAGAAATATACGCTTACCATCAAAGAGGCGGCAGCCTATTTTAATATCGGGATTAAAAAAATGCGGAGGATGGCAGAGGAAAACACGGGCAGGTTTTCTGTATTTTGCGGAAACAAGTATCTGATCATCCGCCCCAAATTTGAAAAATTCATTGATGATTCCTCGGAGATATAAATAGTTTTTATCTGCCAAAAGTAGTTGCTATTTGCCGGATTTAGAGTGATATATGTTATGACCTCGGAAGAGGCAGAAATACGGATTGGAGGTTAAGAGGATGAAACCACAGTTGCAGGACAAAGATGTTCTGACCGTCCAGGAGGCAGTAGAACATTTCAAGTTGAGCCGCAGAAAATTTTATGCATTGCTGAAAGAAGAAGGATTGCCTTTTGTTGCCTTTTACTTTAATGGACGGAGACTTATTCTCCGTTCAGAATTTGTGAAGTATATGGCGGGGCATCCGGAAATAAGGAGGAGGGAACCAAAATGTCAGGAAAGCCAGGGATGAGACGTGATTCCAAACACAGGGTTCTCCGCAGGGGAGAATCCATCCGTGCAAACGGGAAATACCAGTTTAAATACCACATAAACGGGAAACCGCATTTTGTGTATAGCTGGAGGCTGGAGCCTACCGATCCGCAGCCAGTAGGGACAAAGCCAGACCTTTCTTTAAGAGAAAAAGAAAAACTGATAGGGTATGACCTAGACAACCAATTGGACCCGTTGGGAAAGAACATAACAGTCAACGAATTGGTGGAGAGGTACCTTTCCACTAAAACGGGAGCAAAAAATAATACGAAGAATAATTACGGTTTTGTGAAAAACCTGCTGAAGAAGCAGGCGTTTGGCGATCTTAAGATCTCCAAAATAAAGACATCCGATGCAAAACTGTTCCTGATCAAGCTGCAACAGGAGGATAAAAAAGGCTACAGTACCATCAAAACGGTTCGGGGAGTGCTGCGTCCCGCTTTCCAGATGGCGGTGGATGATGACGTGCTGAATAAAAACCCCTTCGGGTTTGAACTTGTCGGAGTGGTGGTAAACGACAGTGTAACGCGCGAAGCAGTCACAAAAGACCAGATGAGGAAATTCCTGAAATTCGTCCATGATGATGCAGTGTACTGCAAGTATTATGAGGTGGCCTATATCCTGTTCCATACAGGCATGAGGATTTCGGATGATTACGGTAAAATATGACTAAAGTTAGAGCAAACCCAGTAAATACAACGGTTTGAGCTGATTTAGTCCTTTCTCAAATTTGCAACGAAGCAGGATATTGATGGAGGCAGCGCTGATACAAAATCAAATATCTCACTTATGCCAGTGGTGCGTCAGGGATTCTGACGGGAATCCGTACCATATGGTTTTGGAGGTGAACATTTTTAACTGACGCAGAAATTTAACAGGCTGACTGTCTGGCTCAGGGTCTGACTGGCCAGCCTGAATTATATATATGATGATTAATAATTTCATGCAGGACTGAATCAGCTCTTGAAACGGGTGATCCGTTTCGTTTGTGTACCGCTGGTCTGCTTCTGTTTTTATTTTAGGCGGAACCTGCAGGCAGTTTCACAAAAAGAGCTGGTTTCAGTTTTCATGGACGGGCTGCCCGGATACGGCAGAGGGCATCCGGTATATCGCAAGACAGTCTGGATGGCAGGCATGGTTCTGTATTTGGCAACAGGAAAATAAAGGAGGCATTGGCAGATGTTTTGGAACAGGAGGAAAAAGCAGATGGACAAACATATAGAAGTAATAGGCATTGACCATGGGTGGTCAAACATGAAAACAGCGGATCAGATTTTTACAACAGGCGTAAAAGAGATTTCAACAGAGCCTGCATTCTATGACAATGTTGTGGAATGGAACGGATCTTATTATAAAGTCGGTGGAAAACGTCTGGAAGTAAGGGATACAAAGGTGGAAAACGACAATTTTTATCTGCTTACCCTTGCATCCGTGGCAAAGGAACTGAAAAAAAGAGGCATGACGGACAGCTGTATCCTTCTGTCTGTCGGCCTGCCGCTCACAAGGTTCGGGGCGGAAAAACAGGATTTTATCCGGTATCTTGCAAGGGATAAGGAAGCACGGTTCCGGTTTGAAAAAGAACAGTACCATATCCGGCTTGCAAGGGTATCGGTATTCCCGCAGTGTTATGCGGCAGTGGCAGAATGCATCCGGACACTGCCGGAAAGGGCAGTGATTGTTGATATCGGGAGCTGGACGATTGACATCATGCCGCTGCGCCAGTATTATCCGGATGAGCCGGAATGCATTACGGTGCCGCAGGGGCTGATCAGATGCATGCGTGAGATCAATGAGGAATGCGTGAGGAAGATCGGGCAGGAGCTGGATGAAAACATCATACAGGAGATTATGTCCGGCGGAAAAGGTAAGCTGCCGGAACAGTATATGGAGATTGTGGAAGGCTGTCTGAAAAGGTTTGCGGAAAAGGTATTCCACATGCTTAAAGAACACGGGCATAATCTTGATATCACACCAGTTATTTTCGTCGGAGGCGGTGCCACGGTGATGAAGCTTTTCGGCAGCCATGCCGGCAGCAATATACAGTATATTGAGGATATCAGGGCTAATGCAAGGGGATATGAGTACCTGGGCAGGACATATCTCGCATCGAACCGCAGGGCGCTGGAAGCAGAGGTGGGGTAAATGGCAGAAAAGGGTGTTGCAAGGCTGTCGTTGCGCCTGAATCTGCAGAATGAACAGCACAGCAGGGTTTACAGGGTGCTTTCATCCCTGAACAGGGATATTCATAAATCAGAGAACCAGTTCATTATCAATGCGGTTGATTTTTATATCAGCAGTTTTGACAGGGATGAAATACTGAAACCGGCAGCAGCAGGGAAACCGCAGTATATCACAGCAGATGATCTGGAAGAAATAAGAAGGGAAATGGAAAGCAGCCTGAAAGATGAACTGATCCGTCTGCTGGGTTCGGCTATTACAGGCAGTCCGGCATCGGGGAGGAGGGAAATCCGGGCTGATCCGGTTATGGAGGAAAATATTGGGGAGGTCAATCCGTTTGCGGCGGAAGCAGCAAACCGGTGGGGATAACAGGAGACAGGAAAAACAATTTCTGATCAGAAATGACGGGGTAACAGCATGCATAAAACAAGGGACAGTCCGTGCAGCCGCAGATGGCAGGACAGGTCTGGGGCAGCTGCAGTGTTTCAGTATGGATATTAAAACAGGAGGGAAAAGCAGAAAGCCGGGGATAATCCCGGTTTTTCTGTTTCAGGCAGCCGGAATAAAGGAGATTATATGGAAAAAGAGATTACAATGGAAGAACTGTTAAAGCTGATACAGTCACGGGACGGGGACTTTATCATACATGTGGAATTCGGAAAGGGGGAAGGCAGCAGTGGATGCACGGAAAGAGGAAAACAGGCTTGAGGTCGTGTCTGTCCGCCTGGTAAAGGATGCACCGATTCTGTCAGAGCATAAAATAAAATCGCCGCAGGATGCCGTTGCAGTGCTGGGGGATATCCTGTGCGAGCTGGACAGGGAAGCTGTCTGTGTGGTCAATCTCCGGGCAGACGGCACGCCGATCAACTGCCATTTTGCAAGCATGGGCAGCATAAACCAGAGCATCATCTCTCCAAGGGAGATTTTTAAAAGCAGCATCCTTTCCAATGCGGCAAGCATGATCCTTGTACACAACCATCCTTCCGGCAGCCTCCATCCGTCAAAAGAGGACATAGAATCAACGGGACGGATGATAGAACTGTGCCGCCTGATGGGGATTCCGCTGTCCGACCATGTGATCGTAGGAGGAAATAACCGGGAATATTTCAGCATGTGTGAAAAAGGAATGATGGAGAATCCGCATGCTGTACACTGCGCAGATGGAAAAGACAGCCGGGACGGATTCAGAAATGCTGCGGAAAGGAGCAGATAGGGACATGGAAAAAAACTGCAGGAGATTTACGGCAGAAGAACTGGAGATTGCAAAGAGCACGGATGAAGATCCGATTCTGCCTGGACAATGACGGACCCGGGCGGAGGGCATCTGCAGCACTTATTCAGAAATACTATAGGCTTGGCTATGAAACAGAGGACAGACCGCCGCCGGATGGCTGCAAGGATTATAACCAGTGGCTGCAGGAGATAAAAAAGACGGTTCATGCAGCACGGGATGCAGGCCGGGAAGAAAAACGGAAACCGGAAAGATGCCTGTAGAAGCGGCATTATTTTCCGGTGTCGTTTTTGCAGAATGGCATCGGAAAACGATGTCTTTTGTGAAAAGTGACGCCAGAAAGCGATGTCACGGTCTGGATGGAAGATTCAGCCAAAAAAAACGGCATCGGAAAACGATGCCGGAATGGAAGAATGACAGCAGAAAGCGGTGCCATTTATAATATACGGCATTAAAATATGATGCCATATATAAAATTAAGGGGTTTCAGGGGATTTTTCCCCTGGCCAGGGCATGAGCCGTCTCTCATGCGTATCTGGCAAATTCCCATGGAAATCTGTTACACAGTGAAACCGGAAACAGAAGAGGGACATTTAAGGGGAGGTGGATACACTGGACGGTGCAGATATCGGAAAGAAAAAGCCTGCGGACAGGGATGCGGAAGGCCTGGAGCCGGATATTTTTCAAGACGGAAAAGAGCTTGCCGGATTTTTAAAGAAGGAATTTGAAATGACAGAGAAAGAAGCAGAAAAACTGCTCGGCTGTATGGATGGCCAGGGATACTGCCTGGGACACAGGGACGGGGAACTGTACCGCGGGGACTTATGTTACGAACAGGGGAAGATAAAGTGGGAGCCGGATTCCATTGACGATGCTGCCAGTGATGTGATGGAATGGAATTATATCTTGCTGCAGGAGGCAGAATCGGAACTGATGCATGCAGAAGACGGCGCTGTTTATTCTGAAAGGAAGAAATATCTGGAAGCTCTGCGGGAAGATGAGAAGATACTGGATGCAGTGTTTGACCGTACAAAGCACGGGAAAGAACTGGATGCAGCTGCAGCAGCACTGGCGGATGCCCTGATTCAGGATATGGAAAAGGAAGGTATGGATGCTGCAGTCAAAAAAATGGCAGGACAGATCAGGGAGGCTGGAGAAGTGCCGCCGGATCATTCCTGCACATTAAAACAGAATACGGGGAGGAAACGGTAAATGGCGGACAGCATACACTGCATCAAAAAGACACTGCGGCTTACGCTGGAAGAAGCGGGGCTGCTCTCAGAAAAAGCAGAAAGAGCCGGATTATGTGAAGCTGACTATCTGAGGCTTCTGATCACGCAGAAGCCCTGTGATTACCCGGAAATCCGTATCCTTCTCAAAGAACTGATCAATGAGGTAAATGCTGTAGGAAACAATATTAACCAGATCACAAGGAATTATAATTCAAAACTGTACCGCATAGAGGACAGGGAGCTTCTGACTGCTTATATGAAAAAGCTGAATTATCTTGCCAGGGAAACAGCAGACAGGATCAGCAGAATGTGATAAGGAACCGTACGCAGATAACATAAGACGTAATTTATGCAGTTTTGCTTCTGTATAGATATTTTCGCTGAAAATTGTTTTATATGCTGCTTCCAATTAATAAGGATTGCATGAAATGATTTAGGAAGTAATTTGACAGTGAAAGCATAAAACCAGCTTTTAAAGAAAGATGGTATGTCTGGAAATGAATTTATACTGCATCAGTTTCCAGCGGACAGGTTTATTTAATCATGGCGTTAAAGAAAACACGAAAGGGTTTTGCGGATAAGATTCTTAAACTATACAGAGGGGAGGCGGCAGTGACTGGCAATCAGCAAGATACTTTATATCGGGGACTGCGGGGCAGGATATTCAGGCAAACATTTAAAACAGGCGCTGGATTACATCACGAATCCGCAGAAGACCGGAAACGGGGAATGGGTGGCAGCCTTAAACTGCCAGAAGGAGAATGCTTACCAGCAGATGCGCCAGACAAAGGAAATGTTTGGAAAGACAGGCCAGAGGCAGGGGTATCATCTGATCATATCTTTTGCAGAAGGAGAAGTGGACGCACAGACGGCTTTTGCGATCATCGGCAGGTTTGCGGAGGAATATCTTGGAAAAGATTATGAGGCGCTGTATGCCGTCCATGACAATACGGAGCATATACACGGACATATTATTTTTAACAGTGTGAGTTTCCGCAGCGGCAGAAAATACCGTTACGAAAAAGGGGACTGGGCGGAAAAGATACAGCCTGTTACGAACCGGCTGTGTGAAGAATACGGGCTGTCTGTGATTGAAATAGCAAAAGGCAGGGCAGAACCGGGTGAGTCTTACAGGGAATGGAAGGACTTCCGGGATGGAAAATTTGTATGGGCGGACATGCTAAAACGTGATATAGATGCCTGCATCCTGCAGGCGGCAGATTATGGATCATTTTTATCCATGCTGTCAGAGATGGGATACGGGATTAAAAATGCGGACAGGGATGAAGGAAAATACCTTGCTGTTAAGCCGGTGGGGATGAAAAGATTCTTACGCTGCAAAAGTCTTGGTGATGATTACACGGAGGAGCGGATCAGGGAACGGATCCGGAAGGAAAGCCTGTCCGGATACCATGCCGTTTCCAGAAATACGCCGCTGATCGTGCGGTGCAGGGTAAAGAAGTACCATAAGGCAGCTCTTTCGGGCCTGCAGAAAAAATATTTTGCCAGGCTTTACCGCATGGGCCAGTTAAAAAAGAGGCCGTACAGCCAGGCATGGAGATACCGTGACGATATACGGAAAATGAAGAAGCTGCAGGAGGATTATCTTTTTCTTATCCGTCATGATATCCATACAACAGATGATCTTGCTGTCGCAGCGGATCATATGAAAGAAAAGAAGAGGGATGTTTCAAGGGAAAAGAGCAGGGTGTTCCGGGAACGTGCCAGGATAAAGCCGCTGTTTGATGCAGCAGGTGAAATGAAAGGCCTGCAGGAATGTGAGAACTGTTACAGGCGCGGTGAAACTTTTTTTGAACCAGAACATAAGCGGTGGCAGGAGCTGGATGCATGGCTGAAAAAAGAAGGATATTCTATAGACAGCCTTGAAGCCTTAAAGCAGCATTACCGGAATGAGGCTGCCCTGGTGCGGGAAAAAGAGAAAGCAGCGGCAGAGGAGCAGAGAACGGCAGAACGTATTTTAGAAGAACTTCTGTCTGAACAGGAAGGAAAGCAGGAAGAAACCAGAAAGAAGCAGAAGAAGATACAGCAGCCGTCCAGGCAGGCTGTATTTTTATTTTGCAGTGAATGCAGAAAGGATATAGAAATGGAAAAGAAAAAATCCAAAGAAACCATGACAGATCTGCCTGCTGCGTGTGATCCGGCTGTAAGCATGGAAGTTTCAGAAACGCAGCCTGAAAAAACAGCAGCTTCTGTGAAAAGCAGGCGGGGATGGTGAAGGAGGATGGCAGTGAACGAAACAGAAGACCGGGGCATGATCACAAATATGGACCTGAAAGTTTATATGGCCAGCCTGAAAAATAATCCGCGCATTACGGAAGATATGCTGCGGCTTGTGGAGGAAGACCTGCGGTTCGGCCTGACACCGAAGGAAACGGAAGAATATACTGGAAAAAAACTGGATTACGCGCAGATGAAAGCCTATTCCAGATGCCTCCGCAGCGGATGCGGCCGGGATGCCGTTGCGGTTATTACAAAAGAAGGGCTTTCCGGGGAACAGATGGCGCTGGCACTGGAATTTTATGAAAAGGGAATGCCGCTTGATATGATAGCAGAGATCACGGGAAAAACGGACCAGACAGCCTTTGCCATGAAAAAGCTGTTTTCGAATGTCATGGAGAAGCTTGAAAAAGCGGGGAAAAGTGCAGATACGGAAGCTGCATATGCAGGTGAGCTTTTAGAGCAGATCCGGCGTGTGGTGGAAAAAATTGATTTTCAGGAAAAACGTTACGATGCCCTGAATGAGAGGCTGAAAGAGCTTCATACAGCCGGTCGGGATGCAGAGATCCAGAACCATCTTCTGGAACAGCTTGCGGAAAAAGACAGGATACTGGAAAAACAGCAGGATGAGATCAATGAGGAAAGAACTGCGGCTGCAAGGCTGCGCAGCGAGCTGGATGTAATGGGAAAGGAGAAGCTGTGCCTGGAAAAAAGAATAAGGGAAATGGAACAGCAGGAAAAAAACAGCAGACAGCCGGACTGCAGCAGTAAGGAAATGCCGGAAGGCTTCCAGGAAAGAGCATGGCAGGATACGGATAACAGAAAGCCCCGGAAATTTTCAGCGGGACAGCCATGTTTCCCAATGGAATGCCAGACAGGCGGGGCAGGGAAAAACAGCAGGACAGCTGAGACTGGCATTGCAGGCAGCGCGGCATGCAGAAAAAATAAGGGCATCCTGCATTCCCTGTTTTCAGGTTCCCGTATGAATAAGAAAGATGACATCATAAAAATGGTCGTTGAAAAAGGACTGGAGCCGGACCAGCTTGTTCAGATCAGAAAAGGCATTGAAAAAGGACTGACCAGGCAGCAGCTCATGGTTCTGATCAGAAACCCTGTTCCGGCAGTGCAGATGGAAGAGATCATCAATATTGCGGTTTATGAAAACAGGCAGGAAGGAGGAGCATGATGGATACGCCTCTTTGGAAACAGATGGCAGAAACGGCATGCCGGATGGGGGATGTACTGTCCAGTGCTGCTAAGGAATATGCGGTGCAGTTTGCTTTACGCACCGGTGACAGGGAACTGACGGATAAGCTCATGCAGGAGCTGCAGCAGCCTGGGGCTGACAGGGAAGCGGTGTGCAGGAGGTTTCGTGTAATGGAAGATGCCAGGCCGGACTGGATACGGGATATGGAGAATCTGCTGGTATCTTTAGAACTTTACCGTCTGCAAGAAGAGACAGCATTCAAGGAGCTTGCTGGTGTGGTTTCTGTTTACAGTACAGAAATTGTGGAAAGAAAAACAGATGAGGCCAGGCATGAAAAAGCCGGGGTGCATGCAGGCTGTAAAAGATGAATCAGAAGGAATCTGATTTATTATTGTTTTTATTTGTTATTTGTTATTCTGGATGTTTCTGTATATATGCCGGCTGCATCTGATACAGAGATAAATTTTGATAAACAGGGAGGGAAAAGATATGGCGGAAGAGATACAGGAAGCGGTCCAGATCATCCGCACAGCCTATGACGGGATAGATATTGCGATGAAAATAGGCGGCGGTGCCCTGGAACAGGCGAAAAAAAACACTGGATTTTCTGCTTGCTGTCCTGGAGCATGAAAAGACCATGGGAAAGACGGACATGAAAAAGCTGCTGGTGAAAGGCGGAGATCTGCAGGTGTTCAAGTTTGGTGCACGGGATCTGGGGAAAGTCAGAAGGATGGCAAAAAAATATGGGATTCTTTATTCGGCGGTTCCGGATAGGAACAGGAAGAACGGAACACGGGAGATCATCTTCCATACAGAAGCAGTGCCGAGGGTAAATATGATGGTACAAAGAATAAAATCCGGGCGGATTATGACAGTGGATGATCATCTGAAAGGCACGGAGGGAAAGGACGCAGGCCCCGGACAGGCGGCAGCCGCAGTGCCGGGCCAGGACCGCCTGGATATTACCATTGCAAAGAATCTGGTCGCGGAAGAAAATGAGCAGGCGGTCCGGACGCGGATCCCCGGCACATGGGGAGAAAATGCAAGGTATCTGTGGATTGACAGGAAAAATATCACGGACATCCATTCCGGCAGGACCATTCTGACATTTCTGGAGCGGGATAAGAAATACCAGCTGTATGATTCTGATAACAGGGCTGTTTCTGTGATGCGGGGAAACGATCTTTATGAGAGCCATTATGACAAGGTGGCCGCAGAAGTACAGAAACGCTATGCAGAAGCGGGGCATAAAGCAGCAGCCGGAAAGAAAGCCCCTGTACCGGAGAAAAAATCTTCCGGCCGGAAACGGAGGTAAACAGCCATGGTGCCGGAAAAGAAAAAAATACCGCTGTGGATGCTTCTTGCCGGGGCAGTCCTGAGCGGTTATGCAGGATATCTGCTGAATGGGGCATGGAAGCCGGGGATGGACCTGGACGGGTTTCTGTCTTCTTTTAACCGTGTGTGTGCAGAGCCTTTTGCAGATTATTATAATGAAACAACCTTAAAAGCAGTAGCAGCAGCCCTGACGGCCTATGTTACTGCTTTTCTGATACATGCGACGGGGCAGAAGAACTTCATGCCGGGCAGGGAATTCGGCACTGCAAAATTTGCGTCTCCCCAGTCTGTCAATAAAGCGCTTTCCGGCAGGGATGCAGGGTTTAACCGCATCCTGAGCCAGAACGTGAAAATGTCACTGGACTTCCGGAAGCTGAAACTGAACGGGAATATTTTAATATGCGGCGGTTCCGGCGCAGGAAAGACTTTTTATGAGGTAAAGCCGAACCTGATGCAGATGCCGCACCACTGTTCTTTTATCTGTACGGATCCCAAAGGGGAGATCTTAAGGAGCTGCGGGCAGATGTTAAAGGACAACGGCTATAACGTGAAAGTCATAAACCTGCTGGATATGGAACGGTCGGACTGTTACAATCCCTTTTTCTATATCAGGGAAGAGACGGATGTCGTAAAGCTGATCACAAACCTGATCGCTAACACAACGCCGAAGGGAGCTTCGCCGTCCGACCCGTTCTGGGAGAAAGCAGAGGGGCTTTTCCTGCAGGCCGTCTTTTATTATGTGTGGATGGAAGAACCGCCGGCAAGGAGAAATTTTGAAACAGTGTTAAAGCTGCTTGGCGAAGCAGAAGTCACGGAACAGGATAAGCCTTCAAAGCTCGGCATGCGGATGAAGCTGCTGGAAGAGACCGGCCTGCTCGGTGCCGCCCATCCTGCGGTGAAGCAGTATAACAAATGCATGCGCGGTGCGGGGGATACCGTCCGCTCCATCATCATATCCGCCAATTCCCGCCTTGCCTTTCTGGAAAACAGGCAGGTGCTGCGCATGCTTTCCAGGGATGACTTAAATCTGGCAGAACTGGGGACGGGGAGACAAGGAGCGCACTGTTCTGTGTCATACCTGATTCCGACAAGTCCTACAACTTTATCATCGGAATGCTTTATACCCAGATCTTCCAGGAACTGTACCATCAGGCAGACTTCAACTGCGGCGGCAGGCTGCCCGTGCATGTGACCTTCATGCTGGATGAGTTTGCGAATGTCGCGCTGCCTGATGATTTCTGCTCCCTTTTATCCACCATGCGGTCCAGGGAGATCAGCAGCATTATCATCATACAGAATTTTGCCCAGCTGAAAGCGCTTTTCAAGGATACCTGGGAAACCGTGCCGGGCAACTGCGATACGTTTATTTATCTTGGCGGCAATGAGCAGTCCACACATAAATATGTGTCAGAGCTGCTTGGAAAAGGCACAATCGACAAGAAATCCAGCGGGGAGACGAAAGGGCGGCAGGGCAGTTCTTCACGGAATTATGACGTTCTCGGCAGGGAACTGTTTACAGCGGATGAAGTGCGGAAACTGGATAACCGGAAGTGCATCATTTTTATCCGCGGTTTTGATCCGGTCATGGACGCAAAGTTTATACCATTCTCACACCCGGCTTTCAGCCAGACCGCTGACGGGAAAGGACAGCCGTATGTGCATGAGCCGTGCCGGATAAAGAATGCTGCAAAGCCGTTCCAGCTGCTCACGGAAAGATCACTCTCTTATTTTGAGGAACTGGAAAAGAAAGGGGAGAACGTGCAGATCGACACGCTGACGTATGAGGAATTCAGCCTTCTTGCAGAATCCGGCAGGAGACCGCGTGTTTTAAGACTGGAAAAAGAAATGCAGAAGGAGGAACCCGGACAGGCGGCAGGGCAGCAGAATCCGGTACAGGAATCCGGGCAGCAGAATCTGGTGCAGGAACCGGTACAGAATCATCCGGCACGGAAATCAGGCCGGACTCAGCCTGCTCCGGTTTCACACCGTAAAAATCCGGTACGGAAAGCGGCACAGCGGCCGTCGGGGAGGGATAAAAAGGCCATGACAGAAAAACACAGGAAACCGGAAGGGGAAGATTCACTGGTGAACCGCATGGCACAGTGGAAATATTCAAAGGAGCAGACAGAGGAACTGCACCGGATGACAGCGGCGGGGATGCCGAAAGAAGTCATCCTGTCTGTTTTTTATCCTGAAACGGACGTGGAGACGCTGCGGGAAATAAGGAAGACGTTTCAGGCTGCACAGGATGCAGAAGTCTGATCCATACCGCAGTGTTTATGGAAGAACAGGCATATGCGGTGAAGCGTATATGTTTTCACATATTTATGCCGGAATGTACAGGAAAGGAGGCGGTCACAGCATACCGTGCCGGAGAAAGCCCGGCTGAATGCCACTGCAGGTTGTTTCCCGTTTATGCTTATAAATGACTGAAAAACATACAGGCAGATGTATATGCATACGTGCTGCTGCAAAAAAGAAAAGGAGATTATTTTTATGCAGGGAAAAGAATTTACAGAAAACGCTCCGGGAAGACCGGAGGAAAATGGAAAGAAAGGATTTCGAGCAAAAGGATTTATTACAGGATTATGCGGTGCAGTTTATATGGCAGCTGCTTGTATGCCGGTAACAGCACTGGCAGCCGGAGGCGGCGGGACAGGTGCGATTACACAGCCGCTGGACAACCTGAAAACACTTGTTATTGCCATCATCGGGGCGGTGGGTGTCATCATCCTTGCAAAAAATGTCATGGAGTTTGCGCAGGCATACCAGCAGCAGGATTCTTCCACTATGAATTCCGCATTAAAAGGCATTGTGGCCGGAATTATGATGGCGGCTATTTCTACAGTGCTTACATTTCTCGGATTCTGAGAGGTAGATAAAAAGAAGGCAGGAGATGCAGTCCTGCCTTCCGTTAAAAGAAAAAGGCGGTGAAAAATGGATATTTTTAAGCTTGGGGATAAGATACTTGCCCTTCTGGAAATGGTGTTCGGGTTCTGGAATAACCAGGCCGGATTAGTATTTGCCATGCTGGGCCAGTCTCCCGCAGATTTTAAGGGAGGCGGGCCGTGGCGGATTGTAGAGGGGATAGAGCCGGTTTTTGTCGGTGTGGGTTCTTCCCTTGTTGTATTGTTTTTTGTGATCGGTTTTTGCGCGGAGAGCGTGGACGTGCGGGAAGAAATGCGGTTTGAGTCCATTCTGCGCATGCTGATGCACCTGGGAATTGCAGAATGGCTCGTGGCGAACAATCTTACGATCATGAAAGCATTTTTTTCTACAGCGGGAAATCTTGTCCGTGCACTGTCTGAGGGAGAATATGCTGCAGTTTCCATAGACGCTGCGCAGGCAGAAGTCATCCGGGGACTGGGATTTGGGGAAAGCCTGATTATGCTGATACTGGCGGCACTGCTGAGTGTGATCGTGATCATCTGTGGTTTCTTTATGATTTATACCGTGTATTTCCGGTTTTTAAAGCTGATGGTTATTGTGCCGGTCGGTTCCATTGCGTTATCCACGCTGGCAGGGAACCGGAACGTGGCAGGTACTGCGGGAGCATATTCAAAATATTTTCTGTCCGTGGTATTCGAGGCAGTGACAATGGCGCTTGCCATCATTCTCTGCAATGCATTCATCAGCGCGGGGCTTCCGTCATTTACCGGAGACTATGCGGACTGGGCAAAGACTCTTATTTATCTGTGTGAGATGACATTTACCATTGCGCTTACCGCAGGAAGCGTGAAAGGGGCGCAGTCACTTACCAGCAGGGCACTGGGATTATAGGAGGACATCATGGAAATAAGGCAATTTAAAGAAAAACAGAAATATGCTTATAAACAGGGCCGCAGGCTGGGGAAAAAGAAAAAAAGCAGACAGGAGGTGTTTGGAATTGGTGATCGAAATCAGCAGGGACATTGAGCGTTACAGGGAAACGGCTGCTCTTGGCCTGACTGCAAGGCAGATGGCTTTTTCAGCCGCATCCGTTGCCGTTGGCGGCGGAATTGTGCTGCTGCTTTATCCGCTGGTCGGGCTGACGCCCAGTGTTTATGTGGCAGTTCCGGCAGTTGCGCCGGTTGCGCTTGGCGGTTTTTATTCCTGCAACGGCATGAATTTTTACGAGTTCATGGGAAGGAAGATCAGGATGATGTTTCTGAACCGTCCGCTTGTCTATGCATCAACGGAAGGTGAGGAAACTATCCGGAGGATCCGCATGGAAGAGGAAGCGGAGAAAAAAGCAGGAAGAAAGAAGAAAAGAATGGACAGGAAACGGATGGAGAAAACAGAAAAAGGAGGGGTCTGACAGCATGAAGAAAAAGACAGGAAAAATACTGGCAGCAGCCGCAGCATGCGGTTCTTTTTTTGTGAAAAGAAGGCGGCGCAGAAAAGCGGGGACAGGATGCAGCAGTTCGTTTTAATACGGCAGGGCTGCAGCCATAACAGATTTCCCGGTGATGAAAGAATGGGGATTCCGGCATTATCAGACCGGGACGCCCTGGTAACATTGTCACGGGAAAGAACAGCTGCATGGAAGCAGTGCCGGGAAAAGGCACGGAAAAGGAGGCAGGAATTGGGCTTTTTGGGATTGTTTACAGACGGATTCCGGGAACTGAAAAAGGCGGATGAACCGCTTTACAGGACACCGAGATCCATACAGGAGACCATAGAGATTATGAAAGTGGCAGAAAACGGCATTTTTGAAGTGGCGAAAAACCGTTTTTCAAAATGCTATCTTTTTCAGGACATTAACTATGCCACGACCAGCGAGTCAGAGCAGATCAGTATCTTTGAACGGTACTGCAGGTTTCTGAATTCGCTGGATGTGAATTTTAAGATAACCATTAACAACAAAAACAAGGACATGGAGGAACTGCGGGAGCATGTATATCTGCAGCCGGAGCAGGACGGTTTTGACCATTACCGCAGCATTTATAATGGCATCATGGAGGCAAAGATCCGTGAGGGCTGCCAGGGAATCGAACAGGAGCGGTACCTTACGGTTATCATTGAGCGGAGGAATTTTGAAGAGGCAAAAGCACAGTTTGCTACGATAGAAGCATCCCTGCATAAGGAATTCGGGGAGCTTGGCGCACAGATCGTGCCGCTTTCCGGCAATGAACGTATCCGGGTACTGTACGGATATTATCATCTCGGCAGGGAGAACACGTTTGACTTTGACATCCGGGAAGCGAAAAAAACAGGGGCTGACTTCCGCAATGACCTGGCAGGCGGCATGCTGCAGTTTTACCCTGACTATTTCAGGGACGAGGGCAAATTCTGCCGGGCACTCTTTATCAAGAAGTATCCGTCAAGCCTTTCGGACAGATTCCTGAATGAAATTGCGTCCCTTCCGGTACATTCCATTACGAGCATTGATATCGTGCCGGTGCCGAAGGACATGACGACCAGGATACTGCAGAAAAAATATCTTGGGATCGAGTCTGACATTATCCGGCAGCAGCGGGTGAGGAATAAAAACAACGATTTCTCATCGGAGATTTCCTATAACAAGCGCATTGAGAAAAAGGAAATTGAGGAGATCATGGATGATGTGAGGGAAAATGATCAGTGCCTGTTTTACGCAGCGGTTACGGTCATCCTCATGGCAGGCACAAAAGAAGAGCTGGACAGCATGACCGGAACGGTTGAGACCATCGGAAAACGGAACTCGGTTCTGATTGAAGAACATTACCTGAAACAGAGGGAGGCGCTGAATACGGCGCTTCCGATCGGAGTGCGGCAGGTGGAGACCATGCGCACCATGCTGACACAGAGCCTTGCCGTGCTGATGCCGTTCAATGTGCAGGAACTGAACGACCGGGACGGCTGCTATTACGGGATCAACCAGGTATCGAAGAACATAAACATCGGAAACCGCAAACAGCTGATCAACGGGAACGGGTTTGTGTTCGGGGTTCCGGGATCCGGAAAGTCTTTTTTCTGCAAGATGGAGATGGGGAATGTATTTCTTGGGAGCAGGGATGAAATCATCGTTATAGACCCGATGAATGAATATTTTGATATTGCCGTTACATACGGCGGGTCTGTGGTAAACATGTCTGCTTATACAGACAATCATGTAAATCCGCTGGACATGGATATCTGTAGCCTGGACTTAAATGACAGTAGGGGGATGATCCGGGAAAAAGGAGAATTTATGCTCGGCCTGTGTGAGCAGTGCATGGGCGAAAGCCTGAATTCCCGCCAGAAGTCCGTCATAGACCGGTGTGTGCGCAGGCTTTATATTGACATTGCAGGGAGCAGTGAAAAATATGTGCCGGTCATGTCCGATTTTTATCAGGTGCTTATGGAACAGCCAGAGGAAGAGGCGAAAGAGATCGCGCTTTCCCTGGAACTGTTTGTGAACGGTTCTTTAAATATCTTTAACTATCAGACGAATGTGGATGTGGATAACCGTTTTACCGTATACGGCATCCGTGATCTGGGGACGGAGCTTTCACCGATCACTATGCTCGTCATGATGGAGAGCATCCAGAACCGCATCATCGAAAATGGAAAAGCGGGGAAGGCGACCTGGCTTTACATTGATGAATTCCACGTTCTGCTTAATTCCGAATATTCCGCAAAATACCTGCAGCAGCTCTGGAAAAAAGTCAGGAAACAGGGCGGGCTCTGCACAGGCATCACGCAGAATGTGGTCGACCTGCTGCAGAATTATACTGCCACAACCATGCTTGCCAATTCGGAGTTTGTGGCTCTGTTAAAACAGGCAAATACAGACAGCGCAAGGATGGCGGAAGTGATAGGAGTGTCAGAGGCGCAGCTGCGTTTTGTAACAAATACGCTGAGTGGTATGGGACTTATGAAGTGCGGGAATGTGTCCGTTCCTTTTGATATTACAATAAGAAAAGAATCTGACCTCTATAATCTGTATAATACCAATATACATGAAAAAATAGCGATGCAGGAAGGGGGAATGCAGCAGGATGGATGAAAAGGCTCTCTCAGACCGGATATTCTGTATGGACTGCATGGAACTGTTTCCGCATATACCGGACGGCCATGTATCAATGATACTTTCCGATCCGCCATACGGGATTTCCTGCCAGAATCATTTTACAGGCAGCAGGCACCGGGTGCTTGACGGGGATGACGGCATAGATTATGTGTGCTTTGCACATGAGAGCTGCCGGATACTGCAGGAAAATGCCCATGCATATTTTTTTACCCGGTTTGACCGCTGCCCGTACCATTATGAGAGTTTAAAACAGGCCGGTTTTTCCATAAAAAACTGCTTGGCAGTGGAAAAGGGGACGGCAGGAGGGATTGGCGACCTGGAAGGCAGTTATGCCAGCAATGCAGAGTGGATTATTTTCTGCCAGGAAGGGTCTTTAACCGCACGGAACTGATGCTGAACAGGAAAAAAGCCGGGAGCAGGCCCGGTACAGGCAGAAAGCCGTGCAGAAAATACAAGACAAGGTTCAATGCCTTCTGGTTCGGTCCTGACTATCCAAAAGCAACATATAATTCTGCCTGGCAGAAGCAGAATGGGATATTCCATCCGACAGTAAAAAATGTGGAATTCCTTTCCTGGCTGGTACAGATATCCAGCCGTCCCGGCGAGATAGTGTTTGACGCTTTTATGGGAACAGGGAGCACTGCGCTTGCAGCAGTGCTGACAGGCAGAAGGTACCTGGGCGCGGAAATCAGCCGGGAATATTATGATACTGCTGTAAGGAGGATTGCAGGAATGCAGCATGACAGACATTTTTAACAGCAGGTTCAGGAGAAGCAGCAGAACTGCAGACGCTCAGGGCTATTTGCGGTCTGCTTTTTCTGGCCGTTTTTAGAAAGGGGCGGTAAAATCGGATATTAAAAAAACAGGGGACAGGCCGATGGTCATCCATTTAAAGAAAAAGGCAGCATTTCATGTAAAAAAAATGCAGGCGGAAAGAGGAAAAGATGCAGGAAAGCGCCGGAACGGTGTATCCGGAAAGGCCGGGCTGTCCGTCAGGATCATCCGGAAAGGCAGCATGAGAAAAACAGAAAAAATAATGCCGGGTAAACAGGACGCTTTCCAGAACAGCAGCTTTGGACATGACAGGCGTGCATCACCATACAGCAGCCATTACCAGCCGGATGACAGGATGCATTTATCCGGCAGCACACAGTCTGCAGTAATTCCCGGACAGTCTGTCAGGGATGGCAGGTATTTTTCTGACAGCAGCAGATATGTTCCTTCCGGGGAGATGCGCAGAACTTCCTGGAAAAAAGATGCCGGATATCAGAAACAGGAAAGATATATACTGCGGAAGTGCCAGACAGGACAGGCTGCAGAGAGACCGGAAGGCAGGAAAAACGGTTTTGCCGGCAAGGCTGCTGCGGCCGGGGCAAAAACGGCTTTCAGGCAGATGGAAGGCGGGGATGAATTTTATGATGCCTGCATGACGGCAGATATTCTGGCAGCGCCGGTAAAAAGCGCGGCAGATTCCGGCCGGGATCTATATCGCAGACAGGCAGCACAGAAAGCGGAAAAGAGGATCAGGAAAGTCCGGCCGGGGGATGCAGTCAGGATAAAAGAGCCGGCAGGAAAAAAAGAGATTTCCAAAACAGCAGAGGGAACAGGAAGTTTTAAAACTGTATCTGTGGCACAGACAGAGGATTCCCACACAGTATCTGTATCAGAAACAGTCCATAGGAAAGCGGATAAGTTAAAAATAAGGATTTCCAGGACTGCGCACATGGCAGAAGACGCAGATTTCAGGACTGTGCCTGCGGCAGAAAAGATCCCGGGGACAGATGATAAGAAAGATTGGAAGACTTCCAGAACAGCGGTCAGTTCCGGAACGGGAGTTTCATCTGCACCCGCACATGGAAGAGAGCCTGTCAGAACAGGATCCGGTCTGAAAATAAAAGGATCTGATCCTATCGCTGTGCCAAAAGCAGGTGTTTTAAATCCTGCAGTCAGCGAGGGAGCAAAAATGCCAGAGACCAGGGCTGCACCTGGAATCCGGATTTCCAGAATGCCGGAAAGAAAAACGGAAATGGCATATTCCAGGAAGAAAACAGATATCCATATATCGGGAAAAGACTTAAAACAAAAAAATAAGGCTGTAGCAGGAAAGAAGGGCAGGACTGCATCAGGGACAGCGGGCATAGCAGGCGCAGGGACGAAGGATTCCGTATCAGGGAGACCGGCAGCCCGGGATACAGGCAGGCGGGGCGTGAAACATTCTGTCAGAAACCGGATGGTACAGATTTTTATTTCAAAGCAGCGGCAGCAGGAAAGCCGGGACAGTACGGACAGGGTGCTGAGAGATATTGTGGTGATGAACTTTACCGCTGTCATGAAGCATGCCGCAAAATATGCAGGCCTGTTTTTTGCAGGGACGCTTCTTTTAACAGCACTTCTGTCACTTCCGGTCATGGCAGTGCTGACGGTCATCTATGATTCCCCGTTTGCCATATGTTTTCCGTCCATTTCTTCCGCAGAGACCACACAGCAGGTGCTGTCTGCTTACGTGGAAGCGTTTAACGGGGATGTGGAAGCAGAGCTGGGGGATACTGCCGGATATGACAGGAGTGAACGTATATATGTTAATTTTACGGGAGACGGGATACCGGATAACTACTGTGATATGCTTGCAGTCTACATGGTAAAATACGGGATTGGTGATACTGCGACAGACATGACGGACAGGGCCGGACAGAATTTAAAAAGTATCTTTAATGATATGTGCAGTTACAGCATATCTGTTAGAACGGAAACAGCGGTGGATGAGGAAGGGAATGAGACTGTTTCTGCCGTAAAATATGTAAATGTGGAACTGAAAACCTGGCAGGATATGATGTCTGGTTATGGTTTCCATGACGAGGAACAGGAAATACTTGCAGAGCTGATGAAGCCGGAAAACACGGCCCTGATGGGATACAGCGCTGCAGGCGGCGGGCAGCAGGCAGTGCCGGGACAGCAGATCCTGCCGGAACAGTACCAGGCGGCTGTGGATGCTGTTTCAGACGAAAATGGCAGAAAAGTTCTGGAATTTGCCCTGTCAAAAGTAGGATATCCTTACAGCCAGGCGCTCAGGGACAGCGGGACGCATTTTGACTGCAGCTCACTTGCTTTTTATGCCTGGCAGAATGCCGGGGTAAATATTTCTTATCAGGGTTCTGCAACAGCTGCATCAGAAGCACAGCTGTGTTATGACAATAACTGGCTCGTGCACTATGACGAGATGAAGCCCGGCGACCTGATCTTTTACAGCTATCATAAGAATGGCAGGTTTATGGATATCAGCCATGTGGCAGTCTATGCGGGAAACGGCATGGCAGTGGAGGCAGCAAATACGAGACTCGGCGTTGTATACCGTGCAGTTACCGGAAAGGCCAGCATCGTCATGATCGGCAGGCCGGGACAGGAGTCAGGAAGATGAAAAAAAAGAAGGAAGAAGACCTGGAGGCGGTGCTTATCCGTGAATATGAACATTGGGAACATTTAAGGGACAGCGGGGGCACCGACCCGTTTTATGATGATTCCGGCGGCATGAACCTGGTAAGGAATCTATGCCATAAGGATCTTCTGGATAAAAAGGAAGGAGCCGCCATCAGCATTGAAAATGTGCTCGGATATGTGTCAGGGCTTGCATGGGCTTTGAAGGAGGATGATCTGGCCGCCATGCGCAGGCATGCTTCCAGGCCGGAAAGCTATCAGGAATCTTTTGCACACTGTGCACGGCAGGCAGAAAAGATCATCAGCGGAAAAGAAAAGGAAGCGCCCGGACAGGAAAACTGCGAACAGATGACATTATTCCAGTTCGGGCTTGACAGCGGGCAGTGCCGGTAGGAGCTGCCCGGGCTGCGGCTTGCATGGATCAGAGAGAGGGAATGAGACTGAAAATATTTGCAGAGGACCAGAAAAAGGGGGCGGCAGCTTTTAAACCAGAAAAAGAAGACGAGGGGGATTATTTATGGCGGGACAGGCCGAAGGCAGAAAAACAGCTGGCATCATGGAGTATCTTTTAAAGCTGCTGCATAAAGAGTGGGAGCGCTCCGGCAGGACAAAGGCCGGGATACGGATGGATGACGCAGGCGGAAGGGCGGTCAGGAAGCAGATCGCGGAAGAGATACAAAAAAGGCAGGGGCAGCTGGAAACGGAGGAAATGTCATTCAGACAGTCCATGGGGCTTTCAAAGGATAATTTCATCCTGCTGCGCCTGGCCAAAAAGATAAAGAAAGAAGGGGATAAGGCAGCGCGCAGGGAGGCCGGCACTGCTTTTACGGTTGAATTAGATAAGGAAGAATACAGGCTTTACTGTGTAATGGCAAAGAAAGGGGAGGCGTAAGGGCATTGGGAAAAGATTGCTGCTGATGACTGTGTGCTTTTTTATGGGTGACATTTAAGGCGTCCGGCAGGGGAGGAAGGTAGATGCAGAAAATTTTTGATGCGGTAAGAGGGCATATGGAACAGGCGTGCAGACTCAGCATGGCGGAAGATATTATTGACGATATGGATATGACAGAAACAGCGGATGATATCATGGAGAGCGGGGATGGATATGAGATTGCAGCCAGCGGCTGGCGGGTGCATGTCCCGGAACTGGGAATTGATCTGCACAAAGGGATTTACTGCAGTTATGACAGGGAAACAGGCGGCTTTTTTCCTGATTTTGCGGTAACTGTCATAAAGAAAGAAGGTGAGAGGGAATGGCTGTACTATATAAAGGACAGCTTTGTGGAAGCGCTTGCTGCATTTCTGGGAGGGAAAGCGGATTTAGAAAGGCTTGCGCAGATGCTATGCTATATCTGTATGCCGGATACACCGGAATGACGGAAACCGGAACAGATAAAAGCCGGTATGCTGAATGACAGATATCATATGCACAGGCTGTGCTGGAATCAGGACAGATAAAAGGCTGGCCGGACATTTCGGCTGAAACTATAAACTTATATTCACCGGGACAGACAGTGGAAATTTATAATAGATTGTCCACTGTCTGTAGAAAAATTAGAAATCTGGGAACTGTATAAAACACAATCGTTTTTTGGAGATGCAGTTATTTTCAGTATCTGCAGACAGAAAGATCTGTTCTATACAGTTCCTTACAGCCTGAAAGACAGGCAGAAGGAGGAGAATTTTATGAGAGACTGTAAGCAGTCAGAAAAGGAAAATCATTTTACAGGCAGACAGCGTGGATGCCGCCATTATATGGGAGTCAGGAAAAGAATACACAGGGCGGCCGGAATGCTTATGTTTCTTGCGGCGCTTTGCCTTATGATGAATCCCAGGGACAGGATTTATGCACAGGAAAAAGAATTTAAGGAATGCCGTGCTGCACAAATCCGGTCAGCCGGGCAGATAAAGGAAACAAGCGCAGGATGTACAGAAAATGTCACGGCTTCCTATAAGGATAAGGGCGGCATAACTTTTTATTTCTGTTTTACACTGGATACAGATGCATGGGTATATTTTTCTGGAAATTATTCCCTGTATTCGCACGACGGGGCGGGAACACATGTAGATATATACAGCGACAGCGCCATGAGCACCAGAACCGGCAGTTATGGATGGGGCTACTGGGAGCATGACCACGAGTTTACCGGATTTCTGGGCGCAGGCACTTATTATGCCGAAGCAGTCACAAAGCAGGAAAACTACCAGGGGGATTTTACCGGGAATGTGAATATCACTGCGGCTGCCATTCCGGCAGAGGAGCTTTTTGATTTTGACGTGAAGGTTTCATCTGACTGGAAAAGTGCGAATGTATCCTTTGAGGATGCGCTTGGATCTTTTGCAAAGAATGTGCAGTTCCGGAAAGGAAACGTAAGCATTAAAAATGTGTATGGAAGAAAATACTGGAAGAGGCGGCTTATGGATGATTATTACAGCAGCGAGCCGGAAAAGGCAGTTCTTTTATCTGCGGGAAATGGACGGTATGCATTCCAGGCAGCGGCTAACGGATGCTATACGGTAATGGCAGAGGACATAAGCGGGAGCCGGTATTCTTCTGTTGTAAAAGTGTCCGGCATTGATGACAGAAAGCCGGCTGTCTCCGGTGTTAAGAACGGAAAGACATATAAAAAAGCGGTCAGGATTCGGTTTTCTGACAGCCAGTCTGGAATTAAAAAGGCAGAGCTGAACGGGAAAACCATATCTTCCGGAAAGAAAGTATCGGCAGCCGGCGCGTACAGATTAGCCGTGTATGATAAGGCAGGAAATGTAAAAGTAATCAGGTTCTATATTAAAAAATAGATGTCTGATCTTTTGTTTGTAACTGCAGCGCCCGTATTTTTAATATAATACGGGTGCTGCCGCATGGATTCTTTGAAAGAACACCCTGCTGAACAGGCTGGAAAAGTAACTCTCAGACTGTTCCATACATGGGATGTAAAACGGCATACAGAAACAGAAAAATGAAAGCAGGAAGGAAAAAGCAGAGCGTGTGTCTCTGCTTTTTGTATACGCACATACAGAAAAAAGCAGAAAACAGAATAAATGTAAACAGAAAAGCAGAGGGACATATTCCGCTGCTTTTTAATCTATATCAGAAAGAGAGGAATCTGACATGGCAGATAAATATTTTGATTATTTTACAGCGGCGGAAGCGGAACAGTTTTCTTTTTACCGGATACCAAAAGCTTTGTTTACAGAGAATGATTTTCAGGAGCTTTCCTGTGAGGCAAAGGTGCTTTACGGCATGATGCTGGACCGCATGGGCCTGAGCATCCGGAACCAGTGGTTTGACAGTCTGGGCAGGGCATATATTATTTTTACAGTCGAAGATGTAATGGAAGTCATGGGATGCCGGTCACAGAAAGCGGTCAGGCTGATAAAAGAGCTTGATACTGCGGACGGCATAGGGCTGATCGAGAAAAAGCGTATCGGGCTGGGCAGGCCGAACCTTATTTATGTAAAAAATTTTATGATGCATGAGAACAGCACCTCAGATTCACAGGAAGACAGCTGCAGCAGATCTGATAAAAAAGAAGCAAGTATGCAATTTGATACTGATGATCTGCAGAAAAGAGAAACTGTGCATGCAGACACCGGATGTATGGGAAATATGGAGAAAACAGGAAATGGTCATGACCGCCTGGATGAAAATGAGCGGATGTTCGGGAAGATTGTGCAACCGCAGACAGCATTTAGTACTGCCGCTGAAAATCAAAATTCAGACAGCTCTGCATATTTTTCCGAAGATGCAGCTGCAATGGAAAAGGAAAATGGATTTGCAGATCAATGTTTTTCTGTGGAACGTGAAACAGAGGCATCTGAAATGACGGCATTTCGTCCTGCAGGCGGAAAATCAGGAAATGACGTGGAAAATGAAAGGGTGTTTGCTGATGAAGCAGTGGAAAGCATGGTAAAAGAATTATTATGGCAGGATGAGGAAACAGTGGTAAGCAGCATGGAACAGGGTATGCAGTCAGTCTCTGGACATGAATTTCCAGAATCAAAGGACATGAATTTTGAAAAACGGGATTCTTTAATTGCGGATGACGGGGTACAGGAATCACGTAATGCAAAATGTAATGATACTGAGTACAGTAATACTGAGTATAAAGAGACAGAATACAATAATACAGAGAAAAATGAAACTTATTTTTCTGCTGTTTATCAATCCAATCAATCCTGTCAGTCTTATCCGGCTGGCAGATGGAACGGACGGGATTCTGATGCAGATAAGAACAGGAAAACAGACAGCATGGAGGAAAAGATCGATGCATACCGTGAAACAATCCGGGAGAATATCTCTTATTCATGCTTTCGTTTCCCAGAGACGGAAAATGTGGATGAACTTGTGGAGCTGATGGTGGATGCCATGATGGTTCCGGACAGGCTGACGATACGGATTGCGGGTATGGAAAAGCCTGCTTCTGTTGTCAAGAACCGGTTCATGAAGCTCATGTATCCGCATATTGAATATGTCTTGGAATGCCTGAACAAATATACGGGAAAAATACGAAATATCAAGGCATACCTGCTGACAACACTTTATAATTCATCGTTGACGATTAACAGTTATTTTCGGGCGGAAGTTAGCCATAACCTTTATGGGTATGGATGCTGATGCAACTTGTTTGGACAATTTTTTTCTGCCACATGCGGTATCCAGGAGGGTCGGAAAGATAATGGATTCTCCCTGATCTCATACCGGAACACAGAGCATCAGGCTTACGAAACAGTGTCCGTTCAGATAATTGGAACCATTATGCGCTGCATTTTCAAAAAGATTTGAGACATCATCAAATTTTTGGAAAACTTTTGACAAACTTCTACCAATCAGATTATTTTCGCTGTATAATAAGTTTGACATACAAAGTCATGCTTTTTCGTATATTTTGTTCTGCTAACTTATTATACATCAGAAAGTGCTTTGTACGTTAGTTTTATTAAATAAGTTGTAAAGTGGTGGCGCGCCCTGCAAAGGGCGTGCGGGGTAGCAGGTGGAACCCCTGCCGGATAAGGAATGGCCAACCATCCGTAGCGAGTCTTGGGCAGTATGCGGTAACGTATATTGCTAAGCGTAGACAGTTAGGAATTAGGGCTGCAATGCAATTCAGCTCCGAAAATACAACCAGACCGTGCGCCGACGTTTTCACCACTGCGGAAGGCAACAGGAACCAGGCGTAATTGCCTGCCTGGGGAAGCCAGATAGGTGCAGGGAGCCAGAGATGCCCATAGTACTATGGAAACTGGGCAATGCCGGCAGAGGGAAGGGGCGGATGCCGAGTGGTCCTATCAAGGGAAATATCTGCCTTTGCGCAGGAAAAGGAACAGATGCAAACAAAAATTGATAGGATAAGATAGCTGTCGAAGGAAAATAGGAACCGTAAATTTGTGTCATTATATCACCTAATCAATGAGAAGCTACTGCTGTAATGCTACTGGGAACTTGGCCCAGATAAAGCACCGGGGATTGATGAGGCAGATAAAGAGCTGTACGGGGAGAATGTCAGCGGAAATATTATGGAATTGGTGGATAAGCTGAAAGATAAAAGCGATCAGCCAAAGCCGACGAAACGTGTGTATGTCCCAAAAGACAATGGGGATAAAAGACCGCTGGGATATTATCCTTGGAAGACAAAATGGTACAGATGGCGCATGCGAAAATAATCGTGGCAATTTATGAGCCGGTGTTTTTAGACTGTATGTATGGATTCAGGCCGGGCAGGGGATGCCATGACGCACTGCGGGCATTAAACTGGGTAATAGAGAAAGGGTGCTGGATGCCGACATTAACTCCTACTTTGGCCGGATACCGCATAAGAGGCTTCTGGACTGCCTAAAAGTGAAAATAAAAGACCCAAATATCCTATGGCTGGTTAAGAAATATTTAAAAGCTGGTGTTATGGAAGATGGGAAATACAGCAGGACAGAAAGCGGGACAATGCAAGGCGGGAATATCAGTCCAATATTGGCAAATGTGTATATGCATTATATGCTCACCCTTTGGTTTTACCGGAAAGAAAGGCACACTTTCCATGGAGAAGGGTGTCTGGTAAATTTTGCGGATGACTTTATAGTGTGCTTTCAAGATAAAGAAGACGCAGAAATGTTTTATGCGGACTTAAAAAGCCAGTTAGCGGGCTTTGGGCCGGAGCTTCAAGAGGAGAAAACAAAACTGATAGAATTTGGCAGCAGGGCGCAAGGAAGCTGTGAAGCAAAAGGGGAAGGAAAACCGGAAACTTTTGATTTTCCTGGATTCAAGCACTATTGCTCGAAAAGCCAAAAAGGCTGGTTTCGGGTAAAAAGGAGAACCAGCAGGAAGAAGTTTCGGAAGAAAGTCAGTGAGATGAGCGCTGAACAGGCGAAGCCAAAGGAGAAGCTACACCTGGGAAGAATTCAATGAACTGCTGAAATATTGTCCGTTAAAACAACCGAAGATTTATCATAGCATTTATAAGACAGCAACTCAAACATAAGGCAAGGAGCCGGATGCGGGAAATCTGCACGTCCGGAATCTGTGGGGTTGATACTCTGTAAGGGGTATCTTCTACCAGATTAAAGAAAGTATCTGGACAACAAAGAAATTTCTTGCATTGTCCGGAACTTATATTTGTGATTTGATCGATTTTAAAATCGGTGCCAGAAAAGCGGCCTGTAAAACTTATTTATTTGGTGTAGCATTTTATGGAATCACAGGAAGCTGCCGTATTCCATATATTTGCGGAGCAGTGCTTACGGCAGTTGATTTTGCTGCATTTGTTGGATTAGCTACAGATGGTTTTGCAAAAGAAGAGGAGGTGTACCAATAGTTGAATGTATTTCAGAATCTGGTAGAGTTGTACAATCATCTTTCTTTTGAAAGTACGTATAGAAATGTCTGCAAAGGCATTCTCGAAAATTTAAAAGATGCTTCGGAGGGGACGGTTTATGATATTGCAGAATTGACCAATTCTTCCAGGACTACCGTATGGCGTATGGTACAAAAGATGGGGTATCAGAATTTTTCGGATTTTCATCATGAGTTAAAGCGGGCAGTGAAGCAGTATACTTATTATAACCGCCTCTTGCCTGTGGAACAGTGCCATAGTGCGGACCTGGTGAAAGAGGCTCTGCTTCAGCAGACAATGCAGGCATATGAAGAGATGAGAGATGAAGTGGATACAGATGAAGTGGAACAGATTGCGGAAGAATTATTCCATGCAGAGAGGACAGTTTTTTATACGCCGCATAAGTGCAGTGCAGTGCTGTCACTGCAGCAGAATCTGGCGATGAGCGGCAGAGAGACGGCCTATTATTGTCTGTTTCCTGATATGTTAGAAGACAGCAGGCATTTAACAGATAAAAGTATTGTGATCGTCAATATGATCGAGCATGCTGAAACGATGGATATGGAGCCCGTATTTGAAAGTATGAAAATGCAGCAAGCAAAAATTTATGGAATATCAGACAAGTATGAAAAATATCTGGACAGGAAGCTGTTTACCAGTGATACGAAAAGAGTGGTGCGGGGTGTGATGCTGTTTGATATGTATATTTTGATGCTGAGTGAAGTGTATCGAATGAAATATATCAGATAATCGATAGATTTATGTATACTGCACGCCATAAAGATTTACAGTAAAAGATTTGCAAAAAAACGCTGGTTTCAAATTTGAAACCAGCGTTTTTTTGTTGAGATGATATTATTTCATATGAAACAACGGGTTTCATACCTGGGCGCATCGAATGGAAAAAACATATATATTTAAAACATAAAATAACGAATATGTCAAGGAGGAAAAGAAAGATGAAATACAGTTTATGTATCGACCTGCTGTATCTGGAAATTGGTGAGCATGGTCCGATATTTTCTGACACAGATAAGCTGCTCGCCGGAATGGAGCTGGCAAAAAAGACCGGTTATCAGGCGGTAGAATTCTGGGACTGGAATACGAGGGATTATGAAAAACTGCTGGCGAAAAAGAAAGAGCTGGGTCTGGATGTTGCGGCAATCTGTGCAAAGGATCGTGGAAAACTCACAGATTTGTCTACGCTGAAGCAGGCAGTACAGGGACTTCGGGAGACAATCGAAGTGGCGAAGAAGTTTGCATGTCCAAATATCATTATTACAGCGGATCCGAATCCGGAACTGGATAAGGAAACCTGCCGCAAAAATATTACAGAAAGTTTAAAGCGTCTGGCGCCACTTGCTGAAGAAGCGGATATCATGCTTGTATTGGAACCAATCTCTGGAGCTTCTTTTTTTACGGATTCTAAGGAGCCGTTCGATATTTTAAAAGAGGTAGGAAGCAGCCATGTAAAGCTTTTGTACGATATTTTCCACTATCAGATCATGGAAGGAAATATTGTGAATACGATCAAGCAGAATATTGACCTGATCGGACATATTCATGCAGCTTCTGCACCACAACGTTTTGAGATCACCAGCGGAGAGCTGAATTATGATTATATTATAAGAGAAATTAAGGCAGCAGGTTATGAACGGTATTTTGGTATTGAATATCTGCCCACAACAGACAAGGAAACAAGTGTTGCAAATTGTAAGAAGCTGATTGAAGATGCACTGAAATAAAAGTACAGTAAGTGTGCAGTTCCTTCGCAGTTACATATAAAATTATTGATGAAACAGATAAAATGAATGGAGAGAAAATTATGGACAAATTAAGAATTGGTGTAATTGGCATTGGTGTGATCGCAACTACGAAGCATATCCCGTCGCTATTAAAGAGAGATGATATCGAGATCGCAGCATTATGTGATGTTGACACCGGACGTTGTGAAAAAGCAAATAAAGATTTTGCTCTGAAAGCTAAGATTTATAAGGATTATCATGAACTGTGTCAGGATGCAGGTCTGGATGTTGTGCATGTGTGTACTCCAAATCCTCTGCACTGTGAAATGACATTGGAAGCTTTGAAGAATGGAAAGCATGTACATTGTGAGAAGCCTATGGCATGTACTTATGCGGATACGCAGAAAATGATCGCAGCAGCAAAGGAAGCAGGGAAAAAGCTGACGGTTGGCCTGCAGTGGAGATACAATCCGGCACCGCTTAAAATGAAAGAGATGGTGGAGAATGGGGAACTTGGAGAAATCTTTCATGTAAGATCCCAGCAGCTTCGTCCGAGACGTCTGCCGGCATACGGTGTATATACAAACAAAGAACTGAACGGAGGCGGCGTTCTGATGGATGGTGGTCCGCACTCTATTGATCTTCCGATGTGGCTGACAGACAATTATGATGTAGCAACCGTACGCGGTGTGACTTTTGATAAAATGAAAGATTTTCCGGAAGGAAATGATCTTGGCCCTTGGGATCCTCAGAATTTCGATGTGGAAGATACTGCAATGGCGCTTATCACAATGAAAAATGGTATGATGATCTATATGGAGACAGCATGGGCGACCAATATGCAGCAGGAGGCTCCAGGCGTAATCGCTTCTCTGGCTGGTACAAAAGCGGGCGTAGATATGGTTGGGCCTACATTTGAATCTTCGGTGCGCGTAACAAAGATGGTGGATGGAAAACTAAATACAGAAACGACCAATCTGGATACACCTGTAAATATGAATGAATATGACATTAATCATTGGATTGATGCAATTAAGAATGATGGACAGCCGGCTGTGCTTCCGGAGCAGGCAGCAGTCGTTACCAGAGTGATTGAAGCTATTTATGAGTCAGCAGCTACAGGAAAGACAATTGCATTTGATTCATGATATCCTGAACAATTAAGACATGCGCTAAAGAGTAGGAAATATGACGCCAGGTCAGCTTCTCTGAACTGCTGAGAATAATGGAACAGGCAGAAAATTTGTTATACTGCAGACAAATTTCTGCCTGTTTTTTCATAATATACAGCAAGTTATTTATGACAAAAAAAGACATATTTTTTTTGTCATGTGCATGTGGACAGACAATAAAAAGTCAAAATAAACAAGGGAATAAGGATAATAATAAAACAGCTTTTCAAAGTCAGATGCAATATAGTATAGACTAGATAAAATAAAAAGAAAAGAGGAAAAAACATGAGTAAATTAAGAATTGCAATCGTAGGCTGCGGCGGTATCGCAAACCAGAAGCATATGCCTTCGATTAAGACACAGGCAGACAAGGCTGAGATGGTAGCTTTTTGTGATATCATCCCGGAGCGTGCCCAAAAGGCAGCAAAAGAATATGGCACAGAAGGTGCAAAAGTCTACACGGATTATAAGGAAATGCTGGCAGATAAGTCAATAGAGATCGATGTTGTACATGTATGTACGCCAAATGTGGCACACTGTCCGATCACAGTGGCAGCTTTTGAAGCCGGAAAACATGTCATGTGTGAAAAGCCGATGGCACATAATACAGAGGATGCACAGAAGATGCTGGATGCATGGAAGAAATCCGGCAAAAAGTTTACCATCGGATACCAGAACCGTCTGCGTGATGATACACAGACACTCCATGCATCCTGTGAAGCAGGAGAGCTGGGGGAGATCTACTTAGCGAAGGCACATGCTCTGCGCAGAAGAGCGGTTCCTACCTGGGGTGTATTTCCGAATAAGGCATTGCAGGGCGGCGGTCCGTTAATTGATATCGGAACGCATGCATTGGATATTACTTTGTGGATGATGAATAATTATGAGCCAGTATCCGTATCCGGGCAGGTATTTTACAAGCTCGGACGTCAGGCTGACGGACCAGACGGAAATGTATTCGGACCATGGGATCCGGAGACATTCGAAGTGGAAGATTCTGCAGTTGGTCTTGTGAAAATGAAAAACGGAGCAACTATTTTTATTGAAGCATCCTGGGCATTGAATGTATTAAAATCCATGGAAGCATCCACAACTCTTTGTGGGACAAAGGCAGGCGCAGAGATCCATCATGGCGGAAGTTATCCGCAGGATGAGCTGATTTACAATACCGTAGAACATAACCAGCTGATGGAGAAGACGATCTCTCCGGCAGGTGTTGTTGATTTCTTTGAAGGCGGGGCAGCAGCAGAAGCAGTCCGTGAACAGGAGCAGTGGCTAAATGCGATCATCCATGATGGAGAGCCGCTTGTAAAACCAGAGCAGGCATTCGTAGTAACACAGATTCTGGAAGCAATTTATAAATCTGCAGAAACAGGAAAAGAAATATTTTTTTAAATAACTTGAAAAGCCGGGTGCATCTGGAAATTCATGGTATGAATTTCAGATGCACTCTGGGTACTGTATTACGTAAATTTTTGTGGTTCCGGTACTTGTTCATGCTATAAAATTTCTAGAAGATGTTATCTTTAATATATGTTTTGCTCATAGGCATAGATTGATTTCAGATTGCAGTATCGTATACTGCCTGCTTTATATGGTGGTTAGAACCGTTTTAAGTCTCCGTCTTTCGATTAGCAAAGGCACATGCACGCAGGACCGGATTCACAGAAATTTACGTAGTACAGTACCATAAACATACCAGTTGATTGAAGGAGAAAAAGTATGGATAAGATAAAGCTTGGAATTGTCGGATTTGGTTTTATGGGACATTGCGATGCAGATATGATGGCTACCTTTGATGAGATAGATCTTGCAGCTGTTGCGGACACGAATCCGGATCAGATGAAAGATGCGCCGGAAGGTGTTGAAACATACGCTGATATTGATGAAATGCTGGCAAATGCGGATATTAATGTGGTAATGGTTTCTACGCCAAATCCAAGCCATCCGGAGATGGTGAAAAAAGCTGCTGCTGCAAAAAAACATGTGATCTGTGAGAAACCGGCTGCAATGAGTGTTGCAGAATATGATGAAATGGTTGCGGCATGTAAAGAAAACGGTGTAATCTTTACGGTACACCAGCAGAGAAGATGGGATAAAGATTATCGTATTATGAAAGAAGTCTACGACAAGCAAATGGTAGGTGATATGTACATCATTAAGTCCCAGCTCTATGGGGTTAATGGAAATATGCATGACTGGCATATTTATCCAGAGATGGGCGGAGGAATGCTCTATGACTGGGGTGTGCATCTGATTGATCAGATCCTGGATATGGTGCAGTCTGAAATAGTATCATTGTATGCGGATGTGCAGAACGTCATCAATGAAAAAGTAGATGATTATTTTAAGATTCTTATGAAGTTTAAAAATGGTGTGACAGCAGAGATTGAGCTTGGGACTTATTATCTGACTCCAAAACGGGCATGGTTCATCGGCGGAAACAAAGGCTCTGCCCTGATTGACCAATTTGATGGTTCTGGAAAGATTGTACGTACCGCTCATTTGCTGGAAAATGTTCCGGGAAAGATTACAATGACAGCTGCTGGTCCTACGAGGAGTTTTGGACCGCCTGCTCCAGGGCTTTTATCCGAAGAACCATTGCCGAAAGTGGATGTAAATCATAGAAATTATTTTGAACATTTCCTGAAAGCATTTCGTGGGGAAGAGGAAATTATTGTGAAACCAGATCAGGTGCGCCGTGTGCTCTGTGTGATGGATGCTATACGAGAATCAGCAAAGACAGGTAAGGCGATCGCATTTGAAAAATAATAAAAAGAGACAGGAAAGAGGAGATAAGTGATGGCGAATTATGAGACACAGATCGTTGTAATTGCAGCAGGTCCGTCAGGCTTATCTGCAGCAGTACAGGCGGCGGAAGACGGAGCAGATGTTATTGTTGTGGAAAAGGCAGCGGCAGTCGGCGGCGCAGCAAATATGGGAATGGGACCGCTGGGAATCGGTACCAGATATCAGAAACAGAATATGTATGATATCAGTGTAGAAAAGGCATTCCAGATGTTTATGGAATATACGCATTATAATGTGGATGCAAGGCTGGTAAAACGTTATTTTGAACAGTCCGCAGAAACGATTGAATGGCTGGAGGATATGGGAGTGGAGTTTGAAGGCGCATTCCGGTATTTTCCGAAATCAGAGGCAACCTGGCATATTGTAAAGACAGATACAGGGATTGGACCAAGGGCTGCCTCTTTTATGAACAAAGCTCTGTATGCAAAGGCGCAGGAACTGGGTGTCAATGTCCTGTTAGAAACACCTGCAAAGAAGATACTTATGAAAGACGGCAGGGTTGCCGGAGTACTGGCGACAGATAAAGATGGCAGGGAGATTGAGATTGCCTGCCAGGCAGCTATTATTTGTACAGGCGGTGCCGGATGCAACAAGCAGTTTATCTTAGATGAAACAGGATATAAGCACGGCGAAGATATGTTTAATTTTGCGATTCCGGGTATCATGGGTGATGGGCTTAAGATGGCATGGGAAGCAGGTGCGGATAAACTGCCGGTAAGAATTGAACAGGCAGCCAGTGTGGTAGGGGTAGAAGATCTGCCGGGCAGTATTTCTAATATTTTTGGACAGCCAAACCTTCTGGTAAACAAATTTGGAAAACGTTTTATGAACGAAGATGATATGCAGAATGCAACGTATCTGTCTAATGCGGTTTCTCATCAGAAAGACAGAACCGGGTTCAGCATCGTGGATTCATCCATTGTGAGATATTATATGAAAAATGGAGTGGATAATGTGAGCCTTGTCCGTCCGGATCCGGATGTATCTGATTTTATGGATGGCGTTAAAATGGCACAGGAGAATGGAAATGATGGCCTGATCGTAGCAGACACGATCGAAGAACTGGCGGAACTGGCTGGAATTCATGTGGATAATCTTGTGGAAACCGTAGAAGATTATAATGATTATTGTGACAGTGTAGATGAAGAATTTTTTAAACCAAAGAAATATCTGCGACCATTAGTAAAAGCACCTTTTTACTGTGCAAAAATCTGCCCGGGCGGATATGGAACAGTCGGCGGAATTCGGATCAATGAAAATTGTGAAGCTTGTGATAAAGAGTTTGAGCCGATACCGGGATTGTACGCGGCAGGTGCGGATTCCTGTAATATTTATGATGACAGTTATATGTTCCTGCTTCCTGGAAATTCTATGGGATATGCAGTAAATACAGGACGTATTGCAGGAATGAGCGCTGCAGAATATGTGGAGGATATGGATTAATTTAATATGTTAAAAAAAAATAAAGTGGCAGTCAGTGTGTTCTTTATTGCATTTGCAACTGGGCTCAATATCACCGGAATTTCTCCAATTTTAGGAGTTGTGAATGAGAAGTACCAGCAGTATGGAACCAGTGTGGTGCAATTATTGCATACACTGCCTTATTTACTTTTGATGCTTGGATCATTGATCGTCGGGTGGTGGACAACAAAGACAAGCAAAAAGAAGATTCTGAGTCTGGGACTTCTGATCATAGGGTTCTGCGGCATTCTGCCATTCTTTTCTGATAGTTTTTACTTGTTATTCCTGTCAAGGCTGCTGATTGGATTCGGATTCGGTATTTCAAGTCCTTTGAATGCAGCGGTTATTACAGATCTGGTTGAGGAAGAAAACCGTGCGGGCTACATGGGACTCCATGTAGTCGGTATGGGTATCGGGACAATGATAGGTAATCTGGCTGGAGGCATGCTCTCAGGATTTGGATATCACTTTTTTTATCTGGTATATATGATTGCATTTATCTCCTGGATCGCCGTGCAGTTTCTGTTGCCTGAAACACTGCCGGCTGCATCAGAAAAGGCAGATGAAATGAAGCTGAATGCAGTCGTATATGGCCTGTCAGCAGCATCCTTTGCTCATACATTATTCATCAATGCATACAGTACAAATATTGGTATTTATCTGATACAGAATATTACAAAAGATACAACTGTGACAGGAATTGTCACAGCAGTCAACGCAATATTTGCATTGCTGATGGGGGCATTCTTTGCCAAAATTTCTGGAATTTTAAAAAGGTATACAGTTGCAGTTTCCGTCTTCGCAGCAGCCGCCGGTTACGGAGCTTTGTTATTCATACCGGGAATGATAGGGGTATATCTCGCAAGTGCATGCTGCGGTATTTCATTAAGCTGCTTTATGGCAGGATGTTCCATGCAGATTTCCGTTTCTGTGGAACCGGAAGCAGTAGCAAAAGCAAATGGAATTTTTTCTGTTGTTGGCAGTATCGGTGGTTTGATCGCTCCTGTTTTTATGGGAAATGCTGCATCTGTTGTGTTTGGGGAGAATACGGCAATGAATCAGTTTCATGTTGCGTGTATAGGGATGTTTGTACTTGGAGTGATCATGGCACTGGCCGTATCCAGAAGAAGATGGAGCAAGTAATCATAAATGAAGAAAATTAGGAGGTTTTTAACATGGCAGTCATAACAATTGACGGAAAAAAGCTGGAAGTACCAGAGGATAAAAACGTACTTGACTGTGCGTTGGAAAATGGCATTTATATCCCTCATCTATGCCATCATAAAGATTTAAATCCACTGGGTTCCTGCCGGATGTGTATCGTAAAAGTAGAAGGACAGGAGGAATTGACGACATCCTGTACGTTAAAAGCAAAAGACGGAATGGTGATTCAGACAAAAACACCAGAGATTGACCGTCTTCGCATGCTGGCCTTGGAGCTGCTTTTGGCAGGCCATCCGGAGGATTGTTCCACTTGTCCGAAATATGGCAATTGCGAGCTGCAGATGCTGATCCAGTATATTGGGCCGAAAACCGGCCGCTTGAAGCTGCGCACAAAAGGATTTAAGGAGCAGAAGGACAATCCGCTGATCCTGCATGATATGAACCGCTGTGTACTGTGCGGAAGATGTGTGCGCGCCTGCAATGAACTGCGGGGTGTCAAAGTACTGCAGTATCAGAAAAAGGAAATGGAGACTTATGTCGGCACGCTGCATGATAAGCTTCTAAAAGATGCTGACTGCCGATTCTGCGGAGCGTGTGTTGAGGTCTGTCCAACAGGGACGATCCGTGATAAAATCATGAATTCGGAAGTAAAGAAAGAAGACGCGGCAGTTCCATGCCGCCATGCATGTCCGGCACATACAGATATCCCGCGTTATATCCGCCATGTGAAAAATGGGGAATATGATGAGGCAGCAGCAGTCATTCGTGAAAAAGTTCCGTTCCCGAGAGCGCTTGGGTATATCTGCACGCATGTCTGCGAACTGGAATGCAAACGGAAAGAAGTAAACGAAGCAATGTCTATCCGGGATATCAAGCGTTATGCTGCGGACCATGATACAGGTTCCTGTTGGAAAGGCAAAGGAAAGCAGCTTGCGGATACCGGAAAAAAAGTCTGTGTTGCAGGTGCTGGTCCTGCTGGGCTTACCGCAGCATATTATCTGAGAAAACAGGGACATGCAGTAACCATAAAGGAAGCGCTTCCAACGGCTGGGGGCATGATGGCATATGGGATACCAGCTTACCGCCTGCCGCGTGAGATCATAGCAGAAGAAGTGAAAGTGATTGAAGATCAGGGTGTTCAGATTGAAGTAAATACAAAGGTAGAAAAACCAATCGATCTTTTAAAAGAATATGATGCGGTATTAATGACAATCGGCGGGCACAAAGGAGTGCGGCTTCCGATGGAAGGCAGTGAACTGGAAGGTGTAATATTAAATGCAGATTTCTTAAGAAATGCAAGCATGGGAAAAGATACAGGAATCGGCAAAAGAATTATTGTACTGGGCGGCGGAAATGTAGCTTTTGACTGTGCGAGGACTGCAAAACGGCTTGGTGCAAAGGAAATACATCTGGCATGTCTGGAAGCAAGGGAAGCGATGACGGCGGACAATGAAGAGATCGAGCAGGCACAGGAGGAAGGCATCTTTGTCCATCCGGCACAGACGTTTGAGCGCATCACAGGGAAGGATCATGTGACTGGTGTAGATTTTATGAATGTAAAATCTTTCACATTTGATGAAAACCGCCGTGCGGTGATTGAAAAAGAAGAAGGATCCGAACACCATATCGAAGGGGACACGGTCATATTTGCAGTAGGCCAGCGGCCGGATATATCAGAGAAAGCCGGGCTGGAACTGGGAAGAGGAAACTCAATCGCGGTAAAAGATATTAGCAGCAATAAAGCAGCTTCTGTAGAAGGAATCTTCGCAGCCGGAGATGCCATTTATGGGACGAAATCGGTTATCATGGCAATACAGTCAGGCAGAGAAGCTGCCAGTGAAATTGACAGATATCTGGGCGGAGACGGAGATATTTCAGAAACACTGGCACCGGTACAGGATGCAGATTCCTATATTGGACAGTGTCCGGGATTCGGGTATCTGGAAAAGAAACATACACAGACAGATGCACCGGAAAAAAGATCGGATCATTTTAATCTGTATGATCATGGAATCTGTGATTCCGATATTTGTGCGGAAGCCAGCCGCTGCCTGCAGTGTGATCTGAGGCTTAAGATATCCGGACCAAGACTTTGGGGTGATTTCGCAGAGAGTAAGGAGGCGTAAAGGGATGAGTGCTTTGGAAAATGCTAAAAAGATGAGCCAGGAAGAAGTATTAAAAAAAATAAAGGCTCTTGGTATACAGGAATATGGGATTTACCGCATGAAGCTCTCTGACCGCCTTTGCGCAGCAAGGAAAGAGAGCCGGGAAGAAGGCGCAGGGTCTGGCGTTGTGGCAGCGCTGAACAATGCAGATACGGATTATGTCTTATTGGAAGTATTGAAGGCTGATCCTGAAAAAATCATGAATGGAATTGCAGTTGCAGCATATGCACTGGGGACAGAAAAAAAGAAATTATACATACCGCAATGTGCAGCTGATCTGGCAGAGTCACTGGCTGGTCTGGCAGCAGAATATCATGTAGAGATACAAAAGGGAATCGTAAACGTACGTGCAGAAAAAGGCTGTGCATTACTGCATATCGTAACAGCGGCAGATCTTGCAGATGCATTTTGCGATGCCTATGAGCCGAAAATGTACATATCTGTAAATGGAAAAAAACTGAAAAGAGTTTCCGGTGATACGAAGATTTCAGATCTTGCAGATGTCAGTAATGCAAAAGCGCTTCTGCTCGGCTATCAGTACCATGCACCAGAGGATGCAGCTCTGAGTGTATCAGAAGCAGGTATTGCAAACGGTGTGATCCGCATCTTAACAGAAAAGGACTGTATTGTAGCAGAAACGGAGAAGAAGCTGCTGGATGCAAGACAGCAGAGCTGCGGCAAGTGTGTATTCTGCAGGGAAGGATTGATCCAGCTTCAATATATGCACAAAGAGATCACTGAAGGCAGGGGAAAGATGGAATATATGGATCTGGACAGCGAGATCGGACGGGCTATGTGTATTTCTACGCCTTGTTCTATGGGACAGTATTCCGCCCAAATTGCACTGACAGCAGGAGAGAAGTTCGCCGGTGAGTACGAAGCGCATATGAAAAAGAAAAACTGTCCGGCAGGAGTATGTACTTCCTTTGTGAATATCTATATTGACCCGCAGGTTTGTGACGGATGCGGAGAATGTATGGACGTATGTCCAAAGGACTGCATTACAGGAAAACCGAAATATATCCATATGATCGATGATTTTGACTGTACAAAATGCGGTAAATGTATGGAAGCGTGCGGAGCAGGTGCAGTCTGTCAGACTACAGGCAAACTGCCGAAACTTCCAAGCCGGCTCACCAAAGTCGGAAAATTTAAGAAGAGATAGCAGGATGTATGAAGAAGTAACGGTTCAAAGGTTATCGGAACGGCTGCCGTTTAAAGGAGAATGAAATGAAGAAATATGCTTTTGGTGTTGATATTGGAGGAACTACCTGTAAAATAGGATTTTTTGACAGCAGCGGAACTGTTTTGGAAAAATGGGAGATCAAAACGAACACGGACCACTGCGGTGCATCAATCCTGGATGATGTGGCATCTGCCGTACTTGCTAAAATTGAGGAAAAAGGCATCCATAAAGCTGATGTACAGGGAATTGGGATAGGAGTGCCGGGACCGGTCGGGGATGACGGAACCGTATATAAGTGTGTAAATCTGGGCTGGGATGTTCTGAATGTAGAGGATGAACTTCATAAAAAGACGGGTCTTATGGTAAAGGCTGGAAATGATGCGAATGTGGCAGCGCTTGGTGAGATGTGGCAGGGCGGCGGAAAAGGCCATGCGAATGTTGTAATGGTGACGCTGGGAACCGGAGTAGGAGGCGGAATTATTATTGGCGGTAAAGTAGTAGCAGGCTGCCACGGAGCTGGTGGGGAAATCGGACATATTAAGATGCGCAGTGATGAGACAGAATGCTGCGGCTGTGGAAAAAAGGGCTGCTTGGAACAGTACGCTTCTGCAACGGGTATTGTCCGTATGGCTGAACAGAAGCTGGCAGAGGAAACAAGAAAGACAAAACTGTCATCTATGGATCCATTGACAGCAAAAGACATATTTGATGCAGCAAAAGAAGGGGATTCTGTTGCACTGGAGCTGACAGAAACGCTCTGTGAAATGCTGGGGACTGCATTTGCGAATATTGCCTGTGTTGCTGATCCAGAAGTATTTGTGATCGGCGGAGGAGTATCCAAAGCGGGCACGATATTGACAGACGGAATCCAAAGGCATTTTGTGGAAAAAACGTTTCATGCATGTGAAGACACAGAGATTACGCTTGCAACATTAGGGAATGATGCAGGAATTTATGGATGTGTGCGCATGCTGTTATAGTATACCAAAGGTAAAAGATAAGCACATTACTTTTGTAACTGGAAGTAATGTGCTTTTTGGTGTTTCTCAGCTATTTCTGAAAAATTCTAAAATATCTTCCCGTGTTTTCAGTTTTTTTATAAGATTCACCGGATAATGGTCCATATGGCATGCATAGATCAGCCGGAAGAGCAGTGCAGCGTCTTTTGGACAGAAAGCAGCCATGACCACGATCCATATCTTATGTGTTTTCCAGTTGAGATGATGCTGGAAAGTAGTTATGGATAGCTGTGTTCTGACAGAGGGAACACTGGAATGTAAAAACAGTAATCCCGGATGGGAAGCAAAGGAAGAAATGGATTCCCTGCGCAGAATACTTTCCAGATAATGTTCGTTTGTAAGGCCGTTTTGTATAAAATCCTGTGCCATAGATTCTATGACTTGAAAAGGCGTAGTAGCTTTTTGGTTTTCGTGCCAGTATGCATTTGCAAGAAGCTCCCACAGAGTATGTGCACAGACAGGGCAGAGTGACTGAATTCTTTTTTTCTGTATATAGGCTTCTATTTTACGGTAATCGGAGGATACCATAAAGGATGTAATCTGTATCGTATCCGTATTTGGATTATCTGTAATATTTTTCTGTACCGTAGTAAGAATCAGGTCTGTCGTATGAAAATCATAAGAACCTCTGGCGTATACAGGCAGCAGAGCAGTGATATGCAGGTAATTGTCAAAAGCGCCAAGTATCCTGCGTTTTAATGCCCAGGCGGCTGTCAGGTTCAGATGTGAACAGATGACCGTGCGGAACTTGGATTCCGGATGATGGTGGAACAGGTATTCCAATGCGCCGCAGATACAGTAGGCCAGATACAGTAATTCGGATTCGTTAATATAATAGCCCAGATATTCCAATGCGATGTCCTGAAATAGATATGCAATTTCAAATTCTGCAAGAAAGGATATCTTGGCGATATCCATATTGCCCTGGGTATTATATAAGTGGACAGGCATCTGTATATATCGGATATATTGAAGCAGCGTAATGTAAAAATCCTCATCACCTGAAAAATCAATCTGGAAATATGCCAGAATCCGTGCCAGATAAGCATCTGTCATTTGAATGGTGGCTGGATCGAAGTATTGGTTTACTGTATTAAAATTCAGTTTAGAGGCATCCATCAGACGGCCGGAAGCGATATGAAGATAGATTTCATCTCGTTCCTCCAGCGGAAATGTGCATGAAAGCTTCTGCTCCAGTGCATCCATCAGATCATTAGCAGCGTTCATAGCCGCTGAATCAGGTTCCGATATGGGTGCGGTATCTGGAAGCGGATGCCCGGATAATCTTCTGTGATACATGATCGCAATGGCAAGATTTAATGCGGTAAGATTGGTATCCTCCATATGAATAGAATAACGGTTCAGGTGAAGCGGAACCTCATGCATGATCAGATTCAAAATATCCGGGTTTAAGAATTCATAACCATAATAGGCATTTCCTTTTGAATGATAATCCCAGTCTTCATGAAACAGCCGGTTAAGAAGCATGCGCCGCTTGCGTTCGGAAGATTCAAATTCTAAATATTCTTTGGATTGAATCAGATCAATATGAGGCATATTCAGGACAAACAATTTTTTTAAAAGATGGAGATCATTTTCTAATGTTGTATGGCTGACATACATTTCATCTTCCAGGTCATACATATTGACAGGAACGTCCGACAGACACAACTGAAATGCAAGGTAGCGCACACGTTCTTCTTTGCTTGAGAACACTGTATTCATCTGGTTCATCTGCTGCAAAGCTTCTGTATTTTGAGCAGAGAAAAGGTAGCCTTTACTCCGCTCAGACAATATCTGGGCGTGGAAAGGCTTGAGGCTTTGATTCAGGAAGGTGATATCGCTTCGGATCGTGCGAGAGGATACATTCAGCTGTTTTGCTAGTTCTGAACCAGTTATGTACGTTTTTTTGTTTTGCAGGATATGAAGTAATTTCCGCTGGCGCAGCGGCAGGTTCAGGGGTTTTATGGCATTCATATTTTTGTATCCTTTCTTTTTTATGAAATATTTGGGATAAGGGACAGGTTACCCTATATTATAACATAGTTTAACCGTTTTTAGGATAAATCTTTGCCACATCAAAGCGGAAAAATGCGGTTTGAGAAAATAATGTCTAACAGGTAAGATAAAGCTATGAAAAGGAGGAAACAAGATGAGTTATAACTTTTTTGTAAAAAGCAATATTATCTTTGGAAGAGGAGCTGAAGAAAAACTGGCCGGTTTGATTCAGGGATACAGAATGAAAAATGTAATGGTCGTATATGATCAGGGTGTAAAAGCGGCTGGGATTTCAGACAAGATTATGGCTCGGATCAAACAGTCGGGAGCAGAAGCCATAGTATTTGACGGAGTGATACCGAATCCAACAAACGAGATTGTGGAACAGGCAGCAGTTATGGCAAAGGAAGCAAACGTAGATGGATTTGTGGCAGTCGGGGGCGGCAGTAGCATTGATCTTGCGAAAGCGGTCAATGTGCTTATGACAAACGATGGAACAATCGGGGAATACGGTGGCATGAATATGGTTAAAAATCCATGTCTTCCGCTGATCGCGATTCCAACAACTGCAGGAACTTCCAGTGAGATTACGAACGTGAGTGCATTAATTGATACTGAAAAGGTGGTTAAATATGTAGTGATCGATAATCATATCACACCATCAGATGTCATTGCGGATCCGGAATTTACAAAAACAATGCCGGCAAGTGTCACTGCGGCGACAGGCATGGATGCGATCACACATGCAGTTGAGAGTTATATTTCAAATATGGCAACACCACTGACAGAGTATCATGCGTTAAAAGGTTTGGAAATCCTGCATAAAAATCTGCCGAGAGCAGTCAGAAATGGAGAGGATATGGAAGCCAGGGAGCAGATGATGCTGGGCTGCATCATTACCGGTTTTAGCTTTTCCAATGCAAATCTTGGGCTGGTACATGGGATTGCCCATACACTGAGCGCTCATTTCGGACTTGCTCATGGAATGGCAAATGCAGCAGTTCTTCCGTATGTTATGGAATATAATGCGCAAAGCTGTCCGGAAAAGATGGCAGACCTTGCAAGGGCCATCCATATTTCCGTATCAGGCAGCCCGCAACAGGACAAATATCTGCTGGCAGAAGAATTAAAGAGACTGATCAAAGAGCTGGGTATTAAGAGACTGTCAGAACAGGGAGTGGAAAAGAAAGATTTTGACATGCTGGCAGAGGATGTATTAAGAGAGCCGGTATTAGGATTTAATCCGCGTCAGGGTATCACAAAAGAAGACATACTCGCAATTTTAGAAAAAGCGTTTTAATGACATAATTTGCCCATAGTGTCAGACCAGGAAAGGGGAATGAAGGATTGCGCAGATCAGAGAAAATAAAAATTATTATTTCGATTGTATGTATTTCTTTTATACAGGGCCTGCAGTTTTGTGTTTCACCAGTGCTGGGACAGATTCAGGAGCATTATCCCAGGGTAGATGTCAGCATGATCCAGATGCTGATCACAGCACCTGCTTTATTATCTATGGCTGTATCTGTTGCATGCGGATGGCTGGTATTAAAGATTGATAAAAAAAAGCTGCTTGTATTTGCCGGCATGACAGCAGGAATTACAGGATTTTTGCCATTTCTGGCAGACAGCTTCTGGCTGCTGTTTGCCGCGAGGGCAGTCTATGGCGTTGCGATGGGACTGGCAACGACTTTAAATGTAGCAGTTGTTGCAGAATTTTTTGAAGGTGAAGAGAGGGTATCTGTGATGGGGATACAGGCAGCCAGTGTTGGTGCAGGCATGGTTGTGGTAACAACTGCAGGTGGCATGCTGGGTACCAGAGGGTTCCAGAATGCATATTTCATAAATGTGATTGGTTTTATTGCAATGCTCCTGATCGCTGTATGCCTTCCGCAGACAGGAACAGCAAAGGATCGAGGTTCTGAAAAGATCCGCCTGAATCAAAAAGTGTTTATTACCTCTTTCTTTGGTATGCTGGAATTTTTATTTTTGATTACATTTACAACAAATATCGCGATGCATATCAGCGGAGAACTGGCAGGCAGTACAGCAGTTTCTGGCAATCTGACAGGTGTGTTTTCCGGTGCGCAGATCGTGATGGGGATGATACTTGGATATGTTACCAGGATTGCAAAGAGGTATACACTTCCGGTAGCTATGCTGAGTTTTACAACAGGGGGAATCCTGCTGATCCTGTTTCCGTCGAATATCGTCCCGCTGATGCTGGGTGCTGTATTGTGCGGATTTTCTCAGGGGATGTTTATTCCTACTGCTATGGTAGAAGTATCCAATGCAGTCACAGCATCGTCTACAGCCATGGCAAGCGCATGCTTTAGCTGTGCAATGTGTCTGGGACAGCTGATTTCGCCGACAGTACTCAATCGTACGGCACAGATTGTATTTGGTGAAACGACGACTACAAACGTATACATTACGGCTGTAATAGGAATGACAGCAGCTGCATTGCTGGCGGCTGTATGGAAATCTCAAAAGACGGCTGATTAAAATAATAATAATTATAATGGAGGATTCTGATTATGAAAAAAAAGTTAGCATTATGCACACCGATTCCGGCAAAACAGATGGAGTATATCGAAAAAGAGTGTGAAATTACCATTTGCGGGGAGCTAAAGCATGGCAAAGGAAATGTAACAGAGGATATGACCAGGCAGGAGTGCATGGGACATGAGCTGGTAGTGCTTGGAGACGAGAATGCCGGGGCAGATACAATTACGGCATGGGCGGAGTCTGGCATGAAGTTTATGGGTGTTGCAAAAGGGACGCCTGCAACAGTAGACCATGATGCAATTGCAAAAGCAGGACTGGAGCTTTCCTATACGCCGGGCAGAAACAGAGTTGCGGTAGCCGAATTTAATATTGGCCTTATGATCGCTGCGGCAAGGAGACTTGCGCTTAGCAGCACCGGACTTGCAAGAGGAGAGCATTTGGGTGCACCTGCGGGGGATGTGTATCAGGTGCCGGATGTAAAAAATGTTATCTGGGGACCATTGGATGAGAATCATCCTTACACAGATTATGGCATTGGTTTTGAACTGTACGGGAAGACGCTTGGAATTGCCGGATATGGTGCGATTGGACGTGAAGTTGCAGTCAGAGCAAAAGCGTTTGGTATGGAAATACTTGCTTATGATCCTTATATGCCGGCGGAAAAAATCGAAGCGGACGGAGCGAAAGCAGTGGATCTGGATACCATGCTTGCAGAAAGTGATATGGTAAGCCTGCATCTTCCGGTACTTCCTTCCACAAAAGGGATGGTAAATAAGGAATGGTTTTCGAAGATGAAATCGTCTGCTTATCTGATCAATACGGCAAGAGCCGCAGTGATTGACCAAAAGGACTTCGTAGAAGCGCTGCAGAACAAAGAGATTGCCGGAGCTGCCATTGATGTGTACTGGCAGGAGCCGATTCCTGCAAACCATCCGCTGCTTGCGATGAGAAATGTAACACTGACACCGCATATGGCAGGCCTTACAACAGATGTAGATAACTGGTCAGGAACGATGATGGGTGACGAAGTCATTGCCTATCTGAAAGGGGAGCCAAGAAAATATATCTGGAAAGTTAAAAAATAAGGAGGATTCAAATGGGAGCAAGATGTTATAAGGGGAAAGAAAAATATCCGCATCTCTTCTCACCGATCAGGATCGGGAATATCAGGATGAAAAACCGAATCATAGCTGCTCCAACAAGCCCAAGCATGATTACAACAGAAGGGCATTTTACACCGGAGATGACAGCGTATCTGGAAGAAAAAGCAATGGGCGGAGCAGCAGTCGTTACGTATGGGGAATCTATTGTACATTCTGCTACCGGCAAGTCTCATAATAAACAGCTGCAGTTGGATTCTTTTGGAGTAAAGCAGGGAATGGCACAGACAGCAAGAGCTATTCATAATGCAGGTGCATATGCAAATATCCAGCTTTCCCATGGTGGAAAATATGGAGGGCTGGCGAGTGTTGGCGGAGATCAGGACCGTTGTGAACAGGCCTATGGTGTCAGTCATGAGATTACTCCGGCAGGAGAAGTACAGGAGATGTCAAAAGACATGATACTGGAAATTGTAGAATCTTACAAAACAGGTGCAAAACTCTGTAAAGACTGCGGATTTGATATGGTACAGGTACATGCGGCGCATGGATGGCTTTTTTCACAGTTTTTATCTCCTGTATTAAATCAGCGTACTGATGAATTCGGCGGTTCTTTGGAAAACCGCGCCCGTTTTCTTTTGCTGGCATTGGATGCAGTCAGGCAGGGAGTGGGGCCGAGGTTTCCGATTGAAATACGTTTATCCGGAGACGACCTGACAGAAACAGGCCTTGGAATGGAAGACTGTGTGAAAGTGGCACAGATGGTGGAAGATAAAGTAGATTTGTTTAATATTTCCTGCGGGAACCATGAAGATCCAGATTTGTTCTGCCGGACACATCCATCCGCTTTTTTTCCGCGGGGAGTGAATGTATATCTGGCAGCAGAAATCAAAAAGCATGTAAAAAAACCGGTTGCATGTGTCGGGTCTTTAAATGATCCGGCGCAGATGGAAGAAATTATTGCAACGGGGCAGGCGGATATCGTGGAAATCGGCAGGGCGCTGCTGGCGGATCCTTATCTGCCGAAGAAAGCACTGGAAGACCAGGCAGATCAGATTACGCCTTGCTTAAGATGTTATGAATGCTTCGGGGAGACAGGCAGGAGCGAAACAGTAAAATGTACAGTGAATCCGGCTATGGGACAGCAGCTGCCAGGAAAATATCCAAAGAAAGAACCAGGGAAATGCAAAAAGGTTCTAATTGCAGGGGGAGGTCCTGCGGGAATGCAGGCTGCAGTTACGGCAGCTTCCAGAGGCCATGATGTTACTCTGGTGGAAAAGGCAGACAAGCTTGGCGGCAATCTGCATCCGGCAGGGGCACCGTATTTTAAGGATGATATTGTAAAATTCTGCAGTGTTCTAATGAAGCGGGTGGCAGAAGCTAAGGTAAATGTTATATTAAATACAGAAGTTACGCCGGAATATGTTAAGAAAGCTGACCCGGATGTATTATTTGTGGCAATCGGTTCGGATGAACTTCGTCCGCCGATCAAAGGTATGGAACTGCCGCATGTGATCATGGCAGTGGATGCAGAACTGCATCCGGAAAAGCTGGGAAAGAAAGTAGCGATTATGGGCGGCGGACTTGTAGGCGGCGAAGCTGCAGTATCTTTTCATCATGAAGGCAGAGAATGTACGATTATTGAAATGAAGGGTGCGGTTGCGGAAGAAGTGAATTCCTTCTATCGAGGCGGCCTGATGCCAGAGATTGAAAAATCTGCCGTATGCTATGTGAACACGAAAGTGAAGGAAATTGTTCCAGAAGGTGTACTTTGCGAGAAGGATGGAAAAGATTTTATCATTAAAGCAGATTCCGTTGTGTGTGCATTAGGATTCCGATCTCCTTATGATAAAGTAGACGCACTTTGCGATACAGTGGATGAATCTTATATAATTGGGGACTGCAGGAACGTCGGACAGATCTATCATGCTGTAAATGAAGCCTATTATGCAGCAATGAGAATATAAAACATAATAGTACATAGCTGCTGCATGGACAGGCAGTGATATATAAAATCTAAAACAAAGATAAATGAAAGGACAGAAAGATCATGAAATATGAAAATATTAGGAAACAAGTATTGGATGCAATTTTAGATGCAGTAGATCAGGGACTGATCAAGGGAACATCAGGAAATATTGCCATGAGGGACGATGCAGATGATGTAGTAGCGATTACACCAAGTGGGATTCCTTATAAGGGAATGAAGGCAGAAGATATCGCGATTGTTGACTTAAATGGAAAATGGCTGGACGGACCATATAAGCCGTCATCGGAAGTACCAATGCATACAGCAGTTATGCGTGCAAGACCGGATGTAAAGGCTACTGTACATACACATGCAATGTATGCAACAATTATGGCAATGGGAGATGATGCGGAATTAAGACCAATCACTCCTCCACAGTGTGAATTTGTTCCGGTTCGGATCGTTCCGTTTACAATGCCGGGAAGTGATGAGGTTGCAGATAAGGTAGTAGAAGCACTTGGAAAAGATGGTACAGCGGTCTTAATCAAAAACCATGGAATGTTCTGTTGTGGCAAAAGCATGAAGGCAGCAATGGCAGCTACTGAGTATACAGAAGAAATGGCGGTTACAACATTATATGCAAAAATACTTGGTACTTATGAACCGATGCCGGAAGAAGGTGTGCGGAAGATGAAAGAACTGATCGCAGCAGATCAGGCAGTATAAAAGTATAAGGAATCTGGAAAATGGGTAAAGTAGAACATTATTTATTGGGAATGGATTGCGGTACAACGAATATAAAAGCAATTATTTTGGGGGAAGATGGAAGTATTGCGGCAGAAGCAGGCCTTCCAAGCAGATTTTTACGTCCCGGGCCCGATATGCAGGAGCAGGATGCGATGGAATGGTGGTCAAATGCAGCCTATATTATAAAAACGCTTTGTGAGCAGGCAGGACCGCAGATCGTAAAAAAGATCAGAGGCATTTCCGTCAGTTCACATACGGTATCTCTGCTGCCAGTAGATGCGGCCGGCAATCCACTTAGGGAAGCAATGACCTATCAGGACAGCAGGTCTGTTGCAGAGCTGAATGATATTTTAAATGAGGTCGGGCGTGAGCGGTTTATACGAATTGTAGGTGGACAGCCGTCCGTAGCATTTCTTCCAAATAAGATACTATGGTATAAAAAGAATGAACCGGAATTATTTGCCAAGACTGCATTTTTTATGCAGGCGAGTTCTTTTATCAACTACAAGCTGACTGGGGTCATGACATCAGATATTGATCAGGCCACAAGAACACAATGTCTGGATATCAGCACAATGAATTGGTCGGATGAGATTGGAAATGCCATTGGTGTGGACCTGCATAAGAGAATGCCGCCATTGAAGCTGGTAAATGAGATTATAGGAACTGTAACGGAGAAAGCATCTGCACAGACGGGGCTGCCAGCTGGAATTCCTGTGATTGCCGGCTGCTCAGATGCGATGGCTTCTATGTTTGCAACAGGAATGGGACGGCTTGGAGAAGCAGGAGAATCTTCTGGGACAAGTTCGCTGGTATTTGTAGGGAGTGATACAAAGAGTGCGCCGGATGTTGCGGTTGTAACAAAGCCATGTCCGATCGATAGCATGCCATGGGTGTTTGATGCTCCGATTCAGAGTAGTGGTGCTGCATTGAGATGGTTCATAGAAACAATGGGAGCTCAGGAGTGGGATTATGCTGACAGCCATAATAAAGATGTATTTGTATATCTGAATGAAATAGCATTACAGGCTGTTCCTGGAGCACATGGTTTGTTTTTTTTCCCGTATCTGATGGGGGAACGTGCGCCGCTGTGGAATGATTATGCAAGAGGGATGTTCATAGGCATGGGTTCGGATATGCAGCGAAGTGAGTTTGTACGTTCTGTATTTGAAGGAACAGCATATGCACTCCGTCATGTTATGGAAACGATAAAAGAAGCCGGAGGAAAGGCAGACAGTCTGCGTATCTGCGGCGGCGGGGCGAAAAGCAGAACATGGTCGATGATTAAGGCTTCCATGTTAAAAATGCCAGTCAGCGTTCTGGACGAACGCTCCGGGGATGTGCCTGTAGGTGATGCGTTGATCGTAGGGCATAAGGTGGGTGTATTTCCTGATTTGCCAAAAGCATCTGAACGTATCGTAAAAGTAAAGGAAGTAATACAGCCGATTGATGAGTGGGCAAAAGTATATGATCAGTTATATCCATATTATATTGACATGTATAGGCATTTAGATGAGGATCTGAAAAACTTAAAACAGACAATTGCGTGTATGTAACAGAAACTGCGGCATACTACAAATATAAATTGTAGTATGCGGCAGCTTTTCATATTGATTTTTTGATAGTTTGGCAGATCTGTGTATAAATGGGGTGAAAATATGAAAAATGAAAGAAAATTAATGCAGTTTTACTTTCTTACAGATCCGGAAAGTGCAGTTCATTATCACCAGAGTATTGAGATCTTGTATGTATTGAAAGGAAAAATGGGGGTTCAGATTGATGAGATCCAATATATGCTGCACGATGGTGATTTCCTTCTGGTCAATGCAAATAAGAGACATGCGATTACAGTAAAAGAAGAATTATTTGGAGCGAGATTTGAGATTGATTTTCATTTGCTGGCAGAATATATGGGGACGATGCAGATTATGTTCTGGTGCAATACAATGGTGGATAAAAATGATGCATATAAAGATATGCGGAAAATGCTGGACCGGATTCTGGAGCGTTATTTTGAGAAAGAGGAAAAAGGGGCGTTATATTTAAATGCACTTTATTTTGAAATGCTTTACCTGCTGACCAGTAATTTTATGGTGAAGGCAGATGATGTACGTCTGGAGATGGAAAATTCCCAGGATAAGGTACGGGTACGGCAGATTCAGAATTATATCCAGGCAAATTATCAGAGCCAGATCAGCCTGAATGACCTGGCAGAGAAACTGTTTTTATCAAATGCATATTTATCAAAATATATCAAGAAGCACTTAGGACTTACGTTTATAGAATATTTGAATAATGTCCGGCTGTTTCATGCGGTTGATGAGCTGCTCTATACGAATAAGAGTATGACCCGGATCGCGATGGATAATGGTTTTCCGACTTCTGCAGCATTTAACAAAGTATTTCGGAGTATTCATGGAGAAGCACCGAATACTTATCGAAAAAAGATGCAGCAGATGCAGCCTGATCTGGCAGATGAGGAATGGCAGGAAGAAAAAAAGCAGCAGATTTTGGAATATCTAAAATACAAGGAAAGCAAAACAGAACCGGAAGCAAAAAATGAAAAGGTATGTATTTCGGATGCAGAGTGCTATGTGAGCTGCGACTTGATGTGGAATAAGGCCGTGAATGTGGGAGAAGCATATGCATTGCTTCAGTCAGAAGTACAAAACCAGCTGCTTGAGATCCAGCGCGAAACTGGAATCATTTATGCAAGGATATGGAACCTGTTATCAAAAGACGTATGTGTGGATGAAAAAGAATATAATTTTCGTAAACTGGATCTCGTTTTGGACTTCCTTGTTGATAACCAAATGAAACCTTATATTGAATTTGGGCATAAACCTGGATTGTTTATGTATACGCATGAGCGGGTGCTTATGGAGGATGGGGATGACAGGGGAATTTATGATTATGAGATATTCAGCGGAGTGATCCGGGAGTTTTGCCTTCATCTGGTAAACAGATATGGGGTGGATGCGATCGAAAGCTGGTATTTCGAATATTGGAATGATCCCAAGCTGCATATGTTACAGGGGAATGGGGAGTACTATGCTTATTTTGAAACAGTCTATCGGACGTTAAAAAACATATCACCAGAGATAAAAGTCGGAGGCGCGGGGTTTATTCTGGGCTACGAAACTCCGGCATGCAGGGATATTTTTAGGATATGGAAAGAGCGTGAGATTCAGCCGGATTTTCTGTCATTTTGTTCTTATCAGTATATTTCGCTGGTAGAAGATGGACAATGGTATGGAAAGAAATCGATTGACGGCCATTATATGGAACATCAGGTGGAATTGGTTCGCGAAGTAATGCAGAAAACCGGATTTCAGATACCGGAAATGCACATCAATGAATGGAATTTTACAGTATCCAACCGGAATGTGATCAACGACAGCTGCGGACAGGGGGCATACATTTTAAAAACATGTATCAATATGGCGGGAAATGTAGACTTTATGGTATATTGGCATGCTTTGGATCTTTATTCGGAGTATTATGATTCAGATACCGTTTTTAATGGAGATTCCGGCATGATATCCAGAGACGGGATACGGAAACCGTCTTTCTATGCATTTCAGTTTTTGAACAGGCTGCTTCCGAATGTCATGAAGAAGGATGAACAATGCATGATAACGACAAATGGGAGGGGAAGATATGTGATTGTCTGCCATAATTATAAGAAATTATCTGCTGATTATGTATTTACGGAAGAAGATGAAATCAGGATCGAACAACAGGAACAATTTATGGAAAATACAGATGCCCTGCATTTGGTTGTTCGCTTGAACCATGTCAGGAATGGAGACTACCAGATTAAGATTTATTATATCAATAAAGAAAACGGGAATGCACAGGAAATCTGGAGGAAGCTGGATTGTGCCAAACGGCTTGCGAGGGATGAAGTAGAGTATATGAAGAAACGGGCAGCGCCAAGTATGGAGATGAAGACGGTGCAGGTGAAGGATGGTGTGCTGGAGCTGGAAAATGTACTTCTGGCACAGGAAATCCGGCTTTTGGATGTCCAATACCGTTACAGTATATGATGTTTGGATATCCTGAAAATCAGATATTCAGAGAAAGCAAAAATCATATGATTATTTTTGCTTTCTCTTTTTTGTGCCTGAAATTACGTCAAAATATAAGAGTTTTATATGTTATATAAACGAAAGTCGAAAAAAGAAAAAAAGGGTAAATTAATAATAACATTAATCTTAAAGAATACGGAGGGAAAACGATGAAAGTTTTAGGAATTTCGTTTGGAAGGAGAGACCAGCGGAGTGACGTTATGGTGAAAGAAGCATTATTTGCTGCAAAAGCAGCAGGCGCCGATGTAGAGTTTATCAATACGCTGCGCTTAAATATCGGACACTGCCGGGCTTGTGATTACTGCAGCCGCCTGCGCGACAAAGGAGAGACAGAGATCCACTGCTGTATGAAAGATGATTATCATATTTTAGAAGAAGCATGTCTGGAAGCGGATGGAATCATTATCGGGGCACCTGTTTATGCAGTAGGCATTCTGGGCCAGTTTAAAAATTTTGTAGACCGTTTTGGGCCATCCCATGACCGGGCAGCATTGCTGGAGGAAAATAAAAAGCGGAAGGAAGACGGAAAGCCAGAGCTGGATCCAAGGTATTTTAAAGACCGCTATACAGGATACATATCCGTTGGCGGTGCACAGACGCATAACTGGGTAGCGCTAGGCCTTCCGATGCTGGATCTGTTCAGTTTTTCATTTTGTATGAAATGTGTCGGGCATGTGGATGCATATGACCAGGGACGAACCGGACATCCGCTGTTAGATCCGGCTCTTATGGCAAAATGTGCGGAGCTTGGGAAAGCGGTTGCTGAGTCTGTTGGTAAACCATATGACGAAGTGGATACATGGGTTGGCGAAGAAGGGGTATGTCCGGTCTGCCACAACCCGCTCCTTAGCATGAACGGCACTACAAGAGTGGAATGCCCGGTGTGCGGAATCTGGGGAGATTTGTCTGTGGATGGAGATAAAGTAAATGTGAACTGGTCAGAAGAGGAAATCGCCCGTGCAAGGAACACTACGATTGGCATCTATGAACACTATAATGAAATCCAGAATATGATCAAGGTCTGTGTACCGAAACTGGTAGCGAATAAAGAGACACTGCCAAAAATGATGGAAAGATATAAAAACTTTGAGGAGACAATTGCAAAGATGTAGTGGGGGTACAGGAAGATTCTGGAGGAGTTTATGAGAGGAGTAAATCAATATGGCACAAAGCCATTAACATTTAAGAATTATTTTGTATATGGTATGGGAAACTTTGCCTCCCAGTTGTCGTGGACGATGGTAGGTACTTATCTGTCACTTTTTTATACAGATGTATTTGGTCTTAGTGTAGGGGCTGTTGCAATGTTGATGCTGGTTGCCAAGATATGGGATGGCATCAATGATCCGATGATGGGAACGCTGATGGAACGTACACATACAAAATGGGGGCGTTTTCGGCCTTATATTTTTGCAGGTGCGCCATTGCTGGTTGTTTTTACAATTCTGACCTTTACGGTGCCAGGATTTGGTGATACAGGAAAGCTTGTTTACGCTTATATTACTTACATAGGATTAGGTATGGCCTATACGGTGACAAATGTACCGTATACAGCACTGCCGGCAGTTATGACACGTGATCCGAAAGAAATCAACAGATTAAATGCGGCACAGATGATGGGTATGACGATCGGGCAGATTGTTTTGAATTTATTTGTATTGAAACTTGTTCTGTGGATAGGAAAAGGAGATCAGGCTGCAGGATACAGAGGTACAGCAGCTGTACTGGCTTTGATAGCACTTCCGATGTTCTGGGCGGTAGCGATCATGTCAAAAGAACGGATCACAGCAAAAAAGGAAAGCCAGGGCAAAATAAGTGGTGGGCTAAAGCTGATTTTTAAAAATAAGAATCTTCTTTGTGCGATTATGTATTCATTTTTTAACATGTTTGGTATTCTTGGACGTATTTCTGTTGCAGTATTTTTCTATATGCATTGTGTACAGAATTTTGATTTGATTTCTGTATTTATGATGATGCAGATGGCGGTAGGAACATTGGTTATGCCGTTTGCCCCAGCGTTTGTCGGGAAATTTGGCCGGAGGAATGCTGCGATTATTTCTATGATTATCCAGGGGGCTGCCTTAGTACTGCTGTATTTTGGACCGTCTACAAATATACCATTTAATTTTGTATGTATGGTCATTTATGGTACGGGTTATATTGCAGGACCGAGTGGAAGCGGAATGATCGTGGATGCCATTGATGATTTTGATGATAAATATGGGGTCCGCAATGATGGTATGGCATTCTCTTTTAATGGAACCGGGATTAAGATTGCAACGGCTATTGCCAATTCTGTATTTTTGCTGGTTATGGGTGCATATGGATACGTTGGCGGAGGAGAAATTACACCACATGTTCAGGATGGCATTAATCTTGCAGCAAATTTGCTTCCGGGTGTTGTATTCTTTATCGGGATCATTCCGCTGCTGTTCTATGATCTGGATAAACCAGGTTATATGGATACGGTAAGAGAGAGGCTGACAGCGCGCAGGCAAACAGAACAGAAATAGAAGAACAAACTAAAATAGGAGGAACAGATATATGAAACTGGGATTTGTAAGTGCGATATTGGATACATGGACGTATGAAGAAATGATTGATTTTGCGGCTGCACACGATTTTGAGTGTGTAGAAGTGGCCTGCTGGCCGCAGGGGAAGGCAGAACGCCGGTATGCAGGTGTCAGTCATATTGATGCTGAGCGTGTTCTGGAAGATGATGCATATGCAAAGCATATTGCAGATTACAGCAGGGAAAAAGGGGTACAGATTTCTTCCATGGCTTATTATCCAAATACAATGGATGGAGATTTGACAAAGCGTGAAATGGCAGTGACACATTTGAAAAATCTGATCCGGGCAAGCCATAAGCTTGGTATTGGGATGGTTACAACATTTATCGGAAGAGATCAGACAAAGACAGTAGAAGAAAATCTGGAGCTGGTAAAGGAGATCTGGCCTTCGATCATTCAGATGGCAGAAGAAAACGATGTAAAGGTAGCGATTGAAAACTGTCCGATGCTGTTTGGTGCAGACCAATGGCCGGGCGGACAGAATCTGATGACAACACCGAAAATTTGGAGAAAGGTATTTGAAATTTTAGACAGCAGCAATCTGGGAATCAACTATGATCCATCTCATTTTGTATGGCAGATGATTGATTATATCCAGCCGATCTATGAATTCAAGGATAAGATTTTCCATGTGCATTATAAGGATATCAAGGTATATAAAGAACGTCTGAATGACTGCGGCATTATGGCTTATCCATTGGATTTTATGTCGCCGAAGCTGCCGGGATTAGGTGATGTGGACTGGGGTAAATATGTATCAGCCCTGACAGATATCGGTTATGACGGATGTACCTGCATTGAGGTAGAAGATAAGGCTTTTGAAGGATCCAAAGAAAAAGTGGAAGATTCTCTTGTGATGAGCCAGAGATATTTGCGCCAGTTTGTGATTTAAATGAGAGGGCTATGAATCTAAAATTAAGAAAGCATGTTTTTGGATGGAAAAGGAGAAAACTATGGCAGCAAGACAGATTTATGATCCGAGTGGTTTTCGGAATATAGAAGAGAATGGAAAAATAACCGGATATGAATTTCGGTTTAAGGCACAGTATTACCGCGGCTTTACATTATCAATTGTCCGTGATATCCAGGTAAATGTGGATGGAGAAGATGCAGCAAGGGAAGATATCCGGTTTACAGTAAATGGTGAAACTTTTACTTTGGAAGAAATGCGTACAGTTGTAGATTCGGATTACCGATGGGAATTTGGTGAGTATGCAGATGTTTTTGTCAAGAAAGATGGCGGATTGGCAAAAGGAAAACATCATATTAAGGCGATGCAGATTATAGCTCCATCATATATGCCATTCCAGACAGAAGCTTTGTGTGAAGCAGATTTTGAAATCGTATAAAGGAGGAATCAGATATGAACTACGATATAAAAAGAAGTGTTTCCCTGTACAGTTATCAGGATGAGTATTACGATGGGAAACTGGATCTGGAAGGGTGCTTAAAGGAAACAGCAAAGACAGGAGCCACAGGTGTGGAGCTGCTTGCAGAACAGATGATCCGCAGATTTCCGCTTCCGATTGAAACACAGGAATTCAGGGATCAGTGGTTTCACTGGTTAAAGGAATATCATCTGGAACCGTCCTGCTATGATGCTTTTTTGGAAAATAAGATTTTTGATAACCGGACACTGTCGCTGGGTGAGCAGATCAATATGATGAAGAGAGACATCCGCCTAGCATCCATGCTTGGATTCAAAAATCTTCGCACACTTGTCTCTACTCCAATGGATGTCATAGAGGGAAGCCTGGAATACGCAGATGAAATGGATGTAAAGATCGGACTGGAAGTACATGCGCCGTTTTCACTGAATTCCGGATGGGCTGACGGCTATATGGAGATGATTCACCGGACTGGCACGAAACATTTTGGATTTATTCCGGATATGGGCATTTTCTGTAAAAATATACCGGATGTCTTAAGGGACAAGGCAAGAAGGCAGGGGGCATCGGAAGAATGCATCAAAATCGTAGATGATGCTTATGCACAGAGACTTGCAAAGGGATTTGTCAAGATTAAATATGACCTGAATCTTGGAAAAGCAAATATGGAATACCGGATGGCGAATGGCATGCAGGAGATGATGGATGCAGTAGAAAAAGCAGGTGCAGGACCGGCTGACAAGGCATACGCAGGGGCATCTTTCACCTATTCCTGGTCAGAGCCGCAGGACATCATAGACAATATCGACTATATTTTCCATACACATGCGAAATTCTATCACGTACATGAAGACTATACAGAGACAGCAGTGGCAATCCCAGAGGTGGTAGAGGCATTCAAAAAAGCAGGATACCATGGTTTTTTGAGTTCAGAATATGAAGGTGGAGAACATTTAAGGGATGTCGGTGTCGACAGTATTGAGCAGGTACGCCGTCATCAGGAAGCATTGCGGAGAGCGATTGAGAATGGCTGAGATGGAAGATCATAATAATAGAAAATTTTGAAGGAGAATTTGTATGAATATTCTTGGTATTTCATTTGGGAAGAAAAATGCCAACACAGACATTCTGGTGAAAGAAGCATTGTACGGCTGCCGTATGGCTGATCCGGATGCGGAGATCCGTTTTGTAAATACCTGTGCCCTGGATATTGGCCGCTGCCGCGGCTGCGGGGCTTGTTCCACACAGTTGGAGAAAGGGAATGACAATACTTGTATTTTTAAAGATGATTTTCAGGAACTGGAAGAAAAAGTACGCTGGGCGGATGCGTTGGTCGTAGGGGCACCTGTCTATGTACTTCAGCCGGCAGGGCAGTTTAAGGATTTTGTAGACCGTTTTAGCTGCAGACATGATTACTCTGCAATTACCTGGGTACTGGATAAACGCCGCAACGGAGAGATGCCGGGTGACCCGGATGCATTTCCGATGGGGCGGCTGAAAAGAAGAACGATTTCGTATATTTCTGTAGGCGGAGCCAGTACAGAAAACTGGACTTCTATGGGAACAGCTACCCTGCATTTGTTCGGTTTTCCGCCAATGATGAAAGTTATGGGAAATTATAATGCAAACGGGATGGGGCTGATCGGTAATCCATATATCGACCAGGAATTAATCGATAATATGCACGAGATGGGGAAACGGACGGTAGAAGGGTATAAGGATGATACAGCGGAATTTTTCCAGCCTGCCAATAAACCTGCAGGAGTATGTCCGGTATGCCATCAGAGACTGATTACAATCCTTCCGGGAACGACAAAGGTAGAATGCCCGGTCTGCGGCATCGAAGGACAGCTTAGTATTGAGAATGATGAAATTAAAGTTGTATTTTCTAAGGAGCAGCAGAACAGGGCACGCGGTACATTTGCAGGATTGCGTGAGCATACAACAGAAATTCAGGGCTTTGGTACGATCTGCGGGCCAAAGATTATGGCAAATAAAGAAATGCTGGATAAAAATATGAAAGAGCGGATCAGGGACTTTGAAACAACAATTGCAAATATTTCGTGAGCGTTCAGACAGCTTTGTACATTTTAACAGAAGAAAGCAAATACGTGTGGTACAGTGGAAGACTGAAAAGACGGACACTGTTACATATAGTAAAGAAAACAATCAAAACATTTTGAAGGAGGAAAAGTATGAAATTTAAGAAGATGCTTTGTTTGGGGATTGCCGCGGTTATGTCAGTAACCTTGTTGGCAGGCTGCGGCGGAGGTGCTGCAAAAACAGGCGGACAACAGAGCGAAAGCGATGCAAATACTGCTGTTACAGATAACACAGGAAATGAGCAGGACAGCAGCGGGAATACACCAGATGAAGGTAACACGGACGGAGCAGGCGGCGTAAAGGGTGCAAATGAAGATATGCCGAATACACAGACAACGGACGAAACACTCCGTATTGGCTTATCAGCAGAACCGTCTACGATTTGGGGTTCCGGTGTAGGTAAAGTAGAAAATGAAGCACAGATTATCAGCAGTGCAATTATGGACAGACTGGTAAATGTGGATCGTAACACAGGTGATGTTTACTCGATGCTGGCATCTGAATGGGAATGGGTGGATGATACGCATTGTACATTCACACTCCGCGATGACGTAACAATGTCTGACGGTACGCCTCTGGTAGCAGATGATGTCGTATATTCTGCAGGTGTATGGATGGATATCAATGCCAATACAGATACAGGGCGTTTCCTGGCAGGAGCAAAAGCGGATGATGAGCATACGGTAACAATTGAATTCAATACGGCAGCTCCTGATTTCCTGAATATGATTGCATGGTCTAATTTTGGAATTGTCAGTGAAGATGAAGTAAATGCTGCAGGCGGACTGGAAGAGGCTGCCAAAAATCCGGTAATTGGCGTAGGAAGATACAAATTTAAAGAATGGAAGAGCGGACAGTCTATTACACTTGAGAGAAATGATGATTACTATGACAAAGACTATGCCGGATATTATAAAGAAATCGTGTTTACATTTACACAGGATTCAGCTGCGCGCGCAATGGCAGTACAGTCTGGCGACCTGAATGTGGCGTGGGATATGCCAATCAGCATGGTAAATACTTATGTGGGAAGCGATACCGTTGACGTTGTTATGCATACATTTGGCCAGAATACCCGTTTATTCTATAATATGGGACCAAAAGCCGGGCCTACAGCTGACTTGAAAGTACGTCAGGCGATTGATAAGGCATTGGATTTTGAAGCAATCGCTATGGTTGGTACAGCAGGAACGGTACCTGCAGTGCTTGGGTACTTTGATTTGAACAGCAAGTATTATAATGAGACTTTTACCGCGGAAGAAAGAGCTGTGGATGTGGAAGGTGCAAAGGCTCTGTTGGCAGAAGCTGGCTATGCAGATGGACTGGAGCTAAGCCTTGTTGGTATGCAGGATCAGAATCCGATCTTTACTGTTATACAGGAGAATTTACGACAGGTTGGTATTAACCTCACGATTAATATTGTAGATACTCCACAGTTTGTAGAAGCAGCGAACGGCGGTGATTATGACCTGATTCATGTGGGCGATCTGGTAGATGCAAGATATCCGGCAATGATGACATTCTATCGCCAGTCGATCATTGACACATTTTGTATTGGCGGACCAAAATACACGACACCAGAAGTAGATGCGGCAGTTGGGGCATTGATTGAAGAAAAGGATGAGAAAAAAGCGCAAGATCAGGCAGCTGAATTAGAAAAGATTTGGAAAGATGAGATGTGGTTTTCAAATACTTATTCAGAGATGAAAGCGGCAGTCACATCAAAAGGCCTGAAAGGTTATAATACAATTGAAAGAGGATTTATTGACCCGACCGGCTTTTATAAATAGCAGCAATAGGAATGCATATTGTGGGTAAGTGATTCTGAGAGAATCTCCGGCGCTGCGGGGTATTTTCCGCAGTGCCGTTCCTATATCTGGCATTCCGTGTAAATGAAAGCGAATGAACGAAATAAAATGAGGGTTAAATTATGTTAAGATATGTCATAAAAAGACTTCTTCTTCTCATTCCGATCATCCTTGGCGTTTCGGCTATCATTTTTATACTAAAGACTTTCACACCGGGTGATCCGGCAAGGCAGATTTTGGGAAATGATGCAACGCAGGAGCAGGTAGATGCGAAGAGGGAAGAGCTGGGATTGAATGATCCGGTAATTGTACAATATTTTCGTTATATAGGGGGAATCGTAAGAGGTGATTTTGGTGATTCCTATCGTACGGGTGAGCCAGTGCTTTCTGAAATCCTTCCAAGACTGGGAACTTCTGCTAAGATTACAATTGGGGCTGTTGCGATTGGAGCGGTTCTTGGAGTGCTGCTTGGCATTATCTCTGCGCTAAAGAAATATACTTGGATTGACTCCGTAGTATTGGTCGTATCCATGCTGTTTCAGTCTGTGCCGGAGTTCGTAGTAGCATTAGTGTTAATTATGATTTTTGCGGTGCAGCTTCATATTCTGCCTGCGACCGGAATTGATACGATTCAGGGTTACATTCTTCCGATGGCTTGTACAGGCCTGGCTTCTGTGGCAAGTTACACACGTATCACACGTTCTTCCATGCTGGAAGTATTGGGAGAGGATTATATCCGCACAGCAAGAGCAAAGGGCCAGACAGAAGCCAATATTACTTATCACCACGCATTGCGGAATGCAATGATTCCGGTGGCGCAGTCCATCGGTACCAATCTTGGGAATTCAATTGGCGGTGCAATGGTACTGGAAACGGTATTCAGCGTGCCGGGCGTTGGAAAATATATTGTAGATTCTATAACCCAAAGGAATTACCCATCTGTTTTGGGTGGAGCGCTGATTATTGCTATCGTGCTGACGGTTATCAATCTGCTGGTGGATATCAGCTTCGTACTGATTGATCCAAGATTAAAGACAACGATCATTTCCGGCGGTTCGAAGAAAAAACCTGCCAGCAAGGCAGCATAGAGGGAGGAAAAAACAATGGCTAAAATGCATACTCCCGCAATGGAGAGAATAGAAAGAAAAAATGCGAAACGAAAAAAACCGGTAAAATCAACACCTGCCTATGAGTCATGGAAGCGGTTTAAAAGGAATCCTACCGCGTTAATCGGACTGGCAGTCGTCTGTATACTGATACTGATTGCGATATTTGCGGACTTTATCGCTCCGTATGATGCACAGGTACAGGATTATATGGCTATGATGCAAAAGCCGAGTTCTGCCCATCTGTTTGGGACGGATCAGTTTGGACGGGATATTTTCAGCCGCTGTATTTATGGTACAAGATATTCGCTGATCATTGCTTTGTTCTGTACGATTGCAGCATTTTTCAGCGGCGGTCTGCTTGGTATTATTGCTGGATATTTCGGCGGCAAGGTAGATACGATTATTATGCGTATTATGGATATCTTCCAGGCTATCCCGATGATTATGATGGCAATGTGTATCGTAGCTGTATTGGGAAATGGTATTCCGCAGCTGGTAGCAGCGATTATGTTCGCTTCCATGCCTACGATGGCAAGGAATAACCGCGCGGCGATCCTGCGTGTGCGTGGAAATGACTACATTGAATCCTCAGAGGCCATTGGTGTCGGCCAGGTGCAGATGATTATCAAGCATATGATTCCAAATGCGGTAGGTGTTATGATCATTTATTTTGTCGGCTTTCTGGCTGTATCCATTATGATGATGTCTTCTATGAGCTACATTGGTGTAGGACTGGCAGCTCCGACTCCGGAGTGGGGGCTGATTCTAAATGACGGCAAGCCATATATTACCCAGGCGCCATATATGATGCTGTTCCCGGCACTGATGATCATGGTGACTTGTTTCGCGTTTAATCTTATGGGCGATGGCTTGCGCGATGCATTTGATCCAAGGTTAAAGTAGGGAGGTAAGCAGAGTTGAGCAGCGAAAATATATTATCAATTCAGAACCTCGTAATCCACTATGAGACCGATGAAGAAGTGGTAGAGGCAGTGAATGGAATTACTTTGGAACTAAAAAAAGGCGGTATCATAGGGCTTGTGGGGGAAACCGGTGCCGGCAAAACGACTACGGCACTTGGGATCATGGGGCTTTTGCCGCCGAAAGTCGGCCATGTGATCCAGGGATCGATTCAGCTGGACGGAGAGGAGCTTTTAGAAAAGTCCAGCCGTGAAATGCGAAGTGTCCGCGGGAAAAGGATCAGTATGATCTTTCAGGACCCAATGACGGCTTTGAATCCGGTGAAGACCGTAGGGGACCAGATTGCGGAGGTTGTGCTTCTTCACAATCATTGTTCCAAGGCCGAGGCATTAAAGCGTGCCCAGGAGATGCTGTCTATGGTTGGCATTGTTCCGGAACGTTATAAAGAGTACCCGCATCAATTCTCGGGCGGCATGAAGCAGAGGATTGTCATTGCGATTGCCCTTGCCTGTGAACCAGATCTTTTGATCGCAGATGAGCCGACAACGGCTCTGGATGTGACGATTCAGGCACAGATTCTGGATATGATGCGTAAGCTCCAGAAAGACCATGGCACATCTATGATACTGATCACGCATGACTTAGGTGTTGTAGCTGAAATGTGTGATGCCTGCGCGGTTATGTATGCCGGGAAGATCGTAGAGTTTGGCAGTGTGGAGCAGGTATTTGATAACCCGAAGCATCCATACACAAAGGCACTTTATAAGTCCATCCCATCTCTTGATCGTGATGTGGACAGGCTGGAAGTAATTCCGGGACTCGTAACAGATCCGGCGAATCTGCCGTCTTACTGCAGTTTTTATGATAGGTGTGCGGAGAAATGTGAGAAATGCCAGAACTTTGAACCATGGGCCGTAGAAGTTGAGCCAGGACATGTAGCAAGCTGCATTCAGTATACGCCGGAATGGGAGGAAAAGTAAATGTCGGAAAATTTGATTGAAGTCAGTAATCTGAAAAAATACTTCTATACCCCTAGAGGGACGCTCCATGCGGTGGATAATGTAACGTTTAACATAGAAAAAGGAAAGACAATCGGTATTGTAGGGGAATCTGGATGTGGGAAATCTACGCTTGGCAAAACGTTGATGCGTCTGCATACCGCTACTTCCGGTCAGGTCATGTACAAAGGTAAAGACATTGCCAGCATGCCGATTAAGGAATTCAAACAGAATTACCGTTCAAATATCCAGATGATCTTTCAGGATCCGTATGCTTCTTTGGATCCGCGTATGAGTGTCCTGCAGCTGGTAGAAGAGCCGATCAAGGTGCAGAATCCGAAGATGGATAAAGTTGCGGTTACAAAGAGCGCACAGGATATGATGGAGCTGGTAGGCCTGGCCAAACGCCTGGAAGGTGCATATCCGCATGAGCTGGACGGTGGACGCCGCCAGCGTATCGGTATTGCCAGGGCATTGTCTTTGCATCCAGAGTTTATCGTCTGTGATGAGCCAGTATCCGCACTGGATGTTTCCATTCAGGCACAGATCCTGAATCTGCTTCAGGATCTGCAGCAGGACCGGGGGCTGACGTATATGTTTATTACTCATGATATGTCGGTTGTTAAGCATATTTCAGATGATATTGCCGTGATGTATCTGGGACAGATGATTGAGAAGTGTAATGCAAAGGAGATTTTTAAGGATACGATCCACCCTTATTCCCAAGCGCTGCTTTCCGCAATTCCGATTCCGAATGTACATATTAGGAAAGAGCGGATGGTATTAAAGGGAGAACTGACATCCCCGATCGATCCGAAACCATGCTGTCGGTTCGCTGCAAGATGTCCGCATGCAGCGGATCTGTGTCTTGCAGAGGAGCCGGTACTGCGTGAAATGAAGCCAGGACATTTTGTGGCATGTCATTATGCAGAAAAGTTTATGAAAAATCCTGAAGAACAGAATGAATAAGCTTCATATTCAGGCATGGTGTGGATAGAAACACACCTTGTCCATACTGCCGGAGCAGCAAAGTGAAAGAATCTGTCCATGGTTGAGTTTTTGCTGATAACAGGATACGTCAGGATTGGAACAGCGGACAGAAAAATGGTCATTTTCAGCTGCTGTATCAGAAAAATGAAAGGAAAAGTCTGTCAGGATTACATCCAGACCAGTTCCGGATAGTTTTACATAAGCCTCTTTCAGCGTCCAGAAACGGTAAAACCATTCCTGTTCTAGGACAGGGCTGGCGCTTATTGCCTGCAGGAAGGATTTTTCTTCTGCTGACAGGGCTTTATTGATGAGCACTCTTGGAAAATAGCCAGGCTGTTCTGCGTCAATTCCGATTGGGTGGTTATGGAAGGCACATACAGCAAGACCGTTACAGTGGCTGATATTAAAATGAATTTCCGGATAGCCTTTTAAATAGGGTTTCCCGTTTTCTAAAGCCGCAAGAACAGAGGGCAGTGATTCCGGGGAGAAAGAAAGGCTGTAGAAGTGCTCCAGGCCTTTGCGGAGAAGCTCCCTGCCAAGCATATGTTCCTGTCTGGCAACAGCGGGAATGGAGTTACATATGGGTGTATAATAAGAATAGTATATATTAGGCATAACGGCTCCTTAAAACGGTACAAAAGTTCTGTAAGATTATTTTGGTGATATTAATATACCATAATTATGCAAAATAAAATAGAAGGAAAATAGAAAAGGAGAAAAATTATGAGCAGAGAAGAAGTTGTAGCAAAAATGATCGAATTCGCAGCAATGGCATTTAACAAAGACGCTGCAGCAATTACAGAAAATACGAATATTGCAGAAGAGCTGGGCGTATCTTCCACACAGCGCGTAGCCATGAGCGCTTCGATTGAAAATGATTTTGATGTTATGATCCCGGTTGCAAGGTTTGGGAAATTTGAGACGATTGGTGCATTGGCGGATTTTGTTATGAAAGAAATGTAAGGAGAACAGCTATGGTATGTAATGTAAAACTTGGAAAAAATATGAGAAGTGTTTCCATCGTTGGCATTGGCGCTACTCCATTTTTCAACGGTGTGGAAAATCCTGTTTATAAAGGCCTGACAAATGGAGAATTATTTGGATATGCAGCGCTGGACGCCATGAAGGATGCAGGAATAGAACCGCGTGATGTGCAGTATTTCTTCCATGGCTCTGCAAATCCGCATGTTTTAAACGGCTGTATCACGCCGAACTTACAGGTGGCAGACTGGTTCGGAATGAGAGGGAAGGGGTCGATTTCTCATTCCGAAGGCTGCTGTACTGGATACATAGCATTGGAAGAAGCTGTTTTTGCGGTTGCCAGCGGCGCATATGATATCGTTCTCTCAGGATGCAGTGAGCAGGGCACTGGTATGCCAGACGGCAATACGCCGGATCATATGCGTGTGCCTTTGACTTCTGAGGTGCTGTTCCCGGATCTGGATTCTATTTTTGACCGCGCTTATGGCAGATATCTGGGTGGCGGCCCGGGCATGAACCACGATGACTGGATCAATTATTATGCAAAAGAAAACAATCTGACCCCGGAACAGGTCGATGATATCCTGTCCCATCAGGCGTACCATTTTCGGCGGGCAGCAGCGCTTTGTCCGCGTGCCATCCGCCGTACGCCTTATGATGAGCTTGCGAAAGAAGCAGGATATGAAGATGTGTGGGAATATATGAGATCCCCGCACAATCCGAAGATGACCCAGTATCTTCGGACGGCCAGTGATTCCTGTGTGGCAGATGGGGCAGCGGCCTGTATTGTGGTGCCGACAGAAATGGCAAAACAATTTCATTCCAAACCAATCGAAGTGCTTGCTACGGGTGCTTCTGTATTGGATGCAATTGTACCGCATCTGGAGAAAAAAGCGACCGCAGAGGCAGCACGCCAGGTGTTTGAAGCGACTGGCATGACCGCGGACGATATGGACCTTTTATATGTCAATGATTTTATTGGTTCTTCTGCGTTCCTTGCTGCGGAAGAGATTGGTTACCTGCCAAAGGGAGAAGGATGGAAATATGTACTGGATGGAAGGATTGCCTATGATGGCGATAAGCCGATGAATACGAATGGTGGGCGTACTTCTTATGGTCATGCATTTGGTGCTTCCGGTATGGCAGATGTTTTTGAAGCGGTTACTCAGATGCGCGGGGATGCAGGGGAACGTCAGATTAAGAAACTTCCGAAGCATACCTTCTTAAGAGGATTTGGCGGAGCACAGAATGTACGTGCGGTAATTCTGGAAGCAAACTTTTAAAAGAACGCAGGCAGGAGGTTTTGATATGAGTTCTGAGAGAATAAAAACAGAGGAATTTTGGAATCCGGAGCACATCGTAGAAAAGTTCTGGAATGGGTTAAAAGATGGTGTTATTTACGCAAGAAAATGTAAAGAGTGCAGAGCAGTTGAATTTCCGCCGCATCTGGCTTGCAATACATGCGGCTACCATGAGACGGAATGGATGACTCTGACAGGAAAAGGCCAGTTAAAGAGCTTTGTATTTACAGGTGTGTTAAATGCCAGACTGGAACTGGAAGACCGTGACTTGAAATATGTCTGCGGTGAAGTAGAGCTGGATGAAGGCGCTGCCGTTAACGCGGTGATTCTGGGCATTAACAAGAAAAAGGCCAGGGAGATTGAAAATAAGCTTCCAGTCAGAGTAAGGCCTGTGTTTTATGATATGGGAAGGTATACGACACTTTATTTTGAATTGGATGAGTAACATGTTTCCGGCAGCTGCAGGCGGCCATTCAGACAAGCTGAATGACCGCCTGCAGCTTTATGTTTGGAGAAGATAAAAAATATACTATGATTTTTGCTTTTTTCGACTGTAAATGAACGTCAAAATAGAAAAGGCAAAATTTTAATCCTGATAATAGATAAATGCAGAAAAGAATAAAAAAGGGACAAAGGTTAAAATGACCGTATAAAATACTATATTAATGAAAGGTGAATAAAAAATGGAATATCGCATACTTACGATCAATCCCGGTTCAACATCCACGAAAGTTGGATGTTTTGAAGGAGAAAAGGAACTGTTCACCGTAAACGTTTCTCATGATGCCAATAAGCTGAAAGAGTTTTCAACGATCAGTTCGCAGCTTTCTTACAGGAAGGAAACGATTCTGGCTGTACTTAAGAAAGCAAATATCGATCTGGCCGCAATGGATGCGTTTGTTGGGCGCGGAGGCGGACTTCTTGCAGTAGAAGGCGGTACATATACGGTGAATGAGATACTGCTGGATCATGCAGTCAGGGGAGCAAACGGTGTCGCCCACCCGGCACAGCTTGGTTCGCAGATTGCGAATGAATTTGCTGTGCAGTACAATAAACCGTGTTTTGTGGTCAATCCGCCGGACACGGATGAACTGACGCTTTGTGCGCGTATGACGGGAATCCGGGGCGTATACAGGAATGTGCATCTTCATGCATTGAATTTGAAAGAAACCGCGATCCGGCACAGCCAGATCAATGGCTGGAAATATGAGGATCAGAACTATATTGTCTGTCATATTGGCGGTGGGATCTCTATTTCGGCACATCAGAAGGGGAGGATGATTGACGGAAATGATATTGTAGGCGGAGAAGGTCCAATGGCACCGACCAGGTGCGGTGCGGTTCCGGCAGTCGAAATGATACGGTACAGCTTAGCAAACAGGAATAAAAAAGAAGTATCGGCGCTTTGTACGAAAACAGGTGGGTTTGTCAGTCATCTAGGCACTTCAGATTCATTAGAAGTAGTTCATCGTGCAGAAAATGGAGATCAAGAGGCAGAGCTCGTCTGGAACACGATGATCTACCAGATTATTCGCTATATTGGAGCAATGGCTGGTGTCCTCCATGGGAAAGTGGATGGAATTCTTCTGGGCGGCGGAATGGTTCACAATAAAGAATTAGTTGCACAGATTACAGAGAGCTGCTCCTGGATAGCGCCTGTAACCGCATATCCTGGAGAGTTTGAGCTTGAGGCTATGGCAGCAGGTGCGATCCGTGTGTTAAAGGGTGAAGAAGAGGCAAAGGTATATACCGGAAAGCCGGTATGGGAGCCGCCTTATACTGCAGAATAAATGGAATGGAGGAAAAGTTTATGAGTGTTTTGGATGATATTTATGCAAGAGCAAAAGCAGATCCGCAGAAAGTGGCGTTTCCGGAAGCTGAGAATGAAAAGATGATGCAGGCTGCTTATGAACTTGGGCGGGATGGTTATATCATCCCGATACTGGTGGGAAATACAGAGAAAATAAAGCAGCTTGCCAGAGAGAGAGGATATGATTTATCTTTATTTACATTTGCGGATTTAAATGATGAAGATTATAAGAACAGGGTGATTGCTGCTTATGTGGCAAAACCTGAGACTATGCTGAAAGAGAAGGCACTGGGCCGCCGTATGCAGGATCCATTGTATTATGCTATGGCCATGCAGGCTGTAGGAGAGGCGGATGTGACATTTGCCGGCATTGATAATACGACGGGCGATGTATTATTAGCAGGACAGATGATCATTGGTTTAAAACCTGGTATTAGTACGATTTCCAGCATCGGTTTGGCAGACATCCCTGGATATGAAGGAAGTGAAGGTTCACTGCTTGCGGTGGGTGACAGCGCGGTATGTACAAACCCGGATGCAGAACAGCTGGCAAGTATTGCGATTTCTGCCTGTGATACAGTGCGGGAGCTTTTGGGATGGGAGCCGAGATGTGCAATGGTATGTTATTCAACATTGGGAAGCGGTCAGGGAATACTCATTGATAAAGTAGTTGAAGCGTTAAAGATTGCAAATAAACAGCGTCCGGACTTAAAAATTGATGGCGAATTCCAGCTGGATGCGGCAATCGTACCCGCAGTAGCACAAAAGAAGGTGCACAGGGAGAGCGCCGTGGCAGGCAGGGCGAATATCCTGATCTGGCCGGATCTGAATGTTGGCAATACGGCAGTAAAGCTGATTCAGCAATTTGGGCATGCAGATGCATACGGGCCGATGCTGCAGGGGTTTAACAGTGTTGTCTGTGATTGTTCCCGAGGGGCGCCTGTTTCAGAGATTAAGGGAAATATTGTGATTTCTGCAGTACGTGCTGCAGGGAGCAAAAAATAATAACAGGAGAGGCTTTAAAATGACCAATAAAGAAGTGATACAGGCTTTTTATCAGGAGTTTTTCAATGACCATGTGATTGAGGCAGCTGATAAATATGTGAAAGAAGATTATATGCAGCATAATCCTGGCGTCGGGCAGGGCAGAGAAGCATTAAAGCGTGCATTTGCAGATAAGTTTGTGGGAGATCCTGCATTTCATCTGGATATTCAGATGATGATTGCAGAAAATGATATGGTGGCTGTTTATTTGAAAAATGTGGATACCCAAGGAAATACAAAATGTCGTGTGGCAGATATCTACAGGCTGGAAGACGGAAAACTGGCGGAACACTGGGATGTGCTGCAGCCTTGCTGAAAATGCCTGCGGAATGAATATATCTGCTGCGGGAAAGCAAGGATGAAATGTGATTTAGAAAGGGGCAGTATTATGACTCAGACCGTTTTAAACAAATACAGCAGAAGCGTATCAATCATAGGTGTTGGATGTACGCCTTTTATGTATACAGTGGACAATCCGGAAACAGAGGGACTGACAGAAGGCGAAATGTTTGGCTATGCGGCGTTGCAGGCCATGGAAGATGCAGGTGTCAGTCCACAGGATGTTGATTTTTATTTTCATGGACAGGCAAGCCCTCTGAATGCATCAAATTATCTTACACCGAATATCCAGATTGCAAACTGGTTCGGCATGAAAGGGAAAGGGTCTATCCACCATTCAGAAGCTTGTTGTACTGGATATCTGGCTCTGGAACAGGCTGTGAATGCGGTAGCCTCCGGAAAATATAATTGTGTGCTTTCAGGCTGTGTGGAGTTTGGAGACAGTGTTGCAGTAGAAGGGCATCCATATAAGCGGGAAAAGATGACCATGGAGAAATTCCTGCAGACTACTGCATGGCTGTATGACCGCAATTATACAAGGAGCCTGATAGCGGGACAGGAATTGATTTATGATGACGCTGCGGAGTGGTATAAACGTACCCGGGGACTTGCAGATCAGGAGATGGATGATACGCTGAACTGGATGTGCATCAATAACAGGCGCAATGCATCTGTTAACCCGCTTGCGATTGAGAGAAAGACTTATGAACAGCTTGCAGCAGAGAACGGGTTTGAAAATGTGATGGATTATATGAGATCTCCATATAATCCTAAAATGGGTGATTTTCTTCGTATCAGCGGAATTGAACTGAAATGTGATGGTGCGGCAGCAGTGATTGTATGCGCAACTGAAATGGCCGATCATTATATGTTAAATAAATCCCATAAGCCGATTGAGGTTCTGGGCATCGGCAGTGCAGCCTGTGAAGCATCTACACCGCATTTTGAAGTACAGGCAACACAGGAAGCTGTCAGGCAGGCGTACGAAGTGACTGGTGTTCAGCCGGAGGAACTGGATTTGTTTTTTGCCAATGATTTTATCATTACTTCCCATCTTGTATCGGCGGAAATTGCAGGATATCTGCCATATGGAGAAGGCTGGAAGTATATTTGTGAGGGCCGGACAGCTTACGACGGAGATAAGCCAATTAATACGAACGGCGGACGGACTTCCTTTGGGCATGCCCATGCAGCATCCGGACTGGCAGATTTATATGAAGCAGTAAAACAGATGAGAGGCGAATGTGGGGAAAGGCAAGTGAAAAAGCAGCCAAGAACTACGATGCTTCGGGGTTATGGCGGTGCACAGAATGTTTCTGCAGCGATTATTCGGACAGTCGGGTGATAGGAGGGGGAATTTCATGAGTGTGAAACTGGAAAAGATTGTACAGACATTTTATGAGAATCTGGAACAAGGTAAAATTACCGGCCGGAAATGTAAAAAGTGCGGTGCGGTAGAGTTTCCGCCGGTATATGCCTGCAATACCTGCGGGTGTATGGATACGGAATGGATCGAAATCAGCGGGAAAGCAAGGATGCATTCGATTGTTTTACCTGCAGCGCTTTCATCAAAACCGGAGTATAAAGAGCTGGGAAAATTTGCATATGGAGAAGTTGAGCTTGAAGAAGGTGCAAAACTGAATGCGGTTGTACGCGGAATCAATAAGAAAAAGCGGAAGGAACTTTTAGATAAACTTCCAGTGGAATGTCGTGCTTCTATCTATCAAAGAAATGGATATAAGACCGTCGTATTTGATCTGTATGAAGACTGGTAATGGAAAACAATGAAAAAGGAGAGTATGCAGAATGGAGCGGAAAGAGTTAGAGGCAAGGGTAATTGAGCTAGTGGCAATTGCATATAGCAGGGATGCGATGGAGCTTTCTGTAGAAACAAATTTTAAGGAAGATCTGTCTGGAGCATCTATTCAGATGGTGAGTCTTGTTGCGGATATTGAAAACGAACTGGACGTAATGATCGCACTGCAGGACGCGTCTGCCTGTGATACGATCGGTGCATTAGTTGATAAGATAGAGGAAGAAATGTAATAGGTATACTGCAAAAGAACATGCGGTTTGTGCAGCAGAAACCAAAAGAGAGAGTTAGTGAAAAATCCCTGGATGTAAGACAATCCGGGGATTTTTTAAATATGATGAAATTTGTGATCCCTATTTTGGCAGATCATGGATTCTGGTAAATAACCTATGACAGTTGTGCCGGACAGTGTGCTCCATTGGGGATGTTTCTTCGGAAGTGCCGCCAAAACAGGAGTCATACCAGGGGATGTTGAGGATTTTTGGCGGGTGTTTTAGTAACAGGCATATAAATATTTATGAGAGGAACAGAAAGGCTATAAAATTAAAAATGCAAAAAGAATAAGTGAGACAAATGATTGAAATGAAGTGCATCTGGTGTTGGTAAAACTACAATTAATGCACTTTTTAATTTCTTTTTATCAGAACTTCTGCCTAATTTAGGTATCTGAATTATTGAAATAAGTTTATCATAAAGATTTCAGAATATTTTTCATATACCTATTCATATACCTAAAATTTAAATGCCAAAATGGCTTATTTTCAAAAAATCATATATTCATATACCAAAAAAGGCAAAAGTTCTGTTTTATATAGTTATGGAAGTAATATTAGACAAAATGTATATTGTCTATTTTGGGCTGATTTCTGGAAAGCACAGGAAAATAAGTTTGCGGTGAAAGTCATAGATTATGTGAAGAGAGTGGTTTGAAGACAGGCTGAGAAAGAGGGCGGTTTTATGCTTAGAATAGCAGTTTGTGATGCCTGCCGGGCAGATGTGGAGCTGCTGGAACAGGCAATGGACGGGGTATCATCTTATGATGTGGATTACGATGTGTATTTTAGTACAATAGAACTTCTGGATCATATCAGAGAGCAGAAAGACAGTTACCATATTTATATTTTTGAAATTGAGATGCCTGAGATGAGCGGACTTGAACTGGCGGAAATTATCAGGGGACTGGACAGTAAAGCACTGTTCATTTTTCTTACCGCCAATGCCATTCATGTTATGGAAGTATTTGGCGTAGTCACTTTTGATTATATTCAAAAGCCTATATCACTGGAAAAGCTGGAATCTGTACTGAAAAAAGCTGTAATTTATCTGCAGCTGATCCGGCAGGATTTTGTTTTTCAATACCGCAAGAATTTTTTCCGTGTAAATTGTGGTGAAATACTTTACATAGAAAAGAAAGGGCGGCAGGCTGTCATCTGTACGGCTCATGAGATTTACAAGACAAACATGAATATGAAAGAACTTTGGGAGCAGCTTGACAGGCAGTCATTTGTACAGATCCATTTGTCTTATATTGTAAATCTAAGGCATATCAGGGCGGTAGAGAAAAATGAGGTGCTTCTTGATACAGGCGTTCGTGTGGCTGTAGCAAGATCCAGAAAACAGCAATTAAAAGAAAATTATCTGGAATACATTAAAAGGATGATACTCTGATGAAAAGAAGTATTCTTTCTGAAGCAAAGTATTACACTTAAATGTAGTTGTATTACATCTGGACGCAGAAGACAGAAAAATCTGTTATAGTTCTGTAGTTAGAAAGGATACAGCTATGGGGAATACAGAAGAATTATATGTGGTTATTGCGGATAATATCCGAAAGGAAAGAAAACGCCGGTACTTTTCACAGGGAGAGCTTGCGGAGAGGGCAGACATATCTGTGGATACAGTAAAGAGCGTGGAAAATGGGAGACGGGCGATGAGTCTTGACACGTACTTGAAAATTGTACAGGCACTTGGAACAACGCCGGTTGCACTCATGAACAAAGAAAATCCGGAGCGTTACACAGACAGGTTTGCATATATGATAAAAAACTGCAGCCGCAATGAAGTAGAATTTATTCTGTATATGGTAGAGCAGATAGTAAAGGGGCAGGCCTGTTATTTGAAATAACCGGCCTGACCTGGCTGCAGTTATTCATATAAAGTGTACAATGTTCATCTGGAAACAGATGGTCTGGTCACTTCTGTCTGCGGAAAGAATGCGGTAGAATTATTTTATGCTTAGCAAATAAATAGGTACCGGAAAAAGGACAGGATGTATTATAATGTAAAGGAAAGCGGTGCACGGATCAGGCTGCTTAGGGAGAAAGCGGGAATTTCCAGACATGCACTGGCAGAAGGGATAGGCATTTCAGCAGATGCATTGCGAAAAATTGAACGGAGAACAAATGGCGGAAGGATTGATACACTTGTGCTGCTTGCAGAGTATTTTCAGGTGTCATTAGATTATCTGGTCTGTGGAATCAGGGATAGGAAAGAAAACGGAAGCATTTTTGCAGGATTGAAAGAAAATGAAATTATGTTTCTGTTTAAGATGGCGGAAAGTATAAAAGAAAATATGGTTTATCTAAAAAATGGATTGTTTTAAAGTCAGGGGTCTGTGAAAATTATCTGATTTTTGATATTTAGCGATATTCTGGCTTATAACTGGTGGCTGGAAAATGTCGGACTGGAATTTTTCCAGTCTTTTTTAATTTCCAGAATATGGCTGCATGCAGATTTATCTGCAGTACAGATCATAATACACCAATTATATAAATTGCAGATTCAGTCAGAGCTGCCTGGGTGGGAGTACGTCTCCCACCAGCAGGAGTGCAGGTTACTTTCATCCGGCATGCTTTTTTCTTATACTGAATCCAGATTCGGAAAAGAATCTGTGTACTATGAAAACAGAATAGGACACGCATACAACTGATTTTATTTTCGCCTTCTGCCAGTCTGTGCACTGCATGGAAGCAGGGGGTGGCAGAATCCCGTTTCGTGCGAAGACCTGTCTGCAGAGAATGGCTTTGCGGCCCGTGAAGGCAGTGAGCAGAGGATTGTGCCCGCCGGCGTGGCAGCCGGGATGAATGAGGTAAAACAGTGCCGGAATTTCAGCGATACGCATTTTCCGGGAGTGGCTGCCTGCGGATCCTGCCTGGATGGGCGTGGCGGGGACGCAGCGGGGTGTGCCGGCCCGTGTATGTTACCCGGCTTGGGGAGCGGCGTCTGAGAAGATGCCATGAAGAAACAGATTTTTATGGATAGTGCGGTACGAGTGCAAATGCCGGGTGCCGTGGTGTCTTTTGAAATAAGGGAAACGGCTGATACATGGCACAGGCGGTTTTGTTTATTTCAAAAGATAACAGTGGGAATCTTTTGATAAATTTACTTCTGCGGTGGCTTATGCTGCTGGCAGAGAAAGAAAGCAGAATGGAGAAAATAATATGGAAAAATTATATATATTGTATTGTCGCAGTCCTACACTGGTACTGTTTCATGCCGTTTTTGGACATGGTATTTAGAATGGAAGGGTATGTGGGAGGAGGAATACAGGTTGAAAAAACTAATGAAACTGAAAATACTGCCGGTGATGCTGTCGGCATCCCTGTGCCTGACATCTGCCGGAATTCCCGGCATGGCTGTTACGGCATATGCCGGGGAAGCAGATGCCGCGGTATTTCAGGATATGGATGGCAGTAATGCAGGAGAAGGTTCCGACATGGTTGACATAGCGATTCGGAATAGCAGGCTGGATACTGCGGACAGTGATACTGAAGGTGCTGGCAGGCGGAACAGGGAATATGCCAGACAGACGGAAGCGGATGCCGCAGCGTATTTGGAAGAATATGCAGGTATGGATGCTTCCATGAGTGGATTATCTGGGGCAGAGACTGGGGAAACAGAATCAGAAGCTGCTGCGGAACAGGAGATAAGTGCAGATATGGCCGGAAATGCGGATCAGGAAAACATCGTATATGCAGGGCCGTGGACTGGCACAGATGCAGAAATTGAAACTGGTACAGGAACGGAGACAGAAAATGGTACAGATGCAGAAGGCAGAACTGCAGCAGGGCCGGACACCGGTACAGATATAGAAAGCAGTATGGGGCTGGAGAACAGTACGGGAACAGACATGGCAGCTGGTATGGATACGGATGTAGAAATAGGACTGGAAGCCGGTGCAGGTACAGATATGGAAATAGAAACTGCTGGAAATACAGATATCGGGTTAGAAACCGGCAGTGGGACAGGCAGTATGTATGATGTTTCTAGCGGCAGTTATATTGAGATGAATGAAAACCGTGAATCTACGGCGGTCAGCATCCGGTGGTACCAGGACCAGGGGCTTGCGGTTGCAGTCAATGAAGAACCGGGCACACGGAAAATTTTTACCAGGGAGCTTGCTGCATATATAACAGCAGAGGAGATTCCGGCTGTACAGATCATAGGTTTTTCGGAGATCGGTACCCGGGCATTTGAAGATGCTGCTTTTCTGCAGGGTATTTCCATGGATGGCACGGCTGAAAAAATTGGTGACCGTGCTTTTATGGGATGCACGGGGCTTAAGACTGCCGTAATGCCGGACAGCCTTTTGAAGATAGGGGCGTATGCTTTTTACCAGTGCCGCCTTCTGGAACTGGATGCGCTTCCGGAAAGATTAACCAGTCTCCGGGTTGGTGCTTTCTGGAACTGTGCACACATTACGCCGGAAAGACTTCCGGAAGGCCTGAATGAGATAGAAGGGTTTGTATTTAACGGGTGTGAAAGCCTTGAACTGGCATGTCTGCCGGGTGGTATTACAGCCGTTGGGGATGCTGCATTTTCTGGCTGTCTGCTTCTAAACCTGCCAGAGCTGCCGGAAAGTGTTGTCAGCATCGGTGCATCGGCATTTGCTGGCTGCAGCCGGCTTTCCCTGACAGAACTGCCGGAAGGAGTGGCAGTTATCGGGGAATCAGCATTTGCAGAATGTTCTTCGCTTGCTTTGAAATGTCTGCCGGATGGAGTTGCGGAAATAGGCATGAGTACATTTTCGGAGTGCCGGCAGCTTGAGCTGGAATACCTGCCGGAAGGCATTTCCAGTATTGGGATGGCTGCTTTCCGCGGCTGTACGTCACTGAATCTGCGGGAGCTGCCGCAGGGCCTCAGGGAGATCGGGAGGCATGCCTTCCGCCGGTGCACGTCGCTGGCACTGGACAGGCTGCCGGAAAATATTGAAATCATAGGCGGGTATGCGTTTGAGGAATGCCCTTCCCTTGCACTGGAAAATCTGCCGGAGGGGGTTACGGATATCGGGGAATATGCATTTTCTGCCTGTGGGAGCCTTAAGATCAGTGAATTTCCGGATTCCCTGAAAACTGTCGGGGAATATGCGTTCTGGGAGTCGCCGGGAGCAGTGGTCAGCAGCCCGAACCGTGCGGCTGTCAGCCCGGTAAAGGCGGTGCTGACCTGGTATACGGTCACATGTGTGTCCGGCACGGACAGCACGGACTTTGATGCGTCTGATGTCATCGGAACGTCCAGGTATCAGGGCTATTACGGTGATGACATCTCTGATTATACAGGACGGTGGAATTCCGGACATCCGTCTGTGGACGGATATGAGTTTGCCGCATTTGCAGTGCCGGACGGGAATGAAAAGATTATCCTTTCTGCAGATGATGCGGAAACCATGGTCTATGCGGTTTACCGGAAGGAGGTAAAAGGCACATTTACGGTAGCGCTTCCGGCCTGCATTGAGATGGACAGTTTTCAGATGGACAGCAGCGGGGACGGTACAGGGATATTTACAGGAAAGATTGATTACCAGGTTGCCTATTGTATGAACGGCCGTGACAGGGTGCTGTCTGTATGCCTGGTAAATGCAGAAAACGGAGGCAGCATGGATGATTCCTTTCTGCAGTACGGGGAAGGGGATTCCGGCTCTTATACAGGAAACGGCGGCATGATCCGGTGCGATGCGGAAAGGAGCGTGGTAGCATGGAAGAATGCAAATGCCTGGAGCGGGCAGTATGAAGGAAGCTGCGGCGTGGAAGGAAGCTACGGCTCTGCGCTGTATGACAGCAGCACGGGCATGTATGAGGGAAACGGCACGATTGCAGTTACGGCAGCAGTTGTCATCCGGGATACAGGCACATACAGCGGGCATGCCACGGTCAGAATCTGCTGTGAATAAATACAGCATGCCGGACCGGTATATTTTTATAAATAAATAATAACCGTTACACAGCCGGTGTGCGGGGAGAAGGGAGGGAATTTCATGGGACTGCATGTCAGGATAAAAAAGTGCTTTCCGGTTAAATATCTGTATGAGCTTCTGCTGACAGCCTGTGCCGTATGCGCTGTGCTTGCTGCATGCCTGTTCTGGCAGCAGGGAGAAAGCGGCAGTGCTGGAGGCGCAGGCGGGAATGTTACGGTTGACAGAAGCGCTGCAGACACAGGCGGCATGGACAGCAGCCCGGATACACTTTCCGGCCGGAAGGTTTATTTTTCCGGTTTTGAGGACAGCGTTTTCGGAGAGCATACAGAACTGTCACTGGAAAATCCGAAGGAAAACAGGGATTTTTATATGCAGTACCGCATCTTGGACGCGGATACGGGCAGGAAATGCTTTGAGAGCGGGCTGGTCGCAAGCGGAAAAAAAGTGTCCTGGAAGCCGGCAGATGTCCTGGAACCGGGCACTTACAGCATGTCCATACAGATGCTGCCTTATTACAGCCCGGACGGCGGGGAGACATGGATGCCGCTCACAGGCACATCCAACAGTGTTTCTTTCACTGTCCTTGCAGGAAGCGGCACGGAAGCAGAAAAATGAACACAGAATGATATGCGGCATGTGCAGGAATACGGAAGATCTTATGATGCACAGCCGGAGTTAAGAAGACAGATATGAGGAGGAATCAGAATGGAAAACAGATCATGCAGAAATCAGGGAGGAATAAGGAGAAGCCGGAAATTATGGAAAAGGGCAGCTGCCGCAGTATTTTCCGCAGCAGTCCTGGCGGGGACGGTGCCGGCGGCAGCCACGGTAAGCGCAGCAGGTACGGGCACGGAGGACGGAAATGCGGATATCCGTGAGTATGCTTCTGAGGGCAGTGCTCTTGTGGCAGTGACTGCAGAAGTGCCGGACCGTGTGAAGGCGGATTATACAGTAGTCCTTCCGACAGGGGTTAAGCTGGAATATGAGGAAGGATCCGGAAAATATACAGGCATGCTGAAAGCGGGTGTTTACGGAAGTATTGATGAAAAACATGCAGTTTTTACAAAAATTACTGCAGATCCGTCAGCACCTGTGGACATGGACGCATCTGGAAATTTTGTGGACGGCGTGCCGGACGGGACGTCAGATACGGCGAAGAGCATCACCAGATGGTATAAGATGAAAGATGCCGGAACAGGCAGCACGGCGTACCTGACAGCGGAACAGGATGCGGGAAGCGGCTGTACTCTGGAATGGGTGGATGCTTCATCTGCTTCTGGCCTGGGAAACGGGAAATCCGCAATGGCGGCGGACAGTGCAGGGCTTGTCATGAAACCGCTCGCGGGACTGCAGGCAGATGTTCCGGATGAAGGCAGTTATTCCGGCAGCGTGATAGTGGAATTTGGCGTAACAAAGAGGTAACAGGAAGACCGGATTCTGCGGCCCGCGGCACAGTATGGTGTGGCGGGCCGTCCAGTCCGGAAAGGAAGGGAGCCGGAGCAATGGGATTATTATTATATAGAAGATATGTGCCTGTCCTGCTCGCACTGGTTGTTTCAGGCACAGGGACCGTGGCAGCCGGGGCCGCATCCTATGGAGGAGGCGGTACGGCCGGTGTGGGTGTCACTGCAGATGCAGGGAAACATGCCGGAAGGGAGCCGGAGCAAAAACCTGCAGCAGATGAAGGCAGCCAGGGCGTGGACAGGAATCCCGGCGGAAGTACGGGCAGCGGTGAGAGTGCAGGAAGCGGGGCCGGAAAACCTGGCAGCAGTAACGGCGGCAGCGGTCCGGATGACGGTATGAAACAGGGCTGCGGGGACAGCAGTGGTGCAGGCGGCAGCACAGATGGAAACAGCGGTATTGGTTCGGATAATGGTGCAGGTATGGATGCAGATGGCGGTACAGACACAGACGACAATACAGGTAAAGACGGCAGTACAGATAAAGGCAGCAGTGCAGGTGATGGGAGCAGCGGCGGTGACGGAACTGCCGGTTCCGGCGGCTCTGGAGACTGCAGCGTCCGGAAAAAAAATCCGGACATTCAAAGCGGTAACGGCAGCAGCGGTCTGGAAACGGCTTCCGGCCGGCAGAAAGATGAAACTGCCGGACAAAGGCGCGGCAGTGCAGATACAGGCAGAAATCCAGACAGCACTGCATCGGGCAGCGACAGCACAGCTGCAGAAATGCCGGAAACTGAAAGCGGGGAAAACTGCGGACCGGAACCAGGTGAAAGCAGCCGGAAAAATACAGGAATGTTACGGGCAGCGTTTCTGGCTGCTGCAGCAGCTGTACTGGCCGAGCTGGCATTGCAGCTGAAACGGCGCAGCCGGCGCTTTCACGGAATACTGACGGATCAGAGGAAAAAAGGCATCCGTATTGTCAGAAGCCGGGACGGTACGGATATATCTGTGCCTGTACTGGCCGGAAAGCTCAGTTCGGGCGCAGTCAGTTTTCAGGATTATAAGGAACTGCTTATGGAAAGCCGTTCAGCAACCATTCTTCCATACGGTACAAAAATGGCCGTGTCTGCTACGGACAGCGGGACCGCCGCGGCAGGGCGTCCGGAAGATGCAGATGAGTGCAGGATGCTGGAAAGGCTTGGGGAGATTGCGGATACAGCGCACAGCCATGGAAAGACCGTGGCTGCAAATGTTGTGCTGTGGCATGACAGAAAGGATTTTGAAATCCGGATACATTATGTATTCAGGTAGAAAAACAGCGGGGTGCCAGGGACAGCTCCTGAAAACAGAGGAAATGTCTGCCGGTGCCCTGTTTTCAGGAGGCGGAAGAATGACAGCGGAAGAACACAGAAAAATGCTGGAAACAGATTTTGCAGACGTAAAGCTGGAAGATCTTGCAGATATCAGCAGGATCAGGACTGACAGGGGGAAAAGCCGGGAGGAGAGGATCAGGCAGTACCTGCGGCAGGCAGGAAATCCCTATCTGGTGAGGGTGGGAGATACAATGGTTAAGATCCGTTTTGCCAATAACGGCATATCTTTTGAAGATGCCTTTGAAAGCCTGCTGCTCATGTCCTGACAGGGGAAAGGTACAGATATTTTTTGTCAGCAGTCCGGGGAGTTTTAGTGCCCGTGACGGTGCGGGCTGACAAAAAATATCTGCATCTTTATATGGATAAAACGGTAAGAAAGAAAAATAAAAAAGTCGTGGAAAATTCCGGAAAAGTGTGGTAAGATAAATCTCAAGAGAAAGGACTGCATGCAGGGGATTGTGAGAAAGGCGTCTGCATGCAGCCGGCCATATCTGTATTACCGGGTTTTGTTCCGACTGAGATGAAAATAAGGAGGAACAGGATCATGGGCAGTATCCAGAGGATCTATCATGCCGCCATCTATGCAAGGATTTCAAAAGAAGACGGCGGTTCTGCTGCAGGGAAAAAGGAAAGCAACAGCATTTCAAACCAGAAATCCCTGATCAGAGATTTTTTAAAGGACAAGGAAGATATTGAGATTGTATCCGAACGTGTGGACGACGGTTATTCGGGTTCCAGCTTTGACCGCCCGCAGTTTCAGATGATGATGGAAGATATAAAAAAAGGGATTGTTGACTGCGTGGTGGTCAAGGACCTGTCGCGTTTCGGGCGGGAGTATATTGACTCAGGCAGGTACATCGAACGGCTGTTTCCGGCCCTCGGAGTGCGTTTCATTGCGGTCAATGACCATATCGACAGCGCCGGGGGAGGGCAGTCAGACGGCATCGTGCTTTCATTCAAGAACCTGATGAATGATGCTTACTGCAGGAACATTTCGATAAAGATCAGGAGCCATCTGGAAGTAAAGAGGAAGAACGGGGACTATACAGGCGCATTTACCCCGTATGGCTATTTAAAGGATGAAAAAAATAAGAACAGGCTTGTGCCGGATGCTTATGCCGCCGGGATTGTGAAAGAGATCTTCCGTTTAAAACTCAGCGGCATGAGCCAGACGGCAATTGCAGAACATTTAAACAGCCGCGGCGTGCTGTCGCCCATGGAATACAAGCACAGCCTCGGCATACGCATCCAGGATAATTTCAGGACGCATGACAGGGCGGAATGGAGTGCCATGTCTGTAAGGCGCATCCTGGAAAATGAGGTCTATGCGGGGACGCTCGTACAGGGAAAGCATACGACTCCTAACCATAAAGTGAAAAAGATGGTTGAAAAGCCGGAAGCGGAGTGGGTGCGGATTGAAAACAGCCATGAGCCTGTCATCGGGCAGAGGGAGTTTCAGCTGGTGCAGAGGCTGCTGGGGATGGATACGCGGACATCGCCGCATGAAACGGAAGTATACGTCCTGTCCGGCCTGGCAGTATGCGGGGACTGCGGGGCATCCATGGTCAAAAGGGATGTGCCGGCAGGCGGAAAAGTCTATTCTTATTATATCTGTTCCAGGAATAATGCGACAAAGAAATGCAGCACACACCGCATTCCGAGGGAAAAGCTGGAATCATGCGTGCTGTAGGCGGTACAGGCACATATTGAAAATATTCTGGACATGAAACGCATACTTGAGTATGCGGATACAGTACCGTTCCGGGAACTGGACATCCGGGAGCTGGAAGGCCGAAGGGACAGGATGGAGCAGGAAATCTTACGCTGCAAAACGATGCGGAACCTTCTCTATGAAGACCTGAAAGCAGGCATTGTTTCAAAGGAAGACTATGCGGAGCTGTATGAGGGATACAGTGCGAAAAGGAAAAAGGCGGAGGAAGCAGTCAGGAACATACAGAACGAGATCCATGACATTCTGGAATCAAAAACGGAGAAGTACCAGTGGCTGGATTACTTTGTCAGGCACGGGAACATCAGATGCCTGACAAGGACGGCTGCCGTAGAGCCGATCGACAGGGTAAAGGTCTATGACAGGAAACACATAGAGGTAGTGTTTCATTTTGATGACTGCTACTGGTCTCTGCTGGACCGGATGCACAGTGCCGGATACACAGTTTCGGGCAGTGCGGGGAAAGTACAGGGAAGCGGGCGGAAGGAGGTCATGTGACATGGCAAGAAAATCAAGGAAAACGGATTTTGTCAGCAGCGGCTTTCCGGACAGAAATGCGGCCGGCACAGCTGCGGAAACACAGGTGCGGCATCCTGTTTTCCGTGCCGGGCTGTATGCCCGCATTTCGCTGGAAAGCGATGCGGACAGGGACAGAAACACGGTGGAAACGCAGATGGAGCTGTTAAAGAAGTTCGCGGAGCAGGCGTCAGATCTTGCAGCGGAAAAAGAATATTTTGACATATCCAGGACAGGGACGGATTTTGAACGTCCGGGATTTGACGAAATGATGCAGGACATCAGGAACGGGCGGATCAACTGCGTCATAGTAAAGGACCTGTCACGTCTTGGAAGGAATTATGTGGAAACGGGAAATTATATTGAAAGGGTGTTTCCGTTTTTTGATGTCCGCTTCATTGCAGTTACGGACGGGTATGATTCCGCGAATGGGGAAGCAGGCCTTGCAGCATGCATGTCAAATATCTTTAATGAATATTATTCCAGGGACCTTGCAGGGAAAATCCGGGCTGCACACCGCAGCAGCTGGGAAAAGGGCAGGTGCGTGGCAGGAAGCCTGGCTTACAGCCTGAAAAGGGACCCCGGTGATAAATACCGGATCATCCATGATGAGGAGGCTGCGGCTGTCGTGGCACGGATGTACGTCATGTTCCTTGCGGGAAAGACTTATGCAGAGATCGCAGGGATATTCAATGAAGAAGGGCAGCTGAATCCAAGGGCGTACAAGCGTTTTAAGAGCACGGGCAGGATACCGGACAGCTTTGACACCAGGTGGCAGCCGCGCAGCATCCCGAAGCTCCTGTCAAATCCATATTATATGGGGGACAGCCTGCACGGGAAGCATTCCCATGATTCTTTCAGGGAAAAGAAAAAACAGGCGGAGCCGGAGGAAAACTGGGTCATCGTCAGGGGAACCCATGAACCGGTTGTGCCGGCGGAAGTGTTTGAAGAGGCACAGAAGGAAATGGAGCGGCGGAAGGAACGGCGCAGGAAGCCGAAGAACCCGGGAAAATACAGCGTGGCAGACAGGAACTTTTTTAAGGAAAAGATTGTATGCGTCGACTGCGGGAAGACCATGTACCTGCAGCGTTACGGCAGGAGCGGGGCTGTATTTAATTGCGGCTCGTATGTACTGAAAAAACAGTGTTCCAGCCACAGGATTCATGATACGGATGTCTATGAGAAGGTGCTGAAGGTTATCCATGCACATATCAGTGTTTATCTTGACAGGGTGGAAATGATCCGCCGTCTGAACAGAAGGCAGGAGAGCATTGATAAGTATGATGTGTTCGGACGGGAGATCCGCCGGTGCCGCAGGGAGCTGGAAAAGCTGGCGGGAAGCAGGGAAAGGCTTTATGAGGATTATGTCAGCCGCCTCCTTGATGCAGAACAGTATGAATGCTTTAAGGAACGGGATACTGCACGGGAAAAAGAGCTGCGGGCCCGGCTGGAGGAACTGTCCGCACACAGGACCGGCTATTCTGCGGACTTTTGCACTGACAGGGAATGGGAAAAGGTGATTGATGCGTACAGAAACAAACGGCTGCTGACAAAAAAGATGGTGGATGCATTTGTGGAAAAGATAGAAGTCTGCGCAGACCGTTCCCTGAAAATACGGCTTGTCTACGATGACATGCTCAAAGAACTGGCCGGCTATGCAGGGGAAAGAGCGGCTGAATATGGAGAATAGGAAGACGGCAGCCATGTACCTGCGGCTTTCTGACGGGGACATGGATGCGGGAGGAACTGCCAGGCCGGAGAGCGGCAGCATATCAGCGCAGAGAAATCTGGTTACGGCATATATCAGCGCCAGGGAGGAATTTAAGGATTATGAAGTCATTGAGTTCGCGGACGACGGATACAGCGGAACCGGATTTTCACGCCCGCAGTTCGTACGGATGATGGAAGATGCAAAAAAGGGAAAGATCAGTGTTATTCTTGTAAAGGATTTTTCAAGATTTGGCCGCGATTACCTGGAAGTGGGAAATTACCTGGAACGGATATTTCCGCTTCTCGGGATCCGGTTCATATCCGTGAATGACTGTTTTGACAGTGCTGACTGCCGGGGCATGACAGGCGGCATGGGCGTGGCGCTGAAAAATATCCTGAATGCCATGTACAGCAGGGACCTGTCCGTAAAAATAAAGACAGCCCTGAATACCAGGGCTGCAGACGGGATATGCATGGTATCCTTTGCAGCTTACGGATACAGGAAAGACCCGGCAGACAGGCACAGGCTTACTGTCGATCCGGAAGCTGCGGAGATTGTAAGACGTATTTTTTCAATGGCTGCGGAAGGTATCACGAAGACCGGGATATGCCGCTGCCTGAATGAAGAACATGTTCCGACACCGACAGAGCATATGCGCAGAAACGGTGTGAACAGGACCGTATTCCATGAGAAAAAGATCAAGCTGTGGACAGTCACTACAATCCGCGACATGCTGAAAAATGAGGTTTATCTTGGAAAAACCATCTGGAATAAGTCGCGGCGCCCGCAGGCCGGTGCTAAAAGGCAGGTGAAAAATGACCGCAGCCAGTGGACGGTCGTGGAAGGCACCCATGAGCCGCTCGTGCCGCAGGAGATTTTTGACAGGGCGAATGCACGTGCTTTCACCCATGTACCAAAGAAAAACGCAGCATGCGGCAGGCCCGGCCTGCTGATCATGTGCCCTTACTGCGGCAGGCGGATGTCCCACGGCGGCAGCGGGCATCCGAATTACCGGTGCATGCAGGCCGGTTTCTCAGGGATAACGGAATGCGCACAGAGCAGGATCAGACGTGAGACTCTGGAAAATCTTATCCTTAACTGTACAAAGGAAATTGCAGCCATGGTATCCGCGGCCTATAAGCAGAAGAAGGCACAGCGGACACAGAAGCTCATGCTGTCCGGGGAAATACAGGCACTTGAAGATGAAAAGAAGAGGATTTCAGCCGGGAAGTTCCGGCTTTATGAGGATTACCGCAGCGGGGCCTGCAGCCGGGAGAAATACATGCAGGAGCTGGAAAAGATGCGGGAAAGGCTTGCAGAGATTGAAAGAATGGTGTCTGAAATGGAGCGGCTGGCAGAGGAGGCAGAAGAACAGGGAGAAGCTGCAGGCAGGAAAGAGGAAAGCCTTGCAGACATAGCGGCACTTCATGATTTTGATAAAGCAGTGCTGTCCGGGGTTATTGACAGGGTATATGTATATGGACCGGACAGGGTGGAGATCGTATGGAAGACGGATGACATCTTTTATCAGGAAGATCTGCCGGAGGAACGGAAAGCTGTGAATCCACAGGAAATATTTCAGGCGGAAGAACAGAAAAAACAGGCAGAAGAATTTTAAAATGCAGCAGGCAGTCTGAATGGCTGTATGAGAAAAATATTCCCCGCAGTTCTGGGCGGGGAGTATTTTTGAGGGAGTTCCAGGGAATTAGGGCAGGCATAAGGATTCTGAACAGGACAGAAATGAGAGTGCAGAAGGCAGGTCTGTGCATGTATTTTCTGATAGATTTTGCAGTGCAGCTGTGTTAAAATAGAGCTGGCAGATGTTTTGAAAAGGCACTGCAGCGTCATTTAGATTGTGCTTTTTTTGAAAATGAATCTTATTTTTTTTAGATTTTACTTGACAAAAGCAGAATTCTGCGGGCTTACTCTGCGCGACATTGACCTTGAGAATAAGGTGCTGAACATAGACCACCAGCTCCAGAGGACTTCCGACATGAGGTTGATTGTGGAATCAACCAAGACTAACGCGGGCACACGGAAAATACCCATGACAGATGATGTGGTACGGTGCTTCCAGGGCATCATTGAGGACAGGGAGCCGCCCAGGTATGAGAAAGTGATAGGCGGATACACGGGGTTCCTTTTTGTGGATAAGGACTGCAACCCGTTAGTGGCGATGCACTGGGAGCACCGCTTCAACCACATGGTTAAACGCTACAATGATATCTACCGGGTGCAGATGCCGAACATCACGCCGCATGTCTGCCGCCACACCTACTGTAGCAACATGGCGAAATCGGGCATGAACCCGAAGACGCTGCAGTACCTGATGGGGCACAGCGATATCGGGGTGACGCTGAACACATACACGCACCTTGGATTGGAGGATGCAACGGATGAATTGAAACGGATGGAGGAGCTGGCAGAAGCCAGGAAGGAACTGGAGAAGACGAAAGAGGAAAAGCCGGTATCACAGAAGATGTTCCGGGCGATTTAATGGAGAAATATCCCTTTGAAGCATTATGATATGTGCTTTGAAGGGATTTTTTATCTACAAAAGTGAGATTATGTGCTATAATGTGTTTCAGATAGATAAATGGAAAGAGAAACTGTTCTTTACAAATTTAAATGTAGGAGAAATTATATTATGGATAACTTGAATCAGGTGCATTCGGGAAAGTTATATAAGCTGAATAATGAAGTTGTAGATTATTCTGCAGAAGTGAATTTCAATGAATACTACGAGTGCAATATTATAGTTTATGATGCAAATAAGGAGTGGTATGATAAACTAAAGCAAACTGAAAATAACTCTGCGGAAATAAAATTATACAGTGGAGAATATATTTCCATATTTAATTTTTACATAAAGGAGTTTACAATTCACAAAAATATAAACGAACCAGAATATAAAGGAACATTAATGAAAGCTGTATCTTCTAATGTGATTTGGGGAAGGAAAGGGTTTCCGGCAGATTATACATTTTCGGAGATGTGTATGGAAATAACAGACGGACATGAGTTGATTGGAGTGTGTCCATATGATTTAAACTCCGGCTGCGTGGATAGGAGCATGTATAAAAATATTAATATTCCGGTAATAACGGAGCCTGTACGTGTGGATACAAACTTAGGTATTTTTCATTTTGATGCTACACCACAATATTATTCTGAAAGAGACAGATTTAGCATTGGGATTTCCCATAAAATTACTTTTCAGCCTTTGAAGCCGGTAATGGTCAGGGATTTCCACGATGTATTACAAAAAATTACTGATTTTTTTTCACTGCTTAGTGGCGAAATAGTAACTATTAATAAATTGAAACTTATAGAACATAGTGATTCGAATATCGATGTTTGCGAGTTTGTAGGTTATTGTAATTTCCCTAAAAAGAGTTTAAACGTTTTTAACAACGGGGTAAAAGATTCAGCATCTTTTAAAAGAGTATCTGTTTTTAAAGTTACAGATTTTACGGATGTAAAAAAAGCGATGGATTATTGGTTTGATAATTATGATAATGTTCATAATGCGCATCAGGCATATGGCCGGATTATGTTTGATGAGGAACTGAAAGCTGTTTCTATTAACAAATTCCTGGCAGCCATGCAGATGATTGAAGGTTATGCTCAGGCATTTATAGATGAGGAAAAAGAGATTTCGGAATTTAAAATTATGAAAGAAAATATAATACAGCAGTTGAAAGATGAATCTGATAAGGAACTTGTAAGAAATGGACTGGGTTTATCCGGCATAACTTTTCGGAATACCACAATAAATTATTTTTTGGAAGCGATAGAAATATTATTCGAAAAAACAAGTAAAAATGCATTTAAGGAAAAATATGGTGATCTTATAGAGAATATTGTAAATGATAGAAATTATTACACCCATTCTTCAAGAAGAACAGAAGCAAGGCTGAGTGTCAATGATGCTTAAAATGTTTCTGCTTTATGTAAAGAAATATATCGAGTTTTGATATTAACAAAAATGGGTATGCCTGTATCAGTGATACATTGCCGTCTGGGACATAATTGCATTGTGGCAGAGCTGTTTAATAGGATTCTTGGAATAGAAATTAAGTCTGAACAAGAAATACCAGAATTTGATAGGGCTATGTGGGAATTTGGTAAATAATATATAATGAGTTCAATTTTTAAGAATAGGTATTCCCTATTTATCTTGCCTTATGCTAAAATATCCAGAGTAGTAAAACACCCCGCCTTTTACTACGTTTTGACTACGTTTCACGGCCTCAATACGCCGCATTTTGCCCCGTTTTGCCAACTCTGTGATATTTTTAACAATCTTTCCGCAAACTGCAACCCGCGCAAAACGCCGCAAAACACGGCAAATCAGCGCAATAAAGGAGGAAAAACCACAATGATAAAAATACTTTTCATCTGCCACGGCACCACAGCAGAAATGCGGTGCATAAGCGGGTGAAACGGGGCAGAACGGGGCAAATCGCGGCAGTAGGAACAGGTGGTTACTACGGTTTTACTACGAATGGGGACGTGAACTTAAAGGGTGTGGAAATGAGCATATTTTATTGAAAAAGAAAAACTGCTGCAGAATCTGACAGATTTTACAGCAGTTTTTTGTTAGATTATTTAGGGCGGGAACTATTCATTTCTGAACAAATTCACATAAAGAGAGGTTTGCTGATCCTTTGGTATTTTAAGCGTATCCATAGCTTTTTCGGCTGTCCATCAGGTTTTTGATATCCAGAAGCCTTGTTTCCCGGCGTTCTTCCTGTCGCAGCATATCCATAGCTTCGGTTTCATTATATTCTGTCAGGCACATGTCTTTCACCTCCGCTCTGTTGGCTGTTATAAATTTTTTGATTTCAAAGTCTTCCGGCATTTCATCAATGGCCCTGTCAATGGCCCTGCCGTTTCATGGGTTTATTTTACCATGAAACGGGGCAGACTGCAAAATGCGGCAGTGTCTCGCCTGCATAATTCAGGTTAAAGTGATTCCCTGACAGTGCATATTAAATATGTAAGGAACTGTACATAGATAATTTGATTTTGATTTGCCTGAATCTTCATCCGCTGCGTTGTCGTCAATCACATCATCCATGATGGTAAAGAGTTACTACGGTTCGGGTGTTGTCTTAGATATAAAGTTTTTTTCACTATTTGTCCCATTAGGATTTTCTGATGATGTATGCAACGGTTCATCTCGCCATTGCTTGGGTGACTTTCCGTACACATTTTTAAATGCCCTGGAAAAATGGAGCTGATTAGGATATCCGACTGCATTTCCAATATCTTTTACAGGTAGTTTCGTTGTTCGGAGCAACTGGGCGGCCTTGCTCATCCTATATGTGATTAAAAATTCCTGTGGACTTATGCCAAGATGATCCCGGAAGATTCTGCATAGATAATTTCTGTGTATTTTACATGAATCAGCAATGTCAGCAACTGATATGCCATTATGGAAATTGCGGTCGATATAGTCAAATGCCCATTCCAGATAGTATTTGCTCATACTGTCACCAGTAGGAATTGTTTTGGAAGCGCAGGACCGGGTCAGGCAGTCGATAAACATATATAAGTGGGATATTAGGTTAAAGTCAGTTTCGGCTGGATGGTCTGCGATATAAAGCATGGTGTTCATCATTTTTTCAGTATATGTTTTATCAGAGGAACGGTATATCGGATTGTTCATAGATAGTCCTGAGAGTATCAGAGCCTCTTTTGCATGCATTCCGTCAAACTCAATCCATGTATATTCCCATGGGAGGTGCTCGTCTGCCCAGTATGTCGTAATCTGCCCTGGAAAGATTAAAAAGCCTTGTCCGCTTCGAATGAGAAACTTATGGTCTGCACCTTCGCTGTCTGTTGCCTGTAATGTTCCGGTTCCAGATATTACATAGTGGAATAGGTAATGGTTTCGCACAAAAGGTCCATAAGAAGACAGGGAATTGTTTTGGCAATAGCCGAACTGGTACATGCACAGGTCGATAAAGCTCTTGTTTTGTAGAACATGGAATAAATCACTCATAATGAAATTACCTTTCTCTATTTTTCTTTGCTTTAATAAACAGACGATTTAAAGTTTATGTATTTATCATTATATAACTTATTGCACACAAAGTAAACAGAATATATATCAAAGTTTTCATTTTGATATATAACAGGATTGCATAGGATATTTTAAAGTGTTGATTTTTCAGATATAATATTTTTGACCTAGTAAAAAAGGTCATAAATCAATCGAATTCGGCCGATTCATTTGATTAGACAAGGAATTTGTATACTATTTAAAAGCAGAGGATGAAATTGCCTTAATGTTTGATTTTGGTATATTTCTGAATTCTACATGAAAGCATGAGGAAAAGATTGAAAAGGAGAGGGCATCCACTATTTAAAGTACTCAGCAAATTTCGGTGATTACTTTATAAACTGACTATAAAGAATATTAAGGTTATATATTTGCTGACTTGATATTATGACCTTGATTCCTTTCAATAAGGATTGACTGTCTCACCGTGATTTCGCGGCCAAATGCAGATGGTTAGGATTTCCTATAAAGTTCAGCTTTATGGTTTTCTCCGTTCTTCAACATATGGCAAGAAGCATTTTCGCTGTTGAAATGGTTGCTTTTTTTTGTCAATATGATGTTTTTAGGTACGGAGATAGCTGAAATTGTTAATACAAAGATAAGATTACGTGCTTGCAAAGGAGAACAACACATAAAATTATTCGTTCATCCTGCAAGTCGGACAGTCCACTCGCCTCTCTGTGATTTGAGTATACTGGGCTTCCCGTGAAAATGATTATAAAAGAAAATAAGTTCAGGAAAACATTTTTATAATGTTTGTGCCTGAGCGAAGCGAAAGGAATGAATATAATTATGAAAAGCTGGTTAAAAAAAGGAATGACTGTTGTAATATGTGGGGCTTTGGCACTGGGACTTGCAGCATGTGGGTCTACCGGTGGAGGTTCCAATGAGCCTGAAGACGGATCGGGAGGAGGTGGCGGATCCAAAGACGGAGCTGGCAAAACTGAGATGACATTTCAGATTTGGGATACAGGTCAGAAGGCTGGAATGGAAGCATTGGTAGATGCTTATGTGGCAGAACACCAAAATGTAAGCATTGAAGTGCAGGTTACGAACTGGGGTGAATATTTTACAAAGTTAGAAGCCGCTGCAACAAGCAATACGATGCCGGATATTTTCTGGATGCACACAAATGAGATTTTTAAATATGCAGACAACGGGATGCTTGCGGATTGTACGGATATTGTTGAAACAGAACATTATTCTGATATTTCCCTGCAAAATTGCAAGGGCAGTGATGGCAAGCTTTATGGAGTGCCGAAGGATAAGGATTTTGTGGCGCTTACATACAGCAAGAAGATTTTTGACGAAGCGGGTGTAGAATATCCGAATGAAGACTGGACATGGGATGATCTGATCAGTGCTTCTGAACAGATTTATGAAAAGACCGGGAAATATGGATATCTGGCATATTTGGATGATCAGATCGGTTATTGGAATTTTATTTATCAGGCAGGCGGATATATTTTGAATGAAGATGGAACACAGGCGGGTTACACGCAGCCAGGAACCAATAAGGCAATGAAGTTTTTTGTAGGAGTACAGGATAATGACTGGTGTCCGAAACAGGATACGTTTGCAGAGACTTCTCCACAGGATTTATTTTTTTCAGAGCGGGCGGCTATGCTTTTGCAAGGGAATTATATGTTTCTCGGCGAATGCAATGACAATCCAAATATGAATGGTGAATGGGATGTGGCTGTACTTCCAAAATGCCCGGACCCGGTGAGCGGAGATGGACGGGCAACGATTTCAAATGGTCTTTGTTATGCGACAAGCGCAAAGGGGAAAAATAAAGAGGCTGCTATGGAATTTATTAAATGGCTTGGAACAGAAGAGGCACAGAGGATTCAGGGTGAATCAGGCGCTGCAATTCCGGCATATGTCGGTTTGGAAGATACATGGCTTAGTACATTTGAGAAGAATGGATATAAACTTTCGCTGGAACCACTGATGGATATGTTTGATTACAGTGTGCAGAGTCCGAACAATGCTTCCAGACCGCAGTGGAAGACACCAGTAGCGGATGAACTTTTGAAAGTATATTCGGGAGATCAGGATATAGATACAGCACTGCAGAATATGCAGAATATTGTGGACGAAGCGATTGCAAAAGGAAACTAAGTCAAAACGAGGAGGAATTCTATGAAAAAGTCAAGGCATATAAGCCAGGACAACTTCTGGGGCTATCTGATGATAGCTCCAACGGTTATCGGGTTGATCGTTTTAAATGTATATCCATTTATTCAGACTATTATTTTAAGCTTCTCATCTACAAAAGTGTTTGGCGGATTTGAATTTAACGGTATAGACAATTTCAAAGATATGTTTGCAAGTGCGGAATTCTGGAGGGCAAATTGGAATACGGTTTATTTTTGTATCCTTACTGTGCCTATAGGGGTATTGCTGGCATTGGTCTTAGCAGTGTTTTTGAATACAAAAATAAAAGGAAAGGTTGCGTTTCGGGCTATTTATTTTCTGCCAATGGTAGTTGCTCCGGCAGCAGTAGCTATGGTCTGGAAATGGATGTTCAACGCAGAGTATGGAATCATTAATTCACTGTTCCATCTTGACGTAAAATGGGTAACAAATTCGGATATTGTAATCGTGACTTGTGCGATTGTAGCTATATGGAGTGCGGTAGGATATGACGCAGTTCTTCTTCTGGCTGGAATACAGAATATTTCTCAGAGCTATTACGAAGCGGCAAGTCTGGATGGTGCAACGAAGGTTCAGCAGTTCTTCAAAATTACACTTCCGATGGTGTCACCTACTTTGTTTGTTGTATTAATCATGCGTTTGATGGGGTCTTTGAAGGTTTATGATCTGATTTATATGATGGTTGATGTAAATAACCCTGCATTGACCAAGGTTCAGTCACTGATGTATCTATTCTACCGAGAATCATTTATTGCAGGAAATAAGGGATATGGTTCTGCTGTTGCCCTTTGGACAGTGTTATTAATTGGTGTTGTAACAGCAATCCAGTTCATAGGGCAGAAAAAATGGGTCAATTACGAAGTATAGGAGGGGATGGAAGTGAGTTCAGCAAAGAAAAACAGAAAAATGGGTACAGCTCTTGTTTATATTTTTCTCGGAATCGGAGCAGCCACGATGATTTTTCCATTTTTATGGATGCTGCTTACAGCTTTTAAGACAAATTCTGAGGCTCTAAGGGTTCCGCCGTCCATTCTTCCTGATAGTTGGCAGATTGCAGGGTTTGAAGATGCATTTGAGAGCCTGCCGTTTGGAAGGCTGTTTATAAATACGGCGCTTATGATCTTCTTCCGTGTTCTTTGTGCTGTGGTGTTCTGTTCTATGGCGGGCTATGCATTTGCGAAATTGAATTTTAAGTGGAAAAACGCATGGTTTACATTGATCGTAGTCCAGATGATGCTCCCAGGACAGATATTTCTTATTCCGCAGTATCAGATGCTTGCAAAAATGGGGATGCTGAATACGTTATTTGCATTGGTATTTCCTGGTGTTGTTAGTGCATTCGGAGTATTCTTTTTAAGGCAGACCTATATGGGTATTCCGGATGAAATAGCTGAAGCGGCATATCTTGACGGATGTAACAGATGGCAGACATTTACGAAGGTTATGTTTCCACTGACCAAATCTTCGGTGGCGGCTCTAATTGTATTTACAGCAGTATTTGCATATTCAGATTTAATGTGGCCGTTAATAGCTAATACAGATTTGAAGATGATGACATTGTCTTCTGGTCTTTCTACTTTGAACGGACAGTATTCTACCAGTTATCCGACGCTGATGGCAGGCTCACTGATTGCGATGCTCCCTATGCTTGTATTGTACCTGATTTTCCAGAAGCAGTTTATCGAAGGTGTCGCAATGACGGGGGGAAAATAGAGAGATTGGACATGCAATGAGAATTTTTTCGGTCAGGGATAAAAACGAATTATGGTGTAGTATACTGAATTTGCAAGGAAAGTGGGTATACATTTGAATCTTAGATTTCGTGAGTAGGCAGGTTTAATAGAATAGTCTGTTTCAGATAAAACTTTAAGCAGTGTAAAATCAGACAGAAAGAAAAGTAATGATATTATATGATGCTGGGGTCAAAAGTCAGATTAAACGGAAATTGTTTTAATTGTGACAGGATTGTTTATATAATTTGATCGAATAATTCCGTAAAATATAGTAAATCCATGCACAATTTGCAAACAATTAGTAAAATACGTTTATGGATGCCCTTTTGACTCCAGCATCATTATATATCAGCAATTTACAAACAGAAATTTATTACAAAATCAGACAGAAAGGAAAATTAATGAATATTGTATACCATGAAACAAGCAAGACATTTCATCTGTATAATGACAGAATCAGCTATATTATGACAATTATGAGAAACGGCCATCTCGGGCAGCTGTATTTTGGAAAACAGATTCGGGACAGGGAAGATTATTCGTATTTTCTTGAAACATGCGGGAGGCCGATGTCTTCTAATGTTTATGATGATGACAGGACTTTTTCTCTGGAGCATCTCCGGCAAGAATATCCGGTGTTTGGTACGACAGATTACCGTCAGTGTGCTGTAGAAATCCGTCAGGAAAATGGGAGCCGTATTTCAGATTTTCAATACAAGTCTTATAAAATCATGGATGGAAAGCCAGGGTTGGCAGGATTGCCTGCTACCTACACACAGGAGGACACAGAAGCCAGGACATTGATTGTTATTTTGGAGGATGATGTCACAAAAGTTCAGGTGGAGCTTTTTTATACAATTTTTGCACAAGGAGGAGTGATGACACGCAGCGTGCGGTTTTATCATGGAGGCGAAAAACCTGTGCTGCTTACCCGTGCCATGAGCCTTTGTCTGGACCTGCCAGACTGTGATTATGTGTGGCAGCAGCTTTCTGGATGCTGGGCAAGGGAATGCCATATAAAAACCCGCAGTCTGGAGCCGGGCATTCAGTCGATTGGCAGCATGCGTGGTAATTCATCCCATGAACATAATCCATTTTTAGTGTTAAAACGCCGTACAACAGATGAGAGACAGGGGGAGGCAATCGGAATTTCTTTAATTTACAGCGGCAATTTCAGGATTCAGGCAGAGGTCGATGCACATGATACGCTGCGTGTACTGGCAGGTATTGACCCGGAGACGTTTGAGTGGAAGCTTTCATGCGGCGGTGAGTTCCAGACACCAGAAGTTGTGATGGTCTATACAGACTGGGGGCTGAACCATATGAGTCAGACATTTCACAAGCTGTATCAGAAACGGCTGGCAAGGGGCTGTTGGAGGGAACGTGCGAGGCCGATTCTGATTAATAACTGGGAGGCTACCTATTTTGATTTTACGCAGGAGCGTCTGCTTGAAATTGCAGCAAAGGCAAAAGAGTGCGGCGTAGAGCTGTTTGTTTTGGATGATGGCTGGTTTGGCGAGCGGAGCAGCGACAGAGCGGGCCTTGGAGATTGGAAAGCGAATCAAAAGCGTCTGCCGGATGGAATCAGCGGGCTTGCAGACCGTATTGAAGCGTTAGGTATGAAGTTCGGACTTTGGTTTGAGCCGGAGATGGTGAATAAAGATTCTGATTTTTACAGACAGCATCCAGACTGGATTATGTCTACTCCGAATCGGTCTCAATCGCACGGAAGATACCAGTATGTGTTGGATTTTTCGAGAAAAGAAGTCGTGGATGCTGTTTATGAGCAGATGGCAAGGATTTTAATTCATGCAAAGATTTCTTATATTAAATGGGATATGAACCGCAGTATTACAGAGTGCTATTCCAAAGCATGGCCGGCAGACCAGCAGGGAGAGATTTATCACCGCTATATACTAGGGGTTTATGACTTGTATGAACGGCTGACGAGTGAGTTTCCTAACGTGCTCTTTGAGTCCTGTGCCAGTGGGGGCGGCCGGTTTGATCCAGGTATGCTGTACTATGCGCCGCAGGGATGGATCAGTGATGACAGCGATGCGATAGAGCGGCTGAAAATCCAGTACGGGACATCGATGTGTTATCCCATCAGCAGTATGGGCACACATGTATCTGCGGTGCCTAATCATCAGTTAGGCAGGATGACACCGCTTCATACAAGAGCAAATGTAGCATATTTTGGTACATTTGGCTATGAGCTGGATTTGAACAGACTGACGCCGGAGGAGACAGAGGAAGTAAAAAAGCAGATTATCTTTATGAAAAAATATAGAAAAATGCTCCAGTTTGGCACATTTTATAGGCTGCAGAGTCCTTTTGAAGGAAATCAGACTGCATGGATGACAGTTAGTGACGACCAAAAAACTGCATTGGTCGGATTTTACAGAGTCTTAAACTGTGTTAATGGGTGCTTTACCAGACTGCGTCTTTTGGGGTTAAATCCGGTGTATTGCTATCGAAATGTTGTAGATGGAAGCTGCCATTATGGAGACGAACTGATGTATGCTGGGTTGATCACCAGTGATGAAACAGCAGGTGAAATGATATCAGGCCAGGGGATGAATACAGATTTTGAATCACGTATTTATGTGCTTGAAGTTACGGAGTCATGACTATAATCGGAGATTAGAACTGGATGTGTTAAATGCGGAGCGGGGTCAGAGACTTGACTACCGTAGAATGGTATCAGAATCATATTTGATCAGAGTACTGGCTATAATCTGATATAGATATGAAATATTGAGTGTAGATTAACAGTGGATGTGGCAGAGGGGTTCAATGAGGACAGGAATACATTTGGAAGCCGGTAGTATCGATACTGATCAGCATATTTTTATCGTCATGTGTGTGGCATCTCATTGAATGAGCGGATTCGGCGCAGATGTATTTCCTGTATAAGTCTTCTATGAGCTGTGCCTGCTATATGATTGCAGATATGGGGATTGCGCCTTATGATGTATTGCTTTTATATTATAAACACCACTTTACAACTTTTTAAATAATAAAATAACGCACAAGGCACTTTCTCATGTATAATAAGTTTGCACACAAAACTATACGAAAGAGAGTGACCTTGTACGTCAGACTTATTATACAACGAAAATAATCTAATTGGTAGACTGTACCGTTATTTTTATATTTATTTTAAAACTTTTTCCGCACCGACTATTGAAACCCTGTTTCTGCTGGTGTTATCTATACTTGCCATGGAGTCAGCAG
>CAMWXD010000006.1 GCA_947178105.1 uncultured Eubacterium sp. | reverse complement strand
TACAAAACATAGACACGTTTACAAAACATAGACACGTTTACAAAACATAGACACGTTTACAAAACATCACTACACATAACAGATATAAAAATATTTACAGAATATAGTTCTTGCCGAAATAACACCCAAAGGAGAAAACAATGAAAAAAATCAGTTCTAGCGAAATGATATTGATGAAATGTATTTGGGATTCAAAAGAAGAATTATCCATTCCGCAATTAATGGAAATTGTACGTGATCAGTACGGAAAAGAATACAAGCGTACAACCATCGTTACATTTTTATCCCGCTTACAGGAGAAGGGATATGTGAAAACATGCCGCAAGGGTAAATTGTCTTATGTACATGCAGTTTGCACAGAAGAAAAGTATAAGGCATCTATGGCGAGCAAGTATACCCGTTTATGGTTTGAGGGGCGTCCTAGCAGCTTTTTGTCTGCATTAATCGGAGAAGAAGGCATTACGAAAGAAGAATCAGAGCGAATAAGGAGGATATTAGATGAATTGGATGATGATTAACGCAATCGCAGATCTTGGCTTTATGATTCTGTCTTCCTTAACTGGAACAGCCATCCTGGTGACTTGGTATTTGGCAAGCCGTATTTTTTATACAAAAGGATATTTCCGATTTTTTTATCAACTGCTGCGCCTGATACCAATCTGCTTCCTTTTTCCGTTAACAGCACTTTTGCTGCGCTTGCCATATTTCGAAAACCGCTTTATATATAGTTATTTGTTTTGGCCGACTCCCCTGGTTTACAACATTGCAGGCAAAGTGCTTGCTGTATGGAGAGCAGGCACTGCCTGCATTTTAGCGACATATTTGTATACATATGTAAAACAGCATCTTCAGTGGCGTAAGAGGATGCCGTGCAACAGCAATTTGATGCGGGCATATGTAAAAATATGTAGTGAAATGGGGGGAAAGAGATTTCCAAATCTGTATCAAAGCTATGGAGTAAAAGTGCCTGTTTTTGCAGGAATTGTACATCCGGCAATTTATTTGCCGGTATCCAACTGGACGCAGGAACAGCTACATGTAATATTGATTCATGAGCTGAATCATTTCCGTCAGAGGGACTTATGGCTGAAACGTATAGCATTGTTGCTGGTAGCATTACACTGGCTAAATCCAGCAGTATGGATATTTCAAAGACTTGTAATTTTGTGGAGCGAATATTCCTGTGACTGGCTCTGTTATCCAATGTGCGGCGGAAAAAAGGCGTATTTTCAAGTCATCACTGCGTTGGCATTAGAGCAGGGAAAAATGTTTAACAACAGTACATCCACATTATTTGCAAATTCCAGTGAATTAGAACAGAGGATACAATATTTGAAATCTTGTGGAAAGAAAAGAAAAGGCGTCGTATGGGTATCAGCATTATTAGCAGCAATAATGATATTAACTGGTGCCGGAACAGCATTTGCATCCGTACAGGCAGCAGGTAAAGCATATTATGAGATTTTTAAGAAAACTGATGTGTGCGTGGAGGAATCTCCCTCGTTAGAATTAAAAGAATATCAGGACAACGGATTTGCACCGTGGATACGTGAAGAAATCGGAGATGTGGTCAAGTTAGATGGAAGATCTGTAGCTGATGCAGAGTTTAATTGGGAACTTGGAATAAATGTGGCAAAAAAAACGGGTTCTTTTTATGTCTCGTCTGGAAAACAAATTTCCGTAATGGTTTTTATTACGCCAAATACAGAAAGCATAAGAGCAGGAATTATAAAAAATGGTGGAAAACGGTCATATGCAAAGATTTCAAATGGGGGATCTCATACTTTCAATATTACAGAAAGTGGATATTATCAAGTATTTGTTGAAAATCTTAATAGTAGGATTATGAATGTATCTGGTTTATACAAAATAAGTTAACAGCACTTTTGTGAATTTGTATTTAATTTATAAAAAATGCAGCATGAAATGGTCAAACGCATAGAGATTTGTGCCAAATGAAGGGCGCATACCCAATGGGGCACGCTGTAGCGGGCTATGGAATCTAATTTGGCGCAAAGCTCACGCAAAATGGGAATACAGATGGCGGAAATGATTTTTAAGACAGGCTCCAGGGAGGGATATCACCTGGATGAATTAACTGAGGATTGAAAAATAAAAATAAAAAAGATAAAATAGAAATCAAAGAAGACGGGAGGCGGTCAAATGTATCGGATTGGCATATGCGATGATGAAATCGGTACTTGTTCGAGTATAGAGGATGGTTTGCTAAAGTATGCAGAAAATAAAAAAATTAGAATAGATGCAGAGGTTTTTTTAGTGGAGAGGGACTTTGCAAATATTTGAAGAACAGGGAACCTTTTGATTTAATTTTCCTGGATATTGTATTGGATAAAATGAATGGCGTAGAAGCAGGGCGTATCATACGAGAACAAATGGAAGACAATACTACACAGATTATTTTTATTTCGTCTAAGGAAAATTATACATTACAGCTTTTTAAAATTCGTCCGTTTGATTTTTTAGTAAAACCGGTTCATTATGAACATATTGAACAGGTGATGGATGCATATATAAAATTGTTTGACACAAAAAAGATTTTTTTGAATATAAAGTTGGCAAAAAGAATTGGGACAGAGGTAGAGGTAAAGTTAGCTGCTGTGGAAGAAAAGTTTATGCCGGGCTTGGATTTAAATGTATTATTAAGCAACCTTTTAGAAAATGCGATTGATGCTTTAAAGAATGTTGAAAATAAGAAGCTGGATATCTATATTCATATGGACAAAGGAGTTTTATATATAAGTATTTCGAATACATATCATGAAATTAAATTGCAACAAGGCAAATTGATGTCATTCAAAAGAAATTATATGGAACAAGGTATTGGGCTGGAAAACGTTCAAAAAATGGTTGATAAATATAGTGGGAAAATGAATATAAACTATGATGGAAACTTGTTTCGGGTAGATGTATTATTAATGTTGGAATTTTCGTAAGCTTTGTAATGCTGCTGATTTTTGCTATAACAAAACTTTATATATAAGGACTTTTCAAAAAGCGGAGAAGATTCTCTCGTGTATGTTTTTTTGCTTTTTATAATCAATATTTTTAGTGGATTCAAAAAACGAAGTTTTTATTTTTGCCAAAAATCACCATAAATTTACCAAATTGAAAAAATGAATAACTTTATAGTATATAATTAAAAACAAGTAAAAAGTTCGTTTAGATGTCTTATCTTGCAGATTTTTACTTTTAAGATTGTGTGAAATGGAGGGTGAACTTAATGAAGAGCGTATTTTCAATCTTCGCTATTATGATGACATTGATGATTTCTGGCTCGCCAGGTATAAAGAAAGCGGCTGAGCCAAATGCAAAAGCTTTCAGTGAGGAAACGGTTGAAATGGAAACTTTGACCTTTCGGGGAAAAACATATTACCTTGTATTTTCGGAAGAACAGTTAAGGGCGGTTGCAGCAGGGCAGTTTGGATGGGACAAAAATTATATGCAGCAGGCTGATATCCAATTATCTTCAAAAGAGTGGCAGCCCATAGGAACAATGGAGCAGCCTTTTACAGGCAGCTATAACGGGAATGGGTACGAAATAAATGGACTTACAATGGCTGATTCCCATGCAGAACTGGTTGGACTGTTTGGATATGCGAAAGACGCACATCTTTATAATATTATTTTGAGAGATGTGGATATAGATCGCGCAGGTACTGACGGAGAATGCAAGAAAGATGCTGTATGTGCACTGGCAAAAGATTGCAGAATCTATGATAATCACGTATATAATAAATAAGTAAAAAGGCGTTTGCTTTGATATTAAAATACAGAAGAGATGAGATTATAACTATCCCCGCAGAATATCAGGAGCTGACCGCACAGAAGAAGGAACTGACCGCCACTTACAAAAACTGTGACAAAGAGCTGAAATCGCTGAACCGGAAACTGGAGAACCTGAACCAATATTTAGGGCGCACAGAACCGCCAAAAAACGCACAGGAACAGCCAGACCGAGACAATAACCCTGCCCGGTAATATCCTGTAAAAATAGGGTTACTTTTCACACCCAGACCTTTGCACTCCGCTGCAAAGGTCGTGAGAACGTGTAAATTCAGCCTAGAAGGCATCCAGTCCTTCGCCAAAGGCGAATTTTCAATGGACTGGATGCCGTTACTTTTCACAGCACAGCCGTTTTTTGGCTGGGGTGTGAAAAGTAACAAAATAGGAGTGCCGAAGCACCCCCATTTCCTAAACCCTCTTGCAAAATCCGCAGTGTTGGTTTATAATCATCATAGAAGCCGAAGGATATTTGCACGTCCGACGGTTGTACAATCGGAAACTTATAAAGCGTAAAAATTACGGATTACAAGGCTATCCTCTATTGCAGTAGAAGATAGCCTTTTCCGTTACTTGCGGTTGTGTTTATTGTCTATGTATGTCAAGGCTGCAAAAATCACCAGCACCAACGTAAGCACTTCTAATGTATTCATACCGACCTCCTTTCCGTTTCCAGAAAGGACAACCGCAGGCTACCCCTACCTGCTCTAATCTGACTAAGAGAATTATAGTACGTTATGTCGAATAATGCTATAAAAGATTTGCGTTATTCACTCTGCTGCTTCCAGTACTACCCCTGCAAATTCCTCATCGGTCATGGCTTCCGGTTTCCCTAAGACCTGCCTTGCAAGCTCAACCATATCGCTGCCGGATGGTAGAATATAATAAAAGCCAAAATGAGGGGAAATTTTGTGATAAAAGAAGTAAACGGATTGACTGTCGAATGGGACACAAACAAACATGAAAGAGATCGGGGAAAGCTGAAACGGCTTTCCCATGATTTTATTTCAGTTTCGCGTAAATATTGGTTGATAAAGAATACTCTTTTTATTATAATGAAACTGTAGATAACAGGATATATTGAAAGGGGCGTTAACATGCTGGCACTGCAAGGGTATTATGATGGGAAAATGATTCAGCCGTTAGGAGAATTTCCGGCAAAGAAAAACCAGAAGCTGATTATTACAGTACTGGATGAATTTATGAGTGAAACATCTGTAAAGGAAAAGCGGAAATCGGCAAGGGGGGTTTTGTCAAAATATGCAAACCCGGTATTGTGGGAACAAGAAAAAATGGCTTGGGAAAAGGCGGTAATTGACAAATATGGTGATGCTTGATACAAATATGATTTTAAGGTATCTACTGAATGATAATGAACAAATGGCGTCAGAGGCAGAGTCCATTATAAAAAAAGGAGATGTTCTGGTAGGCATAGAAATTATTGCCGAAGCAGCTTATGTCTTAAAAGGGGTGTATTCCGTTAATCGGAAAGAAATTGCAGAAAGCCTGCTTGGGTTCCTCGGAGAAGTCCATGCGGCAGAGATGGAGGTCTTGAAGCTTGGAATAGAAACTTACGCAGAAAGTAGCCTAGATTTTCCAGATTGTATTTTATATGCTTATAATAGAGTAAAAGGGTATGAAATAAAAACATTTGACAAAAAACTCAATAAGCTGTTAAATGCCAGAAGCTAAAAGAAGCAGGTTTGCATGATATCTGTTTTTAAGATGGCAACTCAAAATTATTTTGTTTTGACGAAATTTCTTGTTGACAAAACCAGAGTCAGGTGTTAATATATCAAAGTAAGTTGTCCGTCAGGAGTCAGGAGCTGGCGGCGAGTTTGGATTTTAGTTTGTGTCCATAGCTCAGCTGGATAGAGCAACGGCCTTCTAAGCCGTGGGTCGGGGGTTCGAATCCCTTTGGGCACGTTATGGTGGGTATAGCGCAGTTGGTTAGCGCGCCAGATTGTGGCTCTGGAGGCCCAGGGTTCGAATCCCTGTATCCACCTTCACTTTTGCGGCGGCAGAGGTACAAGTTTTTTGGGCTATCGCCAAGCGGTAAGGCACAGGACTTTGACTCCTGCATTCACCAGTTCGAATCTGGTTAGCCCAGTTTCGGAATTTTATTATGTAAGGGATACTAGCTCAGTTGGTAGAGCACTTGACTTTTAATCAAGTTGTCGGGGGTTCGAATCCCCCGTGTCTCATTAAACAAATATGCAGGCTGGATTTTGGATTACAAAATCCAGCCTGTTTTTTGTCTGTAAGATATTCAATCCACTGGGTTAAGGCTGATAGAACGATTTTTAAATGTGTGGTTAGTGAGAAAAAAGGGCAAAGCAAAATCCCGCAGGAGTTTGTGGTTGGACTGCGGGATTTTACTGAGTTTCATGTCAAAGCAGGTAATGGGAGTCGAACCCACCCTACCAGCTTGGGAAGCTGGTGTACTACCGATATACGATACCTGCAAAACATTTTATATTTGTTTAGCACCGATAGATATATTATAACGCATCTCATTTTAAATTTCAAGTAAAAAATATCAAAATTTGAAATTTGTTCCAGACAATTTTTTCCAGCGGCAAAAAAACATGATTCAAAAAATTAGATTGAGTCCCCGCAGGATGTATGGTATGATAAGAAAATATAAAAAGCAGCAGCCCGGATACTACATTGGATGCATGTTTGGAAAGAAGAAAGAAGGGGCTGTATGCACAATAGAAGAATAGGAGAGATGATTTATGCCGATTAAGATTCAGGATGCGCTGCCAGCGCGTGAGATTTTGGAAAATGAAAATATATTTGTCATGACGGAGTATCGTGCGATGCACCAGGATATCCGGCCGCTGAACGTATTAATGCTGAATCTGATGCCGACGAAGATTGTGACGGAAACGCAGTTTCTGCGCAAGCTGTCCAATTCTCCGTTACAGGTTGAAGTGGAATTTTTGCATATGGCGACCCATGTATCTACGCATGTCGATCAGACGCACCTGAATACATTTTATGAAGTGTTTGAGCAGATCAAAGACCAAAAGTATGACGGGATGATTATTACCGGGGCGCCTTTGGATTTTGTGGCATTTGAAGAAGTCGATTATTGGGAAGAATTAAAGCAGATTATGGAGTGGACAAAGACGCATGTCCATTGTACGCTGCATTCCTGCTGGGGCTCTTTTGCGGGGCTATATTATCATTACGGGATCAAAAAGCGCGACCGGGTGCCGAAGCTGTCGGGTATTTATTCCCACCAGGTCGTAAAGAAGAATTCGCCGCTGTTCCGCGGGTTTGACGATGTGTTTTATGCGCCGCATTCGAGGGCGACAGAGATTACGGCACAGCAGATCGAAGCAGTGCCGGAGCTGGAAATTATGGCAGTATCCGGGGAAGCCGGGGTTGCCATTGCAAAAAGCACAGACAGCCGCCAGTTTTTTATTACCTGTCATCCGGAATACGATTCAGATACACTGAAACTGGAGTATGAACGGGATGTGGACAAGGGCTTGAATCCTCTGCCTCCGGTCAATTATTTTCCAGACGATGACCCGGCAAAGGCGCCGGTTGTAAACTGGCGGTCTACAGGACAGCTTTTGATTTCAAACTGGCTGAATTATTATGTGTATCAGAGCACGCCATATGAGCTGTAAAAAAGGTGGCAAACATTGATCATCTAGTACGTATTGTATCAAATATGATCATGGCAAGGATTATTGTATATACTATTGTATATATAAAACGATAAGGAAGGAGATGATTTTATGCAGGCAACCATTCAGAAGTGGGGGAATTCACAGGGGATCAGAATACCCAAGGCGTTTCTTGATGCATTAGGAATGATGGAAAACGATCTTGTGGAACTTAACAGGGTTGATGATAATATTGTAATTACAAAAGTTAAGAAGGGAAAAGAACTTACATTAGAAGATATTTTTAAAGATTATGACGGAGCATATGTAGCTGAAGAATTTGACTGGGGTTCTCCTAGTGGAAAGGAAGTGTGGTAATGTATAATCCAAAGCAAGGTGATATAGTATTTTTGGATTTTAGCCCGCAATCCGGTCATGAGCAAGCAGGAAGAAGACCTGGCGTAGTTATCAGCAATGAACAGTTTTTTGCGAAGACTAAATTTGCTGTGGTGTGCCCAATCACGAATACAAGTAATCAATTTCCACTGCATATTTCTTTGGACAATAGAACAAAAACAACAGGTGTAATATTGACCGAACATATGAAGTGTTTGGATGTAATTAGCAGAAATATTCAGTTTGTGGAAAAGATGCCAGAAGATTTAATGGAAAAGACATTGGCATATGTTAAAGCATTTTTCTGATAGGTTATGGTGGTTGTCGAGATATGATAAACCTGATTATATTATAGAAGGAATTATTTATGCGCAAAAGCACTATAGATTGCTAAAATGCAGTCCATAGTGCTTTTTTGCGCCACATTGCGATTATCTTAATATTTTATAAAATCCACGGAAAAAAATAGACGTATGAAAAAAAATGCGTTATATTATTAAAGATATCTGACTGGATGAAACGTGAAAAAATCTGAGAAAAAGAGGATGAGACAATGGATTTTGAACTGGATGTGCATACACATACGATAGCGAGCGGCCATGCCTATGGGACGCTTACAGAGATGGCAAAGGAAGCTTCCATGCGGGGGCTTAAGCTGCTTGGGATTACGGAGCATACACACAATATGCCGGGAACCTGCGGCGATTTGTATTTTGTTAATCTGCGGGTCGTGCCGAGGGAGATGTTTGGAGTCCGGCTGATGCTTGGCGCGGAGCTGAATATTATGGATTATGAAGGGACGGTGGATTTGCCGGACTGGATCATTGACAGGACAGACCTGCGGATTGCAAGCATTCACGGCAATCTGTATCCGCTTGGCACGATAGAGCAGAATACGGCGGCGGTGCTTGGCGCGATGAAAAACCCGAAGATCGATGTGATTGGGCATCCCGACGACAGCGACTGCCCGCTGGATTATGAGCAGCTTGTGCGGGCGTCGAAGGAATACCATACGCTGTTGGAGATCAATAATAATTCTCTGCGTTCGCCGTCACGCAAACATGTGAAGGAAAATATCACAACGATTTTAAAGCTGTGCGAGAAGTATGAGGTGCCTGTCATTATGAACAGCGACGCGCATTTTATGACGGACATTGCCAATACAGACCATTCGATGCCTGTTGTGGAAGAGGCGGGCTTTCCGAAGGAACTGATTTTGAACTATTCTGCAAAGCGGTTTGAGGCGTATATTGCAGAAAACCGGGCGAATGAGAAACGGTGAAAGATAGTACAGTAGGATAGGAGAGTGGAAAATGACCAAATATTGCGTAAAAAAGCCGTTTACAATTTTTGTGGCGGTCATTGCGGTTATGGTAATCGGCGTCGTCAGCCTGATGCGTATGAAAACCGATTTGCTGCCGGACATGAGCCTGCCGTATCTGATGATTATTACGACCGATCCGGGGGCAAGCCCGGAAAAGGTGGAGAGTGAAGTGACGTCTCCGATGGAGCAGGCGCTCGGTACGGTGACCGGTGTGGAAAATATTACGAGCGTCAGCGCGGAAAATTACAGTATGATTACGCTGGAATTTATAGAGGACACGAATATGGACTCTGCGATGGTCAAGGTGACCGCGCAGCTTAACCAGCTTGAACTGCCGGAGACATGCGGTACGCCGAATATGCTGGAGATTTCGATGGATATGATGGCGACGATGTATGCGACGGTCAGTTATGAGGAAAAGGATATTTATGAAGTCTCTGATTTTACAGAGGAGGTGATCCGGCCATATTTTGAGCGCCAGGACGGCGTGGCGAGCGTTTCTGCGGTGGGCAGTGTGGAAAAAACCGTGGAAGTGCGTTTAAATGCGTCCAAAATTGACAAAGTCAACGACAAGATACTGGAAGAGACGAATGACAAGCTGGCGGAAGCAAAAGACCAGATCGAGGAGGCTGCGGCGCAGCTTGAAGACGGCAAAAAAAAGCTGGACGATGCAAAAAGCGAGCTAGAAAAGAAGCAGGAGGATTTGAAAAAAGCACAGTCGGATACGTCGAAGCAGTTGGCGGAAGCCAGCCTTGCGCTTGACCAGGCACAGGCGACGAAGGCGGCTTATGAAGCGAACCTGACCAGCTTACAGGCTTCGAAAGCGGGGCTGGAAGCGGAGAAAAAAGCTTATGAGGATAACCAGGTTGTAGATACATATAACCAGATCAACGGTGCGCTTAGCGCAATGCAGACGACGCTGGCGCAGGCAGCGCAGTTGGCAGGGGTTACGATCCCGACAGATATCGATGATGCGCTGGCGAACCCGGAGCAGCTTCCGGCATTTGTGGAGTGGATCTCACAGATGGGCATGGGAGACCAGGTGAAAGACCTGACAATAGAAAATTTGCAGCAGTTGTCGGATATTGTGACAAAACGCCTGCCTCAGATTGAAACGGGGATTGCAAACCTTAACACGCAGATTCTGGCGGTTGAGCAGGCGGTCAAGCAGGTCAACAGACAGATGGACCAGATTGACCAGAAATATAAGGAAGCGGACAGCGGGAAATTCCAGGCAGCGGTATCTATGGCTTCTGGAGATGCGCAGATGGCAAACGGGCTTGCCGGGATTGAAAACTCGCAAAAAGAGCTGGATGAGGCGCAAAAGGAATTAAAGGAAGCAAAAAAACAATACCGCCAATCCAGAAAGGCAGCGCTTGACCAGGCAAATATCAGCAGCCTGGCGAATATGGATACGTTATCCCAGATGATTACAGCGCAGGATTTTTCGATGCCGGCAGGCTATATCCGGGATCAGGGGAATTCGGAAAACCAGTGGCTGATTAAAGTGGGCGAGCATTACGACAGCCTGGAAAACCTGGAGGATATGCTGCTGTGCAAGCTGCCGGGCGTCGGCAATGTCCGCATGTCGGATGTGGCGGATATTACGGTTATTGACAATGCGGGGGAAGCTTATGCAAAAATTAACGGTGAAGAGGGCGTGCTGATTTCCATATTTAAAGGAAGCACGGCAAGCACATCGGATGTGGCAAAGACCTGCGAGGAAGCGATTGCAAAGCTGCAAGACGATTACGAAGGCTTAAAAGTAACGCCGATTATGAACCAGGGCGATTATATTACAATGTTTATCAGCAGTATCCTGCAAAGCATGATTAGTGGCGCGCTGCTTGCGGTGCTTGTGCTGATCCTGTTTTTCAAGGACGTGAAGCCGACTCTAGTAGTGGCGTTCAGTATCCCGTTTTCGGTGCTGTTTGCGATATTGATTATGTATTTTTCAGATATTTCGATCAATATTATGACGCTTGCCGGGCTTGGGCTTGCGATCGGTATGCTGGTGGACAACTCGATAGTTGTGATTGAAAATATATACAGAATCCGCAATCACGGCGTATCGGCGCCAAGGTCAGCCGTACAGGGCGCAAAGCAGGTTGCAGGGCCGATTATCTCTTCGACGCTGACGACGGTATGCGTATTTTTGCCGATGATCTTTACGACCGGGCTGGTGGCAGAGCTGATGGTGCCTTTTGCAATGACGATTTCGTATGCGCTGGCGGCATCTTTAATCGTGGCGCTTACGGTTGTGCCGACGGCAGGCTCGATTTTGCTGAAAAAAACAAAAGAGAAGCGGTATCCGCTGTTTGAAAAAGTGCAGCGGGCTTATGGAAAGGTGCTTTCGTTTTGCCTGCGGTTTAAGATCATACCGCTTGTACTGGCTGTGCTGCTGCTTGTCATCTGTATCCGTGAGGTCATGCGTATGGGGATTACGCTGCTGCCTGAGATGACCGGGGAGCAGATCTCGATTACGGTCAATGTGCCGGAGGAGACAGAAAAGGAAGATGCATTTGCGCTTGCCGACCAGGTGATGGAAGCGGCGCTTTCGGTGGACGGCATTGCGACCGTCGGCGCGATGGACGGCAGCAGCACAAACAGTATGCTTGGCGCAGGGGCAGGCGGGGAAAATTTCCTGAATTATTCCTTCGCCATTTTATTGGATGAGGATATTAAGGATATCCATAAAATACGCGCAATTTCCAAAGAACTGGAGGAGGCTGTGGCGGATCTGGACTGTGAAGTATCGGTATCGTCTTCTGCGATGGGGGATATGACTGCGATGATGGGCAGCGGGCTGTCTTTGAATATTTACGGCGACAGCGTGGAAAAGCTGCTGGAGATCAGTGAAGATGTACAAGAGATCGTAGCGCAGGTAGAAGGCTTTGAAAATATTTCCAACGGGCAGGAGGACGGCGCGCAGGAGATCCATCTTATTATCAATAAAGACCGGGCAATGAAGCGGGGGCTTACGGTAGCGCAGATCTATGGGACGCTGGCGTCCAGGCTGACGACAGAAAAAGATTCGGTGACGATGAGCGTCGGTGATACCGATATGATGGTGCAGATTGTAGATGAGACAGAGCTGTTAAACAGGGAAAACCTGCTGGAGATGGAGCTGGAGGCGACTGAGACAAAGGAGGACGGCACGACGCAGACAAAGACGTATGTGCTCGGTGACTTTGCAGAGCTTACATACGGCAAGGGGCTTGCTTCGATTTCCAGGGAGAACCAGTCCCATTATATTACCGTCACAGCAGATACGATGGAAGGCTACAATACGACACTTTTGACAAGGTCTTTGAATAAGCTGCTGAAGGAGTATGCGATTGCGGACGGCTATACGATAGAGATTGGCGGCGAGAGCGACCAGGTCAATGATATGGTCACGCAGATGGGGCAGTTGATGGCGCTTGGCTTTCTTCTGATCTACCTGGTGATGGTAGCGCAGTTTCAAAGCCTGCTGTCTCCGTTTATCGTATTGTTTACGATTCCGCTGGCGTTTACGGGCGGGCTTTTGGGACTGCTGGCGTTTGGCGAACAGTTGTCGCTGATGAGCCTGCTTGGCTTTACAATCCTGATGGGTACAGTCGTAAACAACGGGATTGTATTTGTAGATTATGTCAACCAGCTCCGCATCGGAGGCATGGGGAGGCGGGAAGCGCTGATTGCGACCGGAAAGACCCGTATGCGCCCGATCCTGATGACAGCACTGACGACAATCCTGTCCATGAGCATGATGATTTTCAGCAATCAGGCAGGAAATTCGATGGGGCGCGGTATGGCGATTGTTGTAGTTGGAGGTTTATTGTATGCAACTTTAATGACACTCTTTATTATTCCTGTCATGTATGATATATTTTATAGGAAGCAGCCGCATCAGGTGGATATTGGAGAGGACGACTTAGACGAGATTCTGGATGAGGCGCAGGAGTATATGAGAGAAAATGAATTTGGCTTATAAAGATAAGCCATGCCTGAATGGAGGAAAAGACATGATTAAAGTTGTAAAATTCGGAGGCAGCTCTTTGGCAAGCGCAGAGCAGTTCCGCAAAGTACGGGAGATTCTTCTGGCGGATAAAAAGCGCAGGTATGTGGTGCCGAGTGCACCGGGAAAACGCCATAAAAATGATACGAAAGTAACGGATATGCTGTATGACTGCTATGCCAAGGCGGAGGCAGGGGAGGAATTTAAACCGCTCCTGCGCAAGATCCGTGCCAGATATAACGAAATTATCAGCGGGTTAAAGCTGAATATAAGCCTGGATGAAGAGTTTAAAACGATAGAAGAAAATTTTCGTCAAAAAGCGGGGGCTGATTACGCGGCGTCGCGCGGGGAATATTTAAACGGTTTAGTGATGTCGCATTTTATCGGATATGAATTTATCGATGCCGCAGAGGTGATCCGCTTTGATCAGGATGGGAATTTTGATGCGGAAAAGACAAATGCGATTTTAAAAGAACGCCTGAAAAAGAGTGAGCGTGCGGTGATTCCAGGCTTTTACGGAGCAGGAGAGGACGGGTGCGTCAAGACTTTTTCCCGCGGCGGGTCGGATATTACAGGATCGATCGTGGCGAAAGCCTGCAAAGCAGACCTGTATGAAAACTGGACGGATGTATCGGGATTTTTGGTCGCAGACCCGAGAATTATCAAAAATCCGAAAGGGATCAAGGTCATTACGTATAAGGAGCTGCGGGAGCTGTCCTATATGGGTGCGCAGGTGCTGCATGAAGACGCGATTTTCCCGGTGCGCAAGGAAGGGATTCCGATTAATATCAAAAATACAAATGCGCCTGAGGATTCGGGTACTTTTATCGTAGAGAGCACCTGCCAGAAACCAGAGTTTACGATTACCGGGATTGCCGGAAAGCAGGGCTTTGTAGCGGTCAATATTGAAAAGGATATGATGAATTCGGAGATCGGGTTCGGGCGGAAAGTACTGGCGGCATTTGAGGAGAACCAGATCTCGTTTGAGCATACGCCGTCCGGTATCGATACGTTTACGGTGTTTGTACATCAGGAAGAATTTGAGGGCAAGGAACAGAGCGTGCTGTCCGCGATTCATCGCCTTGCCGAGCCGGACAGCATCGACCTGGAGGCTGACCTTTCGCTGATTGCAGTAGTCGGGCGCGGGATGAAGAGTACGCGCGGCACAGCAGGCAGGATTTTTTCAGCGCTGGCACACGCGAATGTAAATGTCAAGATGATTGACCAGGGATCTTCGGAGCTGAACGTTATTATCGGCGTCAGCAACGATGATTTTGAAACGGCGATCCAAGCGATTTATGATATTTTTGTAGAGACAAGGCTGTAATAAGGTGGATTGGAAGAAAGAAGGAAAAGTTGTATGTGGAACCGAATTGCGTTAAAGGAAGATTCAAAGTCGCTTCTGAGGCTGAATTACTGGCCGTTTGTGCTGGTAGCGTTTATCCACGCAGTCGTGGCAGGCAGCGCTGCGGGCAGGAGCAGCAGAGTCAATGCGACAAGGGACTGGCAGGATTTGTATGGAGACGGCTATTACGGTTATGATGAATACGGCATGGTCAATGAGATGGTTCGTTTTCTGCTGCCGTTTCTTGGGCTTGCGATGATTACGGTTGTCGGCTTATGGATCATTATGATCGTGCTGAATATCTTTGTGCTGAATCCGGTGGAAGTAGGCTGCAAGCGGTACATGACGATGGCAAGGGAAGTAAAGCCGCAGTTTCAGGAAATGGCATTCGTTTTTAAAAATTGTTATGGAAATGTAGTAAAGACGATGTTTTTTAAAAATCTGTATATTTCTTTGTGGACGCTGCTCTTTATCATTCCGGGAATTGTCAAGTCCTATGAGTACCGGATGATCCCATATCTGATGGGGGAATATCCAGATATGGCGCCCGACGAAGCGTTCCGGATCAGCAGGGAGATGATGATGGGGAATAAATGGGAGACGTTTGTGCTGGATTTGTCCTTTATCGGATGGAACCTGCTTTCTGCGATTACGCTTGGGCTGACCGGCATCTTTTATTCCGGGCCTTACCAGATGCTGACAAACTGTGCGCTGTACCTGACGCTGAAAAAGACGCATCCAAGCTTTGGATATGTGCAGCCGGATGATAATTATTATTTTCAGAAATAAGGAACATAAATAAATTTTAAATACAAATATAAAAAAGCTGACGGAAATGAAATTCTCTGTAAAAAAACATTTCCGGCAGCTTTTTAGCCGTATGGAATCTCGAATGCAAAGCCTATCCCATTTGATTCATTCTTTCCTTAATATAATTCTCCAAAGCCGCGCCTGTGCGCTCTACTCCCAGCTTGCTGCTGTTGATGCACAAGTCGTAATATCTGGAATCGCCCCAGCGGAAGCTGGAGTGGCGATTATGGTACTGCTTGCGTTTTTTATCGTGGCGCCTGATTTTAGCGATGGCTTCGGATTCGCTGAGATGGTACACTTCCTGGATCCGCTTGATTTTTGCCTGTTCGTCTCCGACCACGAAGATGGAGATAAGCCCCGGATGCCCGCTTAATACGGTCTCCGCGCATCGTCCGACGATCACAAAGGATTCGCCTTTGTCCGCTTTTTTGCGGATATATTCAAACTGCATTTCGGCGAGGATTTCTTCCATGGAATTGGAAAAGCCGCTGACTCTTCGGGATAGGAATGCGTTGCGCGGTTTCTCGTCGTATTTTTCCAGTTCTTCTACTTTCATATTGGTTGCTGACGCAATTTCGTCCAGGATATGCCTGTCGTAAAATTTAAGCCCATGGTCTTTGGCGATCTTTTCGGCAATCACATGCCCGGCGCTGCCGAATTCACGGCTTACTGAGATAATGGTTTGTGACATAACTGCACTCCTTTCTGTTAACAATAACGGGCAAATATAATCAGCATGGACACCAGGACAACGATGATCGTAGCAGGGGCGGCGGATTTACAGTATTTGCCCCATCCGATGACATAGCCGTTCTTCGCAGCTACGGAGGTGCCCACGACGTTTGCGGACGCTCCGATTGGCGTGCCGCTTCCGCCGATATCGGTGCCCATCGACAATGCCCATGCCAGTGTTTCCAGGCTGACGCCCTGGGTAGCGGCAAGGCTTTTGATGACAGGGATCATGGTAGCGGCAAACGGGATATTGTCTACAAATGCGCTTGCCACAGCAGATACCCAGATAATAATTGCGATCATAAGCTTTAAGTTGCCTTTGCTGACTTTGCCTATGTATCCGGCAATAATTTCCAGGATACCGGTCTGCTCCAGGCCGCCGACTACCATAAATAAGCCGATAAAGAAAAGCAGCGTTTTATAATCTACTTTTGATAACAGCTCTGGTGCATATCTGGCAAAGGCTGCAAGCGTAATAACGGTTACGACAGTGCCGATAAATGCCACAGTAAGGTGCGTTTCGGAATGTGTGACAAGCATGACGACCGCACAGGCAAAAATGATGCAGCTTAATGTAAAATCTTTTTTGTTTGTAATCGCTTCTTTTGGATTCGGCATAGAACTGGGATCTATGGCATTTTTTTCAGCCTCTTTCAGTTCTTTGCGGAATACAAGGAAGAAATAGACAATCACGAGTACGAGGCTGACAGCAGCCATCAATCCGGTATTTGTTAAAAAGTCACTAAAGGAATAGCCTAATGACGTACCGATAATAATGTTAGGCGGATCCCCACACATCGTCGCCGAACCGCCCAGATTCGCACAAAAGATCTCGGATAAGATCATTGGGATCGGGTTAAACTGCAATAGTTTTGCCAGCTCTACGGTTACCGCAGCCAGAAACAGGATGACGGTAATGCTGTCGATAAACATAGCGAGTATCGCGGACATAATCATAAACGCGATAAACAGGGGAATTGGCTTATAATTGACCAGCTTTGCCAGCCGCATACACAGCCAGCGGAAAAATCCTGCTTTTGCCATGCCTTCGACCATAACCATCATGCCGGCAATAAAAATGATCGTAGCCCAGTTGATGCCGCTTGAGGATTCTGCGGATTCACCGGCTGCATACCAGAAATCCACGGTAAAAATACTTCGAAGGTTCAGCGTGTCAAGGATTGCGTCCGGGCTTTGCATGATAATGCCAAATACAAGCACCAGCGTCAGTAAGCCGCAGCCAAGCGTCACATATTGGCGTTCGATCTTATCAATTACGATCATAAGAAACATGATGACAAATATGGCTGTTGCTAAAATTTGTGCGAGTAACATCTTTTATTTCCTCCTTACTGTCGTAAATATAAAATGTTAATAAATAAGATGAAATAATAATAAATGAAATATCAACAGAAGTTTATCACGATCTAAAAAAAAGTCAATAGTTTCAGAAAGAAAAAGATTGTCTGGATATGTCCTGGAGTTTGCTGAAAATGAGCGGCAAAAATATGAAAATGTGTATTTTATGTGAAAAAAAAGAAGAAATTGGGTGTACAAATTGTGAGAAATGTACTAAAATGTATTTTAAGAAAGAGTGGCGTATCGAAAAATATAAAGAGAGGAAGGGGTATCCTATGGTAAATTCAGACGCAACGCTTCGTGTGTATTTACAGTACTATGAAAAAGAGATCAATTTGACCAGGCTTGTGGAAAAAGCATTCCAGGAGGCTGGAGCAAGGAGCACAGAGCCGATTCAAAAGCTGGAAGTATATGTAAAGCCAGAGGACGGAAGGGCATATTATGTAGCAAACAGCGGATTTCAGTCTTTTGTGAATCTGTGGGATTCTGACCGGGATGTGAGCGACGGCAGCGGGCTGAGCGGCGAGATAAGCTGGCGCAGCGAGGTGGAGCGCAGGCTGATCTTTGAATACCGGGGACAGCAGTGCGACTGCGACAGGATCATTGACCGTGTGGTGGAGAAATTTGCAAATATTTATTCGGTCAAGACCTTGCAGGAAATCGAGATCTATGTGCGCCAGGAGCATGAGGCAGCATATTATGTAATCAATGGGCGCCATACAGGGTCGGTATCTATGTTTGTATAAAGAAAGTAAGAAGGAAATGGAGAATTTGTAAAATGGCTTGGTATGACAGTGCGGTGTTTTACCAGATCCAGCCGCTTAGCCTGTGCGGATGCGAACAGGAAAGCGCGGACACAAAAGGCTCGCATTTTGCAGAGCTGGCACAGTGGGCTGGACATGCGAGGAAAATAGGCTGCAACGCGATTTATATTGGCACGGTTTTTAAGACCGATACACATGGGAATGGGATTACGGATTATTATAAAATCGACAGCAGGCTTGGAACGAATGAGGATTTTAAAAAATGGGTGGCAACATGCCATGACATGGGGATGCGTGTCGTTGTAGACTCTGTCTTTAATCATGTGGGACGCGGTTTTTTTGCATTTGAAAATCTAAAGAAAAACGGAAAAAAATCTCCGTACAGAGACTGGTTTTCCAATGTCAATTTTTCGGGGGATAATACATATGGAGACGGATTTAGTTATGAGAGCTGGGGCGGCTATCAGAGGCTTGTCAAACTGAATCTGCTCGATCCGTGGCTGCACGATTATCATTTTGATACGGTACGTTTTTGGATCAGTGAGTTTGATATTGACGGGATCCGCATCGGCGCGATTGATGAGATGGATTACGATTTTATCAAGGATTTGAGAAAGACGGCGCAGAGCGCAAAATTTGATTTCTGGCTGATGGGAGAGCTGACAGACGGGGAATATATGCGCTGGGTAAATGACCGGCTGCTGCATTGCGCTGCGAACAATGAACTGCAAAAGAAGCTGATTATGGCACATAACAATGGCTACTATCCGCTTGTTGCAAGGTCGATCCGCGAGACGAACGAGCAGTGCCCTTATACAAAGCTGTATACATTTGTAGACAGCCCGGATGTCTCGCATATTTATGAAAAGCTGAACAAAAAAGAGCACCGGCATTTAATTACGCTGCTGCAATATACCGTTTATGGGATTCCTGCGCTGTACTGCGGTTCTGAGTTTTCAGACAATGTGCCAAGGGACAGCGGACAGGAGGAAGGCACGGCGCCGCTGTTAAAGCTGTCCAGCCATAAGGATGCTTATATGGGGGATGAGGCCACCCATCTGCATTGCCTGCTCAGCCGCGCCAACCAGCAGTTTCCGGAATTGTTTTTCGGGCATTACCAGGAAGTGATGGTATCTGAGAAGCAGTTTTTATATGCGCGGATCTTAAGGAAAAAAGCGCTGCTTGTTGCGTTAAACTGCGATGACAGCCCGGTGAAGTTTGAGGTGCCTCTTATGGGGCATGTAACAAAGGCGGTCAATGTGTTAGAAGCAGACATTGACTGGGAAGCGCAGCCAGGAAAAAGCCTGAACCTGTCCGTCTGCGGGGAGCTGCCGGTCAGGAATAACCGGCTCCTGCTTACGCTGCCGGCAAACAGCGGATACCTGATCCGTCTGATGGGGGATTAACAGGAGTTAGAGCCGCAGGCTTTTCGAATGGGCAGCGACTTCATAAGAAGAGCAGATTTTATCTGCGATGCATACGATCCAGGCGGCGCGGCACCGTGGGATATGGAACAGGGTCAGCGGCCACATATGGCTTTCGATGATATTGCGTTCGCCAGGAGTCAGATTGTAGCGCACGGAAGCATTTTTCAGTGCGATTGCCGGATGGTGCAGTCCGTGCAGCCTGCCAATATATCCGTTTTCATGCCAGTCATAGAGATAAAAGTCATGCAGAAAGGCGCCTCGCGCGAGTTCTTCTTCGGGAGCGCCAAGATGCAGCCTGCGGTTTAAGTAAAAACTGAGCCTGGCAACACTTAGAACATGTTCATAGGTCGAGATCCGCCCGTGCTGGATGCAGCGCTTCATAAGGGCGGTTTCTTTTGTATGCATGAAGCTTTGCAGGTATTGCAAAAGCTCTCTGTTTTCCTGTTTGGTCAATTTCATAGCGGGTAGTTCCTTTCGTCAGATGGTTGTTTTTCATGCATTGTCTTTTTCTGAGTTCGGCTTTTTTTCAGATGCCTTCTCTTTGTTACGTTTGCTGCGTTTGCCAAAGGAAAGGGCATGTTTCATACGGCTGCCGATGTCGCTGTAGGAAACGCGCCGAAACGATACGCTTGAGCGCAGCACCCTTGTCTGTACCCAGTTCATAGTAAGAAGGGTTTTCTTTACTTCTTCAATCGTGCGGTGCTCCCGGTATTCTTCCAGTGAGATTTTTCCTTTGAGTGTGTCCAGGCCTTCGGCTATGTTTTGCTTTGTGTTTTCAATAAAAGACTCGTATTTTTCTGCGATCTGAGCGTCTATGGCGCGCATGGTTGCTTCCAGCTTGACGTTGATCTGCGCCAGGGAGTCCGCGGTGAGTGTGCAGTCTGCGGCAAACACTGCCATAAACAGCAGGGAAAGCAGCTCTTGCAGCTCCAAAGGCAGCGGTGCAGTCAGGCGTGACAGATAGGGATGGATGCCGTACAAAACGATCCACCCGGCAATGCCAAAACCCAGGGAGCAGGACAGGCAGATGCGGCCGTGCAGGTTGAAGGGCAGCTTGCTGTAATCCCACCATACAGCATGGAACAGGCGCTCTGTCGCATAAGAGGTCGCATATTCCAAAACCGCGGAGCCGAGCATACAAGCAAAAAATACGGAGCCGGCATCAGGCAGACGGCTGCACAGCAGGACGTCTAAGACGGCGCCGACGCCGTAGATGGGGCAGTATGGGCCGATTAACATGCCGCGGTTGTCCCATTTCAGTTTTTTGATGCTGCAAAAAACGGTCTCGTAGATCCAGCCTATGATACTGTATAAAAGAAACCATATGAACAAGGTGGATATGTGCATAGAAACCTCCATGTAAATAGTTTTGATTTTCATTATAGCATTTTCTGCTTTGGTTTGCAAAAGCAGACTTTTATTTTACCAAAAAATAAGGTAAGATATAAGGCGGATGTTATTTTATGTGGAGGGAAAAAATGAAGATTGGATTTATTGGATGCGGAAATATGGGTACGGCGATGGTTCGGGGGATTTTAGAGTCAGGAATGGCGCGGGCAGAAGAGCTGGCGGCGTCGGCGAAAAGCGAAGCGACACGCAGGAAAATGAAAGATAGATTCCAGATCAGGGCAGCGGCTTCCAACCTGGAGGTGGCAGAGTGTTCAGACGTTGTGTTCCTGGCGGTGAAACCGCAGTATTATGCACAGGTAATTACTGAGATCAAAGACATCGTAAGAAAGGATCAGATTTTTGTGTCGATTGCGCCTGGAAAGCGGCTTACGTGGCTTGAGGAGCTGTTTGGCGCTCCGGTCAAGCTGGTGCGTGCGATGCCGAATACCCCGGCGATGGTAGGGGAAGGTATGACGGCGTATTGTGTAAATACGCAGGTGACGGCGGAGGAAAAGGAACGGATTGCGCAGATCTGTAGCTGCTTTGGCAGGGCGGAGGAAGTGGAGGAGTGCCTGATGGATGCCGTGACTTCGGTAAGCGGCAGTTCCCCTGCGTATGTGTTTCTGTTTATAGAAGCGATGGCTGACGCGGCTGTTGCGGATGGGATGCCAAGGGCGCAGGCGTATACGTTTGCGGCGCAGGCAGTGCTCGGCAGCGCGAAAATGGTGCTGGAGACCGGGATGCACCCGGGGGCGTTGAAGGATATGGTCTGCTCGCCTGGCGGTACGACGATAGAGGCTGTGCGCGTATTAGAGGAAAAAGGGATGCGCTCCAGCGTGATCGAAGCAATGAAAGCATGTGCGAAAAAAGCCAGGGAGATGTAAGAAGCCCCTTTTCAAATGGAGAAAAATCGAGTATAATCATAGAAGCTGATTGTAAAATTGGAGGAGTGAGAAATGTTTGATTATAAGCAGTATCAGAGGAATTATTTTATGCCGCCCGAGGAATGCCTGGACTGGGCGAAAAAGGAATATGTGGACAAGGCGCCCATCTGGTGCAGCGTAGACCTGCGTGACGGCAACCAGGCGCTGATCGAGCCGATGAACCTGGAAGAAAAGCTTGACTTTTTCAGGCTTTTGATCAAGCTTGGCTTCAAAGAGATCGAAGTAGGCTTTCCGGCTGCTTCGGAAACGGAGTACCAGCTTGTGCGGACGCTGATCGACCAGAATATGATTCCGCAGGATGTGACGATCCAGGTGCTGACGCAGGCGAGGGAGCATATTATCCGCAAGACGTTTGAGGCGGTAAAAGGCGCCCCGAATGTGATTGTGCATGTTTATAACTCGACTTCCCTGGCGCAGCGGGAGCAGGTGTTCCAGAAAGGGCAGGAGGAGATCAAGCAGATAGCGATAGATGGCGCGAAATTGTTAAAGGAGCTTGCCGCAGAGGCGGAGGGCAATATTTCTTTTGAATACAGCCCGGAGAGCTTTACGGGCACAGAGGTGGATTATGCGGTAGATGTGTGCAACGCAGTCATTGATGTCTGGGAACCGACGCCGCAGTGCAAAGTATATATCAATATTCCGGCAACAGTCGAGATGTCTATGCCGCATGTATTTGCCAGCCAGATCGAATATGTGAGCAAGCATCTGCACAGGCGCGACAGCGTGATTTTATCGCTGCATCCGCACAACGACAGGGGATGCGGGGTCAGCGATGCAGAAATGGGGCTTTTAGCCGGTGCAGACCGGATTGAGGGCACGCTGTTTGGAAACGGGGAGCGTACCGGAAATGTAGACATCGTCGTGCTGGCGATGAATATGTATGCGCAGGGGGTAGACCCAAAGCTGGATCTGTCCGATATGCCGCATATTGCAGAAGTATATGAAAGGCTGACGCAGATGGATATTCATATGCGCCACCCGTATTGCGGAAAGCTGGTATTTGCAGCGTTTTCCGGTTCTCATCAGGATGCGATTGCAAAAGGGATGAAATACCGTATGGAGCATAACAAAGACCGCTGGACGGTGCCGTATCTGCCGATCAACCCGGAGGATGTAGGGCGTACGTATGACAGCGATGTCATAAGGATCAACAGCCAGTCAGGAAAAGGCGGCGTCGCTTATGTGCTGGAGAAGCATTACGGGCTAAAGATCCCGTATAAAATGCGCGAGGATCTGGGCTATGCGGTAAAGGATGTATCCGATAAGGCGCACGCAGAGCTGTCGCCGGAAGAAATCTATGAGATCTTTACGAAGCGGTATAAAGACTATACGCCGGTATTTGGGGTAAAGGGCTGCCATTTCCGCCAGGAGGACGGGATTACGGCAACGGTCAATATTATTACGGGAGAAAAGAAAAACCTTGTCGAGTGTACCGGCAACGGCCGGTTAAATGCCGTCAGCAATGCGTTTGCAGAATTTTTTAACAAGCCGTGCGAGATCATATGCTATGAAGAACATGCGCTGGAGGACGGTTCGGATTCCAATGCGATTGCATATGTGGGGATCAAGGGAGAGGACGGCAGCATGTATTTCGGAATCGGAATTGATCCGGATATTCTGCGGGCTTCGATCGATGCGCTGATTACGGCTATGAACAGGAGTATCGAATAAAAAAGTTTTTATGAAACCTATGACAAAAAGAGTAAGAAAGGCAGCAGGATATCTGAGCGTCCTGCTGGGAAGCGTGCTGGCGGTTTATGTCGGGATCTGGCGAATGATTATCCGTCCGCTGGCCGGGCTGTATCTGGCTTATCAGGCAGGAGAGCTGACGGTCGTTTATGTGGCGGCTGCTTTGTTCAAGTGCTGGCTGTCCCTGACTGTCGGCGGCCTGATCTGGTCGGTTGGATATATGGTCAAGTGTATGCTGGATGCGTGAGACTAGGCCTTGCGCACTGGGGAGGACAGGGCGAAAGCATGAAGAAAATCTATCAATTTACCGTATTCTGTATGATGTTTGCAGTAGTGGTATGCGTTGGGCAAAGTATGCAGGTACAGGCTGCGGTCAGACTGAACCAGTCAAATGCGACGATTTGTATCGGCGGCAAGACAGCGTTGGAAGTGCGCGGGACGTCTGGGCCGGTCAAGTGGTCAACAAGCAATAAAAAAGTAGCAAAAGTAGGCTCCGGGGGAATCGTAACGGGCATCGGCAAAGGCGAAGCGACGATAACGGCGACGGTCGGCGAAAAAAAGTATCCATGCCGCATTGTGGTCAACGAGACGTACGGCGCTGCCTTGTCAGCCGTAGCGATCAAGCGGGAGACGCCTGTAATGCTTACTTTTACAAAAGATGCAGTTGTCAGCTTTAAAATACAGGATGCAGATATATGCAGCGCAGCCTGGGGAAGCTGGACAGGCAATGAGATCCCGCTCAATATTACGCCAAAAAAAGTCGGGGTCACCTATATTACCTGTACGAACGCGGCAAATAGTGAGACAGTCCGTATTCGGGTGCATGTAAAAAAAGTGCCGGTGGCGGTTACGGCTGTACATGCGGAAACGAGCGACGGCGGTGACTTTATATGCGGTGAAAATACGATGCAGATTTCCTTCCGCCAGGACCGTGCATCGAAAAATACAGTGCTGTATTTGATCGGCAGAAACGGGGAAACGGTCTGGACAAAGCAGTTTGGCGCTGTTTCGGCAAGGAAGCGCTGTACCGTATCTTGGAACGGCAAGGATGATAAAGGGGAAAGCTATGAAGGAGAATTTCGCCTGAAAATCACGGCGGACGGTTATACGACAAGAAACTGGCATTATTATGACTGCTATGCGAAAAACCCGTTTCAGAGCGGAACCGGGACGAGGGAGAAACCTTACGAGGTCGCTTCGTCCGAGCATTTGGAGCAGATGGCAGATTTTCCGAGCAGGCATTTTATACAGATCCAGGATATCGACCTGCGTTCGGATCTGATCAGCAGGATTTTTTCCGCAGAACAGCCGTTTATGGGCAGCTACAATGCAAAGCCAAAGGAGCAGGCATACCGTATTTTAAACTATAACGGAAATACGTCGCTGTTTGGCGTGATCGGCGTGGAGGGAGAACTGGACGGCGTGACCGTCTCAGACGCGCGGATTACAGGTACCGGGCAGGCGCGTTCTGCTGTGCTGGCGGAGGTCAACCAGGGGATGATTATGAACTGTACGGTAGACCAGGCGGTTATTTATTCTGCTTCTGCGACAGATGCTGCGCTGCTTGCCGTGGAAAACAGAGGGGTCGTTGACCGGTGCAGTGTACATGGTTCTGTCTATACATATGGCAGTATGGCTGGCGGCGTTGTATATAACGAACAGCGCGTGGTGCGCACAAAGGTGGAAGCTGAGCTGAACCTGTCAGCATCGGGAGAGATTACAAGCGTATCCGAGCTGTATGTCGGCGGGATATCGGCAGTAAACGGACAGGCTGCATTTATCGATGCCTGTGAGAGCAGCAGTACGATTCAGGCGGCGGGCAGGCTGAACGATCCGGCAAAATTATATATGGGAGGCATTGTCGGCAAAAATTCCGGGCAGGTACGTGACGGCAGTTCCCTGGGGCTGTTTCCGCTGGAATATACAAGCAGCCTGGCTGGGGATGTACTGGGCGGCATGATCGCCGGAGAAAATAACGGCATGATTACTGGAGTTACCTATTACGAGACGGTTGGACGCAAGAGCTGCGCGGCAGGGAGCGGGCGTGAGGACAGCCTGCATCCGCTGCCGATACAGAATGGGGAGGGTTAGATATGAATTGTTTGTCACCATCGATATTGGCTGCTGATTTTACAAAGCTTGGGGAGCAGATGGCAGCCGCAGAGCAGGCAGGGGCGCAATACCTTCATTTTGATGTGATGGACGGCTTTTTTGTCCCGAATATTTCATTTGGGATGCCTGTATTAAGCTCGCTGCGCAAAGGCACAAATATGATGCTGGATGTGCATTTAATGGTGGAGGATCCGGCGCGCTATATCGGGCAGATCGCAGACTGCGGGGCGGATATTATCACGGTACATGCAGAAGCCTGCAAAGACCTGAATTATGCGGTGGATTTGATCAAGGAACGGGAGCTGTTGGCTGGCGTTGCGCTCTGCCCGGCAACGCCGCTGACAGAGCTGCAATATATCCTGCATCGGATTGATATGGTGCTGATTATGACCGTGAACCCTGGACTGGGCGGACAGAAGCTGATCCCGTATACGCTGGACAAGGTGCGGGACATGAAAGCCCTGATCGACAGCAAAGGCTTAAAGACGGATATTGAGGTCGACGGCGGCGTCAATTTTAAGACGCTGGAGCAGGTACTGGCTGCCGGGGCAAATATTATCGTGGCAGGCAGTGCAGTCTTTGAAGGCGATGTGGAGGAAAATACGAAGAGGATGCTGGATATGATGAAGTAGTTATGCGGGGGTTTTAGTGGGGGTTTGGCTGGAGTTTTCCGCTTACTGGAACTGGTTTTGGCTTTGGCTGTATACATAGCCGATGGCATCCAGCTTTTGGCAAAGCTGCGCCTCATCAAGATTTAAGGACGCACACAGCTCCTGCAAAGACGGGTAATGGTCGCGGAGATGCGTATTTACATAACTTACAAGGATGGCAGGGTCGTTTGGTATACTTGGCATAAGATCCTCCTGTTTTTTCATTTAGTATAACATGACTTTTTGGGAAATTGGAAGCAGCTAATTTGAATTTTGTTAAAAAGTTACAAAAATATATAAAAAAAGTGTGAAAATTGTCTAAAATAAAAATTGACATTGGACAAAAACATTGCTATACTACGATACATGAAGCAAAGGTGCTGAGAGATCTTATCTCGTCAGCACCTTTTGTGCTTCAGCATTTTTATCAGAAAGATACAGTGCCGTTACCACGAAGCAGTGGGTATACAGACATTGTATCTTTTTTTATTTCAGGTCAGAGGAGGAAGATAGTTATGGCTTATGTATCGGTAGATGTAATGTGGACGCTGCTTGGCGCTGCAATGGTGTTTTTTATGCAGGCAGGGTTTTCCTTATGTGAAGCAGGGCTGACACGGGCAAAAAACACAGGGAATATCCTGATGAAAAACCTGATGGATTTTTGTATCGGGACACCGGCGTTTTGGCTGGTTGGATTTGGCTTGATGTTTGGCGGCACAGGTGCTTTTGTTGGACGGTTTGACCCGTTTATTTTGGGAGATTATGATTTTGGCTCGATTCCGAAATGGTGTTATGTGATTTTTCAGACGGTATTTTGCGCTACAGCGGCGACAATTGTATCCGGCTCTATGGCGGAGCGGACAAAATTCAGTTCGTATTGTGTGTACAGTGCGCTGATCTCGCTGCTCGTGTATCCAATTTCAGGGCATTGGATCTGGGGCGGCGGCTGGCTGTCGGAGCTTGGCTTCCATGATTTTGCAGGTTCGTGTGCAGTACATATGGTAGGCGGTGTCGCAGCCTGTATCGGCGCGGCGACACTTGGCCCTCGTATCGGAAAATACAGCAAAGACGGAACGCCGCGTGCAATTCCAGGGCATAACCTGACAGCAGTAGCGCTTGGCGTATTTATACTCTGGTTTTGCTGGTTTGGGTTTAACGGATGCTCAACGGTGTCAATGAGTTCGGAGGAAGCGATGCTCTCGGCATCCCTGATCTTTATGAATACAAACTTGGCGGCTGCGGTAGCCACTTGCGTCGTGCTTGTCGTTACCTGGATACTGTATAAAAAACCGGATGTGTCGATGTGCCTGAATGGTGCGCTGGCAGGGCTTGTAGCAATTACGGCAGGCTGTGATGTGGTAGACCCGTTTGGAGCGTTTTTTATTGGTCTGGCTGCTGGCGGGCTGGTTGTGGCATCGGTAGAGTTTTTTGATAAAGTGGCAAAAATTGACGACCCGGTAGGCGCGATCTCCGTACATGGGGCGTGCGGAATGTTCGGCACGCTTGCCGTCGGGCTGTTTGCGACAGACGGCGGCGTGTTTTACGGCGGCGGATTTGGAATGCTTGGTACACAAGCGTTGGGAGTGCTTGCCGTTGCTGCGTGGGCGGCGGCGATGATGGCGGTTATTTTCCAGGTCATAAAGCGTACCATCGGGCTGCGTGTGGAGCAGGAGATCGAGATTGACGGGCTGGACTTGCACGAGCACGGGCTGGCAAGCGCTTATTCTGGATTTGCAGTCCATGATGTGATGGGAACGCTGGATGTCAATGAAAATACCGATCTTGGAGAAGATGACCCGCAAAAAGCGACAGAAGCGCAGATGAATGCGGCAGTTTCGGTAGTGCGCCAGGATGGTGCGTCTGCACAGGCGCAGGATATGCGCATCCCGGATACGGGGATGTATAAAGTAGCGATTATTGCAAAGCTGTCCCGGTTTGAAAAGCTCAAAAGGGCGCTGAATGAGCTGGGCGTGACAGGTATGACCGTTACGCAGGTTATGGGCTGCGGAATCCAGAGGGGCGCCGGGGAATATTATCGCGGCGTGGAGATGGATGCGACGCTGCTGCCAAAGATCAAGATTGAGGTCGTTGTAAATAAAATTCCAGTCGACCAGGTCATCGAGACAGCCAAAAAAGTACTGTATTCCGGGCGGATTGGAGACGGCAAGATCTTTGTGTTCCATGTGGCAAGGGTCGTGAAGGTGCGTACCGGAGAGGAAGACGGCAGGGCATTGCAGGATGTAGAATAAAAGTGTAATGCAGAAATATTAGGGAAACGGCGTAGCTTTGGCTATGCCGTTTTACAGTTTTGCGCCCTTTCTTATGCATGTGCTGGTTTCACAGGCAAATATACAGCGTTCTTGAAATCTCAAGAATAATTTAGGCTTCTACTTCTATTATATCCCAATAGCCATGAAAGTAAATGGCTTTCCAATGATTTCTCAATTAAAAACGGAAAAAAATTGAGGAATCATTGAGATTTGTATGATATAATCTGTTCCTATAAAACCAGCGAAAGGAGTTTTTATGAAGCAGAAAATTTTGATTGTGGACGACGAGCCTGGTATTGTTGCCGTTGTGCAAAATTATTTTGAAATGGCGGGCTATCAGGTGGCAGCGGCTTACAATGGGGCGGATGCGATGAAGCAATTAGCGAAAATGCCGGATCTTGTTTTGCTTGATATCAATATGCCGGACATAGACGGCATTACCATCTGCAAAAAGATTCGCGGGCATATTACATGCCCGATTCTCTTTCTTACCGCGCGCATCGAAACGGCTGACAAAATCAGGGGATTTTCAGCCGGCGCAGACGATTATATTGTAAAGCCGTTTGACCTGGATGAATTGGGAGCGAGAGTGGCGGCTCATCTAAGGCGTGAGGAACGAAAACAGGGACAATCCAGCCTGCGTTTTTTTGGAGATATGGTGATTGACTATTCGAAAAGGGAAATTACGGTCAGGCAAAAACCCATTGCTTTGTCAAAAAAAGAATTTGATATTGTGGAATTTCTGTCTGTGAATGCCGGACAGGTGTTTGACAGGGAGAGAATCTATGAGGCAGTCTGGGGGCTGGAAGGCGACGGCAGCAGCGATACGGTTATGGAACATATCCGGAAAATACGTGCAAAGCTTGGCGCCTGTTCGCAGCATCCATATATAGCAACCGTTTGGGGAGCAGGTTATAAATGGAACGGATAAAACAAATGCAATTAAAGAAAGCTCTGTTTGTCATTGTCTTTTTCAACAGCATAGCCGCATTTGTTTTGTCTGGGCTTTCTTTTTGGGGATGTATCCGGCTAAGCGGTGTGGTCGCGCCGCAGGGAGTTTCTCTGCATGTGCAGTCCGAAACGATGGAAAGGATCGAAGTGCAGGAAACTGCAGTGGCTGCTGTACAAGTAGCAGAAGCGATCTCTGTGTTGCAATTTGTGCTGCCAGTCTTTATTTATTCAGGCGCAATGCTTTTGTCTGCGGCTATGTTTTACCGCCTGAAATTAAAAGAACCGCTGGAAATGCTTGCCAACGGCGCTTCGCGGATTATCGATAATGACCTTGATTTTACGATGGAAGCGAAAGCGAAGGATGAATTGGGGCAGCTTTGCACCGTATTTGAAACGATGCGGCAAACGTTGCTGGACAACAACCGCGAATTGTGGCGGCAGGCAGAGGAACGCAAACGGCTGAATGCTGCTTTTTCCCATAATTTGCGAAACCCGGTTACGGTTTTGAAAGGCTCCGCAAAACTGGCGAAAAAAGGAATTGCAAAGGCTATGGATACACAACAGCTTGTCCCCCATCTGGATCTGATCGAAAGCTACACAGGCAGGATTGAGCGTTATATAGAAACGATGAGCAGCATTCAGAAATTAGAGGAAATTCCGATTGAACGGGAAACTGTCCCATGGGGCAGCCTTGTTAGTGAACTGAAAAAGATGATGCAGTTTGTCGGGGCAGGCAGCGGGAAACAGATTCATTTTCATGTAAGAAGCAGTCCAGATTCTGTTTGGATCGACCCATCGGCATTGTATCAGGTTGCAGAAAATCTGATATCCAATGCACTCAGGTTTGCAGCGCAAAACATTGAGGCCACCTGTTCTGTAAGCGGACAGAGCTTTGAATTATCTGTAACAGACGACGGCTGCGGCTTCCCGGATGCATTCATGAAAAACGGCATCCAGCCATTTCAGAAGGGGAAGGAGGAAGCAGAGCATTTCGGAATGGGGCTATATGCCTGCAAGGTGCTCTGTCAAAGACATGGGGGAAGTATCGCCATTGAAAATCATAAAATTGGAGCAACCGTTACTGCCACGTTAAAAATGCAGCAGCCTTGAGGGATTTTTGAGATTTCATCTGTATACTTTGTTTATCATCAATAGAAAAGGAGCGTATGTATGGAGATACAGGTAAACAATATTTCAAAAGTATACGGAACAAAGGAAAGCAAGGTGGTTGCGCTCAGCAATGCGTCCATGACGATCCATGAAGGTGATTTTTTGTCTATTATGGGGCCGTCCGGCAGCGGGAAGAGTACGCTGCTGCATATTATCAGCGGGCTGGATCAGCCGTCGTCCGGCAGTGTGCTTTATGGCGGCACAGACATTCACAATGGAAACGACAAAAACCTGGCGGAGTTCCGCCGGCGGAAAATTGGATTTATTTTTCAGCAGTTTCATCTGCTGCCTGTTTTGACAGCACGAGAAAACATTATGATGCCGTTGCTTTTAGATAAAAAAAGGGTGAACGAAGCATATTTGCAGGAACTGGCGTCCTTTCTGGGAATTGAAAACCGCCTGCTGCATTTGCCGCATGAGCTTTCCGGCGGCCAGCAGCAGCGTGTGGCGATTGCGCGTGCGTTGGTTGCAAACCCGGACATTATTTTTGCCGACGAGCCGACGGGCAACCTTGACAGCAAAAGCGGCGGTGAAGTCATGAAAATGCTTTGTAATATTCGGGAAAAAATGAATAAAACGCTCGTGATCATTACCCATGACCCGCGTATTGCAAAAATGGCGCGCCGTCGTTTTACGATCATCGACGGAATACTTTCGGAGGTGTGTGCACAATGAAATCAAATTCTATAAAGTCTTTTCAGGCGCTTGCGTTGAAAGAACTGAAAGCACAAAAGTTAATGGCGTTCCTTATTCTGATAGCTGTCATCCTTTCGAGCACCATGACGACAGCGGCAGGCAGGTCGATTGGCATTTTGCAGGCAATGAGGACGCAGCAGGCGGCGGCGCTAAACGGCGACCGTTATGCAACCTTTCATCAAATGACAAAAGAACAAATGCAGCAAATGGAACCGGATTCCCGGCTCTCAGATGTTGGAAGCGTACTTACCGTCGGATGTATCCGGCTTGGCAACAGCAGCCTGACCCTGTATGCGCGTGAATACCTGGATCATGCGTTAGACGCATACCCAACTATCAATCAAGTGAAAGAAGGACGCCTGCCTGTGTCTCCGTTTGAAATTGCATTGCCCCAAAACGCCCTGCAATACTTTGGCGAAGACATCCGTATCGGCTGTACGGTTGCCATACAGGCGGAAATATCCCGTATGGACGGCACGATACCGCCCTATGCGTATACGGCGGAATTTACCGTCTGCGGCATATTGGAAAGCAACTATATAGGGTATTCTACTGGAACGCTGAATGCTGTACTGGGAGAGGGTACAGCGGAAGCTTTACTGCCCAAGGATTATATGCTCTATTCGGTCGATTTTAAAACAAAAGACCCGGCACGGTTTCAGGAGACTGTAAACGAGCTGGCAGACGAGCTTGGAATAGAAGACGCAAATATACAATATAACTGGATTTTATTGGACGCGCTCGGTATTTCCTATGACGAAGCAGGAACCTCCGATACGGACACCGGATTTTCTTTTATGGCGGCTGCCTGTATTCTGATTGGTATGCTTGTCCTGTTTGCAGCGGGATTGGTCATTTACAACATTTTGAAAATAGCGGTAACAAAACGGATCCAGGAATACGGGACACTCCGCGCAATCGGCAGCACACGAGGGCAGATCTACCGCCTTGTGACGCTCCAACTGCTGATTTTATGCGGAGTGGGGATTCCGATTGGCTTGCTGGCGGGAGCGTTATCCGCAAAGGGGATTTTAACAGCGGCGACCAGTATTTTGAATCCAGATTTGTTTATGGCAGACAGTACAGAGAACCTTCAGTCGATGATTTACACTGCAAGCTCTGTAAATATGGCAATTTATCCGGTAAGTATTTCTGTAACCCTGTTGTTTGCAGTGCTGGCGGCTTTTCCTGCGGCGCGGTATGCGTCCCATGTCTCTCCGGTGGCGGCAATGTCAGGACAGCGCGTGCAGATCAAACGGCGCGTGCGGAAAGCAAAAAAAATTCGCAGCTTTGAAGCCTATTATGCAAGGCTGAACTTAAAACGCGGGCGCAGCAGGACGGCGATTACGATTCTGTCGCTTGTTATGAGCATTACCGTTTTTGTAGCTTTGCAAAGCTTCACGGCAATGCTGGATACAGGCAGCAGGGTAAAAGAGATGGCGCTCGGAGATTATGCGATTACAAACGAAACGGTTGGCATTGACCCGCAGAGCCTGTCAGAAATCCTCGAAAATGTATTTGTAGAGTCAATGGATACGACAAAACTGACGGTCTATACACAGGACAAGGACGGGAAACTGCCGCTCAGCCTTGATTTTGCGCTGCAAACATGGGAATCGTTTCAGGTCGCAGGCATCAATGATACACGCCTGTCCTCGTATATCGGCGGATTATCCGAACAAGACCAAACAGATCTGCTGTCCGGCGCGGCATGTATTGTAAAAAATCCGATCCCGTTTGCTTATGAGGGGGAGACGGTAGAAGCTACAAATTTTGCCTTCGATGATACGATCACGATAAACGGGTACAGCCTGCGTGTTGCAGGGATTGCCGACGGCGCTGTCACCATAAACAACGAAGGATTTGTAAATGGCGTGCAGGTCATTGTAAATGACCGTGTGTATGAACTGCTGACGGGCAGCAGCGGTTATTCGGAGGCATACCCAACCTTAAAGCAAAATGCAGATGCCAGCCAGTTTGAAACTTTTTTAGATCGCTGGAAAGAAGAAAATCCGGGCAGCCATTGGCTTTCGTACAAACAAACGGATGAACAGCTTGAAGAAAGTTTTCAAAAGGTCAGCCTGTTGTGCTGGTGCCTGATTTTGTTTATCGGGCTCATTGGAATCTTAAATATCATCAATACGGTATACAGCAACCTGCATACCCGTATCGCAGAAATCGGTATGCAGCGGGCAATCGGTATGAGCAAAAGCAGCCTCTATCGAACTTTTTTGTGGGAAGGGGCTTATTACGGGATTATAGCGTCTGTGGCAGGCGGGATCCTGGGCTATATCTGCACCATATTTGTCAATGCCGCAAAGACAGACAGCTTCCAATTAACTGCCGTCCCATACGCATCCATCCTCGAAGCAGCAGTGATCTCCGTCGCCGCCTGCTTATTGGCAACGGCAATCCCTTTGCGGCCGATCGCAAAGATGAATATTGTGGAGTCGATTGAAACGGGGTGCGATGGGTGAGGCATGAGAAAATAAAATAGGGTTTTTGAAAGGGGCTGCCGGATGGGCGGCCTCTTTTTTGGGGCTTCTCTTTTTTCCTCGTCCTTCCCGTTTTTTAAATCCTCTAAATCTCTTTTCTATTTTCTAAGCCAACCTTTCCACTGCTTATCCGTCATGCTTAAAACCTCCATTCTGTTTCCTCCTTTTTGTCTTCACTATATATATGACTGTCTCAAAAAAGTCAATCGAAATATTACCAAAAAAAGTTATACAAAGTATGATGTAATATGGAAGTTAAATATGCTATAATAGTAAGCAAAGTTTTGATGAATTTTATAAAAAGGAAGTGTTATCATGCCAGCATTAGCACAGGAAAGGCTCTATACCATTGATGATATTTATGCTTTGCCGGATGGAAAACGGGCCGAACTGATTGACGGCCAGATATTTTATATGGCACCGCCCAGCACCAAACATCAGCGGATAGTGTCATTTTTGCATCTGGAAATAGGAAATCACATTCGTTCAAACGGAGGGGCTTGTGAAGTCTTTCCGGCTCCTTTTGCTGTATTCCTTTATGCAGATGATTCCAAATACCTAGAACCGGATCTATCTGTAATCTGCGATAAAAGCAAACTGGATGAGCATGGCTGTAAAGGCGCCCCGGACTGGGTCATTGAGATTGTATCCCCGGGCAGCAGGGCCATGGACTACTATACAAAGCTTTCTCTATACCGCGAAGCAGGCGTTCGCGAGTACTGGATTGTGGATCCAATAAAACAAACCATTTTGGTTTATGACATGGAACACGCCGCGGCACCTGCTATTTACTTTTTTTCCGATACAATCAAAGCAAATATTTATGATAATCTGGAAATTAATTTTTCCAAGATACAATTGTGATTTTAGGCAGCGCAGCAGGCTCCCTTTTGTTTCCTGCTGCCACCTTGCCATGCGAAACAAGAATCAAATTTTCTGAAAATATGCAGATTTCCTTGCTATTATTTCGGTATGACAATATAATAAATGCAAGAGGGAAAATGAAATTATACTTTCATTAGACGAATAGAATAAGCGAGGTGAAGGAATGTGATGATAGAAGATCTGCTGGCAAAAAGAAGCATGACAAAATACCGGCTTGCAGTTACAGCGGGAGTGCCATATGCAATGCTGAATGATATTTGCAGCGGAAAAACAAAGCTGGAAAAATGTTCTACAGAGACGGTATATAAAATAGCAAATGCACTTGGTGTTTCTATGGAAATGCTGATGGAAGGTGGGCTTCGCGAAACAAAAAGGGAGCGTAGCTTCGAGTGCGGCCTGCCGGACTATTTGCAGCATGACCTGGACGCATACAAGGAGGGGCTGAAAACCAAATCTGACATTTTGGACTGCCTGTGGGGAGAACTGTATGGCAGCATCAACATGGCAGAAATCAGCGAGGGCGTAATTACTCCAGAACATGCGGATTACCTGCGTCAGAAATATCTTTGGAAAGGAGCGGGCGTGTGAACGGAGGTATAGATTTTACCAGATGCAGACGGGTATTTGGCAAGGCATACAATGGTGCGAATGGAAAAAAGATCGCGGTGGAATATGAAGGGCGGCAGTATATGCTGAAATTCCCGCCGTCAGGCAATTCAAAGCCTACGGAGCTTTCCTATACCAATAGTTGTTTTTCGGAGCACATTGCTTGCGGCATCTTTCATATGCTGGGCGTTACGGCACAGGAGACCATGCTTGGAACATTCGACGTGGCGGGGAAGACAAAAATTGTCTGTGCCTGCCGTGACTTCACCGCAGACGGAAAGCAGCTCTTTGATTTTTGTTCCATCAAGAATACGATCCTTGATTCGGATAGCAACGGAAGCGGGACGGAGCTTTCCGACATTCTGGAAACGATAGAAAAACAGCAGTTTGTAGAACCAGGACGCCTGCTGGAGTATTTTTGGGAGGTATTTGTCATAGACGCACTGCTTGGCAACTTTGACCGGCATAACGGCAACTGGGGATTTTTGTACGATCCTGTATCAAAGACCACTGATCTTGCCCCGGTGTATGACTGCGGAAGCTGTCTGCTCCCACAGGCGGATGAAAGCGTTATGCGAAGCGTACTGGAAAATGAAGATGCATTAAACAGGAGGGTGTTCCAGTTTCCGACTTCTGCCGTGAAGCTGGACGGCAGGAAAATTCATTATTACAATTACCTGACGAAAGCGGAAAATACAGACTGTAATGAGGCAGTGAAAAGAATTTACGGCAAGATGGATATGGAGGAAATCCATCATTTCATAGAGGACACGCCATATATCAGTGACCTGCAAAAAGCGTTTTACAAAAAGTATATAGGCGCAAGGGCGTCTCTGATTCTTACCCCTGCCTATGAAATGGCTCTGGCAGATGAGCCGGGACGGGTATTTACGAAATAATGGAATAACAAAACGAAGACATCGGAACCATACGGTGTCTTTTTTCTTGCAAAAAATGATTCTGATTGATTGCAAAAAGACTCATATATGTATATAATAAGAAAATAGTCCAAAGCAGTAAGGCAGGGCGAGTAAAAATCAGAAAACGAGGTTTGCAATGGAAAATAACAAATATTTGAATATGCAGCAGGACGTGCAGGCAGAGCAGGCGGAAGCGGAGCCGGAAAAAAAGAAGCGGTCGCTGCTGCGGGAACTGTTCAGCCTGATTGAGATTTTTGTCGTGGCGTTTTTGCTGGCGCAGCTAATGACGCGTTTTGTATTGATTAACGCAGAGGTGCCGTCAGAGTCTATGGAAAATATGATCGAGCCGGGTGACCGCCTGTTTGGGTATCGGCTGGCGTATACGTTTGGAGAGCCAGACCGTTTTGATGTCGTGATCTTTCGGTATCCGGTGGATGAGACGCAAAACTATATCAAGCGTGTGATCGGGCTTCCCGGCGAAACGGTGGAGATCGAGGACGGCAAGATTTATATTGATAATGCGCAAGAGCCGTTAGAGGAACCGTATTTGCCTGAACAATGGGTGGATGACAACGACGGCTATGTATTTCATGTGCCGCAGGACTGTTATTTGATGCTTGGCGATAACCGCAACATTTCTTCGGATGCAAGGTTCTGGGCGAATAACGCCTTACAGGACGGCGTGGCGAAAAGCAAAGAAGATGCAGAGCAGTATACGTATGTAAAAGCTGACCAGATCCTTGGACGTGCAGTGTTAAAATATTATCCGCATTTTGAGTCGCTGCTGTCCTATTGATTCAGGCAGCGGAGGCTGACGCCAAATTCAGAATGGGACGAGACAGTATGGAATGGAGGCAGGATGATATGGAAAAGGTGAAAATGAAAAAGCAGATCGGGGAAGAACCGTTGGAAGAACAGGAGGAGCAAAAGCGCCCTTGGTGGAAAGAGCTGTTAAGCTATATATGGATGATTGTATTTGCATGTGCTCTGGCGCTGCTGGTCAACCGGTATGTGCTGATCAATGCGGAAATACCGTCTGAATCAATGGAAAACCTGTTACAGGTGGACGACCGGATATTTGGCTGCAAGCTTTCTTATCTGTTTGGGGAGCCGCAGCGGTATGACGTCGTTATGTTTAAATATCCAGTTCATGAGGATACCATTTACATCAAGCGTGTGATCGGGCTTCCTGGCGAGACGGTGGAGATCAAAGACGGCGGCATCTATATTGACGGGTCAGATACGCCGATCGAGGAAAACTATCTGCCGGAGGAGTGGGTGGAAGGAAATGACGGCTACTTTTTTGAAGTGCCAACAGACCATTACCTGATGCTGGGAGATAACCGGAATATTTCAGAAGATGCAAGATACTGGGCACAGTGTGCGATCGATGACGGCGTGGCAGATAATAAGGAAGAAGCGCAGGCTTATACGTATGTGCACAAGGATCAACTGATCGGGAGGGCGGTGCTTAAGTATTATCCGAAGTTTCATTTGTTTTTGAATATTTAAGAAACCAGGTGTGCAGTTATGAAAAAAAACGAGAAAACCAATGTTATGCGCCTGTTTGACAAGCATAAAATAACTTATACAAGCCATTTTTATACGGCTGCCGGGGCAGTTGCAGGGCGTGAGGTAGCCACAGTTTTGGGACAGAATCCAGAGCAGGTATTTAAGACGCTTGTGACAGTTGGAAAATCGGGCGGGCACTATGTGTTTGTAGTCCCGGTGACGCAAGAGCTGAATTTGAAAAAAGCGGCGGAAGCGGTCGGAGAAAAAAAGATCGAAATGATAAAGGAGAAAGAACTGTTGCCGCTGACTGGGTATGTACATGGCGGCTGTTCCCCGGTCGGGATGAAGAAGGTATTTCCAACGGTCATTGATGAAAGCAGCCTGCAGCAGGAAACGATTATGGTCAGCGGAGGGAAGATCGGCTGCCAGGTAGAGGTGTCTTTGCGAGAATTGGAGAAGGCGATAGCGTTTGTGACAGCAGATCTTTGTGGGCAGTAAATGACATATATTAAAATAGTTGGAGCTAAAAATCGCTGTAAAGCCCCTGAAATGGGCGTTTACAGTGATTTTTTATATCACAGAAACAGATTGTGTTTGCAAGATTCCTAAAAATTTCTTTGATTTTACATGGCATGTGTAAATAGAAAGAAGTTCCAAAATCAGCGTTGTGAGATTTCCAGTATTGTCAACATTTCCCAAAGAGGATACAATAGGGGCAATCTTTACCGATAAGATACTGTGTTACATAGCAGGTGTTATTTTTAGAAAGGAGAAATATATGAAGCGGTACATTTCAAGCCTGCTTGCGGTGATTCTGGTGTTTTTATCCAGCCAGCAGGCAATGATTGCAAAGGGTGCGGCATCAGCGCCGCCAGGGCAGGTAAACGTAACGATTATTTCAGCGCTGCGGCTGGAAGATGATGTGGACTTTACCGTATCACTGAGTGGAAAAGACGAAAGAATATTGAATCTGGAAAAGGATACAGGTGAACTCCTGCCGTCTAAAACAGGGACAGTTTATGAAAATTTAGAGCAGGGAACATATACCCTGACGGTACAGGCGGACGGATTTGCACGTTATGAGCAGAAAATCCAGGTGGGAGACAAGGCTTATGGCGTAAAGCTGATGACAGGGGATATTGACTTAGGCGCCGCGCAGACACAGGCGCATCCGGGCGTGCTTCGGATTGGCGATGTCAACGGGGATGGACAGATCGATGTTGAAGACAAAAAGCTTATCACCGATATTTTGGATGAGTCAGGCAGCATTGCGGCGTCAACACAAAACCAAGAAGCAGAAACGGAAACGCCGGAGCAAAATCTGGATGAAGAATCAAAGCGGGCTGACCTGAACCGGGACGGCAAGGTGGATCTTGCGGATCTGGAGTATTTTACGAAGAGCTATCAGGCTGCGCCGGTCGAATCTTCGGTGGAGGCCAGCATTCCTTCTTCTAAAGTGAAGGCGGCAACTGGCAGTAACACAAAAACGAATAAAGGAAGCATAGAAGACCTGTTTAATAACAGAGGTATGGGAGTGCAGCTATCTGCGTCAAATGGACTGCCGATATCGCCGCAGAATCCGGTTTCCGTAGACTTTGCATTTGATAACAGCCAGATGGAAGGCATGGTATTTGAGACAGGTACAGAGTATCCGGTCAGTACGGCGGAGGTTGAGATTACTGAGGCGGATGGCAATATCATGACATTGAACGTTCCGAATACCGGGCTTCGCAGTCTGGACAAGGGCAGTGTAACCGCGGCAAAAGATGCTAACGGCACGATCTGCATTCAACTTGGCAAACAGGTTGCGGTCAAAAAAGTAACATTTCGCGTGACCGGGATGGAAAAGGATAAGAACAGCCTGGCTGAAATCTCCAAGGTCACGTTCCTCGACGATATGGCAAGCCGTATCCCGGAACCAGCGGCAGACATTCCGGCAAATGTGAAGGCGGAAAACGGCAGTGCTTCTTTTACGTTGAGCTGGAGTAAGTGCGACAATGTTACCGGATATGAAGTATGCGTATGGGAAGATACCGATCAAGCAGGAGCAGAAAAAAAGGAATACGTCAGGCAGGTAACAGGCACGACTTTGACGGTTTCTTCGCTGGATGATCGTACAAAGATTGAAAACTACAAAAAATATAAGGCGAAAGTGCGTTCTGTAAACGGTATGTGGCGCAGCGGCTACAGCGCGGAAGTGAGCGCAGAGCCAAAGCCAACGAAAAAACCGGATGCGCCGGATTATGTAAAAGCAGCCGGACAATATCAGGCAGTAAGAGTATCTTGGAAGATGATGAAAAATACGGTAACGTATAATTTGTACTATAAGAAAGAAAATGCGGCAGAGTATACGAAGATCGAAGGTATTTCGGACAATTTTTATACTGTAGAAAATCTGGAAAACCTGACAAAATATTTATTTTATGTCACAGGCGTCAATGAACTCGGGGAAGGCGCGCCTTCACTGACTGCCGCAGCGATGACAAAGGATATGGATCTGGCAAAGGTGCCGCGCTATAGGCTAATCAATAAGGCGGAAAACGGCGCTGTCAGCCCGAAGATTGTTCATGCTGCAACAGGAAGCGGCGGGATGAAGAGCAGCCCGAAGGATACCGAGGCAGGGACAGCCTGGGGAAGCGTGGACAACAACGCAAACTCCTATTATGAGATGGCAACCTGGGACGGCGGCGGTTATAACAGCCTGGGCGGACGCGGGCTGATTTATGAATTTGACCAGGCGTATCAAATCAAGATGATCGCTTTGCAGGAGCCGATTGACCAGGATACCAGTTATGGTTACGCAAAGATCCAGTATTGGGACGCGGACAATCAGCCGCATACTTTGGGAAACGGCAATATTGCTGTCCTAAGAAAAACGGATGCCGAAGGAAGAGTGTATTATATGCTCCGTTTTGACCGTGCGGTTACTGCAAAAAAAATCCAGATCGGGCTTGCACGCAGCGTAGCTTCAGGTACGATTACGGTTGCTGAAATGTATTTTTATGAGTATGACCCAGTAGAGGACGATATTATGGGGCTTTATACGGATGACCTGCACACTGTATTAAGAAGCGATGTGACGCATGATACGATCGATGCGCTGCGGGTGCGCATCAATACAAAAGAAGCAGAAAGCGGCGAGTACCATCCAGACCGGGATCTTTTGGAGCGGGAGTTAAAGACCGCGGAGGATATTTTGGATTCTAAGCTGAACACACCTGTACATATTCACAGCGGCATTACGACAAAGGACGTAGGGCGCGGATTCGGCGGGCTGAATGCATGGCAGCCGCTTGGGATCACAGCCGCTGCCGGAGAACAAATTACCGTGTATGTAGGGCATGGCTACAAGCGTACCGGAGATAACACGAGCTTGCAGCTTGTCGCAACCCAGTATCATGCGGAAGCAGCTTCTATGTCCCAGGTAGTCAAGACTCTTAAAATAGGAAGAAACGACATCGTGATTCCAAAGATCTGGTCAGGAGACTTTGAACTGGGCGGCGCGCTGTACGTACAGTATACCGGCAGCGGCGGCGCTGAGGATGAATATGCAGTGCGTGTCAGCGGCGGCGTGGAAGTACCGGTGCTGGATCTGTATCAGGTAACGGATCAGACAGAGCGGATGGCGCGGATCAGCAAATATCTGGCTGATCTGGGAAGCTATGTCAGCCAGATGCAGGCAAAACACCGTGAAGTACATGAGGCGTCAGCAAACCTGAATGTACACAAAGCATATGATGAAAAGAATTGTATTCTTGGGGCAACCGATATCCTGCTGGATACCATGATGCTGTCGCTGCCTGCGGCACAGGTACTGAGCGGAAGCAAAAGCAATGCAGAGACGCTTTCACAGTCCATGAACGCAATGGAAGAGATGATGTATCTGTTTTATCAGCATAAGGGGCTGAACAAAAATGCAAAGGAAGCAATCGACCAGATTCCAAAAGGGCATCAGAATATCCGTTACCAGCGGATGTTTGCGGGAGCGTTTATGTATGCGTCCGGCAACCATATCGGAATCGAATATGGCTCAACGGCTGGTATGGTAAGTGGAAAGCCGGTGCAGAAGGATGAAAACGGGCGTTGGGTCAGCGGACAGTATTTTGGCTGGGGCATTGCCCATGAGATCGGGCACTGCATCAACCAGGGCGCTTATTCGATTGCAGAGATTACAAATAATTATTTCTCTGTGCTTGCACAGGCAAAAGAAACAAACAGCAGTGTGCGTTTTGTATATTATAATGAAGAAAATCCTGCGAACACGGTGTTTGGAAAGGTGACTTCCAATACAAAAGGACGTGCATCCAATGTATTTACACAGCTCGGTATGTACTGGCAGTTGCATCTGGCATATGACGACGGATATAACTATAAGACATACGACGACCATCAGACGCAGTTGGATCGCTTGTTCTTTGCAAGGGTGGATTCCTATGCAAGAAAGCCGGATCGGGCGCCAAAGCCAGGCGGTGTGGCACTGACACTTCCAGGAGATACCGACCAGAACCTGATGCGGCTTGCTTGTGCGGCGGCAAAGAAAGATCTGTTGGAGTTTTTTGAACGGTGGGGTATGACGCCGGATGAAGGAACGATCAAGTATGCAGAGCAGTTTGAGAAAGAAGAACGGGCGATTTATTATGCGAATGACGAAGCGCGTGCTTATCGTCTGACAAACGGCGGTACAGGCTCAGGAGCAAACAGTAACGCTTTGGCGGCAAGCAGAAATTATAAAAACAGTGATAAGACAAGCAATCAGGTCGAGATCCGCCTGTCAGCACCAGGAATTGCAACGGCAGGCGACGTGCTTGGATATGAGATTGTACGGTGCACAGTATCAGAGGATAAGAGCAACGGCTTAGCCTATGATGAAGAATTTGCCGGCTTTAAAATGGGCAATGGCAAAGAAGAAGTGGTATTTACAGACACGGTGTCGACGATCAATAACCGTGCCGTTACTTATAAGGTAAGGCTGATTGACAAGTATTTGTGTATTGTGGATGAGAAAACGCTCGCGCCGATCAAGATCTGCCATGAAGATTTTATCGATAAAGCGGGCTGGACAATCAGCACAAATCAAATCTCGGTGCCGCAGGCAGATGCAAAACAAAATGAAGATGCAGACGGCAGCATTTACAATGAAGGCGAAGCAGATGTGCCATGCGGTGTGGATGCGAAAAAAGAGCTTGCGAGAAGAGCGCTTGAAAAAGAGCTTGGCAAGATGATTGACAATGATTCAGGAACCTCCTTTACAGCAAACGTAGAAGGAGCCCAGGCGGAAATCATTCTGGAATTCAATCGGTCACATGCGGTTACCGGATTTCAGTATACGGGAGCTGCGATTGGCAGTTATGACCTATATGTACGCGATATGAATGGCGCATGGGTGAAAGCCGGCAGTTTTTCCGGAAACGATGACACAGATGGAAAAGGCGTTTACTTTGCAGAAGAAAAGGATGAAAAGAATATTGCGAAATATCAGACGACGGCAGTCAAGCTTGTAATCTCGGGCCAGACAACGGTGTCGATTGCGGAGCTGGATGTCAGAGGCATTTCGGGAGATAATGTGGAGTTTGAAGGAACTTTTCAGGACCAGCCGGCGATTGGGATACTGGACAGTGACGTTTCGTATGGAAATAACCAGAAAATACCGCAAGGCTCTTTGGTGTTTGTCGGTTCTTATAAAGGAAATCCTGCCTATAATGTGGTTAGCCTGTTTCATAAGGATGGAAAACGGATTCTTGGTACGGATACAAACGGCGATGGTGCAGCAAGCCAGATTATTTTTGCGGAAGTACCAAAGACGGGCAAGATACAGGATGTGTCAGAAGGTACATGGGTCTATTGGATTGAACCGGGTCAGAACCTTGACAGCGTAATCAAAGAGCTGTCTGGAAAGGAAATCCGGGCGGAATTATATCGTGTAGACGATCCGTTTACACTCGAAGGGCAGCGGTATGTCAGCGACACATTGCCGTTAAAGCTAAAACAGATGCAGAGTATCAGCGATTTGGATCGGATTCATATAAACCCGCCGCAAAACTGAGACGATGGAAAAGGTTCAAAAGGATATAAGGAGCAATCAATGAAAAAAAAGATCACAGCAATTATCATCGTGTGTTCCCTCCTGCTCACAATACTGCCTCTCCAGGCGTTTGCAGCCGGAAATGAAGAGGATGATCTGATATTGGAGACGTCGGGGAATACGCTTATTGTCAAATTAAAGCTGCCGAATGCAAAATATGATTTGCTTTCTTCCGTGCAGTTGAGCCTGAGCCTGGATACTGGCGCATTTTCTGATTTTCAGTTTGACCAGCAGGTAACCGGCAGGGCAAAGGTATACGAGGCATATTACGATCAGAACCGCAGTCAGACAAATCTTTATATTGCCGGGACAGAGGCGTTGTTTACAGGTGATACTCTGACCGTCGGCAGTATTCAGGTAAAAGCAGACGGCAGTTTGGCTTTAGCCGGGATCGTGCAGTGCAAAGATGTGAAGGTCGTGCGCGGGACGTCAGTAGAAGATCTGAATCTGTCCAATCTTGTGGAGATTTCTTTTGGGGAAAACGGCAGTCAGGGAGTGTATAATCCCGGACTGCCGGCTCCGGGAGGACAACAGCCGCAGGAACCAAAAGATCCAGAGTTCCCGCTGGTAGATCCAGATGAGCCTGAGACACCAGTCGAAGAGCCTGCGGCTGGACAGGAGATCTTTATGCCGGGTTTGTTAAAAGTGCAGAATACAGCCTCAGGAGTGACTATTAAATGGTCGGAATCATCAAACGCAGTGGGTTATTATGTATACCGTAAGACGGCAAGCGGGCGCTGGAGGCGGATTGCGGAAGTAACCGGCAGGACAAAGGTAAGCTATACAGATCAATCGGTCAAGTCCAAAAACGGCAAGACGTATACTTATACCGTAAAGGCGTATAACGGCAAAAAAGCCAGCGCTTATGACAAAGAAGGATTAAAGATTCGCCGCCTGACAGCTCCAGCGCTGTCAGCTCCAGCCAGCAAAGCAGCAGCGAAGATGCTTGTGACATGGAAGCAGAATAAACAAGCAACCGGATATCAGATTCAGTATGCGAGGTCTGCTGATTTTAAGAAGCAGAAGGTAACAAAGAACGTGAAATCCGTGAAAAAGACGTCCCAGGCATTTACAAAGCTGACACGAAAGAAAACCTATTATGTCCGTATCCGGTGTTATAAAAAAGCGGGAGCGGCTACTTATTACAGCGCGTGGAGTACGGTGAAGACAGTGAAAATCAAATAACCTATTTTTGCGATAAACTTTTTGCATATTTTTTGTAAAATAGCTTGCGAATGACATCAAATTCCGTTATAATAGCATTTGTGAAGCGGAATTGATGGAATTGGCAGACATGCAAGATTTAGGTTCTTGTGCTGAGAGGCGTGAGGGTTCAAGTCCCTCATTCCGCATAGAGAGTTGTCCGTGGGCGTATCAGGTTCACGGACTTTTTTCTTTCTACTTATAGAAGGAAAAATGATATAATAGACCAAAATACAATAATGATTAAGATATAATTGATAAATAAGGAGGAGTGTCATGAGTACTCTGGAGAATACAGTTGCAATGATGAGGACATTGCCAGAGTCTGATTTGCTTGAAATACAGAGCCTTACATTGAAATTATTCAACAGTAGGCGTGCTGTTTGTCCGTTCCCGTTAAAGAGCAGGCAAGAGATATATAAAGATCTGGAAAATTCCAGAAAACAGGCTACAGCAGGAGAATACCAGGAGATGGGGGAAGCAGTTGATGAAATCTGCCTTGAACTCGGAATATAAAGTAGTCATAACACACGATGCCAAGGCACAGCTTACGCAGATCTTGCGGTATCTAAAGCAGGAGTTAGGAAATGACCAGGCAGCGCAAAGTATGAAGTCTGACATGAAAGATACCAAACAAAGGCTTTCACGCATAGCAGGAAGCTTAAAACTGTGCGATGACGCTAAACTGCGCAGCCTTGGCTACCGGACAATCCACTTTAAACATCACAGGTATTTTATGCTTTACCGGATAGAGGATAGTATCGTTTATGTAGACGCAGTGTACCACGACTTACAGGATTTTGAGAATCTTTCACGATAAATGTTTCTTAAATTGATTTACTAAATGCAAGAAATTCAAGACAGGGTCGTTTGGTGCGGTTTGTCAGAGCAAAAGATATAAACAGCTTGAAATTTTCAGTTGACGGAACAGATACAAAAGGATAAGATAGATACCGGATGATCTGGGGAAACAGGTGTGATGCCTGTGCGAGCCCGTCGCCGTAAGGCACAAAATAAGCAATCACATACTGCGGATCTGGACAGACAGCTATGGTGCCTGCTAAAACAGGACAGCCTGGCAAAATGCCACAGTCTGGGAGAAAAGCCATTGGAGAGATCTGAGAAGGCTGGTCTGCGGGAAAGTGCCAAGCCGGAATATCCAGGTGATCCAGTCCTCTTAAAAAGCCGCGGGCGCCGGCAGACAGGGGAAATAAAGACAAAGGAGATTTAAAATATGCAAAAAAAATGCAGGAAACAATTTTCGTCATGCATCCTTTGTATCGTGCTGATTGTGGTTATGGCACTGTTTACAACTGGCTGTAATGGCAGTACTCAAAAAGAAGATTCCGCTGCGGGCGGAACACAAGCGAATGTCCAGACGGATGCAGATGCGCCGGATGGCAATACGGAAGCAAACGCTGACGGAACCGGGACAGACGCGGAAGCAAACGCTGACGCAGCCGGATCGGATGCCAGTGCAGACGGCGGTGTGCTCGGGGAAGGCAGCAAGGTTTTTTCTTTTACGGTTGTGGATAAAGAAGGAGTACAGACACAGTTTGAAATCCATACGGACGAAGAAACGGTTGGAGACGCGTTGTCTGCGCTTGGGCTGATTGAAGGCGATGAAAGTGAGTACGGGCTTTATGTAAAGACGGTGAATGGAATCACGGCTGATTATGATAAAGACGGGATGTACTGGGCATTTTATATCAATGAGGAATATGCGCAGACAGGCGTCGATGCTACCCAGGTTACGGAAGGGGACAGCTATTCGTTTAAGATGGAAAAAGCATGAGGCTGACGACAAGGGAGCTGACGGTTTTTGCGATGCTTGGGGCGGTGATGTATGCCTCGAAGATCATTCTGGAATTTGCGCCGAATATCCATCTGCTTGGAGTTTTTACGATTTCGTATACGGTAGTGTACCGAAAAAAAGCGCTGTACCCGATTTATATTTATGTGTTTTTAAACGGTTTGTTTTCAGGCTTTTCGGCATGGTGGGTTCCCTATTTGTACATATGGACAGTGCTGTGGGGGATCGTGATGCTGCTGCCAAGGAGAATGCCGCGGCTTATACAGCCGGCTGTTTATATGGCAGTCTGTGCGGTACATGGATTTTTATTTGGGACGTTGTATGCGCCGGTGCAGGCGGTGATGTTCGGGCTTAGCCTGAAGGGGATGATTGCGTGGATTGCTGCGGGGCTGCCGTGGGATTTTCTGCATGGAGTCAGTAATTTTTTCTGCGGGATTTTGATTGTGCCGATCATTACGGTATTGCGTCTTGCAGAACGGTATGCGCAAAAAAGCTGAACAGGCGTGCAAATACTAACCCGATGGAATTGTGACAAAGCGGTCACAGTTCATCGGGTTTTTTCGGGCATATTGCTTCGGCTGTTTTATGCCGCCTGTTTTGGAAAATATTTCTTAAAAGTAAAGATGAATAATACAATCGCCAGTGCTGTCGTCAGGTAGTCCGTAATCGGCTGTGCCGCTGCAAGCATTGTGGCAGAGTTGAAAATACGGCGGAACAGGAACAGAACCGGGAGGTAAATAAGCCCCTGGCGGCTGATCGAGAGGATCAGTGCCGGCAGCGCTGCGCCTGTGGACTGTATGGCATTGACAAATACAAACATCATGCCGATGACCGGGCCGGAATAAATATAGATGCGGGCAAAGGACATGCCGTAAGTAAATGCGTCCGCATCTTCCAAAAAGGCGTGTACGAGAGGGTCGGCTCCGCAGTAGCAGACGACGGTCATGACAGCGCTGATTGCAAAGGCAAGTATCATGGAAAATTTCATAACGGCAAGGTAGCGTTCCCGGTTTCCGGCGCCGAAGCAGTAGCCTAAAATCGGCTGGATTCCGGTGCCAAGCCCAATCAGGAGCATAACGACGATCATATTTACTTTCATCGCGACACCGAGCCCTGCGACTGCCATATCTCCATAGCTGGACATAATATTGTTGACAATAATATTCGACAGGCTCATTAGGATGCTGTTTAACGATGCCGGAATACCGATCGCAAAGACGCCGGCGGCAATGCCGTTTCCTGCAAGGTAATATTTCGGATGGATGGACAGCATCGCTTTTTTGGACAGCAGATGATAAATATAATAGCCAGCCGCAAATACATTGCCGAGTACGGTTGCGATCGCAGCTCCAGCTACATTCCAGCCAAATCCAAGGATCATCACAGGGTCGAGGATAATATTGATCAAGTTGCCGACGATCATTCCGATCATAGCGACCTGCGCATTGCCTTCCGCACGGATGATATTGCTAAAGCTGTTGCTGACGATCAAAAACGGGATGGCGGTGGAAACGATACGCAGGTACTGCGAAGCATAGCCGACTGTATCATCACTTGCCCCGATTGCCATGCTGACTGGCGAAGCAAAGAGAAAAATGACGGCCATAGCAATAATGCCGATGCAAAGCCCTGTCCAGAAGCAGAACGAAGAAGCGTTTTTTGCTTTGTCTGCATTGCCTTCGCCAAGTGTCCTTGAGATCAGGGAGGTGCCGCCGATACCGAACAGCATACCGACTGCCATAAACAGCAGGAATGCCGGAGTTGCGACAGATACAGCGGCTACCATATAGGCGTCCTTTGTCTGGCCGATAAAAAACGTATCCGCCAGATTATAAATCAGCACCATAATCATACTGATGATGGATGGGATGACGTTGCTGATAACTGCCTTTGGCACAGGGGCATTCCGGAAAATTTCAGTTGTTTTGTCTTTCATATGTAGTCTCCTTTCGTATTGTATACTCTGTATGTATTTATGAAAAATGTTTTGTACTATAAAGCCTGTCTTCATTTTAAAAGTTTTGAAATGCATCGGATTCCAGATTGGCGTAGATTTGCCTGAGCATCCGTTCCAGGCGGTGCAGGTCATCTTCGGACAAGCCTGCAAATAGGATTTCGTTCAGTAAAGGGCTGTTTTTTCTAAGCTCTGCAAGAACCTGATGCGCATGGCTCGTCAGCAGGATTGTTTTTGCGCGGGCGTCAGCAGAAGCGCTTTTATAGATAAATCCATTTTTTTCCAGTATTTTCAGCACATGGATCACACTTGTATGCTTGACGCCAAAGTGCGTGGAAATAGCGGTCAGCGTATGCGGGACATCCTTCTCCTGTGCCAGATAGGCGAGGATGTCAAACTGGGTGCAGGTCAGCCCGTAACTGCGTAATGCGCGGGTAAAGCCGGCTTCCAGCAGGAGATGGATTTTTTTAAAATAGCATTTGATTTCATTCATCCCAAGATCCTTCCTCTCATATATGTAGCAAGCTACATAATAATGCAAAATATTGGAATTGTCAACAACAAAAATGAAGAAAGTTTTTTCTGTTTTTCTATACAATTTCACCAAGAAGGAGTATACTGTATGTAGAGTTGAAAACTATGTATAGTGGTCAAGACATGAACAGTGTATGGGAGAAAAAGGATGGAAACAAAAGAGTATAAAATCATAGCAGATGGAGCGGCGGATCTGGGGGCACAGGGTGCGCGGGACAATGATGTGGATGTTGTGCCGTTTTATGTATCATTTGATAATGAAACATATCGTAAGGAGATCGTCGAAGTGGATATTCGCGAGTTTTACCAGAAAATGATCGACTATCCAAAAGTATTTCCAAAGACCTCGATGCCTTCGGTACAGGATTATATCGATGCATTTGAACCGTATGCAAAGGCGGGGATACCGGTGATCTGTATTTGCATTACAGCAAAGTTTTCGGGATCTTACCAGTCGGCGGTAACGGCTGCCGGGATGATACAGGAGGATTACCCGGCTGCGGTTATTACGGTAATTGACTCTACGCTCAATACCGTATTGGAAGGCATGTTTGTACGGGAAGCTGCACGTATGAAAAAGGATGGCTTGTCTTATGAGGATACCGTTGAAAGGCTGCTTCAAATGCGGGAAACCGGTCGGATTTTATTTACGGTGGGCGGCATGTCTTACCTTGTACATGGCGGCAGAGTCGGGAAGCTGATGGGGCTTGCGGCAAGTACGTTAAATATCCGACCGCTTATTACGATGAAGGATGGAGAGATTTTTCCGTCTGGCATAGCAAGGAGCAGAAAGAAATCCAGGGACAAGGTGCTGGATCTAATCTGTACGCATTTCAGGGAAAGCGGGGAACAGGCAGAGCAGTATGCTGTCAATATCGGGTATGGCTATGACTATGAAGAGGCGGCCACATTTCGGGAGCAGGTGGCCCGGTCGCTTGCGGCATGTGCCGCGCAGCAGGGGCAAAACGCGCAGACGGATGCAGACTGGAAAGAAAAGCTGGAAATCCATCAGATCGGGGCAACCGTAGGTGTGCATACTGGCCCGTATCCGATTGGGGTAGGGATTTTAAAAAAGTATGAGTATATTTTGTGTAACAGTTCAGATCATGTGTTACATATTGGCTGACTGGCGCTGGAAGAGGGAATCTGCCCGGTCTGACGGCGTCCGTTCCAGAATGCGCCGTCCCCCAGAAACAGTAAGGTGCTGGCGAGATTCTGGACTGTGATATATTGGAGCTTATGGAATATAAGAAATGACAGGACAGTGTCAGTCCAGTCATGATCTGATTAGAAACGAAGCTGTCGCTCCATGAAATTTATTTCTTAAAGCGACAGCCCCTGATGATTTATCATAAGACAAGAATGAAAAATGTTAAAATATTTCTCAATTTAACAGAATTTCAGACAGTTGCAGCATCGTTTACATGTACGGCAGACAGAATCTGCAGACCCTGGTAAGACAGGAACACAACCAGTAAATTCATCATTTTCAGAAAATTTGGAATTATGGCACGTTCAAAATATTGTGCGATAATTGTAATATGCATGAACTGTTCCTCTGAGCCGGTAGCGATGATCTGGCCTGTGTTACTGATGGCATAATAAATATTAGCAAAAATAGAATTTTCTATTACTCCATGATACCATTCCAGCCCAAAGCCGATTGCAACAATACATACCGTACCAGCCACAGTGTGTAAAAGCAGCTTCTTTCTATCATTTTCCCTCTCAGGTATCTGCTGCATATTTTTCCTGCCCTGCAAGAAAGTATAGAATAAAATACCCACAAATGCTGACCAGATGAAGCTGCTGTATGTCGGATAAAAAGCATCTACATGATCCATCGGCATTCCCAATGATGGGTCATAAGATACGCTTCGTATAAAATATCCCATATACGGAACGAGGATGAGAAGGTAGGCAATTAAAATACAAGCTGCTGATATTAAAAATTTATTATATAATACTTTTTTTAAATTCATAATATCATATCCTTTCTAAATTTAGTCAAATATTTTTTATAATAAATCAAGGAATTTAATACAACGTCTCTGCACGCTTTATCATTTACTACAGTTTACCCATTTCCCTCACCTCCCCTCCCCTCATAAATATGTAGAATCATACTAATTCTATAAGCAAATTTTGGCGTTTTTAATGCAGATCGTATACAGTCAATTTACTATATGCTTATAAAAATGTCAATAGTATAATTACGATTATTACTATGTTTTGTAATTATATAAAACAGTTCAGATACCCTACTAAAAAGCACGCCGAAAGGGGCTGTTGGGAAATAGATAGTCAAAAGCAAGGGGCGATGTGATTCATACGAGTCACATCGCCCCTGAAATTTTCAGCATATTGGTAAATTTTACAATTCCATATTGACATATGTTATGATATGGTTTATGATAACTGCATCAGAAAAACGCCTTCTAAAAAGGTTGAAAAATGGAGAGAATCATATGTTTAGCTATATCATCGTAATGGAGAATGGTGCAAACTAAATAGTTGCAGAAGGATTGCCTTGTCATTGGTGAAGCCTGCGCCGGATTTGGCGAAGGTTTTGCAGGTGAGTCCTTTTTATCGGCAATTTTGCCGGTGCATTTGCCTTACAAAGTGCTTACATATGTTTCCTATCGTTTGCGGTTGTTTTGCAGTAAATTTGGAACAGTGCCGCAGGCGGATCGTGATGAGTGTGCGTTTATTGTGCAGATATCGTGCAGCGATTCCGCAATGGTGAAAAAAGCATGGCAGCAGGTCATGTTTTTTTACGTTTTGGCGGGATTTGTTTGCGGAAATCGGTGTGTGATCGGGCGGCAGGGATATGAATGGAGACCGTGCAGTTGCTTTGTAGGCAGTCTGCATGGTTTTTTTGTGGTTATTTCTGGCAGGAAGCTGTTTTAGAAGCGTGGGATGTGTGAGATCGATCTGGTGAAGGAGGATAGACAATGGAGAGAGTACGTGTTTACATTTGGAAAAACTGGCATATGTATTTGATAGCATTTGCATGTATGGCAAGTGCAATTATTCTGGATATGCTGTATCCGGTCATTACGCAGAGCATCGTCGACGATGTGATTTTAGACGGGCGGCAGGAATTGCTGGTGAAGCTGCTGGCTGGGATCGTAATTGTCGGAATCGGGCGCAGTGTGTGCGGATATGGGAAGGAATACCTGTTTGACGTGTTGTGTTCAAAAATAGGCTCGCAGCTTCGTAAAGATTTGTTTGGGCATATTCAAACGCTGTCGGCGCGATATTTTGATAATGCGAATACCGGGGAGCTGATGGCGCGTGTGAAGGATGACGTGGATAAGATCTGGAATGCGCTTGGATTTGTCGGGATGCTGACAGTTGAGGTGGCAGTCCATGTGACGTTTGTGCTGGCGTGCATGTTCCGGCTGAGTTTCCGGCTGGCGCTTGTGCCGCTTGCGGCGATGTTTGTCTGCGGGGTGACTGCCGTTATCATGGAGCGCAGGTTGGATACGGTATATGAACAAATCAGTGAAGAAAATGCGGTGCTGACGACCGTTGCGGAAGAAAATCTGGCTGGTGTGCGTACAGTGAAGGCGTTTGCAAGGGAAAAATTTGAGATACAAAAATTTTTATCACACAATGAAAGATATTATGAGCTGAATATTACACAATCAAAAATTCTGGTGCGTTTTTATCCGTATTTCCAGTTTATCGGAAAAGCGCTGCCGGTGTGTATGGCGGTATTAGGCGGCGGTATGGTGATGCGCGGGGAGCTGACGCTTGGTGCGCTGGTGGCATTTATTGAATACAGCCGCAACTGCACCTGGCCGATGGAAATGATGGGATGGCTGACAAATGACCTGTCTGCGGCAGTGGCATCTTATAAAAAGCTGCAAAAAATCTTTGACGAGAAAGCGGAGATTACGGACAGTGCGGATGCGCGTGTGCTGGAGCAGGTCAGGGGAGAAGTTGCGTTTGAGCACGTATCCTTTGGGCTGGATGGGAAGCAGATTTTAACGGATATTGATTTTCGCATACCGGCTGGGCATACGCTCGGGATTATGGGGGCGACCGGCTCCGGCAAATCTTCGCTTATATATCTGTTACAGCGTTTTTATGACGCAGACAAAGGGACGGTGCGCCTGGACGGGACGGATGTCCGCTCGCTTACCCTGCGCCAGCTACGCGGCAGCGTAAACGTCGTCTTGCAGGATGTGTTTTTGTTCTCAGACACGATTGAGGAAAATATCAAAATGGGAAAACGCAGCCAGCTTGCGATGAAGGACGTAAGAAAGGCGGCGCAGGACGCACAGGCGAGCGGATTTATCGAAGAGATGGAGGAACAGTACCAGACCGTAATCGGCGAGCGCGGCGTCGGGCTTTCCGGCGGTCAAAAGCAGCGTATCAGCATTGCAAGGGCTTTATCCAAAAAGAGCCCGATCCTCGTGATGGACGACTCGACCTCTGCGCTTGATATGGAGACGGAACATGAAATCCAAAAGATGCTGGACGGGCTTGACGGTACGACGAAAATCATTATTGCGCACCGGATCTCCGCAGTCTGTCATGCAGATGAGATTATTTATCTGGAAAACGGCTGCATCGCAGAGCGCGGGACGCACCAGGAGCTGATGGAAAAGCGCGGGCTGTATTATCAGACGTTCCAGGCGCAGTATGGGGCATTTTTGGGCGAGCAGCGCAGGGCGTGACAGTCTGGTGATGGTGTAAAACGGATGAAATGAGGGGTTAAAAAATTCATTGAGAAAGGAGATTTCTTATGGCTGTAAATTCATATCGGGATGATGAGCAGATGGACAATACGAGCAGGAAAAAGATTATGCAGAGGCTGCTGCGTTATCTTGCCGCGTATAAAGGGGCTGTTTTTGGCGTGTTGGCGTTTATGGCGGGAGCGATCGGCATTTCGCTGCTGAATCCGCTTCTGATCGAAGAAGCGCTGGATCACTATATTGCGCAGCGGGATTTTGACGGGCTGTTAAAGCTGGGCATCTTTGCTTTGGTACTGAACCTGATTTATATTGTGCTGGTAAAGCTGCGGATGTATGTGATGTCAGTCGTTTCGAATAAAATATTGCTGGAAATCCGGCAGGATCTGTATGAGCATATCCAGACGCTGTCGTTTTCCTTTTTTGACAGCAGGCCGACAGGAAAGATACTGGCGCGGATTATCGGCGATGTCAATGCATTAAAGGATGTGTTTGTCAATTCAGTCACGACGCTGATACCAGAGTTTATTACAGTACTGGGGGTTGTTGTGATTATGGTGCTCAAAGACTGGCGCCTGGCGGCAGCATCGCTCAGTACGATTCCTGTGATGGCAGCGGGAGTCTGGGCAGTGCAGTCGGCTTCCCATAAGCGGTGGCGGATTTTTCGAAAAAAAGCGTCAAACCTGAATGCTTATGTCCATGAGGATATTGCAGGGATGCGTGTCGTGCAGAGCTTTCGTGCACAGGACGAGACGAGTGAGATATTTGGAAGGCTGACAGACGAGCACAGGGATTCTTTCCAGGATGCGTGCAGGTTTGCGGACATGTTCGGGCCAGTAGTCGATTTGTGCTGGGGCATCGGGGCGATGATGCTCTATCTGGTCGGAATCCGCATCATCGGCATTGGACATGAGTCTGTGGGGCTGCTTGTTGCGTTTGGCAGTTATATTAATATGTTTTGGAACCCGATTTTAAATCTGAGCAATTTTTATAACAGCCTGATTACAAACCTGACAGCAGCAGAACGGATTTTTGACATTTTGGATACAGAACCGGATATTACGGACGGCGAGCTGGTGCAGGAGCTGCCGCCGATCAAAGGGAGCGTCGAGTTTTCCCATGTCAGCTTTACGTATGACAAAGGGACGCCTGCGGAGACAAAAGTGCTGTCTGATGTGAGCTTTCGAGTGCGCCCGGGCGAGACGATCGCCCTGGTAGGGCCGACCGGAGCAGGAAAAACAACGATTGTAAACTTGATCAGCCGGTTTTATGATATCGAAGAGGGCGTGATCTCGGTAGATGGGTATGACCTGACAAAAGTCTCGATCGAGAGCTTCCGCAGGCAGATGGGCGTAATGACGCAGGACAATTTTATCTTTCATGGAACGATACGGGACAATATTTTATATGGCAAGCTGGATGCCACAGAGAAGGAAATGATTGCGGCGGCAAAGGCGGTCAATGCGCACGATTTTATTATGAAGATGGAGCACGGTTATGATACGGAGCTGAAAGAACAGGGCGCAGGGCTTTCGATCGGGCAGCGGCAGTTGATTGCGTTTGCGCGTACAATGGTATCCATGCCGAAGATCCTGATTCTGGACGAAGCGACGTCAAGCATCGATACCCACACAGAGCTGCTCGTGCAGGAAGGGATTGAAGCGCTGTTAAAAGGGCGCACCAGCTTTGTCATTGCCCACAGGCTGTCCACGATCCAGAATGCGGATCGGATTTTTGTCATTGACAAGGGCGGGATTTTGGAACAGGGAAGTGCGAAGGAGCTGATGGAGAAGAAGGGGGCTTATTATCAGCTGTATATGGCGCAGTTTGATGTGGGGCTGGTGTAAGGTTGATAAAAGACAATATCTTTGATAGAATGGATAAGACAGATATGGAAAACCGGGCGGAACTGTGCAGTATGATGTGTCGATTATGAAAGTGCAGACGTAATACGCACCTGTGAGGCGCTTGCCCTTGCAGATGAAACAAAAATCATGGAGGAGCTTCGGAAAAATTTAATATGATTGCAGAAATAAGAGGAAAAGTAAAAGAAGAGGATGAGTTGACAGGGAATTTTTTTGGAAATTTACGTTACATTTCTTTTCAGAAAGGTATGAAAAAAATTTTAAGAAATGGTATACGTCCTATAAAGTTGCAAAGAATGATTGATTCAGTCAACGAGCAATATTGGGATGATTGTTTATTTCTTTGGGAAAGGGTTAAAGAGAATGACAGGTTTACAGAGTTGGATGCGCGGTTGGATTTTCAGTCAGTTGTGGTTGGCATAGAGGTAAAATACAAAAGCGGGCTATCTTCTGAGGATGGGGAGGACTGGGAGGATAGATCGGCTGAAGATTCGATCAATCAACTGAGCAGAGAAGCGAGGGTTTTGAAAGCAGTTGGCGCTGGTAAGAAAAAATTACTGCTTTTGCTGGCAGATGAGTTTGTTTGTGCGGATACTATAAAGGGAATAAATGTGGTAGATGGCGTTCAGTTGGGGTATTTATCCTGGCAAGAGGTGTTGATTCAGCTAAAGGAGCTAAAGGAATTGAACCGATTTGAACAGTTAATCGTATCTGATCTGATTGATTTATTGGAAAAAAAGGGGTTTTTAAGATTTTCTGGGTTCGAGTTGCAGATGCCTGAGGTTTTGGATGAGGATTATTGGCAATTTCGTATAGATGAAGATTCGTTAACAGAGGATTCCTTTTCTTTTTGTTTTCACGAAATGGTGGAGGAACAGTACTATGAATATAGGTAAAAATATTTATCGCGCGTTTGAGATAGTTAATAAAACGCATGAAAATGTTGCAAAGTTAATTGAATACAGTAAAGTGTTGACGGAGGAGACAGAAGAGTTTGAAATTATGTCTCCTAAATTTTTAAGATATAAGTCAGATACGGATTATTGGGGATGGAATATAAACCAGTTGTTTTTGCTTTTCCAAGATACAAAGGATCGAAAGCTTAAGAATGGATGGCGGAATGGCCCGATCTATGTTTTGGAAATTGTGTTATATTCAGATGCTTATGAAGAGCCTATGATAGAACTTGCGAAATTTGAATATGAAAATATAAGGGATTTTTCTCCAGGGGTATCGCCTGCAAGTTATTGGCATTTTACGGAACCGTTATATGATGTGGAGTATGATGAATTGGAAGATGAGATATTAGTTGCAGAAATGCCAGAAGAGGTATCAAGAAAGCATTGGGGTGTAAACCGGATCGTATGTAAAGTTTGCCCTTTAGTGGATATTAATCGTGAAAATACGTATGAAATGATATTTGGAACGTTTCAGAAACTGAAAAATATCTAAAAAACTGTCCTCGAAACAACTTACCTGTACTCTGATGAAAAGTGTATAGAGATATGTCAAATAGCGGCTCAATAACTCCTGCCAAGATCAGTTCCAATCCAATTCCTGTTATTATTTGTGGACATTCTGTGCAGAGAACTCATTCTGTTTGCTGTGAAATGCTTTCTAGATGCTATGGAGTGTTTGATCTGACAATTATTTTTGAATTCTAAATGAAATAGTATTGACTTTACAATACTTTTGTTGTAACATTCCATATTGAAAGGTGGTGCAAACGATGGCGTTTTCTTATAAACCGCTTTGGAAACTCCTGATTGATAAGGATATGACAAAAAAGCAACTGATGCAGGCAACAGGAATTTCAAAATCAACAATGGATAAGATGGCTCGCGGAGAACAGGTTTCAATGAATATTATCGATCGTATTTGTTCTTGTTTGGATAGTAATGTTGAAAGCGTGATCGAACATATAGAAAGGTGATCATATGGCAGGATATAGGACACAATTGGGAACATGTATGCAAGGTGATAGCCTTGAGGTATTGGGCACGCTTGATGACAGCAGCGTTGATTTGATTATGACTTCACCGCCGTTCAGCTTACAGCGGCATAAAAGTTATGGAGAAGTAGGACAGGATGAATATGTAGATTGGCTGTTACAGTTTGGCAGAGAAGCATATGTCAAGTTAAAAGAAACAGGGTCTTTTGTGATCGATCTTGGTGGGGCATATCAGAAAGGACATCCTGTGAAAGCGCTTTATCCTTTTCGTTTTATGCTCAAAATGTGTGATGAAATAGGTTATCACTTAGCGCAGGATATGTATTGGCATAATCCGTCTGCACTTCCCACTCCTATTGAATGGGTGAATAAGAGAAAAATGCGCTGCAAAACGTCGGTCAATACAGTTTGGTGGTTTTCAAAAAGTAATTTACCAAAAGCAGATATTAGAAAAGTATTGGTACCTTATTCTTCAAGGATGAAAAGCCTTATTCATAATCCAAGGAGTTTTGTGAAAGAAGAGGGAACAGTCCGTCCGTCAGGCCATGTGATGGGCATGAAGTCATGGGCAAAAGATAATGGCGGTGCAATTCCTTCTAACCTCTTGCAGATTAGTAACAGTGAAAGTAATAGTCAATATTTACGATATTGTAAAGCAATAGGGATGAAAGGCCATCCGGCGCGGTTCCCCGCAAAGCTGCCCGAATTTTTTATCAAAATGCTGACCGATCATGACGACTTTGTTGTTGATATTTTCAGCGGCAGTAATACAACAGGCAAAGTCGCGGAAGAGTTAGGGCGTAAATGGTTAAGCATTGATTTGAGTATGGATTATGTAGCAAACAGCGTGTTCCGGTTTGCTGAAAATGAAGAACAGGCGCATCGGTATTACACGGAAATTCTTTCCGGCAAAGATATTGTAATACCGACGCTACAGCAAATGGAAATATTACAAAACCTGTAATACCTTGGCGGGGTCAATTGGACTGTCAACAGGATAAACCTTTATACCAACTTGATGCACATACTTTAAGGGGATTTTAGGATTATTCAAGTGTACGTTTTTATTGTTCTCCGCCATCTTCTCTCGTATGGCTTCTTCCCATTTCGTGAAATATTGTTCAAGGGCGGCAGGACTAACGGCATAAACCTCTTGCAAAGAAATTCCCCGGTAAGTACTAAATAACCAGCGTTCTTGACGGAACACAGCGATTCTTTCTAAGTTTGTGTGATGGTTCGTTGAAAAACTGCTTGTAAGATCAATATTTACAGTTTTTAATTCCCATGCGTTGCCATAACGGTCGATTGCGTCGCTGCCTTCGCGTCCTGGCTGGTTCTGAAAATCAAAAAGTACAAGGGTTTGCAGCAGCTTTAGGTTATTATCTTGTGCAATATCGTTTATTTTGTAAATACGTGCAAGTTTTTCAATTCCATCAAGCTTTGACCACATGGAATTAAAATAAGTTATTTTTTCGCGATGTTGCTGGTCGTAGTAAGCCATATCATAAAAATCTCCTTTTCGTAAAATCTTCTTTGCATTTTTTAAAATACCTGTTCAAAAAACTCCAGCATCCGCTCACTCCACATACTGCAAGAGCAGTCATAACCAAGCCCGACCCCATGGCCTCCAGTCGGATAGATCTCGCATAAATGCGCGACGCCGGCTTTTGCCAGCGCTTGCTCCAGGCGTGTTGTATTGCTGGCAGGCACGCAATCGTCGTCTTTGTTTGCAAAAGCATAGGTGGCAGGATAATCGGAGGTGATATGCTTTTCTACAGAGAGCGCTTCCCGCAGCCCTGGTTTGTCGTTTGTAAGGTTTAAGTAGCTGCCTTCGTGGTACTCGGATAAAAAGCTGACCACAGGATATAAAAGCCCGATGCCGTCCGGGCGCGCAGACACGCTTTCATATGTTTTCAGGATGTCAGAAGATGCGGCGCCCTGGCGCAGCCGGGAGAGGGCTTCCTGCTTTAATGTTTCATGCAGCGCGGCTTCGCTGGCGCACAGGTGGCCTCCGGCGCTGGAACCGATAATAAGGATGCGGTTTGGGTCAATCCGGTACTGTGCGGCGTGAATGCGGACATGCATAATTGCCAGTGCAAGGTCTGTCTGCGGGAGAGGATAGGAATGCGGCGCGATTCGGTAGTTCAGCACAAATGCCTTGTATCCGCCGTCGCGTTCCATCCGCTGGGCAAGCTGGATGCCCTCGGAATACGTGGAAAGCATCTCATATCCGCCGCCAGGACAGATAATGACGGCAGGGCGTACGGAAGTCTTATCGTATTTGCCGTCAGGTACCGCATGGGACGGGTAGGGTGGGACGGAGCCGCTGCCGGAAGTATGTGCAAACGCGGTAAGGTCTTTTTGGGGGTTTCCGGTAAACAGCCATACATGGCGCGTATCGTTTTGATCTGAGTCGGGAATCCATGGCGCGAGGCTGTCGGATGCGGCGCTAATTTCCGGTTCCTGCCAGAGCGGGATAAAAACAAAGCGCTCGTTTTGCACGGTGTCCATAAGGATATTGGCGCTTTCTACAAAGGCGTCTGAGAAAAACGGAACGCCCCATTCCATCTGGACTTCGGATTCGATTTGCTGCATCGTATGCGCAGCGTACCGCGGGAGGATTTGCTGCGTCCAGCAGGATGGAAACAGGTTTCCGATCGCTTTTTGGATAGGCTCGGTATGCATGATCTGGTCAAAGGTATTGTTTTTGGTAAACATAAGGCTTCTTCCTTTCTGAATCTAAGAACAGTTGTTCTGTTGCAAGTATCGCAGACAAACTTTGGATACGCAAAAATCCATGGAAATGGCGCGGCTTGCCTGTACGGTTTTCATTTTACTACAACACTGTAAAAAAACAATAGACAGCATTGCTTTTTTTCTGTATTCGTGTATGATGGAAAGAGAAGATAAGCCGGCAGTCAGGAGAATCAGAAAATGGGAAAGATGAAAATATTATACGGAACAGGCAATCAGGCGAAATTGTCTGATATGAAAAAAAGGCTGAGCAGCCTGTCTGAAAAAATAGAATGTATTGGACTGCAAGATCTTGGCATGGAGACCCCGAACGTATGTGAAAACGGGCGCACGCCGCTGGAGAATGCGAGGAAAAAAGCGGAGGCTTATTACAAGGCATTTCAGATACCAGTGTTTTCGTGTGATACCGGGTTGTATTTTGACAATGTTCCGGATGAAATACAGCCTGGCGTCCATGTGCGCAGGGTACATGGGAAACACCTGACGGATCAGGAAATGCTTGTATACTATGCAGGGCTGGCGTCGCAGTATGGGGGATTAAGAGCCAGGTATCGAAATGCGGTCTGTTTTGTTTTGGATGCACAGCATCGTTATGAGGCGATGACGGATTCTATGCAAAGCAGGGAGTTTTTACTTACGGACAAGCCGCACCGGGATGGGATCTTAGAGCAGGGGTATCCGCTTGACTGCCTGTCGGTGGACGTACGGACAGGGAAATATTTTAATGACCTGTCAGATACGGAATGGATGCGGGACGTAGATGGGATGCTGGAGTTTTTTCGCGAGGTATTGACAATTACTGAAAATTCGTTATGATAAATGCATGAAAAAAAGTTTCGTGCAGGAGGAATACGATGGAAAAACAGCAGACGGTCATGGATACGATCCATATTTTATATCAAAGCTTTTTTGAGCAGGAAAAAAAGATTGCAAACTATATTATCAAAGACCACACGCAGGTGATTAATATGACGATTGGCGAACTGGCGGATGCCTGCGGGACAAGCGTAGCGACAGTGTCCAGGTTTTGCCGTAAATGCGGGGTGGACGGCTTTCATCAGCTCAAGATTATGCTGGCGAAAGAGATTGCCGACAGCGGGACGGGGATGCCTGTTTCCAACCATATTTCCAGGTCTCAGATCGGGCAGTCTTTACAGAATATCTTGGCAAATAAAATCGAGGAAATCCGCCAGACGATATCGCTGATCGATGAAAAACAGCTTAATACGATATTGGATTACATAAAATCAGCAAGGATTGTCCAGTTTGTGGCGGTAGGGAATACGATACCAGTTGCGTTAGACGGCGCGTTTAAATTCAATGAGATCGGCATTAAAGCGGCAGCCGGGACGATTTGGGAGACACAGCTTGCGTTTTCGTTATCTCTGGGCAGGGACGATATCATGATTGCTATTTCCAATTCCGGGGAGTCAAGGCAGGTCGTAAAGATGGTGCAGCAGGCAAAGGAAAATAATGTAGTTACGGTCGGCATTACGAATAATCCGAATTCTACAGTAGGAAAATGTGTGGACTATCATATCCAGACAGCAACAAGGGAGCGGCTGTTTTCGAATGAAATTTGCTTTTCGAGAGTATCGGCGATGACAGTCATCGAGGTGCTTTATTTGTTTCTCACTGTAGGGCAGGAACGCAGCTATGACCGCATGAGCCGGTGTGAGAGCCTGATTGCGGATGAAAAGCTGTGAGAGGATGGTGCCGCAAGCAGATGATACAGGCAGTTATAAACGGAATGGTTTATAGCTGCCTTTTTGTATGTGGTGTGCTATTTTCACGATATTTCTGAATACAGGATACTGTGAAAATAATTATTTTGATTATGCCAGCATTGTATAGGCAAAATAGACAAATTTATCTGCTGAAAACAGGAGTATAAGTGCCTAGTATTGTTTAAATTGTGGAAAAAATTATTTTCGCAAAAATTGAATTGACAATAATAAATATCGTGTTATACTTAAGATACAAAAATTGATATCGCGATATAAAAATTGAAAAAGAAAATGAAAAAATCGAACAGGAAAACAAAAAATAGAAAAAAGCGAGGAGGAAATAAGCATGAGGATTAGCGAATTACTCAGCTTACAGGCAATCGATGTGAATGCCAGCGTTGCTTCTAAGGCGGAGGCGATCGACTACATGACGCGCCTGATGGAAAAGTCGGGAAACTTAAGCGACAGGGAAGCGTACAAAAAAGGCGTCCTGGCAAGGGAAGAGGAAGGGACGACAGGGATCGGGGAAGGAATTGCAATCCCGCATTCGAAATGTGCAGCCGTAAAGCGCGCTGGGCTTGCCGCCATGGTAGTAAGGGATGGCGTGGATTATGAGTCTTTGGATGATGAGCCGGCGGATTTGATTTTTATGATTGCCGCGCCGGAGACCGGGGCAAATGTGCATCTGGAAGCGCTTGCGAAATTGTCTACGATTCTGATGGATACAGAATTTAAGGAAACGCTGGTGAAAGCGGAAACCGCAGAACAGTTTATCGGCCTGATTGACCAAAAGGAAGATGAGCTGGACGGAAAGAATGAGAAAAAGGCACAGGAAGCGGGAAAGGGCGGATACCGGGTACTTGCGATTACAGCCTGCCCGACCGGGATTGCGCATACGTTTATGGCGGCGGAAAGCCTGGATATGAAAGGCAAGGAGCTTGGGATTTCGATTAAAGTAGAGACGCAGGGTGCAGATGGGGCTAAGAATGTACTGACGGCACAGGATGTAGCGGATGCGGAATGTATTATTATCGCAGCGGATAAAAAGGTAGACCTGGCGAGGTTTGACGGTAAGCCGGTCATTATTACCAAAGTTGCTGACGGCATCCATAAGGCAGAAGAGCTGATTCATCAGGCGGTCAGCGGCAATGTGCCTACATATCACCACTCTGGGGCGGCGCAGGCAGCGGATGATGCGGACGAAGCAGAGAGTGTTGGGCGGCGGATTTATAAAAACCTGATGAACGGCGTCTCGCATATGCTGCCGTTTGTAATTGGCGGCGGTATATTAATCGCTCTGGCATTTTTACTGGATGATTACAGCATTGACCCTGCCAATTTTGGTAAAAATACGCCTGTTGCAGCCTATTTAAAGACAGTCGGTGAGTTTTCGTTTGGCATGATGTTTCCGGTATTATCCGGCTACATTGCAATGAGCATCGCAGACAGGCCGGGGCTTGCCGTTGGGTTTGTAGCAGGGCTTGTAGCAAAAAGCGGGTCTACGTTTGCAAATCCGGCAGGCGGAGAAGTAAACGCGGGATTTTTAGGGGCTTTGTTTGCAGGCTTTGCTGCTGGATATCTGGTGCTGCTGCTGAAAAAGCTGACTGCAAAGCTTCCGCAGTCGTTAAACAGTGTGCGCCCGATGATTATTTATCCGGTATTTGGGATTTTGTCCGGATCGGTAGTTACGACCTTGATTAATCCGCTGATGGGAATGATCAATGACGGGCTTACCGGAGTGTTAAACAGTATGCATGGAACGAGTAAAGTGCTGCTTGGGATGGTAGTGGCAGGGATGGAGGCAATCGACATGGGAGGCCCGTTTAACAAGACCGCTTATGTATTTGGGACGTCCCAGCTTGCAGAAGGAAATTTTGAGATTATGGCATCGGTTATGGCAGGCGGAATGGTCCCGCCAATAGTGATTGCATTGTGTACGACATTTTTTAAAAACCGTTTTACGCAGAAAGAAAGAGAATCCGGTATGGTAAACTATCTGCTCGGGCTGTCTTTCATTACGGAAGGGGCGATTCCGTTTGCGGCAAATGACCCGCTTCGTGTCATTCCGTCGTGTATCGCAGGCTCTGCAACAGCCGGCGGGCTGTCCATGCTGTTTGGATGTACGCTGCGGGCTCCGCATGGCGGCATTTTTGTACTGCCGACGATCGGAAACCCGATGATGTATGCACTGGCGATTTTCATTGGATCTGTGGTTGGCTGCCTGATCCTTGCAGTGCTGAAAAAGCCTCTGAAAAATGGGTAAACACAAAAAGCAGGATGGAGATTTTTATGAAGCAGAAATGTGCGCAAAAAGCATTGGAAATGATTGAAGACGGAATGACGATCGGATTGGGAGGCGGCTCTACGGTCGCCCTCCTGATCGGTGAGATCGAAAAAAACAAGAAAAAAATACAGGCAGTCACACCGTCACAGGATACGCTCCGGCTGTGTATGGAGCACCATATCCCGGTGCTGCCGCTGGAAATGACGGATACGCTGGATCTGGCATTTGACGGGTGCGATGAGCTGGATATGCAGTTAAACGCTTTGAAAAGCTGCGGCGGGATTCACACGAGGGAAAAGCTGGTTGCTGCTATGGCAAAGGAGTATGTGCTGCTGGCGGATGAAGGAAAGTGCAGGGAACGGCTGTCCTTTGCTTATCCGGTAACCGTAGAGGTGCTTCGTGCATCTGTCAGCTATGTAAAGAAATGCCTGGTGCAGATGGGCGCACAGGTCACGGAGCGGCGTTCGGACGGCAAAGCAGGAATCCTGGTCAGTGAGGATGGAAATTATCTGCTGGAGGCAAAGTTCCATGATATAGACGATGTAGAGGCGCTTTGCGCAGCTTTAGACCGGATACCGGGAATGGTCGGGCATTCGCTGTTTTACCAAGCTGCGTCAAAAGCGGTGATTGCAAAGGCAGATGGAGGAGAAATCAAAGGAGAAATCAAAATAAAGATTTTGGAAAAGCCGGAAAACAGCAATTAATTGATAGAAAGCTGAGGGATGAATATGGCAAATTTAAACTGGGGTATTTTAGGGACAGGGCTGATTGCCCATGAGATGGGCGCCGCGCTAAAGGCAGTGAACGGGGAAATCTATGCTGTGTGCGGCACAAGCCTTGCAAAAGCAGAAAAATTTAAGGAAGAGTATGAGGTTACAAAAGCTTATGGCGATGCAAAAGAGCTGCTTGCGGATGAAAAGGTGGATATTGTATATATTGCGACGCCGCACAGTTCGCATTATACATGGATGCTGTCCGCATTAAAGGCGGGAAAGCATGTGTTCTGCGAAAAATCGATCACAGTTAACAGCAGGCAGTTGGAGGAATGTGCTGCTGTTGCAGAGGAAAAAGGGCTTGTGATCTGTGACGGGACGACACTGCTGCATATGCCTTTATACAAAAAGCTAAAGCAGATGGTGGAAGACGGAGCGATCGGGGCTGTGAAAATGGTGCAGGTCAATTTTGGTAGCTGTAAGGAATATGACGTAAACAACCGCTTTTTTTCAAAGGAGCTGGCTGGCGGGGCACTGTTGGATATCGGTGTGTATGCGGTGTCGTTTGCAAGGTTTTTTATGAAGAGTATGCCGGATGTCGTGCTGACGACTGCGAATTATTTTGAAACTGGAGTAGATGAGACGAGTGGGATCCTTTTGAAAAATCCTGATGGCGAGATGGCTGTTATGGCTCTTACGATGCGTGCAAAGCAGCCGAAGCGGGGCGTGATTGCAGGGGAAAAGGGCTTTATTGAGATCAACAACTATCCAAGGGCGCAGAAAGCATCCATTACCTATACGGAAGATGGGCGCACAGAAATTATCGAGGCTGGCAGGACAGAGGATGCGCTGCTGTATGAAGTACAGGATATGCAGGAGTATGTACGCAGCAAGGACGGAAAGGAAAATCTGAGGATTGTCAGAGATGTCATGCAGACGTTGACGACGGTGCGCAGCCAGTGGGGAATAAGATATCCGTTTGAGTAGGGATGTTTGGGTTATGCTTGGAGCGTGCCTGAAAAATATTTAAATTCGATGAAATGGAAAGGGGAGTGCAGAATATGATTTATACAGTGACATTTAATCCATCGCTGGATTATGTCGTACAGGTCGAGGACTTTAAAGACGATGCCGTCAATCGTACGTTGTCAGAGCATGTCTATGCCGGAGGCAAGGGGAATAATGTGGCAGTGGTCATCTCAAATTTGGGGCTGAAAAGCCGCGCGCTTGGATTTCGCGCAGGATTTACCGGGATTGCGATGGAGCAGATGTTAAGGGAATATGGCTGTGATACGGATTTTATTCCTCTGGATGAGGGGATGACGCGGATCAATGTTAAAGTAAAGTCGGAGACATCAAAAAAACAGGCAAGCGGAAAACAGGATCACAACAAAGCAAAAGATCAGGAATTTGAGATTAACGGACAGGGACCGCAGATTCCGCAGGAAAAGATCAGTCAGCTTTTTGACAGGCTGGATGCTCTGGAAAAAGAGGATGTGCTGGTGCTTTCCGGCAGTATTCCAAATACGCTTCCGGATGATATATATGAGCAGATTATGAAGCGGCTGGACAAAATAGGAGTGCGTATTGCGGTAGACGCGACACAAAAGCTGCTGCTGAACGTATTAAAATACCATCCATTTTTAATTAAGCCGAACAACCACGAGCTGGGAGAAATGTTTGGAGTTACGCTGACGTCAGACGAGCAGGTGATCGAATACGCCAAAAAGTTACAGGAAATGGGCGCCCGCAATGTGCTTGTGTCGATGGCTGGCGACGGCGCGATTCTGGTGGACGAACACAAAGAGGTATGGAAGCGCCTGCCGCCAAAGGGCACCGTGGTAAATTCGGTTGGCGCAGGGGATTCCATGGTAGCCGGATTTTTGGCAGGCTATTTGACAACCGGCAGTTATGAGAAAGCGCTGCTGTATGGCACGGCGGCTGGAAGTGCGACTGCGTTTACTTCCTGGCTTGCAGGGCGTGCAAAGATTGACGCGCTGCTGGAATCTTTGGCAGGGCAGTAGAAATGCTGCAAAGCTGGCAGCAGATATTTGTTGCAGGGCAGTGGAACACTGCGCGGCTGCCAGCAGCAGTTTATGCAAGCTTTACGCCATGTTTTTCTTTTCAAGATACGCTTGCTGCAGGGATTCGCGCGGTTTGATTTTCCGGCGGGTTCCGTCCTCGTAGACCTTGATCCATAAAGCGTCGTCTTCCGCAAGGTCGATCAGGTCAAGCGCATAGTACAAGACGACTTCCTTTGTCGGTTTACGGAAATTTTTGAAAAAGTATTTGATGCCTGTGTCTGGCTCTGCAAGCGCAATGGAAATGAGCAGGATGATTTCGCACAGATGGTTGATTGCTTCTTCGAAGGTATATTGCCTGTTCGAATGCAGGCCAGGCTCTGCAAGCGCGAGCTTTTTTTCTTCGGCAAGTTTTTTTGCCTCTTCCAGCGCCATATATTTTGCGTCGGCAGTTTTTAGTGCCCAGACAAATGCGGTTTCCTGATCGATGTGCATGGATTCCATGCTTAAGCCGTCGCAGACTGCAAGCTGTAGCAGAGCGGATATATTTTCACGGGTATAGCCTGCTGCAAAGGTTTTTTTCACGAGCACCTGAAATAAATCCTGCTGCTGCCAGCCGATGGAACGGAATGGGTCTTCGGTGGAGAAAAGGTATTGACAGCACGCGTCGCAGAGCATCGTATATAATTTTGTCATCAATTCTACAGATTTTCCGTAATTTTCATTTTCCACAGGTATTTTTTCCAGTTCTTTGAGATAGTTTTTCAAAAGAAACCGCCATTTAGGACGCTGGTTTTTCGGGATTGTGCGGTTTGGTACAAAATAATTCTGGGCATAGGCATTTTCCAGGAAAAAAAGGATTTCCTGTTCCAGTTTATCAAAATCGAGTGCAGAAACGGGTTTTGCTTTTTCTGTTTCTTTTCCGCTCAGGATATTTTGTATGATCTGATCGATATCTTCTTTTTGGTTTTTGCGAAACTGTTTATAGATTTCCGTAAAGGCTTTCTCCAGCAGGGGCCTGTCTGCTGATCTTAATAATTCTCTTAATTCCTGTACTTTCATATGTAAAAGCTCCTTATCTGAGGGATTGTTTATAGTTGCTTTGCATGATTGCTTTGTATGATCATTTTGTATGATTACTTTTATGATACCAGGTTTTGCTCTATGTGAAAAGACTGTTTTTGTGTGCAAAACAAGCTTTTTAAAAAATAGCTTAAAAAAAATAAAAAAAATGCTTGCAATATACCCTATGGGGGTATATAATAACAATCGAACAGGAAAGCAGCAGAAGGCAGATAAAATGAAACCGGCTGCATAGAAAGCTGGAAGGAAGGAGAAAATGTGGAGATAAAAACAAATACAGTATCTGACATACAAAACAAAACCAATACAGCACATACAGGCGAAAGCAGCGGGTGCTGCCAATGTGCGGACACGGCGAAGATAAAGGAACGTACCAGCAGAGAATACACAGACCTGATCCACAGGCTAAACCGGATCGAAGGACAGGTGCGCGGGATTAAGGGGATGGTGGAAAAGGATGCCTATTGTACAGATATTCTTGTGCAGGTGGCTGCTGTGAATGCAGCGCTCAACAGCTTTAACAAAGTACTGCTGGCAAATCACATCAAGACCTGCGTGACGAGGGATATCCGTGAAGGAAAAGAGGAGACCGTGGATGAGCTTGTAGCGGTTTTGCAGAAGCTGATGAAATAATGCAAACCTGAGAAAAAGTTAGTTGCAGGAAGGGAGGCTGTTTGGTTTGGAACAATATACAGTAACTGGGATGAGCTGCGCTGCGTGCAGCGCGCGTGTGGAAAAGGCAGTATCGAAGGTGCCTGGCGTTACGGCATGTTCGGTCAGCCTGCTTACGAATTCTATGGGAGTGGAAGGGACGGCTGACGCGGGCGACGTGATCCGTGCCGTGGAGGGCGCGGGATATGGCGCTTCCCAAAAACATGCGGCGGCGGATGCGCCTGGCAGGGCTGCGGCAGGGGAAGAAGAGCTGCTGGCAGATCATGATACGCCGGTGCTAAAGCAGAGGCTGCTTGCATCGCTGGGATTTTTAGCGGCATTGATGTACCTGTCTATGGGCAATATGATGTGGGGATGGCCGGTTCCGGCATTTTTGGGTAAAAATCATGTGGCAATGGGGTTGATCCAACTGCTGTTAACCGTTATAATTATGGTGGTGAACCAGAAATTTTTTATCAGCGGTTTTAAGAGCCTGTGGCACAGGGCGCCAAATATGGATACGCTGGTGGCGCTTGGCTCATCGGCGGCATTTGTGTACAGCACCTATGCGCTGTTTGCGATGACCGATGCGCAGGTGCGCGGGGATATGGACGGCGTGATGGCTTTTATGCACGAGTTTTACTTTGAGTCGGCGGCTATGATTTTAACGCTGATTACGGTAGGCAAGATGCTGGAGGCGCGTTCGAAGGGCAAGACGACAGACGCGTTAAAAGGGCTGATGAAGCTTGCCCCAAAGACAGCGGCCGTCATCAGGGCAGGCGCCGAGGTGCAGGTGCCGATTGAGCAGGTAAAAAAGGGAGATCTCTTTGTCGTGCGTCCCGGGGAGAATATTCCGGTGGACGGCGTGGTACTGGAGGGCAGCAGTGCGGTCAATGAAGCAGCGCTCACCGGAGAAAGCATTCCGGTGGATAAAGCGCAGGGCGATGCTGTATCGGCGGCGACGGTCAACCAGTCCGGGTTTTTAAAATGCGAGGCGGTCAGAGTGGGCGAGGACACGACGCTGTCCCAGATTATCCGCATGGTCAGTGACGCGGCGGCGACTAAGGCGCCGATTGCAAAAGTGGCTGACCGGGTGTCGGGGGTGTTTGTACCGGCAGTCATTGCGGTTGCGCTTGTAACGATTGCGGTATGGCTGTTTGCGGGAGAGGGCATCGGGTTTGCGCTTGCAAGAGGGATCTCTGTGCTTGTCATTAGCTGTCCCTGTGCGCTGGGGCTGGCGACGCCGGTGGCGATTATGGTAGGCAACGGCGTCGGAGCGAAAAACGGTATCATGTTTAAGACGGCTGTTTCGCTGGAGGAAGCAGGCAAGACCGAGATTGTCGCCCTTGATAAAACCGGGACGATTACAAATGGGATGCCAAAGGTTACAGACGTGATACCTGCGGAGGGTATCACAGAAGAACAACTGCTGGAGTTGGCAAATACGCTGGAATATAAGAGCGAGCATCCGCTTGCGAAGGCTGTGCTGGAATATGCAGCGCAAAAAGGGTTAAAGCCTGCTGAACTGGAAGACTTTGCAGCTTTGCCGGGAAACGGGCTGACAGGCGTTAGCCAGGGGGCAAAACTTGCCGGAGGAAACGGCTCGTTTATCAGCAGCCAGGCAGAGATTTCCAAGGCGCTTATGAAACAATCGCAGCAGCTTGCAGAGGAAGGGAAGACGCCTTTGTTTTTTGCAAAGGACGGGCAGATGGCAGGGCTGATTGCCGTAGCGGACGTGATAAAGGAAGACAGTCCACATGCCATCCGCGAGCTGCAGAATATGGGCATCCGTGTCGTGATGCTGACCGGTGACAATGAACGGACAGCAAAAGCGATCGGCAGGCAGGCAGGCGTGGACGAGGTAGTTGCTGGCGTACTGCCGGATGGCAAGGAAAGTGTGATCCGAAAGCTGAAAGGACAGGGAAAGACCGCGATGGTCGGAGACGGCATGAATGATGCGCCTGCGCTGACCAGGGCGGATATCGGCATCGCGATTGGAGCGGGGACAGATATTGCGATCGACGCGGCGGATGTCGTATTGATGAAGAGCAGCCTCCTTGACGTGCCGGCGGCAATCCGCCTGAGCCGGGCGACGCTGCGCAATATTCATGAAAACCTGTTCTGGGCGTTTATTTACAATATTATCGGAATCCCGCTTGCAGCAGGAGTCTGGATCCCGCTGTTTCACTGGCAGCTCAATCCGATGTTCGGCGCGGCGGCGATGAGCCTTTCCAGCTTCTGCGTCGTGACAAATGCGCTGCGCCTGAACCTGGTATCGATCCACGACGCCAGTAAAGATAAAAAAAGAATACAATCCAAAAACAGAAAACAAAAAATGGAGGAATGGACAATGGAAAAGACAATGAAGATCGAAGGAATGATGTGCGGACACTGTGAGGCAAGGGTTAAGAAATGCCTGGAGGCGCTTGCACAGGTGGATGAGGCTGCTGTCAGCCATGAAGCCGGGACGGCAGTTTTAAAGCTGAATGCCGAAATCGCCGACGAAGTGCTGCGCAAGACAGTGGAAGAGCAGGATTATAAGGTAACGCAGATCCAGTAGGCTGGAAAACAGGGATCTGGCAGGCTGGAAACAGGATGATAAGGAAAATTGGATCCGGCAGGCGTGGCTTTATGGGAAACGGAAGAAGGAAAGGCTTCTTCCGCTTTTCCTGTTTGTATTGGTTTTAGGGCAGCAGGCAATGGGACAAGAAAGAGGAAAAGTATGTATGATAAAATGACCAAAAAAGATATTGCACGTATGGAGGAGGAGATTGAGTATCGCAAGCTTGTAGTTCGAAAGGAAGCGCTGGAGGCGGTAAAGGAAGCAAGGGCGCATGGAGACCTGAGTGAAAACTTTGAATACCATGCGGCGAAAAAGGACAAAAACCAGAATGAGAGCAGAATCCGCTATCTGGAAAGGATGATTAAGACGGCGCAGATTATAGAGACGGAGTCTGATGCGGATGAGGTCGGGCTGGACAATACGGTGACGGTTTATTTTGAAGAGGACGATGAGACAGAGACGTTTAAGCTGGTTACAACTGTGCGCGGCAATTCGCTCAAGGGGATGATCAGCATTGATTCTCCGATTGGGAAGGCGATTTTGGGACATAAGGTGGGAGATCGGGTATCGGTAAAGGTAAACCAGGATTACAGCTACGACGTGGTGATCAAGTCGATCGAAAATACGGTGGATGATGGGACAGACAAGCTGCGGAAATTTTGATGTACTAAGTATTGATGTACTAAGTATTGATGTACTAAGTATAAGTAACGATAAGGAATCACAAACAGGAATCAGAAACATAGAAAAGCAACAGAAAGGGGAATGTCATTGATGAAAGCCAAAAAGAGGATTATTACAACTGTCATTTGCTTTTTGCTGTTATTGGCGGGAATTAGCTTAAGAGCCCCGAAACAGGCTGCTGCCGCGTCCGACGTATTGGATTTGAAGCAAATTCAGCAGACCTTTGCGCAGGCAATAAAAAAAGGAAAACAGTCGGTTACGTTTACGGCGCCTGCGAGTTATTCGACAGCCCAGATCAAAAATGCGCTGGAACAGGCAGCAAAGAGCCAGAACCGCATGTTAGCAGGCAGCGTCCAGTTTCGGAAGCAGACAAACAGTGCAAGCACAAATGCGAAATATACGGTTGAGCTATCCAAAGACGCGTTTATTAAGGTCAAGCGGCTCAAATCAGAAGCCGCAGCCAGAAAAGCTGCGGCAAAGGCGCTAAAGGACAGGGATTATTCCGAAAGCTATTACAGCGACACGTCTTATTATGAAATTTTTGTAAAAATGCTCCAGCAGCATCCAGAGTATAATTACAATACGGTCGTCTGGCGAAATACAGGCGGCGCTTATGGCTACCAGGTCGGCAGGTCTTTGACGAAAGAGCAGCAGGACGAGAAAGTCAATGCAGCAGACAAGGCGGCACAGGATGCGGTGAAGAAATGCATCAAATCCGGAATGTCGGGCAAACAAAAGGCAAAGGCGATCCACGACTATCTGATTTTAAATTGTACTTATGATAAAAAGGCGGCGGAAATTCTGGGAAACAAGTATGACGATGCGTTTACGGCGTACGGTGCGCTTGTGGAAGGCTCCGCAGTCTGCCAGGGATATGCGGCGGCTTTTAACCTGATGGCAAAAAAGTGCGGATTGCAGTCGATGTCTGTCTGCGGAACGGCAGGGGGCGTTGCACATGCGTGGACGTATGCGAAGCTGGGCAGCAAGTACAGTTATATTGACTGTACATGGGATGACCCGGATGACGGAGATGAGATCCGCAATGATTATTTTGCTGTTTCCGAAAAGAAGATGCGGGAGCAGCATGTGTGGACGGAAGCGGATTTTCCGAAGGAGGATATTAAATATTCGAAGTATTTTTAGAGTATGATACAAAAAGCTTGTCATAAGAAAGCCTGTCTTAAGAAGGCTTGTATAAAATACGCTGCTTCTGGGAACACTGTTTCCCAGAGGTGGATTTATGAAAAAGCTATTCAGTACATTATTTCTGCTGTGCATGTTTGCTGGGATTGCCACGGTGCTCGGCAGGGCAACGCTGAACCGGACGGATGCAGGCTGCATCCAGTTGGCTGATTTTTATAAGCTGGAAGAGAATACGGTAGATGTGCTGTGTGTCGGCAGCAGCCATGTGTATTACAGCATCAATACATGTAAGCTGTATGACGATTATGGTATGGCAAGCTATCTTCTGGCGTCGCCTGCACAGCCGGTATGGATCAGTTATTATTTTCTGGAAGAAGCGCTTAAGACGCAGTCGCCAAAGCTGGTGGTCTTTGACGTCTGTACGCTCTATCAAAGGCAGAGCGATATGGGAGCTGCGTCATGGCCGAGCCTGATCAGCATGAAGCCTTCCCGTGAAAAGTGGAAGGCAATCTTGGCGGTCAATCAGGAAGAGAAGCTGTTGGACGCAGTCGGCGCGTTTTTTTCGTTTCCTTATTACCATACAAGATATAACGAGCTGACCAGGCAGGATTATGAAAATACAAAGCGGGTCAGGTATCATGGATATAAGCCGGATTTCCAGGTAATATCCAAGCGGGAGCTGGCGCAGTGGGCGAAGGTAGACCGTTCCAATTTTGACAAGATGGAGCCGGTCAGCGAGCGGACGGAATTGTATCTACGCAAACTGATCGGATTATGCAGGGAAAAAAAGATTCCGTTAATGTTCGTAAATTCCCCGTATTTAAACCAGACGGAGGAAAAGCAGAAAGCGTATAATTATGTATTTGCGATTGCAAAGGAGTATGGGATCCCGTTTCTGGACAGTAATTTTGTGGAAGAAATGCAGATCGATTTTTCTACGGACTTGCTGGAGCCGTCGCATCTGAACTATTACGGCAGCGTGAAATATACAGATTATCTCGCAAAATGGATGAAATCCCACTATGAGATCCCAGACAGGCGCGCAGCCCAACGTTATCAAAGCTGGGAAGAGGCGAGCCGGAAGTTCCGGCATACAGAGCTTTACGGCAGGGAGCTTGCAAAGCTGGAAAATGCTTCGGATTACCTGGAAGCCGTGCAGAAGCTGGATGAATGCGTTGTCGTCTTTTATGAAAAGCCACAGGGCGCAGCGGCTGTGTACGAGGATGGTAAGCTGGCATTTTCAAGTACAGCTACGAATGGAAAAAACGGGGAAGCAGAGGCTTTTTTACAGCATTTTGACCTGGATTATTCAGACCTTGCGGTGAAAAGGGATGCCGCAGGGCTGTCCGTAATGGTCGACCGCAGGGATTATACGTATACGGAACAGGGAATGAATGTACTGGTATATGATAAGGCCGCAAAGGGCGTGATTGACGGCGCCGGCTTTGAAAAGGGGAAGAGAGTTCATCGGAACAAAAAGACAGGCGCCTGAAATAACATGCAGCCATCCGTTTATAAAAGATCAAATATGGTACGAAAGAGAGGTGTTTACCATGCAGATTTCAAGCAGATTTACGCTTGCCGTCCATATCTTTGCCTGTATCGATGTATTTCAGGATGAATATAAAGTAACAAGTGATTTTTTGGCTGGCAGCACAAATGTGAATCCGGTGATTGTACGTAAGATTCTGGGGCAATTAAAAGCAGCAGGGCTTGTGGAGGTAGCAAGAGGCTCTGGCGGGGCTTCGATCTGTAAGCCTCTGAATGAGATTTCTTTTTTGGATATATACAATGCTGTTGCATGTATTGAAAATGGAGAGCTGTTTCATTTTCATGAGAATCCAAATGCAGACTGTCCGGTGGGAAAGAATATCCATGTGGTTTTGGATGATAAGCTGATGCGGGTGCAAAAGGCAATGGAGGATGAGCTTTCTTCGATCACCATGGAAGATATTATGCGGGATACAAAGAAATTAATCTGAGCAACTGGAATTTGAGGCTTTGAAGTTTTTTCAGAGCCTCATTTTTTGGTATGAACAAATTCGCTCATGCTGCTGCCAGTCCGGATGTTATTGCATCTTCAGCTCCTGATACGCTCCACCACGCTTTCTCTGCTCATTTTCGCAAATTGCTACTTCGGTATCACATAGGCGACTGCCGCCAGCACCGGCAGCATTGCCACGCATGGCAGCACGGTCAGCTGCATCCGAAAGAAAAACGTATTGCCCAGCGTAGATGCCAGCAGTCGTTCCGCGCATGTGCATACGACAAGCACTGCCAGTACAAATGTCCCGCCCAGATATATACAGCCTGTAGATACAGTAAATGCAGCAGAAACGGTAATTTCTGCAAATCCGGCAATTTTTATATTTTCCGGGCTGTTTGAATGCTCGGCTTGGCTGCGAGCGCAAATATTACAGTTTTGATATAATTCCACTGCTGCTCACGAGTACGTCGGGCGGATGGACAGCAAAAAAGCACCTTAGATTCTACTCCAAGATGCCTCTCTCTACATATGATTTCCTGCTGCTTACCCATCCGGCGATCCAAACGAAAACTCCCACATGAATTACGTCCCTGCTTGGATCTCTCATTGTACGCTTCGTTTTATAAAATCATGAATTCTCCGCTCTGCTTCTTTATAAACAGTTTCGTCATCACGGACAGATATCACGATAATCCTCATAGTCTCTCCATCTGTTACCAGCTGATACACAACCCGATATCCGAGACCACGCAGTTTAATCTTATAATACCCGCTCAGTCTGGAACCGGCATGGTTCCCAAGCGGTTTCCCGATTCCATCTGGCGGGGGCAACGGACGTTCTGCCGTTTTTTCAATCGCTTTCAGTATAATTTTCCGATTATAAGGATCTAGCCGTTTTAAATCACGCTGCGCTTCTTTCATATACTCAATATTCCAGTTCATCCATACAATCCCTCACTCAATCTCCACCTCTATGCCATCCAGTTCCTCCTCTGTGATATCCAGCTCCCTCATCATATCCTCATGAGACAGAGATTCTTTCGGATTGTAGTATACCATCCTGTTTTCCGCCTCTTCCTGCATAATATAGTCAGAAAGCATTTCCATCAGAGACTCATACTGGCTTGGAGACATCAGGACACAGGCAGGCCGGTTATTCTTCATCACAACCTTCGTTCCTCCAGCCTCTACCTCATCAAAAATCCGATTTGCCTCGCCTTTATTGAACCGGGTAATCGGAACGATGGCTTTCATAACGCCCAAAATTGACAATTCACTCATATACCGCCCTCCTTTTCTATTTCCATTATACACAAGTCTGCCAAAAACAACAATCTATATTTTTATAGATATATAGATCTAGGAATACAGCTCACACCCATGCCAGTTGAACTGCAACTTCTAGATATCATATTTGGGGCCAATCTCTCACCCCATTTATTTACTGCTTTCCTGCCGGCAGAAAAACAGAAAACAAACACCCTTTTCCTTTTTCCGCCTTCACCTTGATATACCCTTTCTGCGCCTGTATCAATTCCCTGGCCAGATAAAGCCCGATGCCCACTCCCGGTTCATCCGCCACCTCAAAACTGCGGTAAAACCTGGCAAATATTTTCACACATTCCTCCTGCGCAATGCCGATGCCGTTATCGCTGATATCTATTCTCACAAAAAACGTATAAGTCTGTGCACCTACTTAGCAGTCGGCGTCAGCGTCTGGTGGGCTATATCGGAAATCAACTCCTGTACGATCTCTTTTTGCTGTTTCTGGTTTCCGCTCTCCAGCATACTGCCATACAGATACCTTTTCAGCCGGTCTTCCCTTTCCAGCTTTCTGTTTTTTGTTCTTCCCGCGTTCCTCTTCCAGTTCAGATGCCATGGCATAATACTGCTGTGTGCGTTCTTTCAGTCTGCCCTTTGCCTCTGAAGTTTTTTATAATCCGTTTCTATTTTAACATATTTTTCCCCGAATTTAAATTCTTCAACCTGCCTGGCCAGTGCACGGATATCATGGCAGGCATTTCCGTATGCAAAAATTAAAATCTCAAAATTAACACAGAAAATGTTTGAAAAACATGTAGGCATAGGTTATACTATAAACCATGTGAGAAATATACTTCAGAAACGTTTCTTATTAATTTTGGAAAACACTTGAAAGGAGAAGGAATATGCAGGTAACAATTTCAGATTCGATCAAATATATCGGAGTGGACGACAGGGAGATTGACTTGTTTGAGAGCCAATATGTCGTGCCGGACGGTGTGACGTACAACTCTTATTTGATCCTGGATGAAAAGACAGCGCTGATGGATACGGTAGATGCCAGAGGGATGAAGGAATGGGAGCAGAATTTACAGGCTGCGCTGGACGGCAGGACGCTGGATTTTCTGGTGATTTCGCATCTGGAGCCGGATCATGCGGGAAGCATTGGCAGGCTGCTGGAGCTGTATCCGCAGGTTGTGATTGTAGGAAATGCGAAAACGTTTCAAATGCTGCCGCAGTTTTTTCAGGTAGAGCTGGACGACCGGTCGATTGAGGTAAAAGAAGGCGATACGCTGTCGCTCGGTTCACATACATTGCATTTTTATATGGCGCCGATGGTACATTGGCCGGAGGTTATGGTTACTTATGAAAGCAGTGAAAAGGTACTGTTTTCCGCCGATGGTTTCGGCAAGTTTGGAGCGATGGACACAGAGGATGACGAAGGCTGGGCATGTGAGGCAAGAAGATATTATTTTAATATTGTCGGCAAATACGGGACTTCGGTACAGGCACTTTTAAAAAAGGCGGCAAAGCTGGATATAGCGATGATCTGCCCGCTGCATGGCCCGATCTTAAAAGAGAACCTGGGCTACTATATCGGCCTGTACGATACATGGAGCAGCTACCGAGCGGAAAATAAAGGCGTGCTTGTAGCATATGCGTCGATTCATGGCAATACGGCAAAGGCGGCGAAAAAGCTCGCGGAAATGCTGCGCGAAAAAGGCGTGGAAAAGGTAGTCGTCAGCGACCTTGCAAGGGAGGATATGGCAGAGGTGATTGAAGACGCCTTCCGCTATGACCGCATGATCCTGGCAGCAGCCAGCTATGACGGCGGTGTATTTCCATGTATGCAGGATTTCCTGCACCATTTGCAGAGCAAGGCTTATCAGAAACGGACGGTTGGGATTTTAGAAAACGGGTCCTGGGGGCCGACGGCTGCAAGGACGATGAAGGCTGTCCTTGAAACGATGAAAAATATATCAATTGTGGAGCCGGTGGTAACGATCAGGTCTACATTAAAAGAAGAGAATATGGCAGATCTGGAAGCACTGGCAGATGCGATTGTAAATGCTGGAGTATAAGTTTGCATAATAAGCTTGCATAGATAGCGCAAGAAAATGCAGAAAGAACGGTACAGGCTGGCGGACAGGAATACATCAGATCCCTGTTCGTCAGCCTGTTTTTTCATGTCTTATTGAGACGGCTCATGCAGTATTTCTATTTTACAATGGTGTTCTTTCGTTTTCTTGCTGTAGCTGATACCGACAGCCAAAATCCGGCATGTCAATTTGTTTTTTTCAGCGAGGGTGCCCTGAAAACGGAAAGCATATTGCTTTTCTTTGATCTGGCGGATTGCTTCTTGCGGGGTGCTGTCCACCTTTAGTTCCAGGATGATTCCGTCCAGATGTTTTCCCTGCGGATAAAAAATAAAATCTACGTATCCTTTTCCCGCTTTATCTTCGCGCTCAATCCGGTAACTGTCTCTTGCAGCCAGATAACAGAGATTGACAACGGCTGACAGTTCGGTTTCATTGTTGTAGGAAAGAATCGGGGCTTCGGTATGGTGGGCAAACTGTAAGATTTCTTCCATTGTTTTTGTATCACCGTTGATTGTTGCCCGCAGCATGATTTCGGATTTTTTTGCAAGCCTGTATACGTATCCAAGCGAATCTTTTGACAAAAGAAGCTCATTGTATTTATCCATCAGCTCTTTATTTGGGATAAATACCTCACCGTCTTCATAAGTTAAAAGCCCGTAAACGACCATAGCGGAGTAAATCTGTTCCCGTGTTTCCAACTCCATCGAAACAGCAGTAAACTGCCCGATTTTGGCACTGATATGTTCTCCTGCTGCCAGCAGTGCAAGGTCGTCTCTGACAGAATCAATGTTATTGCGGATATAATAAAAGATCTCATCATAAGGCCCTGCGCTGGTCCAGTAGCTGCGAAGCTGATTGTCTGTCAGCGCCAGTACGACAGAACGTGGATTATACAGCCTTTTTCCGGTAGCCGTATGGTAGCCGTCATACCAGTTGCGCAGGTCTTGTCTTGTAATCTTTTTCTGTGAGGCTGTATGCAGGTAGGCATGGTACAGCCGGTCGACTTCTGTATTTAAAAAGCCAAAGTATTCGCAGAATTTTTCGGAGCCTGCCATATCATATTCTACAAACATATTGAGCTGTGAGCCGCTGGAGTATTGGGCAATGGGGAGAATCCCTGTCATATAGGCAAGCTCGGCATAGATCTGGTCTTTTAATAAATTTTTTAAAAACAGCAGGTATTCTGCCTGGTCTTTTTTCGAAAGAAAGGGCATATGGAATACGGCGTCCCATTCGTCCAGCACAAAAATAAATCTGCTTTTTGTTTTTTCAAAAATATACTGCATCATATCCCATAAAGGCTTTGCCGGGTCTATGGAAAGTGTCGGAAATGCATCCAGCAAATCTTCCTTTATGCCATTTATAATACGTGAAATATAGGACAGGTAGCTGCTGCATGTTTCCGGCGTACGGCTGAAATCAATATAGATCACAGGGTGCTTGTGCAGATGAGCGGCATAATTTTTGGAGCTTGCAATTTCCAGGTGGTCAAACAGCGAGCCGTCGCCTTCTGGCCCTGCTGTTCCAAAAAAGGCGGCAATCATAGCTGCCATAACTGTTTTTCCAAAGCGCCTGGGCCTGGTAATGCAGATATACCGGTCTCTTTTTCCGAGAACAGGGATCAGCTCGTCGATTAGGCTGGATTTATCAACAAAATACGGATCCAGCAGGATTTCTTTATAGACTGCGTATGGTATGCTGCTGTTTATATACATTCCCATTGTGATAGCCTCCTTTTTGTCATTATATCGTGTCACAGAAGGAAAAGTCAAATAAAAAAGTCAAATAAAAAAAGGCGTGCATTCTAAAAAAGATTTGAAAAAGATCCAGCGATAGAGTATACTAGAGCTGTCAAGAAAAGGAAAAACGGCGGGAATGGAATACGTATGAAACGGATTTCACTGGAAAAAATAGAACAAAAACTACATGCTGCGTCTTATGAAGAGCTTTGCAGGCATATTTACGGGCAGGTTGAAAGCGGCAGCCTAAAGCCGGTAAAGGCTTCTAAAACGAACGGCAAAAAGCCTGCATTATACGAGGAATATTGGATTACGGACATGCCGCAGGCGCTGCATGATATGGCTTATAAAGAAGAACTGCAATATAAAATGAATACGAAATTGTCAGTAGACTATTATTTGCGCCACTTAGACCAGTACAGCAAAGACCGGGAATGGGTGCAGATGCTCAACGCATATATGCAGAAAACGCAGGGCAGCAGGCAGGAGCCGATTTCGAAAAACGAGCGCAGCTTTCAGATCTGGGGGCGTGAAAAATTTTTACAGCAGGAGCAGGGCAAAAAGATCCTAAAACGATGCGGGATCGATATGGCGGAGCTTTCCATTTATGAGACCTCTGAGCCGCTTGCGTATTACAGCAGCCACCGTAATACGCCGCAAAACCTGCTGATATTGGAAAATAAAGATACCTTTTACAGTATGCGCCGCCATTTGCTGGAGCAAAAGGAACAGATTCTGGGCGTGCCCTTTGGGACGCTGGTCTATGGTGCGGGAAAGGGAATCCTGCGGTCGTTTCAGGATTTTTCTTTTTGTGTGGAGCCGTATATGCGGGCGCAGGAAAATGAGATCTATTATTTTGGGGATTTGGATTATGAAGGGATCGGCATTTATGAGCGCCTGGCGGAATCCTTTTTGCAGCAGGGGTATCAGATCCTGCCGTTTGTACGGGCATATGAAAAAATGTTGGAAAAAGCCCATAGCGTTTCTTCGCTTCCGTTTACAAAGGAAAAGCAGAACCGGAGCATATCAGGACATTTCTTTTCCTTTTTTACCGCGCAGGCAGCAGGCGGCATGAAGCAGTTATTGGAGGATGGGCGGTATATTCCGCAGGAAATTATAAATATCGGTGATTTTTGAAAGGGACTGACATGCAGTACGAATTTTTAAAGCAATTCCCAAAGCGGATGAAAAACGTAGGGCTGTACGCCCTTTTATTTGGAAACAGCAGCCAGAAAACGACGTGGAAGCAGTATGGGTTTGACGGGGTAAACGAGCAGCTCAACGTGCTCTTTGCGGTCATGCTGTATCTGATGGAGCAGTCGTTAAAAAAAGAAAACTGCCTGATGGACGATATCGGGGCTTACATTGATACGATCAATACGTCGTCGTTCGAAAAGCCAATGTCTTATGAGGATTGCCGAAAGCTGGGTGATTTCATTGTCAATGCGGTCTTGTCCAACGACGGGCGCCCGATGTATTTTGAAGGCTATGATTTTGAACGGCGGGAATTTCAAAAAATGCATATCAGCTATGTCTCCAATGAGATCGTTTATCTGGATACGGGGGTAAAGCGGACTTCTTACCGTCTGACCGACGATGGGTATAATCTGCTGCTCGGCACGCTTGAGGTCGAAAATAATATGAAACTGACGATCCAGGAGATGATCTTTCAGCTTCATCTGGAAAAGCAGAGCTATGACAAGGCTGCGGATGCCATTAAAAATGTATTTCAGCAGCTTCAGATCCAGTTGCAGAAGATTCAGGAAGCCATGGACAAGGTGCGCAGAAATGCGCTGAATTATTCGGTCGCGGAATACCAGCAGATTCTGGAAGAAGATATGGATATCGTACGGGATACAAGGAAAAAGTTTTTGGAGTACCGAGAGCTTGTAAAGACGCGGGCGGCGGAGCTTGAGGAAAAGCATATCAACATACAGAAGCTGAATGAAAAGGAAGAGGAAAATCTGGGCAACCTGCGTGTGATCGAAAGCTATTTAAACCGCGCGATCGATGAGCACCAGAAAATCTTAAATAACCACCTGGACTTGAAAGCATTGTACACAAAGGAACTGGAAGGGCTGTCACAGATGTCGCTGATCCAGAGGTTTTCACTGCGCAGCGAGCTGTTTGACAAGGTTTTGGAAAACCCCGGCGCGCTTGCGAGGATGGAGCTTTTTTTCCGACCGCTGTTTTTGCAGGGGCCGGATAAAATCTATAACCTGAACAAAGCGCTGGAGCCGCAGCAGGCGGCACGCAGAAAGATAGAAAAAGACAGCGAGGAACAGATTGATTTTGATGAGGATGCATGGTTAAAGGAGCAGGAACGCCTGCGGTTGAAAAAGCTGGAAAGATATCAAAACTGCCTTGGGTATTTGCTGGGGCGGCTTTTTGCTGCCGGGGAATTTACTTTGGCAGAATGCAGAGACGATACGTCAGGCGAGCCGGAGCTTCGAAAGAAGCTGATTCCAAATGTGGAGATCTTTAAAGAAGTGATGGTAGAGCTGATCCGGGGAAGGGAATTTGATATACCTGTACTGAAAAAGGAACGGCGGGATTATATCCAGGAAGCGTCAGAGGGCTTTCAGGTCAATGAGATGCTGCTGCAGATTTTAGAGGACCCGGCTTTGATAGAAGGCTTTTCGGGACATTTGCAGGACAGGCAGCTTCGGCTTATTAGAGTCAGCCGGATATCGGACGGGACGGCGGTGGTGTTTGACGGAGTATGCGACGCCGATGGCAGGGAAAAGACGATCCGCTGCTCGAACCTGCTGTTTCAGGCGGAGTATGAATAAAGCAGAACAGACAAAAGCAGCCGCCAGATGCAGGAAAAGCGGGAAGAAAAAAGACAAAAGATAAAGTGGGAAAATAGAAAGGGCAGGAAGGTTTTATGGCATATGAAATGGAGGATATCCGCATCAGCCAGGAGATATTTTATTACCTGTTAGAGCACCATGAGATCCGTGAGGAGGCGGAAAGCAGGCTCTATCAGGCATATGCGGAAAATGAACAGATACAAAATCTGGTCAAATCGCAGGGCGAAATGGCATCCAGCAGTATCGAGCGTTACGGAGAGGTGATTTATCTGATCCCGCAGGAGGAAAATCATTTTCTCGGCTTTTCCAAAGCACAGCTCAAGGCGGCGCTCTGCAAGTCCGGCGGGACAGACCGGGATTATTTTCTGTCGCAGTTTGTCATCCTGACGCTGCTTACCGAGTTTTATGACGGGCAGGGCAGGAGCAGCAAGGCAAGGGATTTTCTGCGGGTCGGGGAAGTGCAAAACAGCATCAGCGCCTATTTAAAGGCAGGGGCAGGCAGCAGTGAACAGGAGCAGTCGGAGCAGGGGATTGCCTTTGCGGCAATGTATGAAGCTTATGAGGCGCTGCGCTCGGACGAGAAAGGGTCAAGGGCAAAGACGACAAAGGAAGGCTTTTTGCACCATATACTTAAGTTTTTGGAAAAGCAGGGGCTGATTGAATATGTGGAAGAGGATGAGATGATCCAGACGACGAAAAAGCTGGACAACTTTATGGACTGGAACCTGCTGAACCAGAATCATTATATGCGTGTGCGGCGGGTGCTGGGCATAGAGGAGGAATCACGATGAGCAAAATCAACGCAGTCCGCATGATTAACTTAAACTACAATAACAATGCAATCCGTATCAGCGACGAGACGTTCCATATGAATGGCAGGAGTACGCTGCTGTCTATGCAAAACGGCGGCGGAAAGTCGGTGCTGGTGCAGATGATGATGGCGCCGTTTGTCCACAAGCGGTTTCGGGATGCGAAAGACCGCCCGTTTGCGAGCTATTTTACGACGGCAAAGCCGACGTTTCTTTTGGTTGAGTGGGCGCTTGGCCAGGGCGGCGGGTATGCGATGGCTGGCATGATGGTGCGCAGGCGCCAGGAGATCGGCGAAGATCCCCAGGATACCAATGATGATCTGGAGATCGTGCAGTTTATCAGCGAATATAAGACGCAGTGCCCTTATGATATCCATCATCTTCCGGTTGTGGAGAGGCGGAAAAAGGAAATGGTGCTCAAAAGCTTTGCTTCATGCAGGCAGTTGTTTGAGAGCTATAAAAAAGACCCGTCTGCGAAGTTTTTTTGCTATGATATGAATAACAGCGCGCAGGCGAGACAGTATTTTGACAAGCTGGCGGAATACCGGATTTATTATAAGGAATGGGAGCATATTATATGCAAGGTCAACGAGAAAGAGTCCGGGCTGTCGGATTTGTTTATAAACAGCAAGGATGAGAAAGGGCTGGTGGAAAACTGGCTGCTGGATGTCGTTGCCAACAAGCTGAACAAAGACAAAAACCGTGTGAAGGAGTTTCAGAATATTGTAGAAAAATATGTCTGCCAGTACAAGGACAACCAGTCAAAGATCAGGCGCAGGGATGTGATTGGACAGTTTTCACAGGAGGCGCAGGGAATCCGGGAAACTGCCGAGAGCTACGAGGCAGTGGAAAAGGAGCTGCGGCTGCGCCAGGAGCAGATCGGTGTTTTTTTATGGCAGCTTGGGGCTGCAAAAGAGACGGCACAGGCAAGCTGTGAACGTATTTTGGCACAACAGCAGCAAATTTTGGCACAGGCATTGCATTTGCAGTACCAGCAGATTTCAAAAGCGGTGTATGAAGCGATGCATGAGGAGCGGTCTTTGCGGGCGGAACGCGAGATGATCCAGCTTGAACGGGATGAAAAGGAGCAGGAGTGTGCGCAGGCAAAACATACGCTGCATCTTTTCGAGCTTGCCAGGCAGCAGTTGGAGCTTACAGAGCAGACGGCGGAATGTACGCAGTATGAGCAGCAGCTTGCGGTACTGCGGCAAAAGGAACAGGATTTTAGTGCGGAGCGCAACCGGATTGGGCATACGCTGCGCCTGTATTATGAAGGGGAACGCAGGCAAAACGAGGAGCAGGCGCAGGAAGCGCGTGAAAACCTGGAAAGCTTGCAGGCGCAGGCTGTGTCGGAAGACGAAAAGGCGAAAAAGCGCCGTGAGGAAATCCTGGGCCTGGGTACTTCGATCGGGAGCGTACAGGCAAGGATACAGGAATACGACGGAAAAGAAGCTGCGTATAACCAGCGCTATCAGCCAGGGCTGATCCGCAATATCCTCGGAGAATATGAGCCGGCAGCGCTGGAGATCCGCCAGCAGGAATATGAAAAGGAACTGGACGGGCTGAAAAAAGAATATCGGCAGATGGTAAAGTCGGCGGAGGAAGGAAGCTGGGCGCAGAAGGAAAACGAGCGAGACCTAGAAGATATCCGCCAAGAGAAAATGCAGAAGGAGCAGGAAGCAGAGCATGTGAAAGAGGTATGCGCGCAGTATGAGCAGCAGTTGCAGCAGCGGCGTAAGATCATGCGTTATTTTGGGCTTGCCGGGCAGGAGGAGGCGGATTTGTATGATACCGAAAAAATACTCCATGCGGCAGGGCGCAAGCTGTCCGAGATCGAATGGGCGAAGCGCAGGCTGGAAAAGGAAGAAGACCAGCTCCAAAAGGAATACCAGCGCCTGGCACAGGGCAGGGTGTTAAAGCTGCCGGAGGCGTTTGAAAAGCTGCTTGAAGAGCTTGGCATTACGTATGTGTATGGGATGGAATGGCTGAAAAAGAACTCGTATTCACAGGAGGAAAACAAAAGCTTTGTCCGTGCATATCCGTTTTTGCCATATGCGCTGCTGCTGTCCGCGCGGGATATGGAAAAGCTAAAGCAGATACAGGAAGAGCCAGAGGAGAAAGGGCTGCCGTATACTCCTTTCCCGATCCCACTGATGGTAAGGGAACAGTTGGATCAGCAGGCTGCGCAGCAAAAACAGCCCGTGCTGGAATGCGGCGAGGTCAGTTTTTACCTGCTGTTTAACGAGCATCTGCTAGATGAAGAAAGGCGAATGCAGATGCTGTCCGCCATGGAGCAGCAGATTGCGAAAAAGAAAGAGCAGATCCAGCTTAGACGGGAGGAATATGAGTCTTATTTTGAGAAAAGAGAGCAGCTACGCAGCCAGACGGTAACCAGACCGTTGCAGGAGCAGGCGCTGAAAGCACAAGAGCAGACAGAAAAGAAGCTGCAAGATCTGACAGAGGAAATCTTAAAAAAGAAAGAACAGGCAAAACGGCTCGCGGACGAGCTGCAAAGGCTACAGCAGCAGATGCGTTCCTGCGTGAAGGATCAGAGTGAAAAAGAGCGCAGGCTGGAGGACTTAAAAGGATTGACACAGGCGTACCAGTCTTATATCAGGGACAAGCAGCAGTTTGAAACACTGCGGCACAGTATGGCAGTGGCAAAGGAGAAAGAGCAGCTTTCCTGCGCTACGGCAAAGAAGCTGCGGGAGCGTGCCAGAAAGCAGGAAATCGAGCTTGACCGCCTTTCCCGCATTGCAGAAGACTTATCCGAAAAGGCTGCATGTTATGCGCAGTACGAAAAAGCGCAGAAGGCCGAAAACACGGCGGAAGGCAGCAGCGAGCAAGACAGCGGCATGGAATACAGTGGCGAGCAAAGCAGCGGCATGGAATACAGCAGCGAGCAAGGCAGTCGCATAGAAGAACTGGAAACCCGTTACCAGGCAATTACAAGCCAGATCTCCCTGCACCAGCAGGAACTGGAGCGGTTACTGCAAGGGGCGCGGGAAAAGGAGCGCAGGCTGCAAAAAGAGCTTGTAAGGCGGCAGAAAAAATACAAGCTGGCGGACGGGGAATGGGAACAGACGGTGTATGACGCAAAAGCAGAGGAATACCAGGAACAGTTATTAGCCGCCCGCGAGCAGCAGTACGAGCTCAAAAAAGCACAGTGGAACGAGGCGGATAAAAATGCCGCGCTGGCGAGCCAACGGCTGGAACAGCAGAAAAAAAGGATGATGGAAAAATGCGGCAAAGAACAGCCACTTCCAAAAGAAGAGATCCAGCCGGTTGATTTTGACACAGAGATCAGTAAAAAAGAACATCAGCGCAAGGAGCTGGAGCAAGCCGTACAGTCTGAGCAAAAGCGGGTGGGCTGGTATGAGGAACATCTGACTGCGCTGGCGGAATACAGCGAATTTTTGCCGGTTCAGGAGCAGCAACTGTGGGAATTTATCCGGCATGGGCTGGAGTCTGATCTGGTAATGACAAAAGAAGAAAAGCGGATGTGGGAGGCTTTGCAGCAGGAGCAGGAAGAGGCTGCATTTGGGTTAGGCAGGCAGCAGGCGCAGAAACAGATAGAAAGCAGTGAAAAGATGCCTTGGCAAAAGCTGCAGGATGCTTCTGCAAGAAAATGCGAATGGCAGATGATTACGGCATTACAGGAAGCAATGGAACGGCTGTCCTGGGAAGAGCTGCGGCGCAAAAAAGGGATGCTTATACGGGATTACAGCCATTGCAGGGAAAGCAGGCAGAAGCAGAAAGAACACCTTGCCATGCTGCTGAACGAGATGGTGCGCAGGGAGGCTTTTGCGGAAGATTTTTACCGCAAGCCGATCGAAGCGATGCTGTCTTTGACAGACCATGCGGGACAGGTACTGCGGCAGCTTTATACGACGTTGCAGTCTTATGAAAGCCTGATGGAAAAGATCCGGGTGGATATTTCTGTCGTGGAAGAGGAAAAGAACCGCATTGTAGAGCTGTTGGGCGAATATGTACAGGAGATTCATAAAAACCTGGGGCGCATCGACCGTAATTCTACCATACAAATCCGGGAAAAACCGGTCAAGATGTTAAAAATCTCTCTGCCGGACTGGGAGGAAAACGAAAATCTGTACCAGATCAGGCTGCGTGATTTTATGGATGAGACGACAGGAAAATGCATAGAATTGTTAGAGCAAAACTTAAATGTACAGGAATATTTAGGCAAGGCAATGACGGCAAAAAATCTGTACGAGGCTATCGTCGGCATCGAAAACGTACAGATCCGCCTGCACAAAGTCGAAGCGCAGCGGGAGTATATGATTCCCTGGTCTCAAGTGGCGCGCAATTCCGGCGGGGAAGGGTTTTTATCTGCCTTTATCATACTTTCCAGCCTGCTGTATTATATGCGCAAAGATGATTCGGATTTGTTTGCAGGCCAGAATGAAGGCAAGGTGCTGCTGATGGACAATCCGTTTGCCCAGACAAACGCTGCGCATCTGCTCAAGCCGCTGATGGATATGGCGGCAAAGACAAACACACAGTTGATCTGCCTGTCAGGGCTTGGCGGAGATTCGATTTATGACAGGTTTGACAATATTTATGTATTAAACCTGATCGCCGCCAGTATGCAAAATGGGATGCAGTATTTAAAAGCGGAGCATCTGCGCGGGAACGAGACGGAGACAGTGCTCGTGTCCCAGATCGAGGTGATGGGGCAGCAGGAGCTGATTTTTTAGGGAGGAAATATGCGTATTGTAGTAAAAGTAGGGACATCCACGCTGGCGTATCCGACCGGCTGCCTGGACATCCGCCATGTGGAAATTCTTGTAAAGACACTGAGCGACCTGAAAAATGCCGGAAATGAGATTGTGCTTGTATCATCCGGCGCAATCGGCATGGGAACCGGCAGGCTTTCGTTAAAGGAAAGGCCAGAGGATATGCCGACCAAGCAGGCGGCGGCTTCGGTAGGCCAATGCGAGCTGATGTATACGTATGACAGGCTGTTTGGGGAATATAACCATATCGTCGGACAGATCCTTTTGACGGGGGAGGACTTTGCACATGCAGACCGCAAACAGAATTTTGAAAATACAATTCTGCGCCTGATCGAGCTTGGGGTCATTCCGGTAGTCAATGAAAATGATACGATCGCTACGGATGAGATCTCTGTAGGAGAAAACGATACGTTGGCGGCTATGGTGGCGTGCAGCGTCAATGCCGACCTGCTTGTGCTGTTAAGCGATATTGACGGGCTGTATACGAAAGACCCGCATAAATGTGAGGACGCACAGTTGATTCCGCTAGTGGAACAGATCACCCCTGCGCTTGTGAAGCTGGCGGACGGGAAAGGCAGCAGCCTCGGTACAGGTGGCATGGTGACAAAGCTACATGCAGCCGAGATTGTCATGGAACACGGTGTGGATATGATCATTGCAAACGGCGCAAGGCCGCGCAAGCTTTATAATATTGTAGAAGGGGAACCGGTGGGGACACGGTTTCTTGGGAAAACAGAAAAATGATGAAAAGGAGAAGCTATGACGACGCAGGAGATCTTAATACAGGCAAAAGAGACGAAAACAGCGCTGATGCTGGCGGATACCGCGCGAAAGAATACAGCTTTGCTGAAAATGGCAGACGCACTTGTAAAGCCAGAACATGCAGCGAGGATATTAGAAGCCAACAAACGTGACCTGGAAGAAGCGAGGGGGACGATATCGGAGGTAATGCTGGATCGCCTGATGCTGGATGAAAAACGGATAGAAGCTATGGCAGAAGGCATCCGTGAGGTCGCAAAACTGAAAGACCCAGTCGGGAGAGTGTTGTCGGAAATCGTACGCCCAAACGGGATGCGGATTTTAAAAACAGCCGTACCGATGGGCGTGATCGCGATTATCTATGAGAGCCGCCCGAATGTAACCAGCGATGCGGCAGCGCTTGCTCTTAAAAGCGGCAATGTCTGTATTCTGCGCAGCGGCAAGGAAGCGTGGCGCACCTGCCATGCGATTGTTGAGGCGATGCAGATTGGGCTGACGGAAGCGGGAATGCCGCGCACCGCCGTCAATTTAATCGAAGATACGACGCGTGTAAGCGCCAATGAGCTGATGACTGCCGAAGGGTTTGTAGACCTTTTAATCCCGCGCGGCGGCAAAGGGCTGATCCGGTCGTGCGTAGAGCACGCGACAGTGCCATGCATCCAGACTGGGACAGGCATCTGCCACATCTATGTAGACCGAGCGGCAGACCTTTCGATGGCTGCACGCATTGTGGAAAATGCAAAAACAAGCCGCCCAAGCGTGTGCAATGCACAGGAAGTATGCCTGGTGCACAGGCAGATTGCGGCACAGTTTCTGCCGATGATGCAGGAGGCGCTTTGCCGGAAACGCCAGGAAGCAGGCAGACAGCCGGTAGAGCTGCGGCTGGATGAAGAGGCGGCAGCCATCATAAGCGGCACGCCGGCAGGCGAAGCAGATTTTGACACCGAATTTTTAGATTATATACTGGCTGTCAAGATCGTAGACAGCGTAGAGGAAGCGGCAGAGCATATCAACCTGCATTCCACCGGGCACAGCGAAGCGATCGTTACATCCGACCAGAAAGCGGCGGAGCACTTTACAGCAGCCGTAGACAGCGCGGCGGTCTATGTCAATGCCTCGACACGCTTTACCGACGGCGGAGAGTTTGGGCTGGGCTGCGAGATGGGGATTTCTACGCAGAAGCTCCATGCAAGAGGGCCGATGGGGCTGGCGGAGCTGTGTACTTATAAATATGTGATCCGCGGTGATGGGCAGGTGCGGTAATGGGTATTAGGTGCTTAGGATGTCTGTATAGTTACAATTCTACTTCATCCAGGTTAGGACTTCCGATATGGAAGTCCTTTTTTAGCGCTTTCTGAACAAAACAGAAAATAAGGACAGTATTTTAGTTAACAGGGAACATTATAATAAAGTGCCCGCTGCCCTATAATCAAGACAGTTAAAACAAACGGAGCCTGAAACGTAACGGAAAACAGCATGTTGCCTTTGCAGGCTGAGAGGAGGAGACAAATGGCTGCATATTATCTGGCTGTAGATATCGGGGCTTCCAGCGGACGCCATATACTTGGGCATCTGGAAAACGGAACAATGGTGCTGGAAGAGATCTACCGATTTGAAAACGGCATGGACAGGCAGGGAGGAAAGCTGTTGTGGGATACAAAGCGCCTGTTTGCAGAAATCGTAAACGGCATGAAAAGATGCAGGGAATTAGGCAAAATCCCGGTAAGCATGTCGATTGATACATGGGCGGTTGATTATGTGCTGCTGGATGCAGAAGAAAAGGTGCTCGGAGATACTTACGGATATCGGGACAGCCGGACAGCCGGCATGGACAGCGAGGTGTACAGGATTATCCCGGAAGATGCGCTGTACGCACGGACAGGGATCCAAAAGCAAATCTTTAACACGATCTACCAGTTGATGGCAGTGAAAAAACAGGAGCCGCAGCTTTTGGAAAAAGCAAAGACATTTTTAATGCTGCCGGATTATTTTCAGTTTTTGCTGACTGGAAAAAAAGTATCGGAATATACAAACGCCACTTCGACACAGCTTGTAAGCCCGGTTCACAAGCAATGGGACGAAGAGCTGCTTGCAATGCTTGGCTATCCGAAAGAAATATTCCTGCCGCTGCAAATGCCGGGCACTGAGGTGGGAAGCTTGAAAAAAGAGCTGCAAAAAGAAGTCGGCTTTGACTGCAAGGTAGTGCTCTGCGCCAGCCACGATACGGCTTCGGCGGTTATGGCAATGCCGGTTGCAACAGACGGGGGCATGTATATCAGCTCCGGGACGTGGTCGCTGATGGGCATTGAGGCGCCGGAAGCGATTTGTACAGAGGAAAGCCGGCAGGGGAATTTTACAAATGAAGGCGGCTATGAATACCGTTTCCGGTATTTGAAAAATATTATGGGGCTTTGGATGATCCAGTCTGTCCGCCATGAACTGCAAGACGCATATTCGTTTGCAGAGCTGTGTGAGATGGCTGAGTCTGACCGTGCGTTTCCGTCCCGCGTGGATGTCAATGACGACGCGTTTTTGGCGCCGGAAAATATGACGCAGGCAGTCCAGGAGGCTTGCCGCACGAGCGGGCAGCGTGTGCCGCAGACAACAGGGGAGATCGCGGCGGTCATTTACCAGAGCCTGGCGCAGTGCTATGGAAAGACCGTCCGGGAGCTGGAGAAAAATACGGCGAAAGCGTATGAAAGCATCCATATTATCGGCGGAGGCTCCAATGCGGCATATTTAAACCAGCTTACGGCGGATGCAACTGGAAAGACGGTTTATGCAGGGCCGGGAGAAGCTACGGCAATCGGCAACCTGATGGCGCAGATGATATGCCAAAAGGAGCTTGAAAGCCTTGCGCAGGCAAGAAAGTGTGTGTTTGATTCATTTGGAATAAAGCGTTACGAGCCAACAACAAAATAATACATAGAAAGCAGGAGGAATGACAATGACAGGAAAAGAAAGATACGCATCTGCAAAAGAAGCTTATGCAAAATATGGGGTAGACACTGACGCAGCGATTGCAAAATTAAAAGAAATACCAGTATCGCTGCACTGCTGGCAGGGCGACGACGTGATCGGGTTTGACCACAAGGGCCCGCTGACCGGAGGGATACAGACAACTGGGGATTATCCGGGCAAGGCGAGGACGCCGGAAGAATTGATGCAGGATATCGACGAAGTATTAAAGCTGACACCTGGTAAGAAGAAACTGAACCTGCACGCCAGCTATGCGATTTTTGAAAACGGGGAGTTTGCAGACAGAGACAAGATCGAACCAAAGCATTTTCAAAAATGGGTGGAATTTGCAAAGGCACGCGGAATGGGGCTGGATTTTAACCCGACCTTTTTCTCCCATGATAAAATCAAGGACGGCCTGACACTGTCCAGCCCGGATGAAGAGACGAGACGCTTCTGGATCGAGCATGGCAAGGCATGTATCCGTATTTCTGAATATTTTGCAAAAGAAACAGGCGTACCGTGTGTCATGAATATCTGGACGGGAGACGGCGCCAAAGATATCCCGGCAGACCGCCTTGCGCCAAGAGAGCGCTATAAGGCAGCGATTGAAGAGATCATTGCGCAGCCGCATGACCCGCAGCTTGTAAAGCCATGTGTCGAATCCAAAGTATTCGGTATCGGCGTGGAATCGTATACGGTAGGAAGCGCAGAATTTTCCTTATCCTTTGCGGCGACGCACGAAGGCTGCCTGCCGCTGATGGACAACGGGCATTATCACCCGACAGAGGTCGTATCTGACAAGATCCCGGCTCTGCTTGCATTTTTCCCGGAGATCGCGCTGCACATTACCCGTCCGGTCAGATGGGACTCCGATCATGTCGTGCTGTTTGATGATGAGACGAAGGAAATGGCAAAAGAAATCGTGCGCTGCGGTGCATTAGGCAGAGTCCATATGGCACTCGATTATTTTGACGCCAGCATCAACCGTATCTCGGCATGGACGGTTGGATTCCGGAGCTGGCAGAAGGCTTTGCTGTCCGCATTGTGCACGCCGCATGAAGAGCTGAAAAAATTGCAGGATGCCGCAGACTGGACAGCGCTGATGGTACGCCAGGAAGCGTTAAAAATACTGCCGTTTGGCGACATATGGAGTGCATATTGCGAACAGTGCAACACCTCAGAGGAGCAGTGGTTTGATGAAGTAAAACGGTATGAAGCGCAGGTGCTTGCAAAAAGAAAATAAAGAGAAAATAAAAAACAGCAGGAAGCAGTTACAGAAAAGAAGATTTCAAAACCAGAAAGAGCCAGGAAAAAGAAAAATAGAGAAGGAGAAAAACATGAAACTATTAGATGCAGAGTTTGTACAGGGATTTATCCGCATGGCAAATGACGGATGGGAGCAGGGATGGCATGAGAGAAACGGAGGCAACCTTTCTTACCGCGTAAAGCCGGAGGAGGTAACGTCTGTAAAAGAGAATTTTGAGCCAAAGGATTGGCAGCCAATCGGCACTTCGGTTCCAAAGCTTGCAAACGAGTATTTTCTCGTGACCGGAAGCGGCAAATATTTCCGCAATGTCATAATCAAGCCGGAAGACTCGATTTGCATGATTGAGCTGGATGAAAAAGGGGAAAATTACCGGATTGTCTGGGGTCTGGTAAACGGCGGGCGCCCGACTTCGGAGCTGCCGTCTCATCTGATGAACCATGAGGTCAAGATGCTTGCGTCAGGCGGCGCACACCGCGTGATCTATCATGCGCATACGACGAATGTGATTGCACTGACGTTTGTACTGCCTTTGGAGGATAAAGTATTTACAAGGGAACTGTGGGAAATGGCGACCGAATGTCCGGTTGTATTCCCAGACGGCGTCGGGGTCGTGCCGTGGATGGTGCCAGGCGGACGGGACATCGCAGTAGCGACGAGCGAGCTGATGAAAAAATACGATGTAGCGATCTGGGCGCATCACGGCATGTTTGCATCCGGCGAGGATTTTGACCTGACGTTCGGCCTGATGCATACGGTGGAAAAATCTGCGGAAATACTTGTGAAAATGCTGTCGATGCAGCCGCAGAAACGCCAGACGATCTCGCCGCAGAATTTCCGCGACCTCGCCGTTGATTTTAAAGTAAATCTGCCGGAAGAGTTCTTGTATGAAAAATAAAGAAGTGTTACAATGAAAGCAGGCGTTATTTCCAAAAGCTTTTGCAACATCCTGCTAGGCAGTGGGCAAAGCCTGGCAGGAGACGGAATAAAATAGTTATCAGGAGGAAAATTATTATGGTGAATCGTTTTGTACTGAATGGAATCTCTTATCATGGAAAAGGAGCGATCAATGAAATCCCTGGAATCATTGAATCAAAGGGCTTTCAGAAGGCGTTTATCGCATCTGACCCGGATCTTGTAAAATTCGGAGTGACTAAAAAGGTAACGGACCTGATGGATGCAAAAAACCAGGCTTATGAAGTCTATTCCGATATCAAGCCGAACCCGACGATTGAAAATGTGATTGCCGGAGTGGAAGCTTACAAAAAATCGGGTGCCGATTATATGATTACGATTGGCGGCGGCTCTTCCATGGATACCGGAAAGGCAATCGGCATTATTATCAACAACCCGGAATTTGCAGACGTACGCTCTTTAGAGGGCGTCGCGCCGACAAAAAATCCGACGGTATTTACGATCGCAGTACCGACGACCGCAGGGACAGCAGCGGAAGCAACAATCAACTATGTCATTACCGATGTCGAGAAAAAAAGGAAGTTCGTATGTGTCGATGTCAATGATATTCCAAATATCGCTATTATTGACCCAGATATGATGTCCACGATGCCAAAAGGGCTGACAGCCGCTACAGGTATGGATGCTCTGACCCATGCGATCGAAGGGTATACGACAAAAGCAGCATGGGAGCTTGCCGACTGCCTGAACCTCGAAGCAATCCGCCTGATTGCAAAGAGCCTGCGGGGAGCTGTGGAAAATGACGAAGAAGGCCGCGAAGGCATGGCATTGGGACAGTATGTGACCGGCATGGCGTTTTCCAACGTCGGGCTTGGCATAGCGCATTCTATGGCGCATACGTTAGGAGCGACTTATGATACGCCGCATGGCGTAGCGTGCGCGATGATGCTTCCGATTGTAATGGAGTACAACGCAGAATGCAGCGGGGAAAAATACCGTGAGATCGCACGCGCAATGGGTGTAAAAGGCGTAGACGACATGTCCCAGCAGGAATACCGCGCTGCCGCAGTAGAAGCAGTCCGCTCATTGTCCAAGGATGTCGGGATTCCGCAGAAGTTAGAAGCATTAAAGGAAGAAGACCTGGATTTCCTTGCTGAATCCGCATTTGCTGACGCCTGCTGCCCAGGCAATCCAAAAGATACGAATATAGAAGATTTGAAAAATCTGTTCCGTAAATTAATGTAAAGCTTTTATAGAAACAGTCATCCAGCCCTGATTTTTGATACAACTAAAACAGGGCTGGATTTTTGGGCTTTGCGCTATTCTTTTATTTTGTCAATATCCGCTAAATTGACACCGGCAGTATTTAGCAGGGCTTTGAGAGACAAATAATCATTTTTCAGCCCCTCATATGTTTTCATTGCATTTTCTTCTCTTGCATTTTTCATATGGTTTTGAATTTTCTGAAAATCATCAATCGCTTTTTGTGTGATTTCAAGACCGTTTGGCATAGAACCACCTCCTGGGTTATGGAAATATGTTTTCAATTATCCATAGTATACCACAGCCAGAGCAGGAAGTCTATTTTAATTTAGCCTGCGCAGAATTAGAAAACCGCAGGATGACAGGATGCCCTCAGTGTGCTATAATACTTTAGGTAATAAGGCAATCGTTTCATCAATACGAGGAGGTTTGAAAAGGAATTTAAAGCGTATTTGGAAAAAGTAAAAGATTCCGGGCTTGGGCTGATTCTGAAACTGAAAAATAACAAGGTCGTGCGCATATCGGTATCAAGCTGATGATGTTAGATGGATGGAAGATGGAACTATAAGGAAGAAAAAGCAGATTTTCATATACAGATATAGAATGATGGAAAGGATGAAAAAAGATGTCGGTAAAAGGTGAACAGGCAAAAGCATTTTTTAAAGAAGGCTACAACTGCTCGCAGTCCGTTGCGCTGGCGTTTTGCGATGAGGTCGGGATTGATAAAACGAAGCTGCTGCGGATGGTGTCCTCGTTTGGCGGAGGGATGGGCAGGATGCGGGAAGTATGCGGGGCAGTCAGCGGGATGTTTTTCGTGGCAGGCGCTTTATACGGTTACGATGACCCGAAGGATATGCAGGCAAAAAAAGAGCATTATGCCAGGATCCAGGAGCTTGCCGCACAGTTTCGGGCGGAAAACGGATCGATCGTCTGCCGCGAGCTGCTGGGGTTGGAGGGAAAAGACAGCAGCCCCGAGCCAAGCGCGCGTACAGCCGAATATTATAAAAAACGTCCCTGCCCGGAAATGATCGGGATTGCGGCAAGCCTGATGGAAGCATATATCAAAGAGCATCCGTCAGACGCATAAAGAAACTATTGTTCCAAAAGCCCGTCTTTCGTCAGCAGGCAGACCTTGTCACAGACTTCCTTGATATATTTGCGGTCATGGGAAATGCTGATAATGGCTCCCGGAAAATCTTTTAGTAGCTGCCGGATAACTGGGCCGGACAGCGGGGAGAAATTGCGGGTCGGTTCATCCAGGATCAATACGTCCGCGTTGGAAAGGCTCATTTTTAACAGGAAAATCTTTGCCTTTTGTCCGCCTGAAAGCTCGCTGATCGTATGTTCCATTTCATCAGCGGTATATTTTAACGCGCCCAGATACGTGCGGATTTTTGTCCGTGTTTCTTTGTCCCCAGATTGGTCGAGAAAATCAACCGGCGTCATGGAGGGTTTTAGCAGCTCCTCATAATTTTGCGGCATATACTGCGCATGGATGTCTGTCCGCGCAAGCAGCTCTGCGGCAATCTTGTGAAGGAGCGTCGTTTTTCCGGCGCCGTTTGCGCCGACGATACACAGCTTTTGTGCGCCGCGCAGATGCAGCCTGACCTGTTTGGCTAACACTCGTTCCCCGTCGGGTGTGCAGAGCTTTTCCAGGGAATAATCGATGACGGTTTTTCCGGCAGGAATCTTTGCATGTTCTCCTCCAAGCTTAAAAAACAAGGAGCTTTCTTCTTCAGGCATCTGCGTCATCGCCTGATCCTCGCGCGCGAAACGCCGTTCCATCGATTTGACTGCGTGCATTTTCTTTTTCAGCAGCCGCGCTTTGGCAGGGTTTTGTCTGGATATGTTTGCCTGCGCACAAGCGACGCTCTGATAGATCCGTTCAAATTTTTCTTCGCGCAGTTTTTTCTCACGGCGGTCATTTGCAGCCATGCGCGCCTGGTTTTCAAACTGGCTCAGCCGTTCCCTGCGGTATTGCTCGTACGGCATCCGTGCAGCCGTATATCGGCATTTTGTCTTATGCCGGATCTGTTCGATATGGACGACGACATTTGCGGTATGCTCGATCAGTGTTTCATCATGGGAAATATACAGCACGATCTGTTTCCATTCCAGAATAAATGCTTCCAGCCATTCCAGCGTCTCCAGGTCAATATCGTTGGACGGCTCGTCCAGCAGCAGGAGATCCGGCTCTGACAGCAGGATCCGCAGCAGTTGTGCCTTTACCTTTTCACCGCCTGACAATGTCCCCATGGGCTGGCTGCTGTAAAAAAAATCTGCGGCAAGACCGAACCTTCCGGCCATTCGTCCAAGCTCTTTCGGGGTGTGGTCCCAAAACAGCGGTTCTTCTGTAAAATATTCATACAGGCTTTTTGCGCAGTGCGAAAGCGGCAGCTCCTGTGGCAGGTATCCTGCCTTTTGGTTTGCCAGTATCCGTTCCCCCGAAGCTTCGCAGTAATCCGAGATCAAATCCGGTTCATAGATCCATTGCAGAAGCGTGGACTTTCCGTTTCCTTCTTCGCCGATGATAACAGCTTTATCGCCGTCATTCAGCACAAGGTTAAAATCCTCCAAAAGCGTCCTGAAATCTTTTTTGTGTACAATATTCAAATGCTTAATCTGAAGCATAGGTGCCTCCTTTCGAGGCTTTTTCTAATTTTTCCAATAGAAAAAGCCCGTTCCCGTATCCGAAAACAGACTCACACAAAGAAACCCTGTATATATTCTGAAAACAGACATACAAAAAGGGACAAAAGAGTGCGATAATCTAATTCGGCATACGCAGATACGCCTGGATGTTCGTTCTGGTTTTGTGAGATCCACCAGCAGCCCAGGCAGTTTTTCAGTTGCGAAATCCAAACTAAATTATCGAATAATCATTTTTTCACCCTGCACGTCTGTGCCCTTTCTTTGTAATCAGCCTTATTATACCATAAACCATTGGGAATGCAAGAGGATTTTCAGAAAAAGATTCTATGTTTTTTGTTCGATTTTATTGGTAGCCTTGTATGGATGTGTCGTAGATAAAAGAAACCGATAGAAAAATATGCTTTTTTGCATTTTAACAAGTTTGTAAGGAAATTACAATTCCTTTTCGTAAAATGTTGCTGGGAAATTTGGGTTGCATTTGATAGAGCCTTGCTATGAAAAAATGGAATCATGAAAAATTGGACAAAAAAATAGAGATGAAGCAGGTACGAACGTAACAGCGATAAATGAATGAGGCTTCCAACGGGTATCTGTTTCTTACGGTGCCTGATGAACCGTTGTGGCGGATACTCAATATAGCAAGAGGAAAGTATTGGAGCAGATTAGGAAATATGCCAGGCCATGTGCAGCATTGGAACAAGCGGACGCTTACAAAGCTTGTTTTGACACGGGGGAGGGGAAAAGCAGCATATGTATGGGTAGAATCAGCTTGTCCGTGGTTAATCGTTCTTGTAAAAATAAATCCGTGATATTGGAAAGCGTGCTGGTACTACCAAAACCACAATCAAACAATTTTACAAACAGTGTAGAAATATAAGAAAAGGTGTGTTATAGTATTTAAAAGGTAACTTTTTCAGCGTTTGGTATCTTTTTAAGTAAGAGGCGGCTTAAAGATCACATACGGGGAAAAGGTTACCTTTTTTGCAAAAGAAAATATGCCGAAAGAGTTAAAAATCAATGCAAACTGCTATTTATCGGTCATTTCATAAAGCTCATCCACTGACTTGCCAGGATTTTGCAGCACTAGGTTGTAAACAGAAAGCAGTTCGTTAGGCTCTGTTTCGAGTTCGTCAGCAATGACAGACAGAGGTTTGTTTTTGCTGCATTTTATCTGGATGAGTGAGATCATGTCCACGAGTTTTGTTTTTTGAGTAACTTGTTGAGTAACCTGCTTTGTAACTTGTTGGGTAACTTGTTGGGTAACTTGTTGGGTAACTTGTTGAGTAACCTGCTTTGTAACTTGTTGAGTAACCTGCTTTGTAACTTGTTGAGTAACCTGTTTTGTAACTTCTTCGGTGCGCTGGTCTATGATCAGTTTTACCTCGCGGTCTACAGCTTCTTTCAGCCTTTTATCAAATTTTTCCTGTACAATTTCCATTACAATATCGTCCATACTGTTTACCTCCTGAAATAGTTTTTTATTTGCCCGTATAATCGTCTCGATTACGGAGCGGTACAGCTTGTTGTCTGGATGTGCCAGATAGTCTGCAACCAGCTTCTGGGCGCTGCCTGTGTCTTGCAGTTTATTGGTCAAGCTTTTGAGCCACAGGTTGTTTTTTTCGGATAATTGTTTGGTTACAAGGATTTGGATTGGAATAAAATCCCCGTGTACCAGATAGATGCCTGGTTCTGTCTTTTCGATTTTATAGTTTCTTTCTTCCAGCAGGTGCAGGATAAGGCTCTGCGGGTATTTTTCGGATACAAAGGTAATGGTCAGTTCCTGGATCGGTATGCTGTTTATGTATGGTACATCGGCTTTGTAAAAGCAGGTGTAGCCGTATACCTTATAGAAATCGTCCACGCTCAGCGAATCATCAGGGCTTTTGTATTCGAGGATATTGTATTTTCTGAATATTTTCCCGAGATTCTTTTTTACAGGAATGTCTTTTTCTTTTTTAATAATCAGTACATCGATCTCCATTGGGTTTGTACTAAGCTGATGCTCGTTTTCAAACTCCAGGTTGTCCGCGTCATCTTTGAATTCGATTTGTATGTCTGCAAAAAATGCAGGGTGCCAGTAAGTTTTGTCAGCTTCTGTTTTCGTTTGCTCCATAGAAAACCTCCTTTGTTTTTAGATACAGGAGAGTTTCCTTTTGTTTATCAGAAAATCCCCTGCCTGTGTTGGAAAAAGCACGAATTTTCTGAAAGGGCAGGTGAAGTATTGCCCTTGTATGGATGTGTCGTAGATAAAAGAAACCGATAGAAAAATATGCTTTTTTGTATTTTAACAAGTTTGTAAGGAAATTACAATTCCTTTTCGTAAAAAGTTGCTGGGAAATTTGGGTTGCATTTGATAGAGCCTTGCTATGTTGATGGTTTGGATCGGCTGCATAACTTTTTATAAAGAATTGTTATGTGCTTTATGTTCTAATAGTGTATAAATA
>CAMWXD010000005.1 GCA_947178105.1 uncultured Eubacterium sp. | reverse complement strand
TTTTGCAAACTGGACAGCCCCGCTGGCCTGCCGCCTGGTGGAGGAACGTTTCCAGATAAAATTCTCGGAACGCGGAATGAGGGATCTTTTTTACAGGATCGGACTGAGCTATACCAACAACCCTAAATAGTTTAGCGTATAAATTTGTAAATTGCTTTATGTAATACAGTGGATATTTTTCAGTATGTACCAGCTAAATTGTAATTAGTCATTTGCATTAAATTGTATAAATTCATCAAGAATTAATTGCTACTATGAAGAGATAATTAATAAAATCTATTCTTTGTAATATAAATTTGTTTCTAAATTGTGCATACAATTAGCGGAATATTATATGATTTTGGCAAAAGACTAATTGCAGCAGATAAAAAAGTCTATTGAAATCTGATTGCAGATATGCTATATTAGACGTAGAAAAGGGGAAAAGCCATAGAAGCGGCTCTACCCCGAATAATGTTTAATTCCTACCTTTACGCTTTGCGTTGTAAAGGCAAGCCGTCACTATTTGCGGTAGTGGCGGCTATTTCTTTTTTCCCTTGTAAATTTGATAAAGCAAATTCGCAAGGGAAACAATGAGTATACCAATCTGGATTAAATCCTGATATGTAACATACATTGTATCGCCCTCCTTTCTTTCGTCTGGAGGGCATTTATACGCCCTCCGAATGAAAAAGAGGGGTAAAGCCGCCTGGCTCTATGGTTTTCCCATATCGACAATATAACACAATTTCCCTTATTGGGCAATATCCTTTTTATTTTCCGGCTTTTCCGAATTTCGAACAAGCCTTTTTCTGTGCATTTTCTCAATCTCCGCTAAATGCCGCTTATAGAGTGTTTCTGCTTCCAGTCGCTTTCTGCTAAATGCTCCACAATAGAAGTAAAATTATGCTCTTTGTAGCTTGTCAAGCCGCCCCGGAACAGTCCGGCTTCAGCAATATCAAACTTTTCCAGTAATTCACGCCTTGCCTGTTTTCAGTTTTCGCAGCCCTTTTTCCTTTATCTGGCGTATCCTGTCAAAAGACAATTCTTGTTCCCTTGCCACTTGCGCCATAGCCTTACCATGCAGAAAAATTTCTTTGATTATTTCATTCTCTTTTACGGCTGTATAACGCTCTACAATGCCCCATAATTCATTTTTAGAGTGTTCGCCATATATTTCAACCATATCATTTTCGATGTTTAAATCGGCTTGTAGAGTGTCCGCAAGTGTCAAGCTGTTATCCTCTGCTATCGGCGTATCTAAACTTACTACCGATTGCATATAGCCTTGTATCTCCTGCACTTCTTCCACTGATACGCCCGATAAAGCCGCTATCTCCGCTGCTTTTGGCTCCCTGCCCTGTTCCTGCCCTATCTGGTCTATGGCTCTTTGCAGGCGTGTTATTTTCTGCCTTGTGTGGCTCGGTATGCGGACGGTAGAGCCGCATTTTTCATGATACCGCTGTACTGATTGTTTTATCCAGTATTCCGCATAGGTCATAAACCGCACATTTGCAGACGTTTCATAATGCTGTACCGCTTCCCGCAATCCAAAATAGGATTCTTGCAATAGGCCAGCTTCACACTCATAGGCGGTATAAGGCTGTATGAATTTTTTAATCAGCGGCAGGCTGTCCTTATACAGTGATTGCATATTTTTAGATACGGAAAAGCCGCCCCCGGATCCTCTCTACAAGCATTTCATTTGTCATAATTGCAATACACCTACTTTCTGATATAATTTTGAGTAGGCGCAATAAGTAAAGGGAAGCAACGCCGAATCTGCTGTACTGCCTGCCTATGAATTGCACATTGCAGTTAAAACGTGCTTCCCATGCCCTCTTATTGTGCTTCCTTTGGCTCTGCCTACCTGCTTTCCTGCCGCCTGTGCTTTCCTCACGCCCTCGCTTGTCCTCTGGTGCAAATAATCAACCTCTGCTTGTGCTGTCTTAAATGCAATCTCTATCTGTTCTTTTACAATATCAATAGTATATTCGTGCAATGCAGTTAACATAGTATCTAACAATTTATTTGTTGCCCTGCTCCCTGTTCCTGCTAACCTCTCTATTTGTCTATTCAGCTTATCCCTATATACACTATTGTTTATATGCGGCTCTTTAAGGAATACCAGATGAACGCCCATATTAAACATTTCATCAAATACAAGCGTTATATCTGTACCGTTTGCAGATTCTTTCTTTATCTGCTCTACCAGTTTATTCCATTTTAGGCGGTCTGTAGTTGTGCCTGTGTATTCCTCTGTTATGATAACCGCCCCGGATATTCACGCTTGATATTGTCAATCTGTCTTTCTATTCTCTGTTTCATTGTGCTTATTCTCGCATATCCAAAAATGATTGATTTACTCATGCTTTCGCCCTCTCTTTCATGGTGTATAGTATCTAATTAAACGAAGGTCAGCAATGATATTTAACATAGATGGAGAACTGTTATTATCTTTATTACTTAGTGGTACAGATTATGCTGATATTATATATGATATCAGGCCAGGTAAATATATAGTTGATTGCGATTCAGAAGTTAAGGAGTTGATACTTAAATGAGATGCTTGTCTTCTGTAACAGATGATGAGGAGGAATGCATATTAAGCGGTGATAATATTAAATTAAATCTTACGGGGTTAGCAAGGCAACTGTATCTAATGTTGCTTCTGACTACGGAGCCTTGTGAATGGCTCACCTCAAATAATCTCCTTGTCCTGTGAAATGTCTCGTGGTAAAATAAGAAAGCGAGATTCTTTTGCAACAGGAGGAAAAGAAATGAAAGAATTGTCACAAAAATACGGCAGTATGCTGATTCAGAACCGGGACACAGTCAGAGAGGCCTTTCCGTGGGAAAGCGGACAGATTTGCCTGGCGAGTGCGATTATCTTTACGATGAAAGGAAAGCTTGCAGATGAAAAGCTTTTGCGTGAAAGTAAAAAGCTGATTGCACAAAAGGTCGGGGTATTTTCCAATTTCAGGGGGATGGTGAAGGTGCCGACGGCGGCAATCTTAGCTGCCAGCGGGGATTTGGACGGTACGCTGGATAAGGGGCTGACGGTTTATGGGCTTTTGAAAAAGGAGTTCTGGCAGTCTTCGTATCTGCCGCTTGCAGCAATGATGATCGTGCAGATGGCAAAAGAGGAAAGATATGAGGAACTGGCGGCACGGACAAGAAGGCTTTATGACCGGATGCGCAAAGAGCACCCGTTTTTGACTTCTTCTGAAGACAGCCCGTTCTGCGCGATGCTGGCATTGTCAAATCAGTCAGATGACAGGCTGATCGAGGATATGGAGAAGTGTTATAAAATATTAAAGCAGCAGTTTGTCCATGTAAACGCAGTGCAGTCGCTTTCGCATGTGCTGGCGCTTTTTGACGAGCCGGCGGAAGTGAAATGCGAAAAAACAATGCAGCTCTATCAAAGCTTGCGGGAAGCGGGCGGAAAATACGGGACGAATTATGAGCTGCCAGCCTTGGGTGTGCTTGCTATGACAAAGGTTCCGGTAAAAGAAATCGTGCAGGAACTGATGGAGATTGATACATGGCTTGCCAAGCAGAAAGGGTTTGGCTTTTGGGGCGGCATTACGGCAAAGCAGCGGATGATGTATGCGGGAATGCTGGCGCAGAAAGATTATGTGGAAGAGCTGCCATTGCAGGCAGCAGCGGTCAGCGGTACGATGGCGATGGTAATTGCGCAGGAGACGGCGTTATGCGCGGCGCTGGTTGCCTCAATTACGGTTACTGCTGCGAATTCTTCGTCATCATCATAAAAGGTAAGGAATCCTCACAAAACTGTTGACAATCCAAATCCATGGTGCTATAATCACAAAAAATCAGCATAATAAGCAATAAATAAGCAGTAAATTAGCAATTATTAAGCAATGTTAAGCAATGTTAAGCAATGTTAAGCAATATTAAGCATAAGAAAAAGCAATGACGGAAACGAGTAGTGCATAAGTGGCATCCAGAGAGAACATCAGTTGGTGGAAGATGTTTATGTTTACAGTGTATGAAAACCCTTCCTGAGCTGTAGTACTGAAAGCAGATCCATAGCTGGTTGCCAGCAGGCTGGCTGTAGCAGCAGATGATAGGATGTCTGGAGTAAGTGCTGCCGTATACCTGCGTTAAAGGTTAGGGTTTGTTAGAACCTGAAGCGAAAAATGAAGGTGGAACCGTGCAGTTTGTGCACCCTGAAAGCGTAGCAATGCGTTTTTTGGGTGCTTTTTCTTATGCGAAAAATCAGCAAAGCATGAGGAAAGGAAGAGGAAAAGATGAAGGTAATTTTAAAAGATGGTTCTATACGGGAAGCAGCATTTGAAGAAAAGGTTGGAAGAGAGGCGTTTTTCCATACAACAGCGCATATTTTGGCACAGGCGGTAAAGCGGCTGTATCCGAATACGAAATGTGCGGCTGGCCCAGCCATTCAGGACGGATTTTATTATGATTTCGCGTTTGATTTTGCATTTTCTTCGGAACGGTTTGCAGAAATTGAGAAAGCGATGGAGCAGGTCATCAAAGAAAACCTGCCGCTGCGGCAGTTTACGCTGAGCAGGGAAGAAGCGGAAAAACGGGTCGGGGAGATGGGAGAGCCGTTCAAACTGGAGCTGCTGCATGACATTCCGCCAGAGGAAGCGCTGAGTTTTTATGAGCAGGGAGAATATGTAGAATTGTGTGCTGGGCCTCATCTGGCGTATACAGGAGAGGTGAAAGCGTTTAAGCTGCTGTCAGCCGCAGGCTCATATTGGCGCGGGGATGAGAAAAAACAGAAACTGACGCGGATCTATGGTATTTCTTTTCCAGATCAGAAAAGGATGGATGCATATTTTTTAAGGCTTGAAGAGGCGAAGAAAAGAGATCACAGAAAACTGGGGCAGGAAGCAGGGTTATTTGCGTTTTTGGAAGAAGGGCAGGGCTTTCCGTTTTTCCTTCCGAAGGGAGTGGTATTGAAAAATTTGCTGATGGATGCGTGGAGAAAGATCCATACAAGAGAAGGATATGTGGAAATAGCTACGCCGATGATGCTGAACAGGAGCCTGTGGGAGACGTCGGGGCATTGGGAGCATTACCGGGAAAATATGTACACAACTGTTATAGATGAGACAGATTATGCAGTCAAGCCGATGAACTGTCCAGGCGGGATGCTGGTCTATAAGCTAAAGCCGCGTTCTTACCGCGACCTGCCGATGCGTGTGGGCGAGCTGGGGCTTGTGCACCGGCACGAAAAATCCGGTGTACTGCATGGGCTGATGCGTGTGCGGTGCTTTACGCAGGATGATGCACATATTTTTATGATGAAAGAGCAGATGCAGGAGGAAATTCTGGGCGTGATCCGGCTGATTGACGAGGTTTATTCCTGGTTTGGGTTTTCTTATCATGTGGAATTGTCAACAAGGCCTGAGCATTCGATTGGCAGCGATGAGGACTGGGAGCTGGCGACAGAGGGCTTAAAGCTTGCGTTGGAGGAGCAGGGGCTTTCTTATGAGGTCAATGAAGGAGACGGTGCCTTTTATGGGCCAAAGATCGATTTCCATTTGGAGGATTCGCTTGGGCGTAGCTGGCAGTGCGGGACGATCCAGTTGGATTTTCAGCTTCCGCAGCGCTTTGAGGCGGAGTATACGGGCAGAGACGGAGAGAAGTACCGCCCGATTATGCTGCACCGGGTTGTCTTTGGCTCGGTGGAGCGGTTTATCGGTATCCTGATCGAGCATTATGCAGGGAAACTGCCATTATGGCTGTCTCCGGTGCAGGTAAAGATTGTAACAGTATCTGAAAAAACGGCTGCGTATGCGAGGTCAGTGGAGAAAGCGCTGCAAAAAGAAGGGATACGGTGTGAGACGGATATCCGGGATGAGAAGGTCGGCTATAAAATACGTAGCGCCCGGCTGGAGCGGGTGCCGTATATTCTGGTTGTCGGGGAAAAGGAAGCCGGGGCGCAGAGTGTTTCGGTGTGGAAAAGAAACAAGGGAGATCTGGGGAGTATGACGGTTGTGGAGTTTGCTGAGATGATGAGGGACTGTGACTAATTAGGTGAAAAAAGACGCATGGTTCACAATTTACTGTTCCATGCGCCTTTGCGCTGTTTATTTAATTCATCATATCTTCCATAATTTTACACATAGTAGCGGCTTCTCTTGCTTAAAATATTGTGCTTTTTTAGCAAGTGCCTCATAATTCATATTCCAGCATCCGTACCTTACTCCCCTGCGAAAGCTCCTTGTCCGAATGCAGGATAATCAAATCGGAGTCTTTTAGGGCGCTGCCTTCCAGGCTGACAGCGACGTAGGCGCCGTCCTCTTCCAGGATATCGATATAGTGCATCGAGCAGATCCGTTCATTGCCTAGAATGCTTTTTTTCTCTTTGACGAGATATACGAAAGCATTGTCCATGGCGTCCCGGCGGACGGCTTTTGCATCGATGCAGGAGTATCTGCCTGTTTTCAGCGTTTGTTTTTCAATGGTACAGGTATCTACATTTGCAATTTTCGTTGTTTCAAAAAAATGCTCCACAAAGATCATGACATACATGACTGCGAAAAAGACGGCTAATGCGGCAAGGTATTTTTTATTCATATTAGAAAACCTCCAATTTGTCTGAGCTATTTTTCGATTCCGATATGGCTGATTCCGGCTTCCAGCTCCTGCCTGCCGTACAAAAATATGAGCAGCGGCGGCAGCATCATAACGATTGCGGCTGCAAACGAACTGCCGAATGTATCTGCGGTCAGCGTTGGAAAAAAGAGCGCGAGTGGGAAGAGCGCTGGCTCCCTGATAAAAAACAATGGCTGTTCTACGGTATTCCATATTTCTAAAACCTGAAGGACAGTGACGGCTGTGATGCCGGATTTTCCGATCGGTATGCCGATCTGCCAGAAGATCTGAAAGCTGCCTGCACCGTCGATGCGGGCGGCTTCGATCAGTTCATCTGGAAGATCGCCAAAAAACCGTGTCATAACAAAGACCGGAAATGTCGAAAAGATGCAGGGCAGGATAAACGCCCATCGTGTATTAAAAAGCCCGGTGCGGTCGAGCATAAAGTAGTTTGACAGCATGGTCACCTGAAAGGGGAGCATCATAAAAACCATATAGATCGTAAAAATGGTTTTTTTCAGAGGAAGGCACAGCTTTGCAAATGCCCATGCCGCAGGTACGGCGGCGACGATTTGTCCCGTCACGATCAGTGCGGTGTATGTGACGGAATTCCAAAACGCCGTGTAAAAATCCCGGCAGTACAAAAATAAATCGGCGTATGGGGAAAGGCTGGGGCTTGCCGGCATCAGTACAAAGGAAGAAAAGCCCGATCCGTCCAGGATGCCGCCGTACGTAAGCGCAGCTTCGTTGTGTTCCATAAAGGAGTTTACGAAAATTAGGAACAGCGGCAGTACGGTCAGGATGACAGGGAAAAGCAAAAGGGCACGGCACAGCAGTGCGGCGGATTTTTTTGTCCTATCCATAATAATTCCTCCGTTTTTGCAGGGAAAAGCAGATCTGCAAGCCGAGCACCAGCCATCCGGCGATCAAAAGGATCACAAGCGCTGCCGCGGTAATCTTGCCGAATTCCATATTGGTAAACCAGTTGTTTAAAAGGTGCTGGATCATATAAATGCTTTTGTTTGGATAATCGCCGGATATCAGGTAAATATCACGGAATACTTTAAAGGTGCTGAGCACAGCCAATACAGATACGGTAAATCCCAAAGGCTTTAACAGCGGCAGGGTAATGCAGGAAAATTGTTTTTTTTCATCTGCGCCGTCTAGCGCTGCTGCTTCGTACAGCAGCGGGTCGATGGCAGACAGCCCGGCAAGCCATAAAACTACCGTATAGCCGAGGTTTCTCCACAGGTAAGTCGCGATTACGACGAACATCGAAGCTTCGGTATTGATCCAGTCGGTTTTTGCAATCCCAAAACAGTCCAATAGAGCATTGAAAAGCCCATATTCATGAAAAAAAATCTTCCATATGCCTGCCAGCGCTGCCACAGGGATAGCGAGCGGCAGCAGATAACATGCAGCGAGTATGGGGCGGGGCGTATTGTCTGTATGCATAGGGCTGTATTTTTTTGTGTGCTGGTGCAGCAGTACGGCAAGGCACAAAGACAGCGCCAGTAAAAGCGGGGTGCTGCACAGGATAAAGAAAAGCGTATTTTTTCCAGCCAGCAAAAAGCTGCGGCTTTGAAACAGCTTTGCATAATTTTCCATACCGACAAAACGGCGGCACATATCATCCTGAAAGCTTCTTTTTAGTACATCTGCAAACGGCGCCATGTAAAAAAACAGGACGCCGGCAAGGCTTGGCGCCAGATAGAGCAGGCTGGCGCCAAAGGCTTTGCGTTTTACAGGCTGATTCTTTACGGGCTTATTCTTCATAATACAGCTCCAGTTGGTTTAAGATTCTGCCCGCTGCATCCTGCGCGGACGTTTCGCCGGATATGACGCGGATGGCTTCTGTTTTTACAAGCTCTTTTGTATAACGGTCGGTGAAAATAGGCTTGTCTGCGTCTTTGACGCTTTGCAAAAATCGCTGGATCATTTCGTTGGACGGCCATTGTGTGTTCCATGTTTTTCCGTCCCAACTGCTGGCGCCAATCGTCATCTGGCTGTTTCGGCTGTTCCAGGAGTCCAGCGCTTTTGTATGGACTGGAAAACCATTGGAAAGGTCGGCTTCCTGCTGCTTTTGGCTTAATGCTTTTTTGACGAATTTGACGGCAAGCTTTTGATTCGTGCTTTGTGCATTGACCGCAAGGATTCCCTGCGGAAGGAAACCGTTTCCGGCTGTGTGGTAATTAACGCCCCTTGACGATAACTGGTCGATGGAATCCAGCATAAAGCAAAACTGGTTCAGCCCAAATGCATACGAAAACGTAAAATCAGCTTCTTCCCAGGCAAGATCCATTACGGAATTCCGATAGTTGTCAGCGGCGTCATACTGGAAAGCAGTTTTTGGCGTGCTGGTAAGCTTCCAGTTTTCGGATGCTTTTTTGCACAGTTCCAAAAACGTTGTAATCTCGTCTTTTGTGACGCCGGATTTGTTTAAGGCAAACCCTTCGTCAAAAAAATCATAGCAGACACCAAAAATATTTTCCGCGGTCATTTCTACCGGCTGTTTCCCACTGCCTTTTTCCAAAAAGTCGTGTAAAGAATCTGAAAGCATTTCCTGTGGCGCGATGACGAGCGGGAGTGTGGCTCTTAAAGGGACGGCATAGCTGTTTTCTTCCAAAAGTGCCTGGACGCCGGGCAGCAAATCGGGCTTGGTATCTGCAAGCGCTTTGCCCATATCGTATAAAAGCTCCCGTTCGATGTAGGTGTCCATATGCAGCCCGTCTAGCAGGATCAGGTCAGGCCCGTTTCCGGCAAAAAGATCTGCGTTAAACTGGCGGATGATATCATCGGCAGTCTGGACGCCGCTTGTATCAGAGGCGATCTCGTAGACAACCCTTACGGTCGGATGGTCTTTGCGGAATTCGGCAAGCGTGCTTTTTATGGACGCATTTTCTTCCAGCCCCCAGATAGTCAATGTGGTGTCTATTTTTGGGATGTCAGTGCTGTATTCAAAATATTTCAGCGAAAATCCTTCTTTATCCTTGCCGTCAGTCAGCGATTGGACGGATTGGAACGTAATGTAAATGCGTTCGCCGACATGCCGGATATTTTTCCAGTTGTAATTTGGGTCGGCAAACGTGTTCAGGCTGCTGTCAACAATTAACTGCCAGTTGTCATTGGAAAGCGCATAAATGCCGTTGTCGTTGCAGGCGTACATTTCTTCCGGCGATACCATTTCATAGGCTGCCTGGTTTGTCAGGCGGCATTTCCATTTGGTTGTTTTTTTCATCTGATTCAGGTCGTAGACCTGGTTTTCCTTGCTGCCGATACTTTCGCTGAGCAGTTGGTTTTCGTGTATTTCCAGGCTGTTATAAGAAGAGATGCTGAATTCATCCAGGATCTTGCCGCCGTTTTTCAGTTCATACATCCGGCACATATCCTCGTATTTGATAATCGCGCATAAAATACCGTTTTCGGATACCCGTACCTTTACGGGCATTACATAGCCCTTGCTGCCGGGAGCTTCCTGCCACTGTGCAGGGGTAACATCCGAAAATGTATTAAGGTCGTCGGACGCTTCCAGATGGTACGATTCATCGGAGAGCGCATAAAAGGCATAATAGCGTCCGTCTTCCCCGCGCAGCAGCTCTAACCGGTCCAGCCCGGCAGACTCCTTTAGCTGGGCTGGAAATTGTAGTTCCTGCTTTTTCCATTTGTCATTTTGCAGGATATATTGATAGATTGTGTTGCTTTCGTCATGGGAATATAGCTCGACCCCTTGTTTTCCGTTTAGTAAAACAGAAACGACAGTTTCAGTTTTGCCGATAGGTTTTGGAAGAGGGACGTCGCGTTCTAAGAGCATGGCGTCAGCATCCTTTGCCGACGGCTGTGTTGCGTCGTCCGCAGGGGATGCCGGGGTACCAGGCTCGTCTATGACGGATGCATCTTTGCCGGCGTCGTCCGCAGGCTTGCCTGCTGCGCCGTTTTGACTGGTATTGGTTTTGGCTGCGCAGCCTGTCATCAGAAAAGAAAAGGTAAGGAATGCGGCTGCTGTTTTCGTTATTTTAGGCATAAAAACCTCCTTGCTGTATCGTTGTGTATGTATATAAGGATACTAGCAAGGAGATGTCTCGAAGTTGTCGAGCGGATGTGTCTAAGTTGTAAAATATGAATGAAAAAACTGCTTAGGAACTGCCGCAAAATAACATGCCCATAGTGCGCAGGATTTTCCTTCGGCAGTGCCATGCAAAAATCGTGCGCATAGTGGGCTATGTAAACGATTTTTGCATAGTGCTGCCGGAGAAAAAGACAAGCAGGATGGGTATGTTATTTTGCGGCAGTTCCTTACGATCTGCTGCTGAGCATCAGAGTCGTCATGGTATATTTTTTGCTGCCATCCCCATACACGCTCCACCATACGCTTGCGGATAACTTATCTTCGGGTGAGGTGACTTTGATCTGATAGGCCTCGCTTTCGATCTCTTGTGACAATTCACTGCCGCCTTCTGCGAGAAACGGAAATGCCGCCAGAAGCAGTGTCTCGTCTTTTGTCAGCAGCGACTCAGGAAGCTTGCTGCTTTCTGCGATGATTTCCGCCATCCATACCTGCCCGGTGGCGGCATGGATGGACAGGGTGACGCGGATGTCTTTGACCGTATAAGAGATGATCCAGCGGCTTAGCAGATACTCTGGGATATTCGGCTTTTCATCCAATGTATACAGGATTGCGCCCACATCACGAAAATTATTTTCAGACAGCGCTTCTGGAAGGAAGCCTTTTTGGGACATGTTTTGAATCCAGCCGATGCCTGCGGCGATTGCCTGCTCCATATTCATCTCTCCTTCTTTCGGATCGTGGGAAAGCAGGCCTGCGCCGGATTTCCAACTGTCCAGAATCTGTGCCATCAGGTCTTCGGAGAGGGTGGCTTCGTAAAAGGCGCCTGGTTCCTCCGCTTCGCTGGATTTGCCGGAGGGATCGGCGTCGTCTGCCGGCGCGTCTGCCTGCCGGCGCAGGGAGACGCCAGACTCGGCGATCTGTAGCTGCCCGGATCTGGAAAGGAGCTGTGCTTCCTGATAGCTTAGGAGCTGCTTTGTAAAAAACCATCCGCCGCAGGCGATAAGCACAGAGAGTGCGAAAATGGTTTTTATGCCGGGTATCCAGCGTGTTTTTTCATTTTGCTGATGGTTTGTTTGAAAAGGGATCTGCTTCATAAATCGGTGTCCTGTAAAAAAGAGGTTAAGGAAATGGTGACTGTAGTGCCAGTGCTTCCGTCGCTTTCAAAATCCAGGCTGCCTGCGTGTATTTCTGCAATTTTCTGCGCTAAAGACAAGCCAAGCCCTGCGCCGTGCAGCTTTCTGGAACGGGATTTGTCCACCATATAAAAAGCTTCGGTAATCCGTTTGATTTCGTCCGGCGGAATGCCGCAGCCGTTATCTGTGATTCGAATTATATAATGCGGACATAGTTCGTTTTCTGGAAGCTTGCCGGGCGGATAGCCTGCGCCAGGCTCCTGGATACAGCCGTTTACCTGAATGCTGGAAGCGCCCGCCTTTACCGCGTTGTCGATCAGGTTTAAAAATAATGTCTTGAACAGGTCATACTCGGCGCGGATATATGCCTGCTGTGCGGTGTATGCAAAGGCAATCCCTTTTTCCGTCACCAGATATTCCACGTCGGCGGCAAGTTCACCAAGAAGCTGCGCGGCATCCATCTCTTGCAGCACGAACTGCTTATGGTGAAATACGGTCAGATCCATCAGTTTTTGAGAAAGTGCTTCCAGCCGCATGCCCTCATTCCAGATATGCCAGGCGGCTTGTTTTTGTGCTTCTCTGGGAAGCTCTTTTTTGTAGATGCGGTCAGCGTAGCCAATGACGGAGGTAAGCGGCGTTTTCAGCTCATGGGCGAAATTGGCGGCAAAATCTTCTTTCTGCCTGGCGCTTTCCGAAAGCTCGCTGATTTTTTCTTCGATGGCGCATGCCATCTGGTTAAAGTTTCTGGCGAGCTGCCCAAACTCGTCGTTGCCGGATGCCGCCACGCGCTCTGCGTAATTTCCATCGGCGATTTTTTGCGTGGCGGCAGTCAGAAGCTTGACGGGCCTTGTAAGCAGAGCGGATATGACAAAAATCAATACGACGCCTGCGCCTAGCGCGACTGCGTATATATATCCGAATTTTTGCAGGATGCGTTCCTGCTGCTGCAAGATTTTTTGTATATTGACGCCGGTGATCAAATAAACGCCTGTGTCATTTTGCTTTACGCTGCCGCTGATCAGAAGATACATCCGGTTTTGGATCTCCACAAACTGATAGCGGATGCTGTCTGTTTGCGCATTTGCAAGCAGCGCGGAAAAATCGGCGGCCTCGTCTGGAAATCCGGAAAACAGCCGGGAGCCGTCCAATGTGTACAATGCGACGGTGCCGTTCATATCGGATACGAGAAAATCCACGCCTGCCGATCCGTCCGCCGCAGATTTGACCCAGTCATCCTCTCTTGTAATCAGCGCCGCCTGTATGACAAATTTATTATACTGATATAGTTGTGCGGTGTTTTCCACTTCTTTTTCAATCGCAATCTTATAAAAATAAGAGATCAGCGTCGCGCCGCAGCACAAAAAAGCCGCGCTGAAAAAGATGGTAATACAGAAAAACATTTTGATGCCAAGCTTCATATAGGTTCCTGCCCTTTTGCTAGGATTCTTCCAAACGGTAGCCGATACGGAATACCGTTTTGATGTAAGATTCCCAGCCTAATTTTTTCCGCAGGCGCTGGATATGGGTATCCAGCGTGCGGGTGTCTCCGAAAAACGGCTCGTTCCATACTTTTTCGTAGAGCTTGTCACGGTATTGTGCGATATTTTTGTTGCGGATTAGCTCTGTCAGCAAGTCAAATTCTTTTGCTGTCAGCTCGATTTCTGTTTTGGATTCAGGCTGGTCGTTACTGACAGCCTGGAATACCTTCCGCGAGCTTAGGTCTACCGTGACATTGGCAAACGACAGCAGGGAATTGTTTTTTCCGTAGCGGCGCAGCACAGCTTCCATACGGGCAAGCACTTCGCCTGTCTGGAACGGCTTTACAATATAGTCGTCCGCGCCTTGCCTCAGCCCATAAATCCGGTCTTTGACCGCGCCTTTGGCGGTCAGGAAAATAACCGGAATATTCATAGGGCGGATATATTCTAACAGCTCGTAGCCGTCGATGCCGGGCAGCATAATATCTAACAATACAAGGTCAAACCAGGTGTTTTCTTCCAGCAGGTCAGCGGCCTGCCTGCCGTCGAGGGCACACATACAGTCGTAGCCCTCGTCGCTTAAGTCCTGGTAAAGTAAATTGGAAATTGCCTCATCGTCTTCTACAATTAAAATATGCATGGCTTTTTGCAAATCCTTCCTGATTTGTTTTATGCGGCAGACGCAACTGCTGTTATGATACAGGACAGATGTGTCATAGTTGTAAACTGCTTTGCATCAGCGGTCTAAAAGCCCCTTGATAATTAAAAAAATCAGTAGCAGCGGAAGAATAAAAGTCAAATAAAACCGGATTTGGCGCGGCATCTTGAATCCTTCACCTGTATTTGCTTCTTTGAGGTATTTGTCGAATCCCCATCCAAACCGTGTCACGCAAAACAGCAGGTAGCACAGAGAACCAATCGGCAGGATCAGGTTGCTGACAAGAAAATCTTCCAGATCCAAAACGGCGCTGCCTTCTCCAAGCGGCTGGAAGGAAGACCACAGGTTGTAGCCGAGCGCGCATGGCAGGGATAATGCCATCAGCGCAGCCAGGTTAAACAGGCACGATTTTTTACGGCTCCAGCCAAACAAGTCCATTCCGCAGGAGATAATATTTTCAAATACAGCGATGATCGTGGAAAATGCCGCAAAGGTCATAAATACAAAAAACAGCGTGCCCCAGATCCGTCCGCCTGTCATGTTGTTAAAAATATTTGGCAGCGTGACAAAAATCAGGCTTGGCCCCTGGTCAGGGCTGATGCCAAACGCAAAGCAGGTCGGAAAAATAATCAGGCCCGAAACGATTGCCACAAAAGTATCCAAAACGGCAATATTGACGGATTCGCCTAAAAGGCTGCGTTTTTTGTCAATATAGCTGCCAAAGATCCCCATAGAGCCGATGCCAAGGCTCAGAGTAAAAAACGCCTGGTTCATCGCGGCAGATACGGTTGCCCAGATTCCTGCTTCTTGCATTTTGGAGAAATCAGGAAGCAGATAAAACTTCAAGCCTTCCGCGCCGCCCTCTAACATGCAGCTATGTATGGCAAGCACGATAATAATGACAAGCAGCAGGCTCATCATGACTTTGGTAATCCGTTCCACGCCCTTTTGCAGGCCCATCGAGCAGATCAAAATACCGATAGCTACAACGAGGAGCATATTGCCTGTCAGGATTTGCGGGCTGGCGAGCATATCCTGGAACATTGCGCCGACCTGCTCCGTATTTTTTCCCTGAAACCTTCCGGCCAGCATGGAGTAAAAGTAATAGAGCATCCATCCGGTTACGGTCGTATAAAACATCATCAGCAAATAGTTTCCAGCCATTCCAAGATAACCATGCAGATGCCATTTCTGCCCCGGCTGTTCCAGTTCATGGAAGCTTCGGATAATGCTTTTGCGGCTTGCCCTGCCGACTGCAAATTCCATTGTCATCACAGGTATACCCATAATAACGAGGAAAAACAGGTAACAAAGCACAAATGCCCCTCCGCCGTAGGCTCCCGCGACATAAGGGAAGCGCCATACATTGCCGATTCCGATTGCGCAGCCTGCGGATAATAAAATAAATCCCATGCGCGATCCTAGTTTTTCTCTTTCCATTTTGTAAAGTGTCCTTTCTTTTTCGATTCGGGAATGAATATTCAAACACGTAACTTGTATTATATCATACTTTGGGGGAGAAGGGGTGGAAATTTGAATTTATATTGCCTGAATGGTACAATTATGATAAAATAACAGTCAAGTAATGGCTGGTGTTTGTATGCTTTGCCATTACGGGTGATACGAGCTTGCAAGAAAGGAGGAAAGTTTTAAACAGCAGGGATGAGAAACATTACAAAAAGCAGCGAAACGCTGAAAAAACAGAAAGGAAGGGAACGATCATATGCAGGTAAATGGCACAGGCAGCAGCAGTACTTATATTTATAATGCCAAAACAGGCAAATTATCCACCAAAGATGGCTCCGCAGATGATTTCGTGGATTATTTTAACGGTGATCTCACAGACAATCCGGCGAGTACCTTGAATGGATTTGACAAGAGGAAAAAAAGTGACCTGAACGCGATGCTGATGTTTTTTCAATCCGGGCATAAGGGGATCAAAGACATTTTTCATGGGCAGGATGGAGATGAATATGAAATTACCTGCAATATTGAGGATGCGGTAACGACTCAGTTTTCAGTGAATGGAGAAAACGTATTTAAAGCTTATGATATGAATGTATTTACGTATATTGATGCGGCGGAAGTAAGCAGTGCGTTGTATCAAACACTGCAATCACGGGCTTATGGGATGTCCGACAACAGTATCCAGTTCGCCGTAGGAGATGTAATTGACCTGGGAAACGGTTACAGCCTGAAAGTAGAAGAAGGCCACATCAGAATTGATGGGCTGGGAAGCGGCAGCAAGGAGCAGGACCATAAGGCGAGACAGTTGGCATATGGGCTGGACGCGTTTATCCGCTTTGCCGGCAAGCAGTGGATGCCTGATAAGATCGATCAGGAAACCACACCGATGCTGTTGTGTCTGCTTCGTGAATTGGGAGTCGATACAGACAGGACATTTCAGGTTAACGGAACAAAATGTGAGGTCAGAAATGACAGGATCACGGAAGCGGGCAATCGTTTTGCAGTCCCGCATAATGTGTATCAGGAAGCGTTAAAGAGGTATGAAGAAGCGCTTGCAACGCCGATTTCATAAAATTGCTTGGCCCGAATGGAGAGCAAAGCGGTTCTGACTGACAGAGGAACCCGTGTATGAGTTGGCGGATTGGCGGATGAAGAAAAGAAACAGATGACAGGAAGTATGCTTCATGGGATGTGGATATCCGATGGAGCATACTTTTTTAGCTATGGCATATAGAAGAAACGGCTGCAAAGCGCGGGAAAATAAAGTTGCGCAATGAAGGCAGATCGAGTATATTTAGATGAGGATATAGTAAGTACAAAGCAGGCGTGGTTAGATTGCTGTGTGGGTGTTGTTTACGTTTGAGCAATTATCACGAAACAGAAAGGAGATTAGAAATTATGTCAGAATTACAACAACAGGCAGTGCATTTGATAAGCAGGCTGTCAGATGAAAATATAAGTTTTTTAATAGAAATTATGCAAAGATGGATGCTTCAGGATGCTGATGATTCAAAGGAGGAAGATGCAGGGATGCAGGCTTTTAAGCGATTAGATGCTGCAAGATCAGAAATTAAGCAATATTTGCCAAATAATTTTGATCCAGAATATGAATTGGAGGAGGCAAAAAAATCAAGATATGAACATATTAATTGATACGAATGTGATTATTGATTTTTTAATTACAAGAGAGCCATTTTTTCATGCATCATCAAAGATTATCGCTATGTGTGCCAATGGAGAATTATCTGGTTATATTGCTTTTCATTCCATTCCGAATCTGTGGTATATTATGAGGAAAATACCAGAACAAAAGCGAAGAAAGTGGCTTGTTGATTTGTGTGGGTTTCTGAAAGTAATCAGTGTGAAGCATGAAGAGGTGCTAAAAGCGATTGAAATGGCAGAGTTTAAAGACTTTGAGGATTGCTTACAGGACAGATGTGCGAAAAGTGTATGTGCCAAATATATTCTTACAAGAAATGAAGCAGATTTTATTGGATCAGAAGTTCCTGCAATATCCCCGGAAGTTTTTTTAGCAACGATTCCAGGTTAACATTTTATTTGCAGAAAGAGGAAAACTATGAAATTTTTACACATCTCAGATCTTCATCTCGGAAAAAGGATCAATGAATTTTCGATGCTGGATGATCAGATTTACATTTTAAATCAGATATTGGAAATCGCACAGGAAAAGCAGGTGGACGGCGTGATCATTGCGGGTGATATTTATGACAAACCTGTCCCGCCTGCCGAAGCCGTAAAAGTATTTGACCAGTTTTTAACAAGGCTTGCCGACCGGCAGGTCAAAGTGTTTGCAGTCAGCGGCAATCATGATTCGCCGGAGCGGATTGCGTTCGGCGCACAGCTTATGAGCGGAAGGGGCGTGTATGTATCTCCGGTTTATGACGGGGCGGCTGCAAAGATTGCTTTGACAGATGAATACGGGGAGCTGTATCTGCATTTGCTGCCCTTTATCAAGCCTGCCGTCGTGCGCCATGTTTTGGAAAAGGAAGCCAGGAAAGAGCATGGCGCAAACAGGGAAATGGCGCTGCCGGAAAGCTATCATGATGCAGTAAAGACAGCGGTTGCCAGGATGGAGATAGATCCCCAAAAGCGTAATCTTTTAGTTGCGCACCAGTTCGTGACCGGCGCGGGCAGATGCGATTCCGAGGAGGTAGCGGTTGGCGGGCTGGACAATGTGGATGCAGAAGTATTTGATGCATTTGATTATGTGGCATTGGGGCATATCCACAGCCCGCAGGCAGTGAAGCGGGAGACGGTGCGCTACTGCGGGACGCCGCTGAAATATTCGTTTTCGGAAGCAGATCAGGTGAAAGCGGTAGTCGTGATCGAATGCAGGGAAAAGGGACAGGTGATGCTGGATACCGTTCCGCTTGTGCCGCTGCATGATATGCGCAAAATACGGGGGACGTATCTGGAAGTGACGGCGCGTTCGTATTATCAAAACAGCAGCACAGAGGATTATTTGCAGATCACACTGACCGATGAGGAGGACGTGCCGGACGGATTGGCAAAGCTGCGTGTCATTTACCCGAATCTGATGCAGTTGGCCTATGACAACAGCAGGACAAAGCAAAACCAGGCGGTGGAAATGACAGAGGGCGTGCAGCAAAAGTCAGAGCTGGAATTGTTTGCGGAATTTTACGAGCTGCAAAATAACCAGCCGATGAGCCGGGAGCAGACAGAATTTGTCAGAACGCTTTTAGAGGAACTACGGTAAAGGACTATATAAGATAAGGGAGAACACTATGAAACCTGTAAGACTATTGTTAAGCGCCTTTGGGCCGTATGCGGGTGAGACGGAGATTGATTTTGAACAATTCGGCGCCCAGGGCTTATACCTGATTACCGGAGATACGGGAGCCGGCAAGACGACGATCTTTGACGCGATCTCGTTTGCACTGTACGGGGAAGCCAGCGGCGAGGTGCGCAGGGCGGAGATGTTTCGCAGCAAATATGCAAAGGAGGATGTGCCGACTTATGTAAAGCTAACGTTTGATTATCGGGGAAAGCGTTATACGGTAAGGCGCAATCCTGAATATATGCGCCCAAAGGGCAGGGGGACGGGATATACGCTGCAAAGGGCGGAAGCGGAGCTTACTTATCCAGAAACGGACGGACGCGCGCCTGTGACAAAAGCGAAGGAGGTTACAAAGGCAGTAACAGAGCTGATCGGGCTTGACCGCAGGCAGTTTGCGCAGATCGCGATGATTGCGCAGGGAGATTTTCAGAAGCTTTTGCTGGCGGGGACAGAGGAACGGATCGGGATCTTCCGCCAGATTTTTAAGACGGGCATGTACAAAAATTTGCAGGAGCAGCTCAAAGCGGCAGAGGGGGATAAACGGCGTGCGTATGAGGAATTAAAACGCAGCATCAACCAATATATGGAAAGCATTCTTTGCGGGGATGATACGCCGGCGGCAGAGCGGATGCAAAAGCTCAGCGAGGGAAAATTTGACGGCAGGATTGCCGAGGGCTTGGATGTGTTGGAGCAGATGTGCATAGAGGAGCAGGCTGCGGTCGCAGCCTTGGATGAAAAAACGGAAAAGCTGGAAGCGCAGATCCAAAAAGAAGACCAGTTGATCGGCAATATCCATAAAATAAAAGAGCAGCGGGAAAAACTGGCGGCAAATGAGCTGGCGCTAAAAGAGCAGCAGCCGGAGCTTGCGCTTGCAAAAGAACGTCTGCAAAAGGCGCAGCAGGAGGCACAGGAATGTGCGCCGCTTGCACTGAAAATAAAAGAACAGCAGGATCATTTGCTTTTGTTTGACAGCTTGCAGGCAGAAAAAGACGCGCAGCAGGCGGATACACAGACGATGGAAAAAGAAAACGGGCTTAGAGAAGAGCTGGGCGCACGCAGGCAGCAGTTGGACCAGCAGTTGCAGGCGTATACGCAAAAGCTGCAGGGGCTTTCGGCTGCCGGGGAAGAAAAGGAGCGCTTGGAGCGTCAAAAAGCGGATACTGTACGCAGCCTGAACAGCATCCGCCAGCAGCGGGAGGAGCTGCTGGCAGAAGTGCAGAAAGAACAAAAAACGACAGAACAGATCGCAGTTGAGACAAAACAGGCAGCGCAGATTGCAGAACAGGTGCAGGAGCTTTTGGAACAGATCCGCCGGCTGGAAGGCGAGGACAATCTGCTCTTACAGGCGCAGGAGCTCAAGCAAAAACTGGAAGAGCAGCAAGGTGTGTTGTCAAGAGAGCAAGAGGAGCAGCAAGCGGCTGCAAAGGAAACGGCGCAGATAAAGAAAGCGCAGGAAGAGCTTGCCAGGCGAAAGGCAAGGATGGAGCAGGCGGCGGACAGGCGAAGCGAAGAACTGGAGCAGTTAAAAAATGCAGGCGAACGGAAGGTGCAGGCTGGCGAGAGAGCAAAAGAAGCAGCGTTCAACCTTCAGATGTTTCAGGAGCAGGCAAACAGTATTGCTGTCCTGGAACAAGAAGCCGAGCGGCAAAAAAATGCCTATGTACAGATGCTTGCGCAGTTTGAACAGCAGCAAAAGCAACTGGAACGATGGAAAGATGAATGGGAACAGGCAAAGGATGCAGATGCGCTGCTTTTCAAGCTGGAGCAGCAGAACAAAGAGCTCTCAGAGCAAAAAAAGGTTCATGCAGAGCTTTCAAGGCAGTTGGAGCTGTCCGCAAAGCGGCAGGAAGAGCTGCTGGCTGCCCAGGAAGCATACCGCAAAGCGGCGCAGGAAAAAGAGCAGGCAGCAGCCCGCTACCGTGAGATGGAACAGTGTTTTTTGGATGCCCAGGCGGGGATTTTGGCACGCGGGCTAAAAGAAGGAGAGCATTGTCCGGTCTGCGGTTCCGAGCATCATCCGCTGCTTGCCAGGGTGCCGGATACCGTACCGAAAAGGGAGGAGCTGGAGCGGGAAAAAGAACAGCTTGACCTGCTGCACACAAAGACAGAACGACTGAGCGTACAGGCTGGGCATCTGGCTGAGCGACTTGCAGAACAAAGGCAGTCGGCGGAAGAACTGGCGGAGGTGTTATTCGGGAACAATAAAGAGACGCAAAAAGAGTGGCAGGATCAGCTTTTGGAAAAACAGCGGCAGCTAAAGGCAGCGGAAAAAGAGCTGAAAGCAGCAGTAAAAGCGGCACAGCAGCAAAAAATACGAAAAGAAGAGTTGGATGGGCTGTTAGCTGACAACGAAGCAGAGCTGAAAAAACAGAACCAGTCTTTGCAGCAAAAAAGCCAGGAGGCAGCGGCAGTAAACGGAAAACTGGAGGAAAAAGGCAGGCAGTTTGCGCAAAGTATCAGCCAGCTTGCGCTCCCGGAACAGCTTACAGGAAACACAGCGCAGATACAAGCTTATTTGCAGCAGCTATTGGATCAATATGAGGAGCAACTGCGCCAGGCGCAGGCAGACAAAAAGCGGCTGGATGAATTGGAAAAGCAGGCGGAGGGAGCAGAGGCGGAAAAGCAGCGGCTGAACCAGCAGGCTGCGGACATGCAGGAACAGCTTGCCGCCATAAGCGGGCAGGAAAAGGCGCTGCAAAAACAGGTTTCACTAGACCTGCTAAAAGCAGCAAAGATCCTGGAGGATGCTCAAGCAGCCTTGCAGTTGCCGCAGAAACAAGCGCTGCCTGAAAGCCTGGATCAATGCCTGCGGAGGATGCAGGAATCTAAGCAGGCGTCCTTGCAGTATATCGAGGCCATCAAGGCGAACATCAGCAAACGAGCTTTATTGGAATCCCAGAAGCAGGAAAAAGAGCAGCGTTTGGCATCCAGGCAGGAGCAGCTTTTGGAACTGGAAAAGGAGCTGGAGGTTGTAAAAAACAGGCGGGAAGAAAAAAAGAAGCAGTTGCGGCAAACGCTGGGACAGTTACAGCAGGACGCAGCAGAAAAAGCGCTGACGGAACAGGCGGAAAAAGCGTTGGCGGAAGCGGCAGGGGAGCTGGAGCAGCTTGTCAATCAGATTTCGGACACTGAGAAAAAGCTGGCGAGAAAACAACTGCTGGAAACACAAATCCCCGAACTGCAAAAGCAGCTTCGGCTTCTTGCAGACCAAATCCAGCAAACGGAAGTCTTATTGGAGCGAAAAAAGGCGCAGATACAGGCAAGGGCAGAAAAAATAGAAAATTTCTTGCAGCAGTTGGGAACGGAACAAAAGGAGCAGGCACAAGCACAGATTAAGGCGCTTACAATAAGGAAAAAAACGCTGGAAGAAACGCTGGATAAGGCGCAGCAGCAGTATACGGGCTGTCAGACGAAAACGGAACGGCTGCTGGCAGCGATTGAAACGATTAAGAGCCAGCTAAACGATGCCGGAGAGGCAGCGGATATGCAGGAAGCTGCGGTGCTGGAAAGAAAAGAACAGCTATTGCAGGAAAAGGCAAGGCTGCGTGTACGCAGGGATGAGAAAAACCATGCCTATTCGGTAAACAGGGATATTTACCGGAAAGTAAAAGAAAAACAGGCGGATATTGCCTCGGTGGAAGAAACGTATATATGGGTGCACGCACTGTCAGAGACTGCAAACGGTTCGCTGAACGGAAAGCCGAAGATTGAACTGGAAACGTACGTTCAGATGGCGTATTTTGACCGCATTTTAAGGCGTGCCAATCTGCGGCTGATGACGATGAGCAGCGGACAGTATGAGCTAAAGCGCGAGGAGGACAGCGGCAGCCTGAAAGGAAAAGTCGGGTTGGAGCTGTGTGTGATTGACCATTATAATGCGACGCAGCGCAGTGTCAAAACACTGTCCGGCGGAGAGACATTTGAAGCGTCTCTGGCGCTGGCGCTGGGGCTGTCTGATGAGATCCAGTCTTATGCCGGCGGGATTCAGATGGATTCCATGTTTGTAGACGAAGGGTTTGGCTCGCTGGATGAAGAAGCGCTTTCGCAGGCAATGAAGGCGCTGGTGCGGCTGACAGAGGGAAACCGGCTTGTGGGTGTGATTTCCCATGTCTCGGAATTAAAAGAGCAGATCGAACGAAAGATCATTGTGACAAAATGCCGGGAAAAGGACGGCGGAGTAAACAGCCGGATTGCGATAGAGTAGCGTAGAACGAAACAGGGAAGGGGCATAGGATGTCATGGAAACGATAGCGATTATTGATGATGATACATATATAGGCGATATGCTGGAAAAGGTGCTGAACAAGGAAGGATATGCTACGCTGCGCGCCTATTCGGGAACCGAGGCAGTGATGCTGCTGGAGCGGAAAAAGCCGGATTTGCTGCTGCTTGACCTGATGCTGCCGGGGCTTTCGGGGGAAGAGGTGCTGGAGAAGGCGGGCAATGTGCCGATTATTGTGATCAGTGCAAAAGCAGATGTCTCGGATAAGGTGAATCTGCTGTTAAGCGGAGCCTGTGATTATCTGACAAAGCCGTTTGACATCCAGGAGCTTTTGGCGCGTATCACCGTCCAGTTCCGCAGGCGGCAGCTTGCGGGGGAAAGACAGGTGCTCCGTTACAAGGAGATCGAAATGGATGCCGCTACGCATGAGCTGTGGGTGGGCAAAATACCTGTAAAAGTTACAAGGACGGAATTTGCCATATTAAAGCTGCTGATGCAAAATCCCGACCAGGTGGTGACACGCAGCGTGCTGTTGGAGCGCATCAGCCGGGATACGCCGGATTGTACGGAAAATTCCTTAAATGTCCATATCAGCCATCTGCGGAAAAAGCTGCGGGAAGCAAGCGGCGCGGATTTTATTGAAGCTGTCTGGGGGATTGGGTTTAAGCTTAAAGCGTAAGCATGAGGCATAAAAGCTGCTCCTTTCCTGGTATGAGGTTTGTAGGCTTTATCATACCACAGCACAACATAGAATTGAAAATTAGCAAAGGAAAAAACAGGATCCTTAAGGAAATCTTAATGATTTTCTTAACAGGTTTCTTAACAGTTACAGATTAAAATGCCTCCATAAGAAAATATAAAGAAAACACAAAGAAAACAAAGATGGAGGTTCAAAATGGAATATGTGCTTACAACAGATGCGCTTTCAAAACAGTATGGGCATTTTAAAGCATTGGACGGACTGTCAATGCATGTGCCGAAAGGGGCGATTTATGGATTTGTAGGGAAAAACGGTGCGGGAAAGACGACACTGATTCGTCTGGTCTGCGGATTGCAGCGTCCGACCGGGGGAACGTATGATTTGTATGGGAAAGGAAGCGGTACAAAGGGGATTGCCAGGGAACGCAGGAGAATGGGAGCGGTTGTTGAGACGCCGTCGATTTACCAGCAGCTTTCTGCGCAGGATAATCTGCGGCAGCAGTACATGGTTTTGGGCAGGCCTTCGTTTGACGGGATCGACGAGCTGCTAGAGCTTGTCGGCCTGTCGGATACCGGGAAAAAGAAAGTAAAGAACTTTTCGCTTGGGATGCGCCAAAGGCTTGGGATCGCAGTTGCACTGGCTGGGGATCCGGATTTTCTTGTGCTGGATGAGCCGGTGAACGGATTAGACCCGCAGGGAATTATACAGATGCGGGAACTGATCTTAAGGTTAAACCAGGAGCGGCAGATCACGGTGCTGATCTCCAGCCATATTTTAGATGAGCTTTCCCGCCTTGCCACGCATTATGGATTTATCGACCATGGGCATATGGTAAAGGAGCTTTCTGCGCAGGATCTGGAAGCGGCTTGCAGGAAATGTATTCGTGTCGAGGTAACAAGTACGAAGATACTGGCGCTTGTACTGGATGAGCTTGGGCTGGAATATGCGGTGCGTTCGGATACACAGGCAGATATTTACGGGACAGTGGCTGTGACAGAGCTGGTCATGCGGCTTGCACGCCGACAGTGTGAGGTGCTCCGTATTTTTGAGAGGGAGGAAAGCCTTGAGAGCTATTATATCCGTCTGATTGGAGGTGGCAGCTATGCGTAGACTACTGCGTGCAAATATTACCCGGATGCTGAAAACAAAAGTATTTTGGGGTGGGATGGTTTCGTTGGCGCTCTTTGGGGAATGGCTGTTTTTCGATATTTATTTACGTTCGAAAAGATATACGCTTCCATTGGATGAACAATTTGGGGAATGCCTGTTTCAAAGCTGCGTGCTGATTGGCATTCTGATTGCTGTCTGTAGCAGCTTATTTACAGGCACCGAATATGATGAAGGGACGATCCGCAATAAACTGATGATCGGGCAGCCGCGTGCCAGTATTTATCTTTCTGGCTGGGTAAGCTGTCTGGCTGCAAGTATCACACAAGCGGCGGCAGCCATATTGGCGGTGCTTGCGGTAGGCGGCCTGCTTGTCGGGGCACCGAAAATAGAAGCAGGCTCTTTTTTCAAAACATTCGTGGTGCTGGTGTTTTTATGTGTTTCCTACGTGTCCGTCTTTCATATGTTTTCCATGCTGGTTACAAGCAAGTCTCATGCGGCAATGGTGAATGTATTGCTGGCATTTATGCTTTTGGTTGCTGCGTCGGTGATGTCGCAAATGTTAAAAGCGCCTGAGATGGTAAACGATTATATTATGAATGCGGATGGTAGTATATGGGAAAAAACCGGATTGATGCCGAATCCGAATTATATCACGGGAACGAAGCGTATCATCTACCAGTTTTTGTTTGATTTTTTGCCGGGCGGACAGAATTTGCAGCTAGCCAATGCTGCGGAGCAGAAAGAAATGAATGCTGTGCTGCTTTGCGTTTATTCTGCCGTGATTTCTATAGGAACGAACGGAATAGGGATCTTCCTGTTTCAAAGAAAGGATATCAAATAACATGCTTTTGGTCATTGCGGCATTGCTGCTTGCAGCGGTCGTTTTCCTGCTGCTTCGGCTTCATTGGATCGGCAGGGATTTGGAGGAGATACGCAGACAGATTGGGGAGCGTATGGAGACAGAGACAAATATCGGGATCGATACCGCAAGCTATGATCCGAAGATCCGTGCTTTAGCTGCCGATTTAGACCGGCAGCTAAAGCTGCTTCGCCAGAAACAGATCTTGTATACAAGAGGAGACCAGGAATTGAAAACAGCGGTCACGCATATCTCGCATGACCTGCGTACGCCGCTGACAGCAGTCTATGGTTATCTGAGCCTGCTGGAAGGAGAGGAGATGTCCGAAGCGGCTGCGCAGTATGTTGCGATTTTGAAAAACCGCGCCGATGTGCTAAAAGCGCTGTCTGAGGAAATGTTTCGTTATTCGGTGATTTTGTCTGTGGATGTATCTGTACAGAAAGAGGAGGTGTCTGTTAATGCGGTGCTGGAGGAAAGCCTGGCAGGATATTACGGTGCGATACAAAAAGCGGGGCTTACGCCGAAGATCCGTATTTGTGAGCAGACAGTCGTCCGCAATCTGAACAGGCAGGCATTGTCCAGGATTTTTTCGAATATTATTGGAAACGCGTTAAAATACAGCGATGGAGATTTGCAGGTAAGTATGGATGCCGCAGGCAGGATCTGCTTTTCCAATCAGGCGCATCGGTTAGACCCGGTCAGTGTGGGGCATTTGTTTGACCGCTTTTATACGGTAGAAAGCGGGCGCAGCTCGACAGGGCTGGGGCTTTCGATTGCACGGACGCTGGCGGAGGGAATGGGCGGTACGATCGATGCGGAATATGAGGATGGGGTGCTGCGGATCTGCGTGTTTTTTGAAAAAGACGCATGAGCTTTGCGTGCTTTGGATTTTTTTGAAAGGAAACGTTGAAACTGCTTGCGAATTATGGATGATATGGTATGATACTAAGGAAAATTCAGAAGGGAGATCTACACAATGAATCAAAATTCAAAAGCAGTTTCAAAGGCAGGTGTCCTGCGCAGGCTTGCCGCGTATTATAAGCCGTATCAGCGGGTCTTTTGGACAGATATGTTTTTTGCGTTTGTCTCTGCGGCAGTGACGCTTGTGATCCCTTTGGTCGTGCGGTATGTGACATCTGCGATTGTCAGTATGCAGATGCAAAAGGCGCAGGGGATGCTTTTAAGGCTGGGCGTTATGCTTGCCGTGCTGGTGCTTGTGCAGTGGTACAGCAATTATTACATTACGACTTATGGGCACGTCATGGGTGCAAGGATTGAGTATGATATGCGGGCGGAGATCTTTGGCCATTATCAGAAGATGTCCTTTTCCTTTTATGACGAGCAAAAGGTCGGGCAGCTCATGTCACGTGTGACGAGCGATTTGTTTGATATTACGGAGCTGCTGCACCATGGGCCGGAAAACATTGCGATTTCGTTTATAAAGATTATCGGCGCGTTTTTTATTTTGCTGTCGATCAATCCGTATCTCGTACTTGCTGCGTTTGCCCTTGTTCCGGTGATGCTTGTATTTGCTTATTTCTGCAACAGGCGGATGAAGCGCGCCTACCGGAAAAACCGGGAAAAGATCGCGGAGATCAACAGCCAGATCGAAGACAATCTGTCTGGAATCCGTGTCGTAAAATCGTTTGCAAACGAAGAGATGGAGAATGAAAAGTTTAAATCGGGCAATGACGGTTTTTTGGCTGCAAAGAAAAACAGTTATTTTTATATGGGGCAGTATCACTCGGGGCTGACTGCGTTTACGACGCTGATTCAGGTGCTGGTCATTCTTTTCGGCGGATTATTGGTAACGAGGGGCGTTGTCAGCGTGACAGACCTGGTGACGTTTTTGCTCTATATCAATGTGTTTACAGATCCGGTAAGAACGCTGATCGATTTTACCGAGCAGTTTCAAAATGGGTATTCCGGTTATGAACGGTTTATCCAGATGCTGGATATCCTGCCGGAGATCGAGGATGCGCCGGATGCGGTAAAGCTGGAGCAGGTGCGCGGAGATATCAGCTTTGAGGATGTGTCGTTTTGCTATTCGAAGGAAAACGATGCGGTGCTGCGGCATATTAACTTGAAGGTGCCGGCGGGGGAATATGTGGCGCTGGTAGGGCCTTCGGGAATCGGAAAGAGTACGCTGTGCAGCCTGATCCCAAGGTTTTATGAAGCGACCGCAGGGCGGATTACAGTCGACGGGAAGGATATCAAAAACATACAGATCAAGAGCCTGCGCGACAACATCGGCATGGTGCAGCAGGATGTGTATTTGTTTGCCGGCTCTGTATATGATAATATTGCATACGGCAAGCCGGGAGCCAGCATGGAACAGGTGATGGAAGCGGCAAAAAATGCGAATGCACATGACTTTATTATGGAGCTGCCGCAGGGCTATGATACCGATATCGGCCAGCGGGGCGTCAAGCTGTCCGGCGGGCAGAAGCAAAGGCTGTCGATTGCAAGGGTATTTTTGAAAAACCCGCCGATCCTGATTTTTGACGAGGCGACATCTGCTCTGGATAATGAGAGTGAAAAGGTGGTACAGGAATCTTTGGAAAAGCTGGCGGCAAACCGCACGACGTTTGTGATTGCACACAGGCTGACTACGATCCGCAATGCAAAGCAGATCCTTGTGCTGACTGAGCAGGGAATAGAAGAGCAGGGAACGCATGAGGAGCTGATGCAGCGAAATGGAATTTATGCGGGATTGTACAAGATGCGGTAGCAAAGCAGGATAGCAGACGAACCGGCACTTGCGGGCAGGGACGGGAAGGGATGGAAATGGGAAAAATAGGTATTCTGGAAGACGAGGACAGCGTGAACAGAGGAATCTCCTTTTCTCTGGAAAAAGAGGGGCATCAGGTCTGTTCCTGTAAGACGGTTGCGGAAGCGAGAATGCGGATCCTTCCGTTTCAGCCGGACTTTATGATCTGTGATCTCAGGCTGCCGGACGGCAGCGGGCTGGATTTTATCAGATGGCTGAAAGGGCGACGGGATGTATATACCGTCTGCCTGACGGCGTTTGGGCAGGAGATGGATCAGGTATTAGGATATGAGGCTGGTGCGGATGATTATATTACCAAGCCGTTTAGCCTGTCTGTGCTGCTGCTGAAAATCCAGGCATATTTCAGGCGCAGCGCAAAGGATGAGGGCGGCATACTGGTTTCCGGGAGCCTTTGTGTGAGCCAAAAAGAAATGAAGCTGAAAGTAAACGGTGCGGATGTATCGCTTTCGAAAAAGGAATGGAAGCTGCTGAACCTGTTTTTAGAGCATCCGAAGCAGATCTTAACCAAGCGGCAGATCCTGGAGCATGTATTTGACATGGAAGGGGAGTTTGTAGATGAAAATACGCTTGCGGTCAATATCCGCAGGCTGCGGGAGAAGATCGAGGAGCAGCCTGCGAAGCCGGTGTACATTAAAAATATACGCGGGCTTGGTTACGTTTGGGATGCGCCGGTAGATTGATATTCTGTGTTTGCAGCAGCGTGTTGCAGCAGTTTATGCAGCGCTGCGTAGTCTTGTCCGGGATTTTTCTTTTCGGCAAGCTTTAGCAGCTTGCTCCCAAGCACCTGATACATCCGCAGGTCTTCTTCATGCAGGCAGTCCAGGTGTTTTTGGACGGTCGTTAGATCGCAGCGGTCGATTGGCCCGGTCAGTGCCTGGACACAGTCATGCGCCAGCACGTTTTCGATATTTTGGCGCACCAGTTCCTTTGTAGCGTCTATGGCGGCTTCTCGTGAAAATCCGCATTCTTCCAGCAGCCGGTATCCGGTGTCCAGGACGGCGATGACCTGGTTGCTGAGGATGCTTGCGGCTGCGTGGTAGGTTGGCTTGTACGCACCCTCGATGCGGCAGACGGTGTTGCCGAGCTTTGTAAATAAGGCTGACAATGCCTGGACAGCCTTGTCATCGCCTTCGATGGTAAAAAAAGCATGTTTTAGCTGGCTGTAAGAAGCATAGCGGTCATGGAACGGCAGCATCGGGTGGAAGGAGCAGCCGGCTGCGCCGGTATTTTGGATGCCAGTAAAAGCGTCCGAAGGCAGTGCGCCGCTGCAATGGCAGACCAGTTTGCCTGCGATTGGAAGCGGGCGTATTTCCTCCCAGGTACGTTCGATCATACTGTCTGGCGTTGTGAGGAAAACAAGGCTGCTTTCCTGAACCAGTGCTTCCAGGCTGGCAAAGCTTTTGGAAGCGGTAAATGCGGCCGCGTCACAGGCAGCTTCCGGTACAGCGTCATAGTATCCGGCAAGCGGGATGCCTGATTCGGATAAATATTTTCCAATCGAACATCCAACGCGCCCGGCTCCGATAAATCCTGTTTTCATAGGAACCTCTTTTTCCGCCTGCCACCTTCTTGGCACAGGCTGTCTTTTATTTTTTATTTCGTATTTATTATTTTTATAGCGGGCGTTAACCACCAAGCGTCAGCATCGTATCGATACACCGTCTTGCCTGTTCCATTACAGCAGCCGGCAGCAGGATTTCTTCTCCGCCGGTGCCCTGCACACAGTGCCAGACGTCCATGAGCGTTGTCAGCTTCATATTGCTGCATATGCAGTCCGGCGACAGTGGGTAAAACTGTTTATCAGGACATTCAAATTGCAGATGCTCGATAATGCTGTTTTCTGTACCGATGATAAAAGAAGTATCCGCACTGCTTTTGGCGTAATCGATAATCCCTGTCGTGCTGCCAGCATAATCGGCAAGGCTGGATACTTCCGGCAGGCATTCCGGGTGGACGAGCAGCTTAGCGTCTGGATGGAGAGTTTTTGCCTGTTTTGCCTGTTCCGTCGAAATGGACGCGTGCGCTGGGCAGCCGCCGTTTACCAGTTGAATATTTTTTTCAGGAACCTGTCTGGCGATCCATGCACCGAGGTTGCAGTCAGGGATAAACAGGATATTTCTGTTTTCCAGGCTGCGGATGATTTTGACGGCGGACGATGAGGTTACGCATACGTCGCAGAGCGTTTTCAGCTCGGAGGTCGTGTTGATGTAAGCGGCGACGGTATAGCCGGGATAAGCTTCCTTTAGAGAGGCAAGGTCGTTTACAGAGATCTGCTGTGCCATCGGACAGCCTGCCTGCGGATGGCTCAGCAGTACTTTTTTCTGCGGCGACAGTATTTTTACAGTCTCTGCCATAAAGCGTACGCCGCAAAGCAATATGGTACGCTGGCGCGCCGCCTGGGCTTTTAAGCTTAGCCCGTACGAATCTCCGACATAATCGGCGATTTCGCATATATCCTGGCTCTGGTATGCATGGGCGAGGATTAAGATGTCATGTTCTTTTTTCAATTTCAGGATCTCGTCCTGGATTGCTCTTGTAGTATTCATCCGTTTACCTTTCTGTGATTTCATAAGCTGGATTTTATAAGCTGGATTTTCATGAAGATGGTATTGATTATAGTAAAAGCGATGCATTCTGTCAATAGACCTACCTGTCTATACAGACATCTGTCTTGTCAGATGTAAGGCAGTATGTTATAATAATCCCTATCATTGCACAAGTTGCAGACAGTCCAGAGGAAAGAGAAAGGTATCTTTATGAAGACCGATATTTTAATAGTAGGAAGCGGATGCAGCGGCTTATACTGCGCACTCCATCTGCCGGAGCAAATGCAGGTGACTGTAATTACAAAATCAGATCTGGAAAGCAGCGATTCGTTTCTTGCACAGGGCGGCATCTGTATGCTGCGGGACGAGGCGGATTATGAGGGCTATTTTGAAGATACGATGCGTGCCGGGCATTATGAAAACGACAGGGCATCTGTAGAGATTATGATAAGATCTTCCAGGCAGGTGATTCAGGAGCTTGTAGCGTACGGCGTGGATTTTCAGCGGGAAGAGGACGGAAGCTTTGCTTATACGAGAGAGGGTGCGCATTCCAGAAAGCGGATTTTGTTTCATAAAGATATAACGGGCAAAGAAATTACGGAAAAGCTGCTGGAGCAGGCAAAAAGGCGTCCGAATATTGAACTGTTGGAGTATACGACGATGCTGGATCTTGTCAGCAGGGACAATCGCTGCGAGGGGGCGGTGGTAAAGCTGGCGGATGCAGGCACAGCGGTCATACAGGCCGCTTACACCATACTTGCCTGCGGCGGGATCGGCGGTTTGTATACGCATTCCACCAATTACAGGCATCTGACGGGAGATGCGGTTGCAGCCGCGCTCCGGCACCATGTAGCCCTGAAAAACATCAGCTATATCCAGATCCATCCGACGACTTTATATACCGAAGGAAAAGAAGAACGCAGCTTTTTGATCTCCGAATCCGTACGCGGGGAAGGTGCAAAGCTGTATGATAAAAATATGCAGCGGTTTGTCAATGAGCTGCTGCCGCGGGACGAGCTGACCGCAGCGATCTTGGCGCAGATGGAAAAAGACGGTACGCCGTTTGTCTGGGAAGACCTGCGTACCATTCCAAAAGAAGAGCTCGAAGCACATTTTCCAAATATTGTTGCGCACTGTGCAGCAATGGGCTACGATGTGGCAAACGAATGTATTCCGGTCGTGCCGGCACAGCATTACTTTATGGGCGGCATTGCGGTCGATACAGACAGCCGTACCTCTATGCAGCAGTTGTATGCAATAGGTGAGACGGCATGTAACGGCGTGCATGGCAAAAACCGCCTAGCGAGCAATTCTTTGCTGGAGAGCCTGGTATTTGCAAAAAGGGCGGCAGAGGATATCGCCGGTAAAGCGATGCATTCCCGAAAGGAATTTCCGGTATGCGTGAATCTGGAACCATTTCAGGACAGCGCAGCATACACAGCAGACAATAATGCTATGGTATTACAGGAAATAAGCCGGGCGCAGCGTGCAGAGGCAGGCTGCATCGACGGCACAAAAAGCAGGCGAATAGAAACAGAGAGAAAGGAATTTGAAAACCATGTTTGATCCGGTAACAATGAAATTAAATGTAGAACCGTTGATTTTAAGCGCATTGCAGGAGGACATTACAAGCGACGACGTATCGACAAACAGTGTCATGCCCCATGCGCAGGCAGGCGAAGCAGACCTGATCTGTAAGCAGGACGGCATTATTTGCGGGCTGCAAGTATTTGAGCGGGTATTTACGCTGCTGGATGCGCAGGCACAGGCGGAGTTTTTTGCAGAGGACGGAGACACAGTAAAATGCGGGCAGCGGATCGGGATTGTACGCGGAGATATCCGTTCGCTGCTGTGCGGGGAGCGCACAGCGCTGAATTATTTGCAGCGGATGAGCGGGATTGCGACTTATACACATGAGACGGCAAGCCTGCTTGCAGGGACAAAGATCAAGCTGTTGGATACAAGAAAGACATCGCCGAATAACCGGATTTTTGAAAAATACGCAGTCCGTACAGGCGGCGGAAATAACCACAGGTATAATCTTACAGACGGGGTGCTGCTCAAGGACAACCATATCGGAGCTGCCGGCAGCGTCAAAAAAGCGGTTGAGATGGCAAAGGAATACGCGCCTTTTGTACGAAAGATCGAGGTAGAGGTAGAGACGCTTGAGATGGTAAAGGAAGCGGTGCTTGCCGGCGCTGATATTATTATGCTGGACAATATGGACTACGACCAGATGAAAGAAGCGATTGCGTTTATTGCAGGCAGGGCGGAGGTAGAGATATCGGGCAATGTTACAAAAGAGCGGATTGCAGGGCTAAAGGATCTTGGCGTAGATTATATTTCCAGCGGTGCGCTGACGCATTCGGCGCCGATTCTGGATCTTTCCCTCAAAAATTTACATGCGGTCTAAAGCGGATGCATTTTGCTGCTGCGATTAAAAATCAGGCAGGAAAACAGGCAGAAAGGAGGCCATGCAGATGAATGGCGAACAGCGGAGAAACGAACTGCTTTCCTTATTAACAGACAGCAGGACGCCGATTTCCGGCGCGGTATTAGCACAAAAGCTTCAGGTCAGCCGCCAGGTGATTGTGCAGGATATTGCGCTGCTGCGGGCAAACGGGGCGGATATTTTATCGGCAAGCCGCGGCTATCTGATGCTGCATCCAAAGCAGGAAGCCCGCCGGGTATTTAAAGTCGTGCATACGGATGCGCAGACAGAGGAAGAGCTGACGATGATCGTAGATCTGGGCGGGATTGTCAGGGATGTATTTATCTACCACAGAGTATACGGGATTGTCTGCGGAGAGATGAAAATACGATCGCGCAGGGACATCCAGGATTTTATGGAGAAAATAAGAACCGGGAAATCCAGCCTGCTCAAAAACGTGACATCGGGTTACCATTACCATACAATCGCGGCAGAGGATACGCAGACGCTGGACGCCATTTGGCAAAAGCTGGCGGAAAAAGGGATGCTGGCAAAGCTCCAGGAGGATGAGCCGGTGGATTTTTGGAGCAAGATGCAGGGGTAAAAGGCACAGGCATAATAGTAAACCAGGTAATTTGTTTTGGGATTGCACACAGGTGATAAAGAAGCTGCATAGAATAATAAAAATCATCGAAAGTATTCTTTGTATGAGTTTTCAGTCACGTATGTCCAAAGCTTATGAACATGCCCTTGTACTTCCGCTGTCTGCGGATACGAAATATATGATATTCAGCGACTGCCATCGCGGCGACGGCAGGGCAGATGATAATTTTCTGAAAAATGAATTGCTGTATCTGGCGGCGCTGCGTTATTATGACAAATATGCATTTACGTATGTGGAGCTTGGAGACGGCGACGAGCTGTGGGAAAACCGTTCGATGGAACGGATTCGCCAGATGCATCCGCACAGCTTTGAGATGCTTGAAAAATTTGGGCGCGAAGGCAGGCTGTATGTGATTTACGGCAATCATGACATGGTAAAGAAGGATGCCGGTTTTTGCAGAAAAAATTTGGGCTATCTGTGCTATCCTGGCATTTTTTTAAAGGATGCGCTGCATAAAAAGAATATTTTCCTGACACATGGGCATCAGGCACAGATTATGAACAGCACGTTTTGGAAAGTAAATCGGTTTTTGGTGCGTTATCTGTGGAAAAACCTGGAGCTGCTTGGCGTGCCTGACCCGACGAGCGCGGCAAAAAATAATACGAGAAAAGAGTCTGTGGAAAAGCGCCTGGCAGAATGGGCTTCCAGCCAGCAGGTGATACTGATCGCCGGGCATACTCACCGCCCGATGGCAGGGACGGAGCAGTCCTTGTATTTTAATACCGGAAGCTGTGTGCATCCGGCAGGGATTACCGGGATCGAGATAGAGAACCGATGCATTACGCTTATAAAATGGTCGCTGGGTACGAGGTTAGACCAGACGGTTTGCGTAAGCCGGGAGGTATTAGGGGATGCTGTATGTATAGATAATCTTTAAAAATTCATACGAAATTCATATCAATGTGTTATTCTAAATAAGGCACTGATTATCAGCAGGCAGTCGTCAGGGACTGCCGCAATCACGACAGAAAGGATTTATGATGCAGGCACAGACATCCTACCGCATCCTGTTTTTGGAGGACGAACCTACGATACGCGAAGTACTGAAAGAATATATGGCAATCTCCGGCTATGAAGTGACGACAGCCGAACGTGGTGACCAGGCGTTAAAGCTGCTTGAGCAGCATACATTTGACGGCGCTGTGCTGGATATTATGGTGCCGGGGATCGACGGCTTTGAAGTGCTGCGGCATATTCGGGACAGCCTGCCGGATATGGCTGTCATTATGCTGACTGCTTTAGACGATGAAAAAACGCAGGTGCAGGCGTTCAACCTTTATGCAGACGATTATATTATCAAGCCGGTATCCCCGATTATTCTGTTAAAGCGGATGGAGACCGTGCTTAGGCGGACAGCCGCAGGCGCGCACAAAAATGAGCCAAAAGAGCAAAGGGGGCTTACTTTGCAGCAGGAAGCATATTGCGCCTATTATCAGGGGACAAAGCTGCCGCTTACGTTAAGCGAATACCTGTTGCTGCAGGTGCTGTATGAAGAGCCGAACCGGGTGTTTACAAGGGAGCAGTTGATCCTGCGCATTTTCAATGAAGATTATATCGGAAACGACCGGATTATTGACGCGCATGTAAAAAATCTGAGAAAAAAATTACCGGTTGCCTGTATTAAAACAGTCATTGGCGTCGGCTACCAGTTTGATCAGGAGGCGAATTTATGAAAAAGCTCAGCCTTAGTCAAAAAAACCTGTTTTACAGCCTTCTGCTTGCTGCCGCTTTGCTGCTGTTTTTTATCAGCTATATGATCTGGATGCTGCCGTCATTGTATGTTTCTTATACAGAAGAGCAAAATCTGGAAGCGATAAAAAAACAGCATCGGACGTTTATGGAAACCGGAACGTACAGCGATGTCAGCGTGAAAAATCCGACCGCATGTGTCTCAATCAGAATCCCATTTGAAAAAAAGGATATGGAATTGATATCGAAAATGGTATCCGTAAGGATTACTCCTACTGACCCTAACATACAGGCACTGGCAGCCGAAGTGCGGGAATTTCTGCAAAACTTCAGTATCGATGACTGGGTACAGCAGCCGGAAGAAAAAGCAGGCGGAATCCGCTTTGCGGATAAGCAGCTTCGGGAACGCGTAGACAGGTGGCAGCATAAGCTGGCGGATTTGCTTGAAGACAAAGTCTGGCTGCCGGTTCAGATCGAAGTGCTACAGGAAAAAGGCGAGACGGGGTTTCATTATGCAGAAGATTTCCGCATCCATATCGGGGCAGGGGACGAGTTGATCTTGGAGTCTGCGGTGTCTGATCGTAACCAAAAATATACAAATTACCTTGCAGTGGAAAAAACGGAAGATGGGATCGTGTTTTCCGTCCTTCCGGTGATTACGCCGCAGATGGAAGAAATACGCCCGATTGTGATGCAGAGCGTACCAATGCTTTGCGCTGTCATATTGCTGCTTGTGCTGGCGTTTTCCCAGATCTATTCCAACGGGATTGTGCAGCCGGCATACCAGAAGCTGCAGGACAGCAACAGGCGCCTGCTGGAAGAAAATGAACGGCAGGAAATGTTTCTGCGGGCTACTTCGCATCAGTTAAAGACGCCGATTACAGCGGCGCTTTTATTATTGGACGGCATGATAGGAAAGATCGGCAAATACTGCGATAGGGACAAATATCTGCCAAAGGTAAAAGAGCAGCTTCTTTCGATGCGCAGGATGGTGGAGGAGATTTTGTCACTGAATCGAAGCCGCCAAAAAGCGGATTTTCAAAAGGTGCAGCTATATGGGCTGGTGCAGGCGCAGGCGGACTCTTACCGTCTAGCGGCAGCGGAAAAACGGCTGCAAATTTCCATAGAAGGGGAGCAGGAGGCAGCCTTCTTTGCAGACGCAGGGAGCCTGGCAAGGATTATCGACAACCTGCTGTCAAATGCCGTTGCGTATACGCCTAGCGGCGGCAGCATCGTGGTGGCCCTCTCGCAGCAGAAGCTAGTGATCCGCAACGAAGGGACGGTGATCCCCAAGGAGCTGCTGCCGCATATTTTTGAGCCGTTTGTCCATGGAGAGCAGCAAACCGGTTCGCATGGGCTGGGGCTGTATATTGCTGCGTATTATGCCAGGATGATGCATATGGATCTTAGCATACGCAACCAGGATCACGGCGTAGAAGCTGTCTTGCAGACGACTTTCTGATAAGCGATTCTGGGACTCTTGTCCGCAACATAAATCCGCCCGCATTTTTGAAATCCGTTCGTTTCCAGAAGATGCTGCATCGTACGGTTGCAGGCATGGGTATCTGCCCGGATATTGTCCGTCCGTGCTTCACAAAAGGACAGGCAGCAGCGGAAGATGCCTTTTTTTCTGCCGTCGGCAGCGAGACGGTGGATCGTGCCATAAGGGTTTTCATTTAACCAGCTCCCGTTTTCGATTATGGCGTAAGTAGGGTCGTCTCCGATCATAAACACAAAAACCGCAAAAATTTCGCCGTTTTCTGTGACAACATAGCTGCTGCCGTTTTGAATATCTTTTTTTACAAGATCGGACGATGGATAGCTGTCTTTCCATTGTCCGGGATTTCCGGCTGCGCGCATTTGCTCCCGCGCATGTGCGTAGATCGAAAGAAGCTGTCCAAGATCCTGTATGGATGCTTTTCGTATGTTCATCGTTTGTTCCTTATGAAATATTGGATTTATGTCCAGTCTATCATATGCTGGACATTTTGCCAAGATGGGATATGGAAGTAATCTTTTGCGCAAGGTTTTTTCACAGTAATATATGTGTATAGAAAAATGCTTTACATATGCTATAATATAGAATATACTAAGAAAAATAAATAAGGAGAGGTGATAGAATGGCGCAAATTAGTATACGAATAGAAGATGAGGTAAAGAAAAAGGCAGAACAGGCTTGTGCCGATATAGGGATGTCTTTATCAACCGCTATTAACATTTACCTAAAAAAACTGGGGAGAGAAAAGCGTATACCATTTGAAGTATCCGTGGATCCGTTTTATTCACAGGAAAATATGACCAGGCTCAGAAATTCGGTGGCTCAAATGGAAGCTACAGGGGGTACGGTGCATGAGGTGGATTTTGATGATTAAGTCATGGTCGGATGCGGCGTGGGAAGATTTTGAATATTGGATGAAACAGGATAAAAAGACGTTAAAGCGTATTCTTCAGTTATTGAAGGATATTGACCGGAATGGATATGATGGAATAGGTAAGCCGGAAAGGTTAAGTGGTGATTTGGCAGCTTATTGGAGCCGACGGATAGACGATGCGAATCGTATTGTTTATCGTATAGAAGATAATACGATAAAGATTGTCCAATGTGGTTCTCATTATAGGGATAAATAAGTGTATGGCTCGCAAATAGACAGAGTAAGACAGAAAGCACTTACATTTGCCATGTGGAAGTAACAACGCAAAGATTCACAGCATCTTCATACGCACTTCATACCAAAAGAGTATATTGTAAGAAAGAACAGGATGGCCGCCTGTGAAAATAAAGACATACACAGGCGGTTCGACACAGAAAGGAGGCAGTTTATGCTGCTCAAAATGGAAAATCTTACGGTACAGTTTGGTAAATTTACAGCGTTAGACATCCGCACACCTATTTGCATCGAAGCAGGAGACCGCATTGGCATCATCGGTTCGAACGGTGCCGGAAAAAGTACAATGATTAAAAGTATTCTGGGGCTGGTGCCATATCAGGGGAACATTTACAGCACATTAAAGCCGCACCAGATCGCGACGCATATGCAGTTTAATGAATATACGGACAATATGCCGGTCAGATATATTATGGAAGCGGTCTTGCGCACAAGGATATCCAAAGACAAAAGCCTGCAAGAACTGATCGATTATTTTGAGTTTGGCGAATGCCTGCAAAAACGATACAGCAAATTATCTGGCGGGCAGAAACAGCGGTTTACAATTATTATGATCCTGATGCAGGATGCGCCGCTGACATTTTATGATGAAGTAACTTCCGGCCTGGATTTTGAGACAAGGCAAAAGCTTATGGAAAAACTGGCGGAGTGGTACCGCGGGAAAGATTCCAGCCTGTGCATCGTATCACATTATTATGAAGAACTGGAACAGCTTGCGGATAAGCTGCTGATCCTGGATCGGGGCAGGGTCGTGGATTTTGGGTACAGAGAAGAGCTGTTTTGCAAATACTGCAAAAGAGCCGTTATTGTGCTTGACGCCTGTGAAAAAAATAAGGAGCTGACGGCAGACTGCAAAAAGCTGGCTTCGCCGGAGCATATGATCGTACTGTCTGCTGCATCAAAAGATGAAGAGCAAAAAATTACGGCGCGGCTGGTCAGCCACAATGTAAACTATAAGCGCAGCAATCAGGATATTGAAAGTATTTATATCAATGCGAAGCAGGCATATGAAAAGAAACAGGAGGAAGCCAGATATGCAGGGTAAAAAAGATAAAATCATTACCTCTTTTATGATGAAGTATGAATTGCTCCAGGTGATCGGCAATCCATATGTACATATTTTCGGGGTTGGGCTGCCGATTATGTTTGCAATTATAATCACAAAAGTAGCATTAGCTGAAGTGCCGGGAGAGGAATGGGCGCCGATGGTAACGACCTCGATTTATCTTGGGATGGGTGCGCTGATCCCGATGGCAGTCCTGCTTATGGGATATTCGGTCAGCTATGCGCAGGAATTGTCAAAGGGGATACCGGAGCGGATGCAGTTGTTCGGCATAAAAAAGAGTGTGCAGTTATGCAACCGTGCGCTTTCGCAGTTGCTTTTCCTGTTGTTTGCCTTTCTGATCTTTTTTACATCAGGATACCTGCTTTCCGAATTGCAGCGCCCGACGATGCACGGGCTTGCCGTTTATATTTTATGTATGCTCGCATTCAGCATGATCTGCCTGGCACTTGCCCATGGGCTTGCCTGTATTTGCCGCAATTTTGGAAAGACCTACTGTGTCAGCATGATACTGTATTTTGCATTTATGATTCTGGGCGGCATGATGGGCATTTCCTATGAAGACCTGCCGGCGTGGGCGCAGGCTGTGGCAAAGCTGCTGCCGGTGACGTATATCAACAAAGACTTTTACAAAATCTGGACAGGGGAATCGTATCATTATATGCCAATGCTGCAATCGTTCTTGTTTCTGGGCGCAGTGTCTGGAATCCTGCTGTTTTTTGCCTTAAAGCGGCATCCGGGGATCCACAGGCAGCGTGCCTGAAAATGGATCGTGACAATCTGAAAAAGGACAGTTTTTCTGTCCTTTTTCTTTTCCGGTGTGTTTCTGTTTTTTGTGTGCTTTTTTGTGCGTTTTTTGTTATGCCATACCGTTTACAGTTTTATATTTATACAGCATTTCAGCATGGTTCTGTTCTTCGATCTGGATGTCTGCCAACAGCTTGCGGAGGCTTGGCTCTGAGAACTTAAATACGTTGGAGTTATATTCAGAGGAAACCATCTTTTCTGTACCGATGCAGTCAGTAGCAAGGAAGCAGTCGTTTTTCTTATCCTCGTTGTCTGTCAATGCGCTGTAGGTTGCCTGCGGGCTGTAGTTTTTACCGCTATAGTCGTTGCAGTTGCAGGTCGGTACGCTGCCGGAAAGTACTTTTCCCAAAGATTCGTAATGTTCTTTTTCTTCCTTTTCCAGGTTTTGGAACAGGTCTTTTAAGACACTGTCTTTTGCTTCTTTGCCGTATCTGTTGTATTTTTCAATACAGCTCTGCTCCTGTGTCTGTAAATCCTTGATTGCGGTAGTTTCTTTTTCAGTTAAAATCATCTCTTTGCACCTCTTTCTTTTAGGATAACTTCTTAATACAGGAGGTAGTATGTGCAGGATGGGTGCTTTTATACGTGGATTTACACCAATCTTATAAAAAGCAGCAAACCTCGCCCCGCATTTGAGCTTCGCAATCAGAGTCCTTTCATCATGCGTGTGGACATCAGGCAAGTTTCTTCGTTCGGAAAATAGATGATTCGGTTTTTGGCATCTACTTCTTTTATGTTATTTTTATTCACGAGAAATGACCGATGGCAGCGCACAAAGTTATCGCCCAAGGTGCTTGTTAGTTCTTTTATGGTGCCGGAAAATTCAATTTGGCGGTCTTTCGCATGGAGAATGACTTTATGGATGTTACGGGAAGTTTCAAAAAAGAGAATATCCTCATAATCTATGCAGATTTTTCGCCCGCTGGCTTCAATCGTATAGGCCTTATGTGTCTTGTTGGCCTGGAGCGTATAGCGTTCCATTGCATTCAGCAGGCATTCTCTGATTTTTACTTTCGCTTCGGCAGGGTTGTCTTTTAATACAAAGTCCATTGCTTCCACCCGATACTGAAAGGTCATGTAGCTTAGCTCCGAATGTGCGGTGATAAATATGATGAAACCACGGGGGTCAAACAGCCTGATTTGCTGTGCCAGCTTCAATCCGTTCATGGTGCTGCCTAAGTCGATATCAAGAAAATAAATGCCTGTGTTCTGGTTTGCCTTGACCTTTTCCAGCAGCACATAAGGGTCTGCTGCATCTAAAACAAGCTGCATGTCCAGTTCTTCGATGAGAACGGTATTTTGAATGATTTGCACGATTGTTTGCCGCTGTGCGTCGTGATCTTCGCATACAAAGATGTCCAGCATATCATGTCACTCCTTTCTGGCAGTAAGGAACTGTAAGCTCCATATGCTGTATAAAATAACCGCTTCGCATAGTTGTGTCCAGCAGCACATGGTCATACGAACGAATGATCTTTTGAGCGTTGGAAAGCCCAATTCCCTGGTGTCCGATCTTGGTACTAAAGCCCTTTTCCGTCAGCTTGTGCAGCATTACGCCGTTATCCTGAAAGCGGTTGCCTATGATGATCGATACACCAGGGTTATTCTGCATTATATTTAAGCCGATTTGCGGCTGTTCAGCCTCCAGCGTGGCTTCTATCGCATTGTCTAAAAAGATTCCCAGTATTCTGGCAAGGTCTACGGTGTCCATCAGAAAATCGTCTACTCTGTCGGGAATATCGATCGTGACATCAATCCCTGATTCATGAGCGTAAATCATTTTTGCAGAGAGCAGGCTTTTGATTTCCAGCACACCGATGTTGCTGAGCTGATTCAGCTTGTAATCTCCCTGGTCAATCAGATTTTTCGTGGGGAAGATTTTATCTTCAAAAAAATTCTTTAATGCGTCGATATCGCGATTTTCAATATATCCAGACATAGAGAGCAAAATGTTAATGTAATCATGCTTAAAGGAGCGCAGGCTGTTATACATAGATTCCAGATTGTGCGTGTAGTCCTGCAAATCCTGCAAGGATTTCTGCTTTGACTCTGTCTGTATTTGCTCCAGATAGGAACGGCGCATAGCCAGGAGCAAAAAAAGCATGACAAGCAGATAACCTGAAATATGTAAGACATTATTATAGATCATTTTGCCGATCGAGCCATTTTGCCCCGGAATCACATCATCGAACAGATAGATGGTGATAAGGAGCAGTAATACGGCATCCATCAAATACCATGCCTGATGCAGGCGAAAAATACCTTTGCCTTGCCGTAATATTTTTCTAAGCAGCCTGCCGCAGGCCAGCGTAATATAATAAAACAGCACAATACGAGTAAGACGGACACCGAAAGAAATATACTGCTGATTTGAAAAATCCATGGAAGTCAACGGATGCAGCATATTTGACAGCAAATTGTCCGTCAAGATTGTAAGCACAAATCCAATCATGCCCATACAAACATTCTGGGATGCGGTGTCTCGGTAGGCAATCAATCCATAAACACAAGCTGCCGCCAGAATACCAAACAGGCCGTATGGGATACAGGATAGGAGCGTTACAGGCATCCCGGCAAGCAACAGCAGCATATAAAGCGCGAGAAACGCTTTCAGGCTCATACGCTGCGGCCACACATTTCGAATGGCAAGGGTAAGCTGAAAAAAGGGCAGCAGCATTTTCATAAATTGCACCTAGAAGCCCCTCCTTTCGAGATTTACTTCCATGATTATACTGTATTTGCTTGCTTGTATCAAGCGCTGCTGAGCGAAAATGATGAATAAATGCTTTCATTTTTGAAAGAAAGGCGCACTTAGTTGCGAAATGCAGCGTTTTATGACTTTTTTGAGAGAACGGGTGGTTTTTCTGTTATACTATTCTGCGATAAATCTATTTTAGGAGGATATATGAATTATGAAGCATTTTTTAAAAGGAGCTGCCGCGGTAGCAATCGTATTGATGATTTCACTGGGAATACATGTGTTTTGTAATATGCAAGGCATTGGCTTAAATACGACAGTGACAGCTACTGTGTCAGCAATGTGTGCGGTAGCGGTTTATCACGTATTGATCAGCAATGAACATAAGAATGACGGCCAGGAATGAAAAAATAAGGAGTTGCAGAAAATAACGCCTGCCATATCAAAAAGACTTAACCAACACTCTCCAGACTTGCTTTTAAAGTTTGGAGAGCTTTTTATGTATTTTAAGGAGACAAGCTACGGATTTGACACAAGGCAGCAAAACTGATAGAATAAGTGTTATTAAATTGGGGTAAGAGGAAGCAAATGACAGGCGTTTATTTCAGCGGTACAGGCAATTCAAAATATATACTGGAAGTGTTTTTAAAGGCGTATGATAAGGGAAAAAAGCCGCATTCTGAGCTTTTTGCGATCGAAGAAGCAGGAGCGGCAGAGGCAATCAGAGGAAACCAGGAAATCGTATTCAGCTATCCGGTGCAATTCAGCAATATACCGAAAATTGTCAGGGATTTTGTTGTTTGCAACCAAAATCTGTGGAAGCAAAAGAAAATATTTATCATCGCCACAATGGGGCTTTTCAGCGGTGACGGCGCTGGCGTTTTAGGAAGGCTCTTGGAAAAATACGGCGCGGAGATTACCGGCGGGCTTCATGTAAAAATGCCGGACAGCATTGCGGATGAAAAGGTGCTAAAGCGGACAGTGGCAGCAAACCAAAGGCTGGCTGCCCATGCGGCAGGAAAGGCAAAAAGGGCAGCAAGGGCTTTAAAGGCAGGGCGTCCGCCGAAAGACGGGCTGGGATGGATCAGCCATATGACAGGGCTGCTGGGACAGAGGCTCTGGTTTTATCACAAGGTGAAAAACTATTCTGACGGACTGAAAATAAATACGGCGGCTTGTGTAGGCTGCGGGATCTGCACAGTATTGTGCCCGATGGACAACCTGAAGCTGGTGAAAGGCAAAGCGACAGCATCCGGCAGGTGTACGATGTGCTACCGCTGTATACAAAACTGTCCGAAACAGGCATTGACATTGTTGGGAAAGCGCGTGGTACGGCAGGGAACGATTGAAACATATCTGTAAGGCAGCAGGCCGCTGTTACAGGCAGGAGCAGGTTTCAGGCGTGCAGCGAAAGGAAGAAAAGGAGATGGAAAACATGAGACTGGCATCAGCATTATCGGAGCGGGCAGACTTGCAGGCAAGGCTGTCAGATCTTAGCACTCGGTTAGACCTGAATGCGAAGGTACAGGAAGGCGAAGAGCCTTGTGAACAGCCGGAGGCTTTGCTGGAGGAGATGGAACGTACCTTTAGCAGGCTGGAGCGGCTGATTGCGGAGATTAATCTGACAAACAGCCGGACAGTGCGTGACGGAAAGACCATTACAGAGCTTTTGGCACATCGGGACTGCCTGAAAAGCAAGACAGATATCATGCGGGAATTTTTAGAACATGCAAGCGATAAGGTCAGCCGCCTGTCACATTCGGAAATAAAGATTAAGAGTACCGTTTCAGTGGCAGAGGTTCGCAAAAAAGTAGATCTTCTGGCGAAGGAGCTGCGTGAAACGGATGAATTGATCCAGGAGCTGAACTGGACAACAGAGCTGTTGGAATTTTGACATGAAACAAAAGCAGACAGCTTGGCGTTAAATAAAAAAGCTGGTAATCTGGCAGGGTGGATGCATCTCCATCGGCAGAGAATGTGCCGTACGTATGGGCAGGGGCGTGGACAGCCTCAGGGTTCGACTCCCAATAAACAATGCATGTCCTGTATCAGAACATGTGCATCGTTATTTTTTATCGTTACTACCATCGTATCAACTGCCAGATGAGGGAGGGAATGGGGAATTGTATTGACAACGTAAACAATTTGTGGTATTTTTAGGCAAAAGGAGGTGGCTTATATGGCAACAGTATCAACACAGATCCGGATCGATGAGGCGACGAAAAAAAAGGCGGTAGACCTTCTGGAAGGACTGGGGCTGAACTTGTCTGATGCAGTCAATATGTTTTTGAGACAGGTTGTTTTGCATGAGGGAATACCTTTTGAAGTAAAATATCCAAGGCTTAAGCCAGAAGTAGTGGAAGCGATGGAAGAAGCGAAAAGGATAAGCCGTGATCCAGACACAAAGAGGTACAGCAGTTTTTCTGAGGCACTGGAGGACTTGGATTTATGAAGTATGATTTAGTTCTTTCCGGAAGGTTTAAAAAATCTTTAAAGCTTGCCAGAAAGCGAGGACTGAATATTGTGTTGTTGGATTCGATTGTAGAAGATCTGCTGCATCAAATTCCATTAGATGAAAAATACAAAGATTGACATTAACGCTTGTTGATACAGGAACTCATGCAGATTTATTTCAGAAATAGAGAGGAGATCAACATGCTATAAAAACCAGGAGCTGGCATCTGCTGCCAAGTCCTGGTTTTTTTATTATATTCGAATGCTGGGATACATGCTGCCAGGCTTTACCGAGTGCCGAAAGAGGATCCAGGTACTGATAAAATAGCAGATCAGCAGCAGGAACAGGATGCCGATGGTAATGCCAAGCTGCGTGAGCAGAGTTTCTGCACCGATATAAGCATCAATCTGCGCGGAGATTGTCTGCAAAAAGCTGCCTGACACAATTACGCAGACCAGTAAGGCGAGGGCGACAGGCAGCCCGAACCACATACCCAGTTGTTTTAAAATAAGCTTTTTGATGTTTTGTTCTTCAACGCCTAACCTGCGCAGTACAAAGAAGCGGTACTGGTATTGGGAGGCATCCATAAGCTGCTGTAAGGAAAGGATCGTAAGGCAAATGACCATCAGTACAATGGCTCCATAAATCATACTTGCTTTCAGTATAAAATTTGACATAAGGATACGATTGGTTTCCATCGTTTGCAGGCGGATGTCGTATTGAACGCTGCTGTCAGAGGATGGGGCTGTGTCAGGATAAGCCTGTAAAAAAGCTGTTTCCATTGCCTGTGCGTCTGCATAGGAAAGTGCGTGTGCTGTCTGAATGTAGCGCTCCCGCTTTACGCCAAGCAGGTTTTTACAGACGTCATCTGGAAATACATAAATAACATCCGTGTACAGGTTATAGATATGTTCGCCGACAGATATTTCATAGAATGCATCGTCGGATAGCGTCAGGCTGCCCATATCGGTAGATACGTGCGGATGGTTTTGCAGAAATGCGTTTCTTTCGTCGTCCGTGGCAATGGACTGCCATTGTGTGGTAAATGTGCCGGGCGCGAGCGAAATCGGCGGATAGCCGAGCATTTCCCGTATGGCGTTGTAGTCGCTGAGCGAAACGGCAAGCACGGGAAACTCCCATTTGACCCGGCTGCGGAATTGAGACCGCTTTGGCAGATACAGCGAAAATGTGTGGTCGTAAGCTGTCGAAATGTTATTGTCCGTCAGAAACTCAGTAACAACGGAATAATCACCCTGCGGCAATGCTTGTTCCTCATAAACTTTATTGTAAGAGGAAGAGATCAGTATATCATAGACACAACGGTCATGGAGATAGCCAAGGCTCCATTCTGTCAGGACAGGCGCCGCAATAAACAGGAAAAATGACAGCACGAGCGTTATGCAGATCAGTATCATGGATTTTGTGTTATCGGCAAGCTTTGACAAAATCTGTCCGTAAAAAAAGAGGTTTTCACCTTTGTAGCGGTGCTGCGGCGACCGTTCTTTCCAGGCTGCGGCTGCCAGGCTTGAAAGATATATAAGCTCGCAGATGAAAAAAATAACGTTTACGATAAGGTACATCAGGTACTGCTTCATCACGCCGCTGCCGTAGGCGAGTAAGTAGTGGCTTTTCATAATAGGCACGCAGGCTGCTCCAATGGCATTCAAACATGTAACTGCCGTTTCCGCTAGGATAAAGCGATGAAACGCAGGCTTTTTTTTACGCAGGAGGTATGCTGCCAGCCATACGATCGGCAGGAGGATTCCAAGCGCAGGTGCAAGGATGATTCCCCAAAACAGTATATGGACAGGCAGTGCCAAACGAGGGTCAAAATAGCAGGTAATCATTTGCAGGCTGCTGAATAGCATAAAGCCGAGCAGAATGACGTAAAAAAATGTCAGTACATGCAGAAAGCGGCTTTTGCGCAAAGACGGCGCGTTCCTGCGCTGTGCAGCCAGCATATCGGCTAACTTTATCTTTTGGATTGCGCGCATGTTGAAGATGCCTACCAATAAAAGGCAGCACGAAAAAAAGCTGACAGTAAGCAAAACAGTATCCGGAAACAGCATCCATGAAAACTGATAATCCGCGCCATAATCAGATAAAAGCATCGCCGTAATAAACTGGGAGCCAACCATGCCCAAAAAGATGCCTAGCAAAATGGAAACGGCGCCCATGCAAAGCGTTTCGGCGAAAAACAGCCAGCCGATCGTCCGCTGTTCCATCCCCATCACGGCATGGATGGCAAATTCCCTTTGACGGTGCATGAGCATATAGTGATTGACATACCGGATCAGGAAAACGAGCAGCAGTGTAACAGCGCAGACCGCAAGCTTCATGTCGTCGCCCAGTATCGTAAGGTCATAGGCAGAGCCGACAGCAGGATGATAGTAAGCGCTGGATATGGATAGGAACGCGTAAAAAAGTGTGGTGCAGATGGTCATTGTAACAAGATAAATCAAATACTCTTTTATAGAACGCCTTGCGTTTTTAAAAATCAGTTTTGCATACATGTGCTTGCCCGCCTCCTATCGTTGTCAGTACATTTAATATTTTTTCAAAGAATACCCGTCTGCTGTCGCTTCCGCGGCGCAGTTCGGTAAAGATTTCACCGTCTTGCAAAAACAGGATGCGGCCTGCGTAACTGGCGGAAAAAGCATCGTGCGTCACCATCAGTATCGTTGCGCCAAGCTGCTCGTTCATGCTCTGAATGGTAGAAAGCAGCATTTGCGAAGAATGGCTGTCTAAAGCGCCGGTCGGCTCATCGGCAAGCAGCAGCTTTGGGTGGTGAATGATCGCTCTTGCACAGGCGCAGCGCTGTTTTTGCCCGCCGGATACCTGGTATGGATATTTGTCTAAAATATCGCTGATATTCAGGCTGGCAGCGATTGCTGCAATGCGCGGTTCCACGTCTTTTGCCGGTACTTTGTTGATGGCAAGCGCCAGCGCAATATTTTCAGAAACGGTCAGTGTATCCAAAAGCTGAAAGTCCTGAAAAATAAAGCCCAGGTTTTCCCGGCGGAAACGGGCAAGCGATTTTGGCTTTAGCTGTGTGATGTCCGTGCCCTCCAGACAGATCTTGCCGGCGCTTACGGTGTCAATAGTGGATATGCAGTTTAAAAGCGTTGTCTTGCCTGAGCCAGACGAACCCATAATGGCGACAAACTCGCCTTCTCCTACGGAAAAGCTGATATCACGGATTGCCTTTGTGATAGAGCCTTCGCTGCCGTAGTATTTTTGAATATGTTCCAATGTCAGGATTGTATGCATGATTGTAACCTCCCTTGTGATAAAAATAGGATAAACGATGTGGTGGGAAGTTTGTATGAAGTTTTCTTACGCAGTTCTTACAAAAATGAAACAACTCATATGCGGTTACGATTTGACTTCGTTTACAAAATGGTTGACATGAAAAGATAACGTTATCGTTGTCCCGTCCCCGTCTGAATAAGCCGTTAGCCCGATTCCAAGCTTATCACAAAGCCGCTTGCACAAATACAGCCCGATTCCGGTAGAGCTGCGTACGATCCGCCCATTGTGCCCGGTAAATCCTTTTTCAAAAATGCGCGGCAAGTCGCTTTCCGGTATGCCGATCCCATGGTCTTTCAGAGCTAAACAGACGTAATTTTCTCTTTTGCTGACAGAAAAATGCAGCTTTTGCTGCGTGCCGCCATATTTTACGGCATTGCCGATGAGCTGGTTTAAGATAAACTGTACCCATTTATCATCGGTAAATACCTGGTGCGCAGCAGCTTCCACAGTGATTTGTGTATGATTTTGGCGCAGCAGGTACTTGTTGTCCGCAATCGCTGCATGGATCACACGGTCGAGCTGGATTTCCCGGATCGCGTAATCCTCCTGCGCCTGTCCGCTGCGGGCATAGTAAAGCGTCTGCTCTGTATAGCGGTCGATTTTTTCCAGTTCTGTGAGCAGTTCCCTTGTAAAATCCGAGCGGTTATTTTCACAGAGCAGCTTGATAGCGGTAATCGGCGTCTTGACCTCATGGATCCATTGTTCGATATATTCCTGGTATGCTTGTTGTCCGCGTCTTGTTTCGCCGATCTTTTCCAGCATAGATGCTTCTGCCATTTTCAAGATCCGGTAAAAGACCTGCGCTTCAGCTTTTTCCGGGACAGGCATCACTTCGGCGATCAAATATCGTTCATCTAAGAGCTCCGCCATAGACAGCAGCCGGTTCAGGTGCCTGCTTCGATAGAAAAAGACAGCCGTAAGATAACAGGCCACAACAAGCATCCAGACGATACAGAGAAACAGAATGCTTTGCAGGCTGCTGCCGCTTACAGCAAGAAACAGGGACAAAGCAAGGATACCGGCAAGATGAAGCAGAATGGCCGGAAGCTGGTTTTTGATATATTGTTTGCCGCTCATGGCAATCCTCCCCAAACAAAATTTTAGATTAAATAGCCCTGCCGGTGCTTGGTTTTAATAAATCCGGACAGCCCAAGCCCCGCAAGCTTGTTTCGGATGCGTGTAATATGGACGCTTAGGGCATTGTCATCGACATAGAGCTGGTTGTCCCACAGAAAATCCACAATGTCATTGCGCGAACAGATCGTTCCGGCATGGGTAAACAGGTAGTACAGGATTTTCAATTCGTTTTTGGTCAGGTCTGCATATGTGCCGTTATGTGCAAGCTGGCTGCTTTCCAGATGCAGGACGGCGCCGTTCCATTCCAGTGTATGGGGCTGCTGCAAGGGATAAGCGCGCCTTAGCAGGGCGGAGATTTTGGCAAGCAGTATGGCGGTATTGTAAGGCTTTGTAATAAAAGCGTCTCCGCCGGAAAGGATACTGTTTAGTTCATCCAGGTCGGTATTGCTTGCCGTCACAAAAATGATCGGCAGATCAGAAAATGTGCGGATCTGGGAGCAGATAGAATAGCCATCATTCCCAGGCAGGCTGATGTCCAGCAGGATGAGATGCGGCTGGAATGCTTTTGCCTGTTCAGCCGCCCTGGAAAAATCTGTTACCGCTTCTGCTTCATATCCATTGGCTGCAAGCAGGTTTTTTAACTGGGACTGTATCGTCAGATCGTCCTCTATAATCAATATGCTGTATTTCATGGAACTGCCTCCTGAAAGGGTCTGTTATAAAATGGAGCGCATTTATTATGCTGCATGACAATGATTATACTATACTGAGATGGATTTTGCTAGATAGAAGAAAAGCAGAGGCATAAAGCATGTATGGAAATTTTTCTTAGTGAAAAGCACGACGAATATGCCAATAGATTCTATCATAAAACAGTAGAAACAAAAATAATACTATAGTATAATAAATATTATGAAAAGCAGTTGCAGCTTCTTCTATGGTTTAAGGCTTGTATATGGCTTAGAAAGGATTGGTTAAAATATGATAAAAAATTTCAGATATAAAAGTTCTTGGGAGGATTTTGTTGAAGCAGTAGAAATCTTAAAATCACTGGTAAATTAAAGACATTATGGTTCAGAAGATAGATGATTTGGATCAGCATATATCCGAGCTTGGAAACAGGATGGAAAAATTGGAGCAAAATAGTGAGCTCTTGTGGGAAACTCCAGCCGATCAATATTTATCATTAGGAAGCAGGCGGAAAAGGGAGCAGAGACAAAAGAAAACAGAGATTGCAGCAATAGACCATGGGGATATTTGCAGAAAGATGGTAGATCGTGCATTGGAAATATTGACAGAATGGGAAGATATTGACGATATAAAGATTCAGATCCAATATGCAGCGATTATCGTAAATAAGATTGCTAATATGAAAAGACAGGATCTGATTTATACCGATGATCTTAGAAAGAAAATCTGCACGCTGCTTCGAAATGTCATTCGGCTGAATGCGTCAGCAGAATTGTTTTCCAAAGAGCAGATTTTACTGATAAAAGAAGGATTTTCTATGATAATAGCTGAGAATGTTCAAAAAGAAGATTTGTTTTTATTGAATAGAAGATTACGCAGGAAAGGGCTGGAAACAATGCCAGCATGGGAATAAACAGTCCATTGCACAAGAGAGCACAAACTATGTGAGATCTGCCAGTTTTGGAAGCAATCGGATTATCAGGCTGGGCAGATTATTCAGAAAAAATTGGTTGATGATAAAATATTAGACATATTAAAAAAGGCAAAAGAGGATGAAACAAAGTACAGAGGGAGGAACTGTATGGCTTTAGGTGATGTAGTTATTACGTTGGAAGCGGTACATTTTGAAGAAGATACAGGTGTATGCAGCAGTAATAAGAAAGACTTCCAGCCAATTTGTGATTCTGTTGGAGTGGAATTAGCAGTGCCGGACTATTCCTGGAAATAAATTGAGCGTATTGAGCGAGCTCCTCCAATGTGTATCACAATACAGTTGAAGGAGCCCATATTCAGGCTGCAAGAGCCCAGTGCCTGTTCATTTACATTTTTTTAATTGCAGTCAATGTGCCGTCTCCATTTTCATTTAATCTTGTAAAGTCCCGTACCGTATAGATATCCACACTTCCATTTTCGTCAAAGGATGAGCGTATTGAGCCGCTGAAATTGCCGCTGCCTGGAGCCTGCCCGTTTGAGAGCAGAATATCTTCAAACCGGCGGACGCGTTCGCCATGGAAGAACCATTGATCGGTAGCAGGGTGATAGGTGACACCAAATGGCTGATATTCTGCGGCAAGCTCCATCATATCCTCAGCAGAGACAGGGTCTTCGCTGATCGCAGTGGCTGCGGCAGACGGAGGATTTTTGAGGGGCTCGATATCGCGGGCGGCAAATTCTTCTTTGGTGGCTTCGCGAAGCCCGGTCAGCTTTCCGCTGGGGTCATAGGAGCCGTCAGCGTTTTTTGTAATATGCTTAAGATCGCGGACGGCGTACACATCGGTTACGCCGTTTTCTTGGAAAAAGTCAGTGCCTGCTGAGGTTTCTCCGGTATCATCAAGCGGATAATAGTCTTCAAAGCAGCGCACTAATTTGCCGTGGTAGCGCAGCTCATCTTTTGCGGCGTCATAGGTAAGCCCGAATGGTTCGTAGATTTGAAAGCGTTGCTGCCATTCGGCGATGCTGTCCGCATCATTAGTTTCACAGGCATAAGCGACGCAGGAAGGATCGAGCTCTTCTTGCAAAACGGCTTCTTGTTCCTGCGCCAAATAGCTTTTTTGTATATTCGCGCGTTTGTCTGCTGCGAAGGTATTGTTTTCAGGCGCAAAGGAGACGGCGCTCCAGGTAAGGCATCCGGCGAGTATGGTACCAGACAGTGCCAGGGGAATGTGCTTTTTTGCGTGTTTCATATACATCCATCCTTTCATGACTGAATTTATTAGAATGATACATTCTAACTGGCACTGAGTATAACAGTATTTTATGTGATACAGTTGGGATTTGTTTGTGTTTTGTGTGAAGAATCACATTAAATAATATCCCGTCGCTGATACAAGTTTACTGCAATTTTGTAGGATGCAAGAAAACATACCACAGCAATCGCAAGTACGATTTGAAACGCCAGAAGAAGGTGGCATTTTACAGGAATAAATAGATTTGTCAGAAGGACAAGTACCGCGATCATTCCAGTGGATGCCATGAAAGAGAGCATAAAAACAATCTGTGATTTTTCAGGGTCAAATAAATATGCGCACGGCAGGCTGACACATCCTGCCAGCAAAGCAGCGCTTATGCCGATCGAGCCATAGAGACACAAGGACTGCAATTTGACATTCATCCCGCTCAATGCGAGTATTCCGCAAGGAATCAGGGCGGCAATGCTTCCTAATACGGCAAGTATGAGATAAAAAGAAAATTTCTCGCCAATAATCTGTCTTCTGGAAACGGGCATGGTGATCACATTTTTATTCCACCTGGAGCTTGCGTCGCTTGTGATACTGATAAAAACCGCTGTCGTGGAGACGGCTGGCGCAAGGACTAGGAGTGCGCTTGCTTCAAGTAAAAAGGAAAGCCCGATGCCCAGGACAATCAAGCTGACAACCGTTACTAGAATATTGCTTTTTGCAATATACAAATCTTTTAACAAAATACCTTTCATTTCCTTTCCCCCTTTACGTAGAGAAGCATCAATTCGTCAATCGTAGCCGGAACGATCATTGCCTTTGGGTACTTTTTCTGCATTTTATGCCGGTCGGAAATTAAAATCTGCCATTCATAGTCCATTTTCCGATACACGATCCAATCGGTCGGATCCAAGGCGCCAAATTGTGCAGCACCGCACTTGAGGATCCCATAATGTTCCGTCAGTTCATCTTTCGCTTTGGAAAAGACCACTTTCCCTTGATGGATAAATACGATATAATCAGCAATTTTTTCCAAATCACTCGTAATATGAGAAGATACCAGGATCGAATGTTCTTCGTCCTGTACAAAATCCAAAAGCATATCCAGGAGGTCTTCCCGAATCACAGGATCAAGCCCGCTGGTCGCTTCGTCTAAAATCAATAACCTGGAATGATGGGAAAGCGCTGCGGAAATAGCCAGTTTCATTTTCATACCCTTTGAAAATTGTTTCAGTTGTTTGTCAAAGGGTAAGGCAAACTGTTTTAACAGGCGGAAATAGGTTTGCTCGTCCCAGGAACGGTAAATATTTTTCATGATCCGGTTGATTTTTCCTGGGGAAAGGATCTCTGGATAATTACTGCCGTCAAACACAACGCCGATTTGCTCTTTTGTATCATCGTCCAGTACTTCCTTCTCCAATATGGAAACATGCCCTTCCTCTTTTTGCACCAGCCCCAAGACTGTATTTACCGTTGTGCTTTTTCCTGCACCGTTTTCACCAATCAGCCCGACAATCGAGCCGCTTGGAACACAAAAGGATACATGGTCTAACTTAAAATCTGGATAGGTCTTGGTAAGCCCCGAAACGGTTAATGCATTCTGCATAGTCAATCCTCCTCATACAGTAGTGTCAACAGGTTCAGCAATTTGTTCAGCGGTATTCCGCTTGTGCGGGCGATTTCGATAGCTTCGGTGAAATGTTCCTCAATCTTTTTTTGCTGTTCCTCTAAATAAAAATCCTGATTTTGCACAGATACAAAACAGCCTTTTCCGGCTGTCGTTTCAATAAAGCCGTCCGCTTGCAGAAGGTCGTATGCCTTTTGTACAGTCAAAACACTGATTTGCAGCGATTTTGCCAGGGAACGAATAGAAGGAAGCGCTTCTCCAGCTTTCAGCTCACCGCTCATAATCTGTGCCTTGATCTGCGACCCAATCTGCTCATACAGTGGGCGGCTTGTTTTATTGCTTACAACAATCTCCAAAGGTTCACCGCCTTTCTGTCTTTTACTGTATTACTTAAACAAGTACAGTATAATACAGACTAAGCCAGTTGTCAAGAGAAGCGTGCCGATTGGTTACTTTTCACAGCACAGCCGTTTTTTGGGCTGGGGTGTGAAAAGTAACGCCGATTGAATTTACAAGTTATATTTTATCTGATCAGGCTTGACAGGGATGCCATCCGTATGGTATTGTAAAATACATACCAACGGTATGTTAAGGGAGGCGAGCAGGAATGGCTAGAAATAAGCATCCAGAGGAAACCGTTCATTCTATATTAGACGTTGCTTTTCGCTTATTTATGGAAAAAGGGTATGAGCATACCTCTATTCAGGACTTGATCGATCATTTGGGCGGCCTTAGTAAAGGCGCGATCTATCATCATTTCAAGTCCAAGGAAGATATTTTAATTGCTCTCATAGACGCAATGATGGCTGAGTCGAATCAGATGCTTGCAGCCATTCGTGACCGCACAGGCATTAGCGGCAAGGAAAAGCTGAAAACCATTTTCAGAGAATCGATCAGCCGGCCGGTACAAAATGATCTTTTTGCAGTCGCTCCGGACTTTCATAATAACCCGAAGCTTTTGTACAGCCTTTTGCGTGATACGATAGAAGAAGCGGCGCCAAACTATATTTTGCCGATTATTGAGCAGGGGATTGCAGACGGTTCCATGTATACGGAATATCCAAAGCAACTGGCGGAATTGATTTTGCTTGTGGCAAATGTCTGGATGAATCCTATGATCTTTGACAGCACGGCAGAAGAAGCTTATTGTAAGTTTATGGTATTTGACAAGATGATGCAAGGCTTTGGGCTGGATATTATCGATGAGCAGATGCTGGAACGGTTTCAGGAGCTGACAATGATCTATCAAAAAAGCAAAAAATCTGCCCTGTGAAAGGGGCAGATCTTTTTTAAGGCTTATACATACCAACCGTCGGTATTAATATAAAGGAAACAAACAGAACAGAAAAATGGAGGTTTCGAAAATGAGTCAAAAATTGTTTACCAAAGACTTTACGTTAGTGGTCATCGGGCAGATCATTTCTTTGTTTGGAAATGCTACGATCAGATTTGCATTGCCGCTGTATTTATTGAATCTGACAGGATCATCGGCGCTTTACGGGATGGTTACGGCATGTGCCTTTCTTCCGGCTATTTTGCTGTCGCCGATTGGAGGGATTGTTGCAGACAGAGTAAATAAAAGAAATGTGATGGTTCTATTGGATTTTTTTACAGCGGCTGTTATTCTGGCATTTTCCCTGCTGATGCATGGAGAGCACCTGATCCTCCTTTTGACTGCCACACTGATGCTGTTATATGGCATTGCGGGTGCATATCAGCCATCTGTGCAGGCAAGCATCCCGGTGTTGGTTAACCAGGATTCTTTTATGGCTGCAAATTCTGTGATTAATACCATCAGCTCGTTTGCATCCTTAATAGGGCCTGTGCTTGGAGGGGTTTTATACAGTGCGTATGGGCTAAAGCCGATCTTATGGGTATGCATGGGATGCTTTCTCCTGTCGGCAGTTATGGAAATATTTATACAAATACCGTTTCAGAAGCAGCGCACAGACAGCAGCATATGGAAGATAGCCAAGGCTGATTGTGCTGAGAGCATTCATTTTATCCGGGAGGAAAAGCCTGTGATTGGAAAAACACTTTTTGTAATCTGCGGGATGAATTTGTTTTTGTCCGCAATGATTCTTGTTGCGTTGCCTTATCTGGTAACCGAAGTATTCAATCTAGAAGCAGCACAGGCGAACAGGCTTTATGGGTTTGCAGAAGGAGCATTGGCGGCGGGCGGATTGACAGGCGGTATTTGTGCGGGCATTTTTGCGGACAAACTAAAGGTTCAAAAAGCAGGCAATCTGATCATCATTTGTGCGGTATGCGTATTTCCGATCAGTGCCGCGCTGCTGCTGTTTTCATCCGGGATGCTGAATTATATCGTAATTACCGTATGCTGTTTTATCATTTTGGTGTGTTCGACCATTTTTACCGTGCAGATGCTGTCCTTTATCCAGACAGAAACGCCGCAGCACTTAATCGGAAAAGTGATTGCGTTCGTTCTTGCCATCTCCATGTGTGCGCAGCCTTTGGGGAATGCCATGTATGGCGTGCTGTTTGCGGCTTGCAAGGGATGTGAATATGTGGTTGTTTTATTTTCAGGCGTGGTATCGCTGATAATTGCCATTCGCACAAGAACGGTGATGACAGAAAGCCGCTGATTTTAGTTCAGGAATAAATATCTTTTGTACAGTATTTCCAGCAGCCCAGCAGGATGCCCAATGCGCCAAGCACCATGCCGATCCCCACCAGCCTGCCGTCCAGGCGCAGGCTGGTGATCAGATCGGCGCCTTCTGCATAGCCAAACGGTGTGAGATACTTTAAAAATTCCGCCTGTTCGGTAATATTTGCAACCAGGTTCAGAAAATACAGCAGCACAGCGACGCCGATGCCAAGCCCGGTACTGCCCCTGCGCAGAAAGGCGGATATGCCAAAGCAAATGCCGGCAAGCTCTGTCTGCAAGAGAAAATAGGCAAGATGAAGCAGCGTCAGCTCCTTCCATGGGATATCCTCGCCAATCAAGGCGATCGAAGCTGCTGCAAGCACGTACAGGATAAGGTTGAGCAGTATGACCTGCAGCAGCATGGCAGCCAGTTTTTCTAGGATCACGCGGATACGGCTGATAGGATGTGTCAGCAGAAACGCGGCAGTATGCCCGGTTTCCTCCTTTGCCAGCATTGATACGGCGCATAAAGATGCAAAAAAGGCGCCGCCAAGCCCGAGGATGTTGCCGCATTCTACGGCATAAAATCCGGTGAGCGTGCCAAAGCTGATTTTATCCATGCCGAAAGCTTCGGTAAAGCTGCCCATGGAAGAGAAAATATCATTCATCCCGTCCATCTCGCCTTTCATCTCAGGAAATAAAAAGACACAGACAGCAAGCAAAAAGCCGATGGCAGCCGTCCAGATCAAAAACTGGCGTTTGTTTTGTTTTAATTCATGCAGTGTAATGGTCATTGGTGGTTTCCTCCGTTTGTGCCGGGCTGCTGCCGGGATCTGTATAGTAGTGCATAAAGATTTCCTCCAGGTCAGGTTCTGCAATCGTCAGATCTGCGATCGGGTATGCCGCCAGAAACCGGAGCAGCGCAGGCAGGTCGCCGCCATACAGGAAGCTGATGCTATGCCCTGCCTGATGCAGATCGCGGATATTGCCCAGTGTGTCCGATGCGGATGCTGCCAGATGCGCAGGATCAAGGCTGCATTGGAACTGGACACGCCTGGCATTTGCCTGGGACAGGGCTTTTACAGTGTCGCAGGCGATGATGCTGCCTGCACGGATGACAGCGGCACGCGTGCAGTAACGTTGTATTTCTGACAAAATATGGGAAGACAGAAAAATCGTTGTTCCCTGCTGGTGGCGTTCTTGTAGAATTGCGAAAAATTCCCGCTGTATAAATGGGTCTAGGCCGCTGGTAGGCTCGTCCATAATGCACAGGCGCGGATTTCCCAGCAAAGCGCATACGATGCCTAATTTTTTGCGGTTTCCAAACGACAGTTCTTCTACTTTTTTCGATGGGTCGAGGGCAAGCCGTTCACACAGCCCCGCTGCGCTGCTGGTGCAGTCAGTACGGCGCAATGCAGCGGAAAAGCGGATGATATCCCGTACACGCATCCCAGGATAAAAGACAGATTCTGCGGGAAGGTATCCTGTCTGGGACAGGAGCGCCTTCTGATTCCTGGAAGCGATATCTATGCCGAAAATGCTGGCGCTGCCGCTGTCTGCGCGCAGCAGCCCAAGAAGTGTGTGTATTGTGGTGCTCTTTCCGGCGCCGTTGGGCCCAATAAAGCCAAAAAATTCCCCTTCCGGGATAGAAAGCGTAATGTCGGTAATCCCGCGCGCTTTTCCGTAAGCTTTTGTCAAGTGTCGGATTTCAACAGCATTTTTAACAGGGGCGGTTTGTTTCGGTTTATTTGCAGCCATTTATGCCTCCTTTCGATTGGGTTGGCTGATGATGTTTGTCAGCCATTTTCTTTCAGATAAAGCTTTTTCCAAAATTCGATCATATCTGCAAAATCCCGTTCCATTTCTTCTATTGGAAGGGGCGACTTGCGCAGCATTTCCCAAAGATATCCTTCGGACGCCAGATACATTTCCCGGTACATCATACGCAGGTCGATGCCTTCTTTAAACTGAGCGGGATCCAGGCGGGCGAGCGCATCTTTTGCGTCGGAGTTTTTATACCGTTCATAGCTTTCGTGGATGGCAGGCGCGACGGACGGGTCTTCTTCATAAAATGCGTTGATGGCAAAGCTGCCGATCTGAGGATACTCATACATAATGCTCATTTTTGCCTGCATCCCCCGCTTTAGCATTTCAAACAGGTTTGTCTGCTGATAACAGTCGTAAGCAATCATCGATTTTGACGTCATACGTACACAGTTTTCCCAGAGAAACAGATAAAGATCCCGTTTATTGCGGAAATAGTAAAACAGCAGGGATTTGCTGATCCCGGCAGCCGCGGCGACCTCGCCGACAGGTGCTTTTTTATATGTATTTTGCGAAAATACATGGTAGCCGGCATTCAGGATTGCCTGCTGCCGTTCTTTTGGAAGGGAAAAAAATTTTTCGTTCATAGGAGCCTCCTTTGCTGGCAGCACCAGTCTCTTTCTATTATAGCAAATTGACCGTTTTTGAGAAGACCCAGATTGGATGCCTTTGCGTTTTTTGCAAAATGTGTTATGATAAATAAAGAAAATATTTGTACCATACAGGCAAGGGTGCCAGGAGGAGTTTATGAAAAAACAGCAGCAGTTTTTAACCGGAGAGCAGCTTCCGTATTTGGGAGGAACGCTTCTGCTACAGGCAGGCAAGGCTGACCGCCGGCTTGTGCCGGAATGGATTGCACAGGTGCAGGCAGGTGAGATTACCAGCTTTTCCAGAAATAACAAAGGAGAAGCGGTATTTTGCAAAGACGGCTGCCTGTATTTGTATGCGGCGGATGGCGCGGATACCGCGTACAGGCGGAAGCTTTATGACACCTGGCAGAAGATTCAGGCAGGCGTTTTGTGTGAACGGCTAAGCCGCCAGTATTATCCGGTATTTGAAAAGCTGGGGGTCGCTTATCCCAAGATCTGCATTCGCAGGATGAGCTCCCGGTGGGGCTCCTGTATTCCTGGAAAACAGAAGATCACGTTTAACAGCCTGCTGCTGGAAAAACCGCTTGAAAGCGTCGAATACGTCGTTGTGCACGAGTTTTCGCATTTTATACACCCAGACCATTCCAAAGCGTTTTATCAGTTTGTGGAACAAATATTGCCGGACTGGAAAAACAGAAAGGCAGGATTATTGTGCAAAATGTCATAAATCATGCAAATTTAAAAAATATTTTTGTATAGGTAGCAAAAAGAAAGGATTTGTGGTAGAATAGATTTGGCTTTGGTGCAAACAGGGAAAAGGTAGATTGGAGGAATCGGCATGAGCAAGAAGAAAAAAGAAGGACAAGTGGACGAAAGGAAGCTTGAGACAGGAAATTACAGGCATAAGACCAGAAAGCTCAGTATCCGGGCAAAGGTGATTGTGCCGACTGCCGTGATGGTAGCGGTGATCTGCTGCTGTATGGCGCTTTTATTTAAGTCGCGCATGGAGACCGATATGATCTCTACCGGAGCGGAAATGGCAGTGTATATCGGCAATTTGGCGGAGGATAAGATTAACGGCAACCTGCTGGAGCGGATTGAAGTCGGCGGAGAATCGACTGCTACATATAAAGCGCTGGCAAATGCAATGTCGGATACGATAAAGGGGTCGTCCATCCGGTATATGTATACGCTTTATGCAGAAAACGGAAAAGTCTACTATGGCGTAGACCTGGATACAGAGGATATGCAGGCAGTCGGTACGGAGTTCAGTGAACCGTATGAGGTGTTAAAGCCTGTATTTGAAAAGGGAGAGGTTGTCAAAAGCAGCAAGATAGAGAAAGAAAAAAATACTTCTGTGATTTCTGCGTATGTACCAGTATTCAACAAGCAGATGAAGGTGGTAGGCGCGATCGGGTGTGATTATGAAGCGGATAATATTGTGGCTGCGGTAAACGAGACAATGCGCAATATCGTTTATATAGGGATTGCTTTTTTTGTTATAGCGGTCATTATTTTCAGCCTGATTATCAGCCGCATTACAAAAAATCTGTGGAATGTGGACGACAGGATCTATGATATCGTAAACAGTAACGGGGATCTGACCCAGACGGTACAGATTCGGACAGGGGATGAAATCGAGTGTATTGCAGGGCATGTCAATGAGCTGCTTGCCTATATGCGTCAGATTATGATGAATATTTCAGATAATTCCAATAAGCTGAACGATTCTTCTGAAAACGTCGTGTCGCATTTGCGGGATACGCAGTCAAGCGTTTCAGAGGTGTCTTCGACGATGGAAGAGATGACGGCGACGATGGAAGAGACGACATCTTCCCTGAACCGGATTAACGAGTCTGTGAACGAGGTATTCCAGTTTATCGAACAGATCAACGACCGTACACGGGACGGCGGTGCATTGTCCGATGAGATCAAAGAAAGCGCACAGAAGATCCAGGCGAGTGCGATTTCCGAGCAAAGGGCTGCAAAGCAGCGTACGCAGGAAATGACAGACAGTGTATATGCAAGGATTGAACAGTCCAAGGCAGTTGAAAAAATCGGTGAACTGACTTCAAATATCATTAATATTACCGACCAGACGAATTTGCTGGCGCTCAATGCAAGTATTGAGGCGGCAAGAGCCGGGGAAGCAGGCAGGGGATTTGCCGTTGTCGCAGATGAGATCGGAAAGCTGGCGGCGGACTCGGCTTCAGCAGCAGAGCAGATCCAGGAAGTCAGTACCGTCGTTATTAAGGCAGTCAATGCGCTTTCTGAAGAAGCATCCCGCATGGTGAAGTTCGTAGAGGATGTCGCGATGAAAGGATATTCAGATCTTGTGAAAACAAGTGAGGAATATAATGAAGATTCCGGCAAGATCAATGAAATGATGCAGGTATTCAGCGACCAGTCGCAGCAGCTCCAGAACAATATGGATCAGATTCGCCAGGTGATGGAGTCTGTCAATCATTCGGTAGAGGAAAGTGCGCTTGGCGTCAGCCGTATTTCTGAGATGTCGGCAAGCATTAATGATAATGTTAAGGATATCGAAGGATTGGCCGATACCAATATGGATATTGCCAATATGCTGGATATGGAAGTAAACAAGTTCCGGCTGCAATAGTTTTAAATTTTGGAGGTGGCAGTTTGAAAATATCAGAATTAAAAAAAGGCGAGAAGGTGACAATCCGCTGTAAGCATAAAACGCTTTTGGCAGATATGGAAGCACAGGTAGCTGGCGTTCGTTCTGAGGTCGTATTGTTGGAGCTGATCCGACATGACGGGCAGATCGTGGATTTTTCCAGCCCGCATGTGCAGATTATCACGATCTATGAGGACGGGAAGGATATGCCGAAGGCATGGACAAACTGCAGGATTCAAAAAAGGACAGTAGACGGTAAACAATATCATGCGCTGGCAGCTCCCAAGGCCAGCGTAAAGGTAAACCGCCGCAAAGTATCCAGAATCCTGCTGAATAAGCCAGGCAAGCTAAAGATCAGCAATGTTCCGGACGGTGTGGATATTATGATCCATGACCTGTGCGTCAACGGGATCGGATTCGAGTGCCCGGTTAAGATCGAAGAGCAGGATATCAGGCATCTGTATATCCAGTTTTTGGACGAGGGAAAAGAGGATGATGAGGAAGAACAGGAGATTAAAGTAGAAGCAAGGGTTGTCTGGAAAAAGGAACTGCCGGGAGGCGGCTTGTTCTATGGATGCCGTCTGGTCAATGCGGGAGGAAATCTGGGCTATTACGTTGCAGATAAGATGCGGGAAGACCGATAACCGTTCATTGAAAAGAAGCGAAAGAAGAGGCACCAACAATTTAATTCTTTAAATTGCTGATGCCTCTTAGACTATTGTATCCATGGGTTTTTCCATGCCTTTCTATTAGTTTTTTACAACGATATCTTAAATGAGGAATGAAATATCATGTTTGTTTTTTTGTCTCCAGCTTAGTCCATTCAATATCCATGTCTGTTTTCCTTGAATGCTTTTGATCTGGACCCATATATGAATGTACTCGACTGAATCTCCGACCACTTTACAGTGTTGTCTTCACGGTATCTTCTGCATATCATGTAACTAATCTGAAAACGTTTTTAAGATTTGAGTCATGCATTGGAGTTTACCCCGCTTTCGTTAGACTATTTTATAAATTGGTGGATTAAAGCTGTCAGATCCATTGGACTGTCCCCGCTTTCGTTCGAAATAGCAGCTTTTACGACTGCTGAAAAATTGGGTTTATCTTATGGTTCCCATTGGTCTGTACCCCACTTTCATTCAATATGACAAGAAGTTGTATATTCATAAAAATCTGGGTTTAAGTTATCGTTCCCATTGGTTTATACCCCACTTTCATTTCATATGACAAACTTGTGTATATTAACAAAAATCCGGGCTTAAATTGTTGTTCCCATTGGTCTGTACCCCGCTTTCATGGAATGTTACAAATCATCGTATATTAACAAAAATCCGGGCCTAAACTTCTGTTTTCATTGGACTGTACCCCTCTTTCTGAGATTTCGAAACTAAAATTCGGGTTCAGGATGTTGTCGATTTAAGTCATTCCCTCCATTGGACTATCCTCGCTTTCGTTAATTTACAAAAACAAACTAAGCTAAATATCTCTCTCCATTGGCCTAATCTCCGTTTCATCAGATTATGCAGTACACGCTGTGTAAAAACTTATGTAATCATTGGACTGTACCTCGTTTCTTAGATTATATGGTATTTCATATTGTTGCTGGTGGACTCACCCCGCTTCCTGCTCTTACATCCTTGTCCTCTTTTGTAAGATCTGATCGAAAGATTTTTCGATAAAAACAGATCTTTTTATAAGGTGATATAGGAATGTATTTGCTTTAGATTGTGTGTGTTCCGTTTGTTTTTTGTTGAAATTATAATATCAAACAAATAAGCATTTGTCAACAATTATTTTGAAAAAAAATAAAAAAAATAAAATTAATCAGAATCAGTATCAAAATTGTACTAATTATCAGAAAATAAAAACAACTTCATATGTTTTTATGAATGACAAAAGAAAAGCTGCATATGCTATCTGTGGCAGGTTCGGAATGGTTCTTTAGCGCGACAACTGTTTATAAAATATTCACAAATAGTTCACCGCATTATCTATTGTTTCATAATCCAAGTAGTGCTATAATAGAAACGATTTTGTGATGCATACAAGTATACGATAACGATAGGAGATTATATGGGAGCATTTGAAAAAATATTCGGGACTCATAGTGAACGTGAGTTAAAAAGAATAAAACCGCTGGTAGATCAGATCGAAGATCTGCGTCCGAAGATGCAGGAGCTTTCTGATGAAGAATTGCAGGCAAAGACGCCGGAGTTTAAAAAACGTCTGGAAGCGGGTGAGACGATGGATGATATTCTGGTGGAGGCGTTTGCTGTAGTCAGAGAGGCATCCTGGCGCGTCCTTCATATGGAACCATTCCGCGTACAGCTCATTGGCGGCATTATTCTGCATCAGGGCCGCATTGCTGAGATGAAAACCGGCGAAGGCAAGACACTTGTAGCGACCATGCCTGCCTATTTGAATGCATTAGAGGGCAAAGGGGTTTTTATCGTAACGGTGAATGATTATCTGGCTCAGCGTGACGCGGATGAAATGGGCCAGGTTCATAAGTTTTTGGGGCTTAAGGTCGGCTGTATCTTAAACAGCATGGAAAATGATGACCGCCGGGAAGCCTATGCCTGTGATATCACATATGTGACGAATAATGAGCTGGGTTTTGATTATTTAAGAGACAATATGGTCATATATAAGGAACAGCTTGTACAGAGGGATCTGCACTTTGCGATTGTGGATGAGGTGGACTCGATTTTGATAGACGAGGCGCGTACGCCGTTAATTATATCCGGGCAGAGCGGCAAGTCTACCAAGCTGTATGAGGCGTGCAATATTCTGGCACAGCAGTTAAAGCGCGGGCAGGGTGACGGAGAATATACAAAGATGGACGCCATTATGGGGGTGGAAGCCGAAGAGGACGGGGATTTTCTTGTCAATGAAAAGGATAAGGTCGTAAGCCTGACCGCAGAAGGCGTCAAGAAGGTAGAGAAGTTTTTTAATATTGAAAACCTTGCAGATGCGGAAAACCTGGAGATCCAGCATAATATCATACTGGCGCTGCGGGCGCACAACCTGATGTTCCGCGATAAGGACTATGTGGTAAAGGATGAAGAAGTCCTGATTGTAGACGAATTTACCGGGCGTATTATGCCGGGGCGCCGTTATTCGGACGGCCTGCACCAGGCGATCGAAGCAAAAGAGCATGTAAAAGTAAAGCGTGAGAGCCGTACATTGGCTACGATCACGTTTCAGAACTTTTTTAATAAATTTGAAAAGAAAGCCGGCATGACAGGTACGGCTTTGACAGAAGAGCAGGAGTTTCGTGATATTTACGGGATGGACGTCATTGAGATCCCGACGAATATGCCAGTCATCCGTGAGGATCATCAGGATGCGGTATATAAGACGCAAAAAGAAAAGTTCCGTGCAGTCTGCGACGATGTGGAAAAAAGCCATGAGAAAGGGCAGCCGGTGTTAGTCGGTACGGTAACGATCGAGATTTCCGAGCTGCTGGACAAGATGTTAAGCCGCAGGGGGATCAAGCACCAGGTATTAAATGCGAAGTTTCACGAAAAAGAGGCGGAGATCGTCAGCCATGCAGGGGAGCATGGGATGGTTACGATCGCGACGAACATGGCTGGGCGCGGTACGGATATCAAGCTGGACGACGAAGCGCGCGCAGCCGGCGGCTTAAAGATCATCGGTACCGAACGCCACGAATCCAGGCGTATTGACAATCAGCTCCGCGGGCGATCCGGGCGCCAGGGCGATCCGGGAGAGTCAAAATTTTACATTTCGCTGGAGGACGATTTGATGCGCCTGTTTGGCTCCGAGAAGCTGATGGATGTATTCAACGCGCTCGGTGTACCGGAAGGCGAGGAAATCCAGCATAAGATGCTGACCAATGCGATTGAAAAGGCGCAGAAGAAGATCGAAGGAAATAACTTTGGTATTCGTAAAAACCTGCTGGAATATGACCAGGTCATGAACGACCAGAGAGAAATTGTCTATGAAGAGCGTATGAAGGTACTAAACGGAGAAAACATGCGTGATTCGATCTATAAAATGATTGTAGATTTTGTGGAAGCGACCGTAGATACATGCCTGTCCGATGATGTGAACCGGGAAGAATGGGATCTCGAAGAGCTGAACCAGCTTTTGATTCCAGTCATTCCGCTTGAGCAGGTGACAGAAGAAAGCATTGCGGACTGCAAAAACAGCAAGGAAGTCAAGCATATGCTCAAAGAGCAGGCAGTCAAGCTGTATGAGGAAAAAGAAGCGGAGTTTCCTGAGCCGGAGGCAATCCGCGAGCTGGAGCGCGTGATTTTATTAAAGGTCATCGACCAGAAATGGATGGCGCATCTGGACGATATGGACCAGCTTCGCCAGGGCATCGGCTTGCAGGCGTTCGGGCAGAGAGATCCGCTTGTAGAGTACAAGCTGATGGGCTTTGAGATGTTTGACGGCATGACGCAGAATATGCGCGAGGATACGCTGCGACTGATGTACCATGTACGGATGGAGGAAAAGGTCGAGCGTGAAGAGGTGGCAAAGGTGACCGGAACGAATAAAGATGATTCCGCGGCGGCGAAACCGAAAACACGGGAGAAGAAAATCTATCCAAATGACCCATGTCCATGCGGGAGCGGGAAAAAATATAAGCATTGCTGTATGAATAAAGTGTAAAGATAAAAATATAAAAATAAAGATATAACGTAAATGGGGCTGTCGCACTAAGAATTGATTATACAAGATATCGTTTTGGTTTCAAAACAAATTCTACTATATCTTGTATATATTGTTCTTAGTGCGACAGCCCCATTTTTTATGGGCTTCAATTTTCAAATACGCTCTGGATATTGATCTCGTCGTTGGTATGTCAATGGCTTGAATTGAAAATTTATTTCTGCATAAACTAAAGTGTACATAATTGCCATTATTGACACAATGGATACTTTTCACTATAATGGAGGCAGATAAGGAGATGATGGATATGTTGATGGAACAAGCGACAACTGTAAGAAATGAATGGAGTTCTGTTTGTGACAGTGTGATTCATGACAAGCCTAAATTTATTAAGCGAACAAGGGATAAGATGTGGTTTTCCAATCTTGAAACAATGTCAGAAATTTTAGAAGCATATCAATTTACTGCGGTTAAGAATATCGAAGAAGACGGATCTATTACATTATCATTGAATGAAATTGATATTATCGAAAACGGTAAAAATGAGCAGGAAGCGAAATTAAAGATGGCAAATTCTATTTTGGAGTATTCTTTAGAGTATTATAATGAATATCATTTATATTCTCATAGCCCAAATAGAAAAAAACATATTCCTTATATCTTTAAGGCATTAATTATGGATGATGCAGAAAAGATCGGAGATATGATACAATGCCAAAGTGGAAAGAACTAAAGAGGTTTTGCGAAAAAGACGGGTGGGAATTATACAAAGATACAGACCATTATTTTTATAGAAAATATGAGGATGACGGATCGATCCGAAGAACAAAGGTATCAAAAGGGTCTGGTGAAATTCACGGATATATGTGGAAAGAAATTTTAAAAAAGCAATTAAAAGTTACACAGGAATATTTTAATAGTATGATTTAGCAAGGGAAGGAATTGTAAAGAAAGGTTTCTAGTATGGGATTGGCACAAAAAGAACGCAGAAAAGATGAAAAAGTAAATGGCATCGTCTATGATATGTCTCCTTCACCGAACTTTAAACATGGAATTATTAATGGAAATATTTATGCTAAGATAAAAAACGGCTTAAAAGATAGTTTGTGCCTTGTATTTATGGAGAATCTGGATTTTCATTTTCATCATGAGGTTAACGACGATTACTATTGCCCGGATCTTATGATTATTTGCGATCGAAAATATTTGAAAGGCGGCTCTTATAGCGGCGTTCCCAGATTTATTGCAGAGACGTCAAGCCCGTCTACCGCTAAGAGAGATCAAACAGAAAAAAAAGACGCTTACGAACAGTCTGGTGTAGAAGAATACTGGATTATTTCACCGAATGGAAATTTGGAAATCTATTATCTGACAGATGGAAAATATATGTTGGAGCAAAAGTATATCTTACAGAATGATGCAGAAGAGGAAGATTACAACGCAGAAACCGAGATTTGCTTACGGGCGTTTCCTCATATTAAAATGACTTTGGCGGATATTTTTGAGAATGTAGATTGATAGATGGCAGGAAAGGGTGGTGGGTATCATGAAAGACCGAAAAAAAGGGGCAGCAGGGGCGCTGTTTTGTACGCTTTTGATATTTGCCCTATGCGGCGGCGCGCTGCTTTATGGTGCGAATACACCTGCGGGAGAAAAGGCGGGCCATACGGAGTATGTCATGGATACAAGGAATATGTATCAGGATATTCTGTATGGGAAAGCACAGTTTATCTATGTATCGGATCAAAATACGACAGAGCCTGCGGATATCGGCACAGTGCCGGAGATTTTCAGCCCCGACAGCGATTTTGCGAAAGTCTGGCGGTTTGCGGTTCTGGATCTGGACGGAGACGGGACGGAAGAGATGGTGCTGCAGGTGACAGACGTTGGGGGAGACCAGGGCGGATATATGACGCTGCACCCACAGGACGGAAAAGTCTATGGGTTTGCCAGCCATTACCGGATGTACATGAACCTGAAATCGGATGCGACGTTTGGCTATGCGAACCTGGCTCTGACAGAGCAGGGAATTGGAAAAATCAGCCGTTTTACAAAGACAGACTGCTGTATAGAGCCATTGGTACGGGAGACTTCGGCTGATGGCTGGATGACAGCCGCCTGTTTTCAGGGGAATGCAAAGATTTCAGAAGAAGCATATTATAAAGAAAAGGAAATGCAGGGGAAAAAGGCGGACGCAGTATGGTATGAATTTTCAGAGGATGGCATGGAGCAGGCATTTGGAGCTGCGCATGATATTCAGATAGGTGCTTCTACGGAAACATCGCAGGATGAGGGTATACTGCGTTATTCTTTTCCGATACAGGTTTCTGACGGGCAGGAGCTGCTGGTAAAGCTGTATACGAAGCCGGAGCAGCCAGGGCAGGAGAAGCTGGATAACGAACCAGAGCCGGATCAATGTTTTGCGGTAAGCCAGATACGGATTTACAGCGGGAAGCAGCAGATTCAGACGATTGATCCGGCATCGCTTCCGCCGGTGGAGGAATATGCGTGGGACGGGCTGTTTGTGAATCAGGGATATGCGGTTGGGGAGCCGGATGTGCGGGATTTGAATTTTGACGGCGCGCAGGATTTTGGGCTTCTGACAGTAAGTGCTTATCCCAAAAACGTTCCGTATAGTTATTTTCTCTGGAATCAGGAGAAACAGCAGTTTGACTATGGATTTACGCTGTTTGGGTCAAAGGCGCTTGAGGTGGATGAAGAGAATCGGAGGCTTGTGGAATATTCTTATGATGTTTCGGGTGAATACAAGGACTTTTATGGGTATACGGCGGATGGAAGGCTCTGCCGGCAGGAGTAAAAACGGAATATAAGATACATATGAAAGAACAGCCGCTTTGCAGTTGCAGAGCGGCTGTTCTTTGGCGTTATGCCGACGCTGGCTTTTTTCAAAGCGTGCTTTTTCGGGCAATTACCATTCTTTTGTAAAGCGTTCTTCTGGCGGATATTCTTTTTTCGGGACAAAAACGCAGATCAGGATATAGGCGGCGATCACAGCAGCCACATAAACGGCTGCGTAAATATAGTTATCGGTCATTTGCCACAATCCAGCAATCCCTGCGAGGGTGCCGATCACGGTAGCGGAAAATCCGTCAGTGCCGGTGAATGTCTTTCTTGAAACGATCAATCTTCGTTCCCAAAACAAACGGATCAGTCCAAAGATCGGACATAACATTAAGATAAAATAAACAAAATTTAATTCAGAAGGTTCCATAAAAACTCCTTTCCGCCATCATGTAGAAAATTGGCTGATAATAGATAACAGTTTTGATGAATATAGAATACAATATTTTTGATTCTTAGTCAATAGATCTTGCAAAAAAATAATCAATATGATATCATTATGATATCAAAAAAGAACAAGGGGGAATTTTTTATGACAGAAAAGAATCTAAGTATTAAAAAGAATGGAATGGCAGTGCTGTTTCTGTCCTTTGCTATCTATGCGGCGGCAATCTGCGGGCTGGTCATTGGGATACAGAAAAACGTAGTGCTGTTTGGCATCAGCCTGTTTATTATCGGTACAGCATGGATGCTGTGGTTGGGGCTGAGAATTATCAAGCCGCAGGAGGCGCTTGTGCTGACGTTGTTTGGAAAATATGTCGGTACGCTCAAGGAGCCAGGATTTTACTTTGTCAATCCGTTCTGCTCGGCAGTGAACCCGGCAGCGCGAACCAGGTTAAGGCAAAGCGGGGATATCGGCAAGGAATCGTCGCAAATGGCGGCTATGGCTGCTGCGGAAGCTGCTGCGAAAAAGATATCGTTAAAAATTATGACGCTGGACAACAACCGCCAAAAGATCAACGACTGTCTCGGAAATCCGATCGAAATTGGGATTGCGGTCACATGGAAGGTACACGATACGGCGAAGGCGGTATTTAACGTAGATAATTATAAGGAATTTCTTTCTCTGCAATGTGACAGCGCCCTGCGCAATATTGTAAGAATTTACCCGTATGATATTGCGCCAAACGTAGATACGACTGGGGACGGCATTGCGGATGAAGGCAGCCTGCGGGGGTCAAGCGAGATCGTTGCGGCAAGAATCCGCGATGAGATCCAGCAGCGAGTGCAGGAGGCAGGGCTGGAAATTATAGAGGCGCGCATTACGCACCTTGCCTATGCGCCTGAGATCGCGGCGGTGATGCTCCAGCGCCAGCAGGCGTCGGCGGTGATCGACGCCAGGAAGATGATTGTGGACGGAGCGGTCGGTATGGTGGAGATGGCTTTGGAGCATTTGGAAGAAAGCGGGGCTGTGACGTTGGATGAAGAACGCAAGGCTGCAATGGTTTCGAATCTGCTGGTCGTCCTGTGCGGCAATCACGATGCGCAGCCGATCGTAAATACAGGAAGCCTTTATTGATTGCTGTATGGCAGAGCAGACAAAAAAACAAATTCCGCTCCGTCTTTCCAAAAAGCTGTATGATGCCATTGCAGCCTGGGCAGAGGATGATTTTCGTTCGGTAAACGGACAGATCGAATACCTTTTGACAGAGTGTGTCAGGCAGCGGAAGAAAAACGGGGCGTATGTGCCAGAGGAATTTGACGTACCGCCAAAGCTGGATCTTCATTGACGATTGCAGAGAAATTCAGGGCGGTTTGAAAAAATAAAATTTTAGTGAACAATCGTAAAATTTCTAAAAAAAGATTGAGATTATAAAGGAATCATTTTATAATAGAAGGGTAAAACAGCGGATTGGAGAGTCCGCAGAAACAGGAGGGAATTTACGTGAATTTGAATTTAAAACCAGAAAGTGAATGCAGGTATGATGCCGCGTCGCTTGGTGAAGTTATGCTCCGGCTGGATCCGGGAGAGGGGAGAATCCGTACAGCGAGGACGTTCCGCGCCTGGGAAGGCGGCGGGGAATACAATGTGATCCGCGGGCTTCGCAAATGCTTTGGGCTGCATACGGCAGTGATTACTGCGTTTGCGGACAATGAAGTCGGTATGCTGATGGAGGATTTTATCAACCAGGGAGGTGTGGATACATCTCTGATTCAATGGATGAAGACCGACGGGATCGGGCGGATCTGCCGCAACGGCATTAACTTTACGGAACGCGGTTTTGGTATCCGCGGCGCTGTCGGATGCTCAGACCGAGCAAATACGGCGATCGCAAAAGCAACGCCGCAGGATTTTGATTTTGAGCATATTTTCGGGGATCTGGGCGTACGCTGGCTGCATACAGGCGGAATTTACGCCGCTTTATCCGAACAGTCCTGCAAGACCGTATTGGAAGCGATTAAGACTGCGAAAAAATATGGGACAATCGTTTCTTATGACTTAAATTACCGCCCGTCCATGTGGAGCGCGATCGGCGGCCTGGAAAAAGCGCAGGAAGTCAATAAGGAGATTGCGCAGTATGTCGATGTGATGATCGGCAACGAAGAAGACTTTACGGCATGTCTTGGGTTTGAGATCGAAGGAAACGACGAGAACCTGACAACACTGAATCTGGATGGCTATAAAAAAATGATCAACGAGGCAGCAAAGGCATATCCGAATTTTAAGGCAGTTGCCACAACGCTGCGTCAGGTAAAGACAGCTACAGTCAATGACTGGAGTGCGATCTGCTGGGCAGAAGGCGAGATTTATAAGGCAAAGGATTATGACGGGCTGGAAATTATGGATCGTGTCGGCGGCGGAGATTCCTTTGCGTCCGGGCTGATCTATGGGCTGATGACGACGCAGGACGCGCTGACGGCAGTTAATTACGGTGCGGCACACGGCGCACTGGCAATGACGACGCCAGGCGATACGACGATGGTCAGCAAAAAGGAAGTAGAAGCAGTGATGGGCGGCGCAGGCGCCAGGGTGCAGAGATAAGAAAGCGTAATCAACCCAAAAAGAGATTGAGATAAATACAAAACAGGAAAGGAAAAATAAAATGAGTGTAATGGACAGCATGAAACAGTCGGTGATTGTTCCGGTTGTAGTGATAGAGAATGCAAAGGATGCCGTTCCGACAGCGAAAGCGTTGCTTGCCGGCGGGATTAACGTAATGGAGATCACGCTGCGTACAGCGGCGGCGCTTGACAGTATCCGCAGCGTGGCAAAGGAATGCCCGGATATGGTAGTTGGAGTAGGTACGGTATTAAATATAGACCAGGCAAAAGAAGCAGTAGAAGCAGGTGCAAAATTTATTGTGTCTCCGGGCTTTGACGAAGAGACGGTAAAATGGTGTATCGAAAACGATATTAACGTTACGCCGGGATGTGTAACGCCAACCGAGATTATGGCTGCACGCAAGCTGGGCTTAAGGGTATTAAAATTTTTCCCGGCAAACGTATATGGCGGCTTAAAGGCAATCACAAATCTGGCAGCGCCGTTTACGGATATTCAGTTTATTCCAACAGGCGGCGTCAGCACCGAGAATATTGCGGAGTTTGTTGCGACTCCGGCGATCTTTGCAGTCGGCGGTAGCTGGGTATGCAAGAAGAGCGATATTACAGAAGGAAACTTTGAGAAGATCACGCAGTTGTGCCAGGAAGCGCGTAAACAAGCAGGAGCACAGTGACCGCTGCTACAGCAGGCGAGAGCAATACAGTTAACAAAATAATTGAAAATTGTTACTTGAAAAATACTCGTATATGTGTTATAGTTATATTATTCAGTAGAGCAGCCGCCCAAAGTGGTTAGCTCCCAGGTGACTTAAAGCCTGCCTGCACCGCCAAGTACAAGGCAGGCTTTATTTATTTTCGCTTGTTATTCCTAGAAACAAAAAGAATCCCTTTCAGCGGCAGCGGCTTGGCTGTGTTCCGCTGCCAAAGGGATTTAAAATATTTAGGAGTTTATAGAAAACGCGTCAAAAACATGTGCCTTTTAGTCCTGTAATTTCAGGTCAAAGCCAAAATATTTGACAGCGTTGTTATAGCAGATGCCTTTTACGATTTCTGCAAGTGTCTCATAATCAGCCGGATATTCTCCGTTTTCTACCCAGGTGCCAATCAGGTTGCAGAGGATCCTGCGGAAATAGTCATGTCTTGTATAGGACAGGAAGCTTCTGGAATCTGTCAGCATCCCTACAAATCCGGACAGGTTGCCGAGGTTTGCGAGGGAGATCATCTGGTCCTGCATACCTGTCTTGTGGTCGTTGAACCACCATGCGGAACCCTGCTGGATCTTTGCGACAGCAGTGGAATCCTGGAAACAGCCGAGGATGGTCCCGATTGCCTGGTTGTCGTTTGGATTCAGGCTGTATATAATCGTCTTTGGAAGCTCGTCCGTTACGATCAGCGCATTCAGGTAATCCGCCATTTCGGAAGACGGCGCATAATTGTTGATACAGTCGTAGCCGGTATCCGGGCCGAGCTGGTGAAAGCGGAGCGTATTGTTGTCGCGTTTGCAGCCGTAATGGAGCTGCATGACCCAGCCGCGCTTTGCGTATTCTTTGCCGACAAAGACCATAAATGCCGTCTTAAACTTCAGTTCTTCTTCGCGGGTAACCGCACTGCCTGCAAGCCGTTTTGCAAAGATGGCTTCCAGCTCTTCGTCAGAAGCAGGAGCATACATCACATATTCCAATGCATGGTCGGATACGGAACAGCCCATAGAAGCGAAGAAATCCATCCGTATCGATAAAGCCTGTTTTAAATCAGCAAACGTATGAATAGCTGTGCCGGAAGCTGCGGACAGCGCGGACAGGTATTCGCCAAAGGTTGGCTTTTCAATATTCATCGCCTTATCCGGGCGCCATGCCGGAAGCACTTGCACATCAAAGGAAGCGTCTTCTGCGATTTTTTTGTGCCATTCCAGAGAATCTACCGGATCGTCTGTCGTACAGATCAGCGTAACGTTTGACTGCTTAATCAGGCTGCGCACAGACATGGAAGGATCGGCAAGCTTTTTGTTGCACAGCTCCCATACTTCTTCTGCGGTTTTTTTGTTTAATACCCCATGATATCCGAAATATTTTTGCAGTTCCAGATGTGACCAGTGGAACAGCGGATTGCCGATGGCTTTTCCAAGGCACTCAGCCCATTTTAAAAACTTGTCCTTGTCTGGAGCGTCTCCGGTAATAAAGCGTTCGTCTACGCCGCAGGAGCGCATAAAGCGCCATTTGTAGTGGTCGCCGCCCAGCCACACCTGCGTGATGTTTTCAAACTGGCGGTCTTCATAGATTTCCTGCGGGTTAATGTGGCAGTGATAATCCAGAACCGGAGTATTCGCAGCATTGTCAAAATACAGCTTTTGAGCCACCTCGTTGGAGAGCAGAAAATTTTCGTCCATAAATTGTTTCATGTTTTTTCCTCTTTCTTTTTTATATTTTTATAGTATAACCTTAAAAATTGGTTGTGCCGCGTTTGACGAGCCTTCCGGAGTAAATGGCTTTTTTTGGCATTTCTTCACCGTTTATCACCCGCAGCAGCGTCTGTACAAGCTGGTGGGAAAGCGTTTCCAGGCGGTTGTCTACGGAGGTCAGCTCTGGTGTGCAGCAGTCTGTCAGGATAGAATTGTTATAACCGATAATGGAGAGATCCTGCGGAATACGCAGCCCCTTGCGCTTTGCGTATTTGATTCCTCCAACTGCAAGGGCATCCTCAGCGGCAATGATGCCGTCAAAGTAAACGCCGCTGTCTGCAACCTGCTCGATAAAATCGGTAATATCTACAAGGCTGTCCATCCTGCCTTTGTAATGGCAAAGGTATGGTTTTGTGTCTGTAATGCCTGCTTGTTCCAAAGCGTCTTTTACGCCTTTGCGCTTTCGCAGCCCACTGTAAGAGTCTGCGTTATATACATATAAAATATGCCTGATCCCTGCTTCAAGCATTGCGGACGCCGCTTCGTACATGGCTGCGTAATCGTCGCAAAGCGTTCCGTATACGTTTGGATGGTCATAGGCAGCATTGAGCAGCATAATCGGAACCTGTTCAGCCGCTTCGGATATATAGGCGTTTTCCAATTCTGTAGGGGCGATAAAGTTCGAGCCTACAAGGATAATGCTGTCTACCTTTTTGGAAAGGATCAGGTTTAAATAGTTTTTTTTGGCATCCAGGTTATAGCCGGTGCAGCATAACAAAGACTCGTATCCGTTTGCCTGCAAGTCCTGTTCAAGCAGATAGACAGCCTTTGCAAGATACAGGTCTGACGAGTCTGCACATAAGATGCCGATAGTTTTAATTGAGTTTAAGCCCATGCCGCGGGCAAATGCATTTGGCGTGTAGTTGTACTGTTCGATAATATCCAAAACTTTTTTCTGCGTGGATGCACGCACATTTCCGCTTCCGTTAATTACACGGGAGACTGTTGCAATCGACACGCCGGCCTTTCGTGATATGTCATAAATTGTCATTGCCATAATCATCACCTGTGTATAAATTTTTTTGTTGTCTGAATTGCGGACGCTGATTTGTCAGCTAAAAGTATTAGTGTAAGCAGTTACAATCAAATTGAAATCATTATACATGAAACCGTAAAATAAAGCAAGTAAAATTTTAACAAAATAGAAAAAACAGAGAAGAAAGAAAAAGAAATTGGATAAAAAATAGGAGAAATGCAAGCGAAATCCAAATATAAAAAGAGATTTGTGGGAAAAATACAAAAGGATATAAAATGTAACAGCTTACATTTTGTGTGATTGTACAATTTCAAGAGGTGCACAAGTTTGCGGCGAAACCGGGAAACGAGGAACGGATTTCGTTGAAAGCTGTAAAATAGTGAAATGGATTTCATCATAATCTACAAAAAAATCTGTAAAAAATTAGAAAAAATGCCAATTCACAAACGGCAAATTTTTCGATATTATTTTATTGCAATGAAATCGATATCAAAATAAAAAAACTGGAATAAAATTGGAATGAAAGGGAAAGATATACGATAGGTGAATCCATCAGGGCAATGTCCTGATAAAATAAAATTAAAAAATAAGATAGAAAGGAGAATCATTATGCAGCAGGTATTTGTTAAATTTCATAATGCAGAGCAGGTAAGGAGTTTTGTGAACATGATAGGCACGTTGGATGCAAATTTTGATATGGGATCGGGAAGACGGATGGTGGACGCGAAATCTTTGCTGGGAATATTTGCGCTTGACCTGACACAGCCGCAAAAGTTAAGCTGTAATTCGGACGACGTGTCGGTGATGGAAAAAATTACACCTTACTTATATACGGAAGGACTGGCGTGATTACGAATAATCTTTGTAGAAAAACTTGATAAATATGCTGTATGAAAGGATGCTGCTGCGGCAGGCTGGCAAGAGCCAGCACTGTGCGGCAGCATTTTTATGATTGAGGCTTTATCTTGCGCAACCGGAAAATTTTTGCTATAATGCCCCAAAGACAAACTATTTTGTTAGAGTGAAGGAGAATTTGATCCATGACAGGAAAACAGGCAAAGGCCCGAAACGGGGCGATAGATTTCTGGAAATTTGTATTTTCGATTATGGTTGTGCAGTTCCATTCGTCGAATCTGACGAAAATAAAGACGACTCCTTTTGTAGGCGCAGCCATTGCAGTTGAGTTTTTTTTCCTTGTTTCCGGCTATCTGATGGCTGCTTCGATCTCACGTTATCAGGAAGCGGATATTGTAGTCGGCAGGGACAGCCGCAGGTTTATGCTGCATAAGATCCGGGGGCTATGCCCGGAGATTTTTATTGCGTGGGGCATCGGTTATGTCGTACAGCATATTGCAAAGAAAAATGTAACGCCGTCTTCGCTTATCAAAGACCTGATGACTGGCGTATGGGATCTGTTTTTTCTGCGGGAATCCGGGTTGGAAGGGTTTCGGGCGAATCCGGCGGCATGGTATATATCCGCGATGCTGCTGGCAATGCTTGTATTAGTCCCGCTGTTTTTCAAAAACAGGGATATTTTTATCAACGTCTGGGCGCCGATCCTGGCGATTGCGGCACTTGGATATCTTTCGAAAAATGTCGGCGACCTGCGCGGCCCTACGGATTGGCTTGGTTTTTGTTATAAAGGCTGGCTGCGTGCCGTCGGGGAGCTGTGCATGGGCGTGATCTGCTGGGGGATTTGCCAGAAAATAAAGGACATGCCTTATACAAGGCTTGCAAAGTGTCTGCTGACGCTGCTGGAGCTTGCTTGCTATCTGGGCGTGATTTTATGGTCATACAGCCACAAAGGCTCACAGATGGATTTTGTCATGCTGCTTTTGTTTGCGGCAGGCGTCGTCGTGACGTTCAGCGGACACAGCCTGCTTTCATCATTTTTTAATAAACCTTTGGTATACTTTCTTGGAAAAGTCAGTTTTCCGATTTACCTGTCGCATAATTACTGGAGCCATGCACTTGTCAGGATCTATCCAGAACAGTCGTACGTGCAGCTCTATCCGAAATATGTGCTTGCAAGCATACTGACAACGGCAGTTATTTATCTGGCGGCAGCAGGGATGCGAAGGATGGCTCCGGCATTTTTTGCAACATGCCGTGCGTTATTTTTGGAAAACGGATAAAAGAGACGTATAGAGGAACTGCAAAATGAAAATACTGGTGGTAGAAGATGAAAAGGATTTGAACCGTATTATAAAAAAAGAGCTGGAGGCGGAAGGATATCTGGTGGACGTATGCTTTGACGGAGAGAGTGCATACGATTACCTGCTAATGGAAGAGTATGACGGCGTCGTGCTGGACATTATGCTGCCGAAAATGAATGGGTTTGAAATACTGAAAAAGGCACGCAGCCAGGGAGTGATGACGCCGGTGCTGTTTTTGTCCGCCCGTAGCTGTATTGATGATATTGTAGAAGGGCTGGATATCGGGGCGGACGATTATATGGTCAAGCCGTTTGCCTTTCAGGAGCTGTCCGCGAGGGTGCGTGCGATGACGAGGAAAAAGGCAGGCGTGCGTGAGAATATTTACCGCTGCAAGGATCTGGCGGTAGACTGCAAGGAGCATACGGTAAAGCGCGCAGGCAAGCTGATTGCGCTGTCTCCAAAGGAGTTTGCCGTACTGCTGTACCTGATCCGCAACCAGAATATCGTTGTGACCAGGGAGCAGATCGAGGCAAATATCTGGGATATTGATCATGACAGCTATTCCAACGTGATTGACGTATATATCCGCTACCTGCGCAAAAAGATTGATGATCCTTTTGATGAAAAGCTGATCCAGACAATCAGAGGGGTGGGATATGTATTAAGGGCGGAGGAGTAAAGCAGGTATCGATCGGGAACCATATTCTAAAGCTTTTGATTGCAGCGCTTGCGGTTATGGCGCTGGCAATGCTGATCTTTGTACGGATTCTGGCGAACGCGGCGGTAGAGTATGATATCCGCAAAAGCCTGGATTATGAAGCTTTTAAAAATCTGAAAGAAATTAAGGTGGATGAAACAGGAAAAGTCACATATAAGGAAGATTTTGTACTGGAAGAAGGGGATATCCATTTTGTAATACTTGATGAAAGCGGCAGGATCATCTACGGGCAATATCCAAAGGGCTGCCCGCAGGATGTTGAGCTTAACAGCAAAAAGCTGCATCAGGCTGTGCAGGGCGGGGAAGTGTTTTATATCAGGGATATGCGCAAGCATGTGAAAAACGGACTGTGTATTTATATGCGTGCGATTGTCTGCAAATCCGACACGTACAGCCGTTACCAGACTTTGGAATATCTGGCATATGTAAGCATTCTTGCAGTGTTTTGTTTTGCGATTTTCTGCGGGGTTCTGCTATCCAGGCGGATATCCAGTTCGCTGAAAAAAATGTGCCAGTCTGCGGAAAAGATCGGGCGCAGCAAAAACATGTCTACCCGAATGGAGTATGATGGAAAATATTATGAGCTGTCTGTGTTGACGCAGGCGAATAACCGGATGCTTGACCGTCTGGAGGAGACGTTTCGCCAGCAGGAGCAGTTTACCTCAGATGTGGCGCATGAGCTGCGCACGCCTGTTGCGGTTATGACGGCACAGTGCCAGTATGCTCATGGCAAATCAGTCAGCAGAGAGGATTACCAGGAAGCGTTTGAGGTCATTGAACGGCAGTCTGCGAAGATCGGTGAGATTATATCCAGGCTGCTGGAATTATCCAGGCTTGACCATGACCGCAGGCAGATCCAAAAAGAAGAGGTTGACCTGCCCGAGCTGGTGCAGTCTGTCTGTGAAGACTTGCAGCAAAAATCGGGCGACAGCTTAAACCTGCGGCTGGAGCTGGAGCAGGCACATACGGTCGGTGATATCAGCCTTGTCATGATTGCAATTCAAAACCTGCTCACCAATGCGGTGCGCTACAGCGATCCGGGCAGCAGGATTGAAGTGGAGACAGGACAGCGGGAAGGCAAGGTCTTTGTATGCGTCAAAGACCATGGGGCAGGCATCGGTGAAGAAGACCTGCCATATATTTTCAAGCGTTTTTATAAAACGGACAAATCCAGAAATTCGCAGGGGTTTGGACTGGGGCTGCCGCTGGCAATGAAAATCGCACAGAAGCATGGCGGCACCATACTTGCAGAAAGCAGGCTGGGGGAAGGCAGCCGTTTTACGCTGTTACTGCCGGACGTACAGGCGGATGCGGGACTGGAACAGGCGTCTGCAAACGGGAATGAAAAGGAGAAGGGGAATGGGAGAGCAAGCAAAGGATAAGCAGGAAACAAACCGCCAGATCACCTGGCACAATATGGCTATTACGCGGGAGTACCGGGAAGGGCTGCTGCACCAGAAGGCGGCGACAGTCTGGCTGACCGGGCTGTCCGGTTCAGGAAAATCTACGCTGGCAAATGCACTGGAACAGCAGCTTGCCGCAAGGGGCAGGCATACGATGCTCTTAGACGGGGATAACGTACGGTTTGGACTGAACCGGGATCTTGGGTTTTCCAAAGAAGACAGGGTAGAGAATATCCGGCGGATAGCAGAAGTGGCAAAGCTGCTGAATGATGCAGGGCTGATTGTCCTGACTTCTTTTATTTCCCCGTACCGGCAGGATCGGGAAGCGGCGCGAGCGATTATCGGGGACGCATTTGTGGAAGTCTATGTGAGCACGCCGCTAAAAGAGTGCGAGAGGCGGGACGTCAAAGGATTGTATCAGAAGGCAAGAAAAGGAGAGATTGCTGAGTTTACTGGTATTACGAGCGCTTATGAGGAGCCGGAGCATCCTGAGATTACGATTGATACGAGCGGACGCAGTATTGCGGAATGCGCGCAGGAGCTGCTGGAGCTTGTGGAACGAAGCTTTGCTAAAAAATAATGGAAGGAAAGGACACAGGATGAAAAAAACACTTTATGTACATGTCGGCACGACAAAGACGGGAACGACAGCGATTCAGAGCTTTTGCATCGACAATCAGGAAGTGCTGCATCAAAAAGGGTATTGCTACCCGCTGTATCCATATCGTTATAAAGATGTATCAGAAAGGCGGAACGCACGGTTTTTGCTGGAAGAAGCAGCCAACAGGCAGGAGGGCGTTTTCCGGGAAGGCATGGATAAGATCCTCGCATTGTTCAAGGAGTATGACAACGTCATCGTCTCTGATGAAGGGATCTGGTCTGCGCCTTATGAGCAGCGGATTACGATGTGGCGTGCGTTGAAGGCGGAGGCAAAAGAGGGCGGATTCCAGATTAAAATCATCGTTTATTTAAGAAGGCAGGATACGTACCTGATTTCCGGCTGGAACCAGATGGTGAAAAGCGGGCTTGGCGGCGGGGCTGCGATGGCATGGAAGGATTATATTGAAGACCTTGTAAATATCAATAAAATGAAATATGCGACGCATCTGAAAAAGCTGGTTACGTTTTTTGGAAAGAAAAATCTGATTGTCAGGCGGTTTGAACCGAAGCGGTTTGTGGGCGGTACGATCTATGCGGATTTTTTGCAGGCAGTCGGGCTGGAGCTGACCGAAGAATACAAGATCGAACAGTCGATGCGCAACACGCGGCTTGCCGGCAATACGCATGAGATCCAGCGCGTATTAAACGGGATGCCGGGGATGGACGCGGGATACCACAGCTTTTTTAGACAGGCGCTGTTAATGTATGCAGACCAGTCCGGGGAAAACTATCCGTGCGAGATGTTTTCCAAAGCGGAAGCAGAAGCGTTTATGGAACGGTATCAGGAAGAAAACAGGCAGGTATCGGAGGAATTTTTTGACGGCGGAGAGTTGTTTGACCTGAGCTGGAAGGATATTCCAAAGTGGGAAAAGGACAACCCGTATATGCAGGATGATATGATCCGGTTTGTCGGCGCGTGCTGTATGAAGCTGCTGGAAGAAAACAGGAGCCTGCGCAGCAGGGTGGACTGCCTGGAGAAGGTAAACGGCATTGTAAGGCATCCGGTTTATTCCATTATCAAAAGAAAAGCTGCGAGAGCAAAGGGAAAATAAAAGGGTACAAGTTTTATTTTACAAGACGGGAAAAATTTGATATAATAATGCAAATACAACAGGAAAATCCGGCTCCTCGCCATAACGGCAGGAAGCCGGATTTAGGAGTTTAGGGACTGTCAGGCTTTTGCTTTTGTGTAATGGAGGTTTTGCATGAATTTCAGTAAAGAAGGGACACGGAAAAAACGCAGGGAAATCATAGCAAAAAAAGGCAAGATTGCAAGGAAATGCTCCACGTTATTGTACGAGCTTGTGCTTGTGGCTGCATTTGCGCTCGCAGTCTGTATTGGAAGCGCGGGATATGGGGTATATCAGGGGATTTTGGCTGCTTCGCCCGGCATTGAGGACATCGACGCAACGCCGACCGGATATTTATCGACGATCCTGGATTCCAAAGGCAATACGACGGCGACGCTGGTAGCATCCGGGTCAAACCGTGTCTATGTCACGCTTGATGAGATCCCGCTGAATTTGCAGAACGCATTTATCGCGGTTGAAGACGCCAGATTCTGGGAGCATAACGGGATCGATATTAAGGGCATTATCCGCGCCGGGTTTAACGGCGTTGCCGCGGGCTTCCATTTCAGGGAAGGCGCGAGCACGATTACGCAGCAGCTTTTGAAAAACAATGTATTTACGACTTGGACAGCGGAAAAGTCCCAGGCGGATCGGTTTAAACGCAAGATCCAGGAGCAGTATCTTGCGTTGCAGTTGGAAAAACAAGAGTCCAAAGACTGGATACTGGAAAACTATCTGAATACAGTGAATCTGGGACAGAATACACTGGGGGTACAGTCTGCATCCAAGCGGTACTTTGGAAAAGATGTGTCAGAGCTTACATTGTCTGAGTGTGCGGTGATTGCCGGTATTACGAAAAATCCAAGCGGGTATAACCCAATTACGCATCCGGAGGAGAACGCAAAGCGCCGGCAAAAAGTGCTGAATGATATGCTGGATCAGGAGCTGATCACGAAAAAGCAGTATAAAAAGGCGATGAAGGACTCTGTGTACAGCCGGATCCAGAAGGTCAACGCCAAACAGCTAGACAAGTCCAGCGTGCACTCTTACTTTGACGATGCACTGACGGAGCAGGTGATCGAAGATTTGATGGAGGTGCTTGGCTGTTCCCAGACAGAAGCGTATAAAAGGCTTTATAATACTGGGCTTACGATTTATTCCACGCAGGACCCGGATATTCAGAAGATCTGCGACGCGCAGGTCAACAATATGGAAAACTATCCGACAGCGCCAAAGACTTCTTTTTCAATGACGCTGACAGTGCAGAAAGCGGACGGCGAGTTCCAGTATTATGATGAGCAGACGATGCTTTCGTATTACCAGTCGTCGAACAAAGCCTATACGATCAACTTTGCTTCTCAGGAGGAGGCGCTGGCAGCAGTAGAGAAGTATAAGGCGGATATTATGGAAGAAGGGGATACCGTACCGGAAAACGGGCAGACGATTACTTATACCGTCCAGCCGCAGGCGGCGCTTACGGTAATCGATCAAAAGACCGGGGAAGTAAAGGCGATGGTAGGCGGGCGCGGAGAAAAGACGGCAAACCGCACGCTGAACCGGGCGACAGGCTCCGTGCGCCAGCCAGGCTCTACGTTTAAGGTGCTTGCCGCGTTTGCTCCGGCGCTTGATACGAAGCAGATGACGCTTGCTTCGGTAGAGGATGATGCGCCGTATACGTATTCCAACGGGACGCCGTTAAAAAATTACAACAACAAATACGCCGGATTTACGTCTATCCGTGAAGCGATTACGCAGTCGATCAATGTGGTTACCGTAAAGACGCTGACGGATATCGGGATCGATACCGGTTTTGAGTACCTGACGGAGCATTTTGGCTTTACGACGCTGACGGAGCAGGACCGAAACGAAGCACTGGCGCTGGGCGGCATTACACGCGGCGTGACCAACCTGGAGCTGACGGCGGCATATGCGGCGATCGCCAATCACGGGACTTATATCAAACCGCGCATGTATACAAAGATCATCGACCATGACGGGAACGTGCTGATCGACAATACGGCGCAGAAAAAGCAAGCCTTACAAAAGACCACGGCATGGCTGCTGACGAATGCGATGCAGGATGTTATGACGATTGGCACTGGAAAGCTGGCAAATTTTGAAGGGATGTCGCTTGCTGGAAAATCCGGCACAACGACAAAAAATAAAGATGCGCTGTTTGCAGGCTTTTCTCCGTATTATACGCTTGTCGTATGGGGAGGATTTGATGACAATACCGAGCAGGACGGTTCGACGACCTCTTATCCAAAGCTGATCTGGCGTTCGGTTATGAGCCAGATTCATGAAGGGCTCAAGTATAAAGAGTTTAAAATGCCGTCCGGCATTGTAACAGCAGAGGTCTGCAAAAAATCCGGTATGCCGGCGCAGGAAGGCGTCTGTGTCCATGACCCGCGCGGCAGTATGCTTACGACAGAGTATTTTGCGAAAGGCACAATACCAGAGGAGCCATGTGTGCATCATGCGGCAATTCGTGTCTGCGCAACTTCTGGTATGCTGGCTGGGCCGTATTGTCCAGGCAGGTCGTATGCTTCATCTGTGCGGATTATCGGAGGATCTCCAGATTCGGCAGACGGGCCGTATTTATATACAGGCAATCTCAAAAAGTGTACCGTACACACGAGCGCGGCGCCAGTCGTGCCGGAACCGTCTGTGACACCGCAGGAACCAGGAACGGATTCGCCGGATGGTACCGATACAGGCGCAGATGGCAATACGGGAACAGGGCAAGATCCAGGAACGGATTCGCCGGATGGCTCGAATACAGGTGCAAACACCAATCCTGGGGCAGGAGAAGATCCGGGTACGGACCCGCCGCAGGAGGACACTGGGCCTGATGTGGACATGCCTTCGGGGGACGACGGGGAAGAGCCGGTGCCGAGTGAGGTGATTCAGGACTTTTAAGCATAAAAAGGCAGGAGGGGCAGGAGTTATGAAAAGCTATAAGGTCGTCTATAAAGGCGGTGAAGGGGAGATTACAGAAAAAAAATCCAGATTTATAGCGACCGTACATCCGGTGGAAACCGAAGAAGAGGCGGCTGCGTTTATAGGAGCCATAAAGAAAAAATACTGGGATGCTTCGCATAATTGTTCGGCGTTTACGATCGGCAGAAACCATGAGCTGACCCGCTGCTCGGATGATGGGGAACCGTCCGGGACAGCAGGCAGGCCCATGCTGGATGTATTGCTGCGGGAGGACATCCACAATGCAGCAGTCGTTGTAACGAGATATTTTGGAGGAACGCTGCTTGGCACCGGAGGGCTTGTACGCGCCTATCAAAAGAGCACGCAGGCGGGACTGGCGCAGGCGTGCGTAATAGAAAAGCGGCAGGGGCGGATACTGGAAATCGGGACGGATTATAACGGCCTGGGAAAGATCCAGTATTTGCTGGCGCAGCAAAAGATCCCGGTGCTGCATACAGAATATACAGACCAGGTCTCGATGCAGGCAATGGTGCCGGCGGAAGAAAAGGATGAGCTTGCAAAAGCCGTTACAGAAGCGACAAGCGGGACGGCGGCATTAAACTGGGGCGGCCAGGCAGAATATGCGGTGATTGCTGGGCAGGTAGAGATCTTTGAATAAAGATCTTATGCCACTTGCATCACTTCTGCTTCAAGTTCTTTTGTATCTTCGATTTCTTGTATTGCGGTCAGCCGCAGAATTCCCGAATCTGCTGTTCCATACAAGCGGAAATATCACCGTGCTTGCTATAGAGGGCAGACCATTCAACGACTTTTTCGATTGCTGTCTCTACATTCCATCGCGGTGTCCAGCCCATTGTTTTTTTGAGCTTGGAGCAGTCCAGCTTTAAAAAGTTTGCTTCGTGCGGGCCGCCGTCATATTTGTTGACCCACTGGACTAAGCTGCCGGTTGCTTGGTTCCATTTTTCACAGAACAGCGTGACCAGCTCGCCGGTTGTCAGGCAGTCGGTTTCGTCCGGGCCAACGTTGTAGTTTCCGGCAAATGCTTTGTCATCGTACTGCGCCTGGGCGATCATCAGGTAAGCGGTTACAGGCTCCAAGACATGTTCGTATGGCCTGGTGGAATAAGGGTTTCTTACGATAATGTCCTCGCCGGCTTGTGCAGCGCGGATGCAGTCGGGTATAATGCGGTCAGCCGCAAAATCGCCGCCGCCGATAACATTGCCTGCGCGTGCCGTAGAGATCGCTGTAGCGGAATCCGCAAAGAAAGAATTCTGGTAGCTGCTTGTGACAAGCTCAGAGCATGATTTGGAGTTCGAATACGGGTCATATCCGTTCAGCTCTTCATTTTCACGGTATCCCCATTCCCATTCTTTATTCCGGTATACCTTGTCCGTCGTGACATTCAGGAACGATCTGACAGAAGGCGTATGGCGTACACATTCAAGTACGTTTACCGTGCCCATTACATTTGTTTCATAAGTATAGACCGGGTTTTTATACGATTCGCGCACTAACGGCTGCGCAGCCATATGGATCACGATTTCCGGCTGGCAGGCAGCAAAGGTTTCCTGCATATGTGCAAGGTCGCGCACGTCTCCGGTCACAGAGCGGATCTTGTCAGATAAGCCGCACAGTGCAAAGAGGCTTGGGTTTGTCGGCGCTTTCAGCGCGTATCCGGTTACGTCTGCACCAGCCATATGCAAAAGCTGGCACATCCAGGAGCCTTTGAAGCCGGTGTGGCCGGTAATCAGTACTTTTTTATTTGCGTAGAACGACATATTGAACATGGTTTTCTCATAATTCCTTTCTGGATGAAAGTATTTTTTTTACAGAAGTATTTTATTATATTTTTTCGGCTTTTGCAAGGCTTGTCTTGGATTTTTGGAAGGGAAATCAGCCCTTCGCGAAGCGAACTTGTCAGAAGCCGGGACTGCTGTTAGGAGGAGTTTTATACGATGAAAAAGATTAAAATATATGCAAAAGCGTCGTTTCATTCAGCAGAGATCCGCGAAAAGATCCGGTGCGGCTGCGATGGCCTGGAATATAATTTGCAGGAGGATTTTCTGCGGAAGGGGAGCTGTTTTGAGGCGTGCTATCTCCAGGAAATCTTTACCATGCATAATGTGGAGGCAGTACATGTGCCGTTTTATGGAGACGGATTGGTGATGAATATGGAGCATGTATTTCAGAAAAAGGACGTAAGCCCGGTGCGCCATGTGTTCCGCCTGGCACAGTACTGTGCGCAGATCTGGAAGCACCGGGTGCTTGTCGTCATACATTCTTCGCTTTCTTATTATGATTATATGCAGTTTGAGCTGGTGCGCGGGCGGCTGACAGAGGTGCTGGGGCAGTTTTTCGCAGCATATCCGATGGTGGATCTGGCAGTTGAAAATGTCATACCGATGGAATATAAGCAAAACAGCGGAGAAAGCCCAAGGCTGTGCAACGGGACGTTTACAGACCTTCCGCAAATCGTATGCAGCCTGCGGGAGCAGTTTGGCGAAAGGGTCGGGACGGTGCTGGATCTTTGTCATGCTGCAATGACGGAAAAGTATATGAAGGCGCTTCTTGCGGCTGCGGAGTTTTTGCCTCAGAAAAACCTGCCGGAACATCTGGACTATAGCATGGAGCACTATTTTAAGATGCATCAGGGAATCTGCAAGCTGATTCATTTTAACGATTTTACCGGAAACGGATATATGCAAAATCATGGAACTCCGTTTGAAAACGAGGAAAAAGCGGTGGCATGGATGCGCCTGTATGAAAAATATGGCTATGACTGTCCGCTGACATTGGAGATCAGGGAAGAGGATTATCAAAACTGTGTCAATTACAGGAAAACGAAGCAGATGCTGGAGCGTATCTGAAACACATTCCGCAAAAACAAATACAGGCACGCTATTGTGCGTGCCTGTTGTTTTTATTCCATTTCGATGACTGCATAGATCAGGTCGTCTCCGGTGATTTGCGCGCCGATATAGCTTTCGGCAAACTCAAAGTAACCGTTTGAGCCAAGCCGTTTTTCCCAGGTGTCAACAGACTCCCGAAGCCGCAGGAGACAGGAGATCGGTTCGGCATAGTAGTCATGGAGCTTGTCAAGGTCGTTCAGGTTCATCTTTAATTCGCCCGTAAGGATACTGCGCAGCTCTTCGTTTGTAAATGGGTCAAAGGACATGAGCAGCGCATATTCAAGCCTTGCGTTGTCGTCGTCCCGAAACTTGTCCAGGGAAAACTGTTCTCCCGTATAACGGGACTTTATGTCAAAAAGCACGAGAGAGATGGCTTCCCGGAGCCGGCGGCTGTTGGATGACGGATATTTGCGGTGTGTTTTTAAAAGGTTGCTTTCCATCGGATAGAACATCATCGTATGAAAATCCTCTTCGCCTCTTTCGATCGATCCAAATTCTTTTTCCATTTGTGAATATATTTTTTCAAATTGGTATTGCTGCATTTTCTTCCTCCTCAATCGTAATCGCCTGTATCAGATATCAAAATGGCTTTGTTTCTCTGTAAATAGTATCTTATAGCGGGATGAAAGAAAAGTCAAGGTTTTGTGTGGAAGAAACGGATGCAGTAAATTGAAATCGATTTCACTATTTTGCACAAAAATGTGTTTTACAATTTGTGAAAAATGCGAATTTACAAAGTATTTACAAGATAGTATTATAATTACAAAAGTGAAATCGATATCACTATTTTAGGGAATTTACAAAAAATAGAAGAGGAAAAGAAAAAGAAAGGAGAATGCAGATGCATCGGAAAATCATTTTTTTGGATATTGACGGGACGCTGACGCCGCCAGGAAGCAACGAGCCGCCGGAATCTGCGGTATGGGCGGTAAACAAGGCAAGAGAAGCAGGGCATTATGTATTTTTATGTACGGGCAGGAATTATGGAATGCTTTCGCCTTTGCTGAAATATGGATTTGATGGGTTTGTGGCAAGTTCGGGAGGATATATAGAATGCCAGGGAAAGGTAATCTATGACTGTCCGATGACACAGCGACAAAAACAGGATGCGATGGAGGCTCTGGAAAAAAACGGCATTTATCGGACTGTGGAATGTAAGGAAGGTTCTTATACAGACGAAGGGCTGAAAGAGTTTTTAAAAAGCCATGCGCAGGAAGGGAGCAACAGCGAGCTGCTGCGCTGGCGGGAGCAGGTTGAGGCGTCGCTGAACATTCTGCCGATGAAACAGTACCAGGGGCAGCCGGTGTACAAGATCGTGATTATGAGCCTGTCCCGTAAAAACCTGGAAGAGCCGCAAAACCTGCTGTCGCACGAGTTTGCGTTTTGTATCCAGGATGAGAACACAGGCGGATTGATCAACGGGGAGATCGTGAACCGGAAGTTTGACAAAGGCAGGGCGGTCGAAAAGGTATGTCAGCATCTGCAAATCCCGCTGTGCGATGCGGTGGCGGTTGGGGACAGCATGAATGACTTGGAGATGCTGGAGACGGCAGGGCTTGGTATTTGTATGGAAAACGGCAGTGAAGCCATGAAAAAGCTGGCGGATGATATCTGCCCGTCTGTAGCCGAACATGGGATCCGGGAAGCGTTTTTAAAACATGGGCTGATTTAATATGAAACAATAAGACATGAAACAATAAAACACAAAATAAAAAGAAGGGGAGAAAGAAAATGGCAATGGATTATGCAAAATGTGCCGCAGAGATTTATCAAACTTTGGGCGGCAGAAGCAATCTGGTAAGCGCTGCGCACTGTGCAACGCGGCTTCGTCTGGTAACGGTGGACAACAGCAAAATCGATATGAAAAAGCTGGAAAATATCGACGGGGTAAAAGGCGTGTTCAGCAATAACGGGCAGCTTCAGTTGATTATCGGTACAGGTACAGTAAATAAAGTATATGAAGAGTTCCTTAAGGTAAGCGGCATGACGGCTGCTACAAAAGAAGATGTGAAAGCGGCGGCGGCAGCACAGCAGCCGATATGGAAGCGGATGATAAAAGCGCTGGGAGATGTGTTTGTACCGATTCTGCCTGCCATTGTGGCTTCCGGGCTGATGATGGGGCTGGTAGAAGCGCTTGGAAAAGCAATTCCGTCCTTTGCCGGAAGTGACTGGTACGGCATTTTGGATCTGATGGCAAATACGGCGTTTACGTTTCTGCCAATTTTGATCGCGGTATCGGCTACGCGGGTATTTGGTGGGAATATTTTTCTTGGCGCTGTCATCGGCATGGTCATGATACATCCAAACCTAGTAAATGCATGGTCGGTTGGCTCGATGGAAGCGTCTGAAATACCGGTATGGCAGTTGTTTGGATTTTTTAAGATCCGCCAGGTCGGCTACCAGGGGCATGTGATTCCGGTTGTGATTGCGATTTGGCTGATGTGCCGGATTGAAAAGTGGCTGCATAAGCATGTGCCGGAAATGATTGACCTGTTTGTGACGCCTTTATGCACAGTATTGGCGACTTCGTTTATTACACTTGGAATTATTGGGCCGATTTTTTCGACGGCAGAAAGCTATGTGCTGGAGTTTGCAGGATGGATTATTACAGTCGGCTACGGAATCGGCGCGATGATTATGGGAGCGCTGTACCCGCTTACGGTTGTATGCGGCATCCATCATATGTATAACGTGATTGAGGCAGGAATGCTGTCCGCAGCAGACGGAATCAATATCTGGATGCCGGTTGCATCGGCAGCAAATTTTGCCCAGGGTGCAGCATGTCTGGCTGTGGGGCTCAAGGCAAAAAATATTAAGACAAAATCGGTAGCGATTCCGTCCTCTCTGTCGGCGGCGCTTGGAATTACGGAACCGGCAATTTTTGGTGTCAATTTAAGATTTACAAAGCCGCTCGTATGCGGTATGGCAGGCGGCGCAGCAGGCTCATTGCTAGCTTCGCTGTTCCATATCGGGGCTACATCTTACGGAGTAACCGGGCTGCCTGGATTTTTAATTACGCTGGATTATACAGTACAGTATGCGGTTGTCCTGGCTGTATCTGCCGCAATCGCCTTTGCGCTGACCTGGATGTTCTGGAAGGAAGAAACAGAAGAGACAGAAGGATCTGCGGGTACTGACAAGCCAGCGGCAGCAGCACCGGCATCCGAAGGCACTGGCGCGCCAGAAAATGCTGCGGCAGATCTGAGAGAAAAAGCACTGTTTTCTCCGATCAAAGGGACGGTAATCCGCAGAGAACAGATCCCGGACGAGACATTTGCATCGGGCGTTCTTGGAGACGGCGTGGGTATTGAGCCGGAGCTTGGAGAAGTGGTAGCTCCTTTTGACGGGGAGATTTCTTCTGTGACGGATACCCGCCATGCGATTGGTATTACCGGGCCGGGCGAAATGGAAGTGCTGATCCATGTAGGAGTCGATACCGTAAATATGAACGGGGATGGGTTTGAGCTGTTTATTACAGAAGGAGAAAAAGTAAAGGCAGGCCAGAAGCTGATGGCATTTGATATTGACAAAATAAAGGCTGCCGGATACAGTACGACAACAGCGGTGCTTTTGACAAACAGCGATGACTTTCCTGATTTTAAAGTTATCAAAACCGGAAAAACAGAACGGCAGGAAAAATTGTTTACGGTGGAACCATAAAGGCGTAGAAGGAAACAGAACATTAAAATAAAAAAATTTCAAAAAAATAAAAAAAGTACTTGCATTTTTCTGGAAGGCGTTATATAATACATCATGTCGGGAGCGAACAGAGCAAACGACATGATAATGGCCCATCGCCAAATGGTAAGGCAACGGACTCTGACTCCGTCATTTCAAGGTTCGAATCCTTGTGGGCCAGTTACAGTAACCTCTCAATGAGCAGATCATTGAGAGGTTTTTTTGTTCCTGCAAATACCGCCTTTTGCAAAGGAAACTTTGCAGAAGGCGGTATTTGTCCAAAATCTTAATGTTCATAAATGTCCATCATCGAAATCACATTTTGATACCCGAGATGCTCAGCCAGCATTTTCAGCCCTTCCAGCACTTCTGCCATCGAGTAGTTATGCTGCTGTAAAAATGCTTCGGTTTTCTGGCTTGCATACTCATAAAAATAGATCAGCTTTGCCAAGGATTTCTGATCTTTATAATCGATTCCGTCCAGCAGGAGGTTTTCTGCCTCGTTTACTTTTCCGCAGTCTACCATGTCCCGGATCGGTTCATAATCACTGCTGGCTAAGCCGTACCTGATTTCCGGCGCCGGTTCCTGCGGGTCGTATTTTCTGCCGAGTATAAGGCTTATGAGTGTCCTTACCACTTCCTTGATAAGCCTTAGGATATAATCTTTTTCAGTTTCGTAATTCATCGCGGTGCTCCTTTCGTATTGTGTAAGGCGGTTGGTTTAACGGTTTTTTGGTATCTCCTTTTTTCGGATGTCAGGAAACTTCCTGTACGGAAAAACAGGGACAATGGTAGGGCGTACAAAGGTCAGCTCATACGGTGCGTCCGGGTGCTGCGTGCGGAACAATAGCTGCAATGCCAGCCGTTTTCCAAGCAGGCTTGTAGGGACGTTTGCCGTGGTGATCGTCCCTGCGACGTTTGTATATTCATCCGAATTGTCAAATCCGGTCAGTTCAACCGGGTATGGTACGTACTGCGGGTTTTCGTCCATATACTGCTTTACAAAATGCGCCATAAAGTCGCTGACACAGACAAATGCGGTCGGCCAGTCGTCCAGGCTGCTTAGAAAATCTTGCAGTTCTTTTCCGTAGGAAAAAATGCCGATGCTTCCTGTCAGGCAGTATTTTGCATCGATCTCCAGCCGGTGAGCCTGCATACAGGCGCAGTAGCCGCGGTAGCGTTCCAGGTTGGTCTGGGCATAATAGATATCTCCAAGAAAGCCGATTCGTGTGTGCCCGCTCTGGACTAAGGACTCTGTGATGTCATATTCTGTCCGGTAGCCTTCGATCAAAAGCAGGTCGCCGTTTAGCTGCTGCCTGTATAGGGAGGGGACGGTATCAAGAAAGACCTTTGGGACGGAAAGCTCATTGACCATACTGAGGATCGTGGAATCGTATACATTTAATATTACGCAGCCTGCGATCATGCTGTTTTTGGCTTTCAAGATCGGCGGCAGGCTGAAATCCGGGGTATATGCCGAAGGCACATAGGTATACATCAGGTTGATGTTATAGCAGGCAAGCTCCTGTGCCATACGGTGGATGATGCTCGTCCAGAATACGGCGGAATCCGGCCTGGATACGATTAAGGACACAGTATTTGCCGGTGAGGTGTGCTGCTGTGCGCTTGCCTGTGTTTGTTCCAGCTTTTGGAGTGCTGTATATGGTACCTTTGCATAGCCAAGCTCGCGGGCTTTTTGAAAGATCGTATCACGAAGCGATTCGGATACGCCGGATTGATTATTGAAAGCTTTGCTGACAGTGACTCTTGAGATGCCAAGAGCATCTGCAATGTCCTGCATAGTGATTTTTTCCATGGGGTGCTCCTATCATTACAGTCAATGTGTCGTGTGGCTGATGTTAGACCAGTATAACATATTTCCGATCAATTTACAATATTTTAAGTTTACAAATGTTAAAATCAAACAGAGAAGCAGTTACAGTAACAACGACAGGATGTTTATTTTTGATAAGTGTTTTGTAAGTGGTGTTTTAACGCGTTGCTTTGCTAAATTCTAAATAATTGGTAAAATTATACTAAAAATACTATGAATAATTAGATATAATGATGAAAGTAACGTATATAGTTGACATTTGTTTATTAAAATGTTAAGGTGAACTTAACAAAAATAAACAAGGAGGTAAAACAAAATGAAGACAGACAAAATGCTTCATGGGAAAGGGAAAGCGCCGAAAAAACGCTGGACCAGAGATGACACGGAATTGTTTCTGCTGTCGCTGCCTACGCTGCTATGGTATGCAATATTTGCTTATCTGCCGATGTTTGGTATTATTATTGCATTTAAAGTGTACAAATTGCAGCCGGGCGGGCATGGTTTTATTTACAACCTGCTGCACAGCGAATGGGCGGGGTTCGGCAATTTCTCGTTTTTCTTCTCGTCCAATGCGTTTTCTATGCTGCTGAGAAACACGGTGCTTTACAACATCGCGTTTATTATCATCAGTGCCAGCGTAGCGGTGGGCGGCGCCCTGATGCTAAGCAACATGCGCAATAAGAGAGGGTCGAAGGTCTATCAGACGATGATGTTCCTGCCGTATTTTATGTCATGGGTAGTCGTTACATATTTCGTGTATGCGATCCTGACACCGGAACGAGGCTATTTGAACGGGATTTTAAGGTCGTTAGGCGCAGATCCGGTGATGTGGTACCAGGAGGCAAAGTATTGGCCGTTTATCCTTGTACTGTTAAATACATGGAAGGGCATGGGCTACGGCATGGTGCTTTACCTTGCGAGCATTACGGGCATTGACCAGTCGATGTATGAAGCGGCAGTGATGGACGGCGCGACGAAGTGGCAGCAGACAGTACATATTACGCTTCCTTCCATTAAGCCAGTATTTATCATGATGCTGATTTTGGACTGCGGCAAGATCTTCAATTCGGACTTCGGGCTGTTCTATCAGGTAACAGGCGGGATTCCGCAGTCTCTGTATTCGACGGTATCGACGTTTGATACGTTTATCTACATGGCGATCAAGACACCGGGAACGCCGATCGGGCGGACGGCAGCAGCGTCTTTCTTCCAGGCGATCTGTAGCTGCGCTACGATCCTGCTGGCGAACTGGGTTGTCAGAAAGATCGATGAAGAAAACAGCCTGATTTAATCTGAGGGAGGTGCACACAACGTGAGAAATAAAAATAAAGACCTGGAAAGCTCGTCAGGGATCAACCAGATCAAACCGTCTACCAATATACTGTTTAACATTATATTCCTGGTATTGGGGCTGACCTGTATCTTTCCGCTGCTGTTTGTCTTTTCGATATCCATAACAAGCGAAGAGGCGCTGCGTTCCGGCGGATACCAGATCATTCCGGCGGAGTTTTCAGCAGCCGCATATCAGTTTTTATGGAATGAGCGGGCAATGATTTTCCGTGCGGTATTTATGTCTATCATTGTAACTGTCATCGGTACGTTTATTACGATTGCGCTGGTGACGACAATGGGATATGTAGTTTCGAGAAAGAACTTTAAGTTAAAAGGGATCTATACATGGATTATCTTTATCCCGATGATTTTCAACGGCGGTATGCTTTCCAGCTATGTCGTGGTCAACAATATTTTAGGGCTGCGTGATACGATCTGGGCGCTGATCTTTCCGCTGGCTTGTTCCTCGTTCAGCGTCACGATCTGTAGGACGTTTTTCCGTACGACGGTGCCGGATGCGATTGTGGAATCAGCAAAGATCGACGGAGCCGGGCAGTTTCGTATCTGGGCGCAGATCGTCCTGCCGATCTCAAAACCGGTGATGGCGACGATCGGAATGTTTGCCGCATTTGGGTATTGGAACGACTGGTTCCAGGCTTCCCTGTACTTGGACGACAAGCGGCTGCAAACGTTACAGTCCCTTTTGAACAATGTGCAAAAAGGGATTGAGTATATGGCAAACAATCCTTACGGCGGCCTGTCCATGCAGGAGTACAAGGCGTCCATGCCGACGGAAAGCGTACGTATGGCGATAGCGATCGTAATTATTGTGCCGATTGCATTATCGTATCCGTTCTTCCAGAAATACTTTATCTCTGGATTAACGATTGGTTCGGTAAAAGAGTAAAGAGCATAAAGAGAAAAGTTGCAGACATAAAAAAGGGAAAAGCAAGGAGGAAAAGAAAATGAGGTTTAAAAAATTACTGGCAGCAGGCATCGCGGCGGTTATGGCAGTTTCGGCACTGGCTGGCTGCGGAGGCAGCTCAGATAGCGGAGACAAACAGGTGTCTTCGGACAATGGCGAGAATACAGAGGGCTCCTCTGATGCAGCAGGCAGCGGGGAATTGGTAGACTTAAAATGGGTATTGATCGGCAATGGTATGCCGTCAAATTATGATACCTGGATGCCGAAAGTCAATGAATATATCGCAGATAAGGTCGGCGTCAACCTGGAAGTAGAGGTTGTAAGCTGGGCAGACTGGGACAGCCGCAGAAACGTTATTATCAGCACGAATGAACCGTATGACATTATTTTCGGGCATGGCGGCAACTATATTTCGGATATCAACCTGGGAGCGTACTGTGACATTACAGACTTGATCGAGGAGAATATGCCGGAATTAAACGAGATGATGCCGGAAGAATGCTGGACGGCAATGCGGGTCAACGACAGGATCTACGGCGTGCCGACATACAAGGATATCGCGATCTCCAATTATGCGATCTGGGATAAAGAGCTGGTAGAAGAATATAACCTGGATCTTGCGGCGCTTACCGAAGTGGAATCGCTGACGCCTGTATTTGAACAGTTAAAGGCGGATAAAAACGATTATCCGTTCTATTCCAAGAACGACGGTATTTACTTTATTTTTGACCCATATGATCAGCTTGGCGCAGGGATGCAGGTGCTCGGTGTCAGATATGACGACCAGGATGCAAAAGTGTGCTTTACGCTGGAGCAGCCAGATGTTTACAAGGCATTGGAGACGGTCTATGATTGGAACCAGAAAGGGCTGATTAACCCGGATGCTGCTACATTGTCCGAGGCACGCGTCTACAATATGTGGAGAATCGGACAGGGCTGGGAATCGGCTGCTTACACTTCCTGGGGCCCGCAGATGGGCAAGGATGTCGCAGTGCAGAAGGTAGGAGATACGATCCTTTCCAATGACAGCGTGCGCGGCTCGATCAATATGATCTCTACAAACAGCAAGTACCCGGAAAAATGTTTGCAGCTTTTAAACCTTGTCAATACCGATACAAAGCTGCGTGATATGTTCTATTACGGGGAAGAAGGCGTGAACTTTGAATATACCGAGGACGGCAAGGTGCACAAGCTGGAGCAGGTCTGGGATATACCAGGATATACAAACGGCAGCTACTTTACTGTAACACAGGAAGACAAGGATGAATACAACCAGTTTGCAGAAATCAAAGAGCTGATGGACGGTGCAGTAAATTCCGTTATGCTTGGTTTTACCTTTGATACGACAGAAGTATATGACCAGATTGCAAATTGCAGCGAGATTTGGCTGCGTTATAAGAGCGAGGTTATGACGGGCGTGCAGGATCCGGCAGTCTGTGTGCCGAAGATCAAAGAAGATCTGATGGCGGCAGGCTTCCAGGATATTCTGGATGAAGCGCAGAAACAGGTAGATGCATTTATGGCAAATAAATAATAAAAGACAGGGAATGATAGTATGGCGAAAATTATAGGTGCAGATTTGCCGGGAATTCCGTGGCAGGAGCCGAAAGGCGTGGAAGTGCTGCCGGTGTGGCGCTACGGGGCAAATCCGATTATAGAAAGGTTTGCAACAAAAACTTCCAACAGTATTTTTAACAGTGCGGTTGTGCCGTTTGGCGATGGGTATGCGGGCGTATTTCGCTGCGACAGCAAATCCATCAGTATGGATATTTTTACAGGATTCAGCAAAGACGGCATTCATTGGGATATTTCAGGCAAGCCGATTGTACTGGAAGGGGCGCATCCGGAAGTAGCAAAGCGGTATTACCGTTATGACCCGCGGGTGTGCTGGATCGAGGACAGGTATTATGTGACCTGGTGCAACGGCTATCATGGCTATCCGACGATTGGCATGGCATATACGTATGATTTTCAGACGTATACCCAGTTGGAAAATGCATTTTTGCCGTTTAACCGCAACGGCGTGCTGTTTCCAAGAAAAATTAACGGCAAGTATTATATGCTGAGCCGTCCGAGTGACAACGGACATACGCCGTTTGGAGATATTTTCCTGAGTGAAAGCCCGGATTTGAAATATTGGGGATGCCATCGGTATGTGATGGGGACGATCAAGAGCGATGAATCTGCATGGCAGAGTACGAAGATCGGGGCAGGAAGTGTCCCGATCGAGACAGACGAGGGCTGGCTGCTCATTTATCATGGCGTGATCAATACGTGCAATGGGTTTGTCTACCGGATGGGCTGCGCGCTGCTGGATCTGGAGGAGCCGTGGAAAGTCAAAAAAAGGACGAAAAAATATATTCTCGGGCCGCATGAGCTGTATGAATGCGTCGGAGACGTGCCGAATGTTGTCTTTCCATGTGCGGCGCTTACCGATGCGGCGACTGGCAGAATCGCGATTTATTATGGATGCGCGGATACAGTGACTGGGCTGGCGTTTACAACCGTCGACCGGCTGATGGAATATATGGAGTAGCAAAACTCTGGGAGGATGTATATGTTGATCAGCAAGACAGATCACAAGCCGTATATCAATGTTATTTTCGGCAATTTCTACAATCCGGCTTATGAGGATGAAGCGTTTGTTGACGAGGCAATGCAGTTTATCAAAGAGCTTGGATTTAACAGTGTGATGTTCGACACGAAGGCTTGGGAGGACTTTAAAGAGCGGTATGATACGGGCGCGTGCAGCCAGTATGTAAAGATGCAGGAGTATATGGGAAAATCCGCGCGTGCGCATAGGCTCGGATATAATTTCCTGCTTCTGTATCTAAATGGAGATAACCTGTATCCGCATATCCGCTTCAGTCCGCCGATCTATGGAGAAGAGACGGTACATGCCGACGGTACGCCGGGAAAATGGTATAAATACTGGTCGCCGAAGGCAAGGCTGTCGATGAAAGAGCATGTCGAGCGGATTATGGAGATGTATGGAAAAGGGTGTGAGCGGTGTATAGCCGCTCCGCCGCAGTCTCCGGGACAGGAAGTGATTCCTGTATGCAGTATGTGGGACCCGGTCGTGGCGCCAAGCTTTGACCGGGAAGGCATACAGCGCTACCAGGAGTTTTTGCGTACACTGTACGGCGGCGATATTGCAAAGCTGAATCATGCCTATGGGACATCTGTGGAAGATTTTGCGAAGCTGGAGCCGGAGGAATACTGGTATGCACTAAAATACGGCGTGGGATTTCTGACCGAGGAGGATGTAAAAAAGCAGACGCCGCAGTTTTTCCGCTGGCGTGACCAGGCGTTTTGGAAGGCGCGGGAGCTGGAGCTGTATTTCCAGGAAATGCAGGCGCTGTTAAAAGAAAAGAACCCTGAGCTGTATCTTTGCCCGGATTTGTCCCAGTGGGGCTATTTTCTGAATATTTACGGGCGCACGCAGGCGGACGCGGACAATGAATTCAGCGACCTGTGGGATACGGCGGCGCGCGGCATCGATCTGTATGCGCTGGCGCCTTTTGTAGACTGCTGTCATTTTATTACGGTTCCGGTCACGCCTGACGGGTATCCGAATGCATATGTCGTATCGTGCCAGCACAGCATGATGCGGGTGATGAATGCAGGAAGGCAGTTGATCGGGGGCATTTACTGGGGAAGGTTTATCTACAACGACCTGTATGCCTTTCTGACACCGGCGGAAATGATCGGCACGATGACAGCGTGCGGGATGGACGGCTATACATGCTACGGCATCAACGGGCTGGACGACGGCGGAGTGCTAAACCGGATGGAACCAAGCTTTCTGGATTCACTGGCGCTTGGAAACCGCTGGTGCGCGCAGGTGATCCCACAGCGCAAAGGGGCGCGGAAAAAAGAAATCGCACTGCTGTTTCCGTCAGAGATGGCGCTGTTAGAGCCGTTTGAGACAGGAAACAATAAAATCCGGCGCCTGGACCTGCTCGGCTGGTATGAGCTTTGCTGTGACCTGGGGTATCAGGCGGACGTGATCAGTACGCATCAGATTATAGAAAACGCGCTTTTGGAGTATCGGGTTTTGATTGTCCCGGCAAACGACTGTTACAGCGCAGCAGAGCATCCGCAGGCGGAAAAACGTATCCGAGAATGGGTGCGTGCAGGCGGCGTCCTGATCCATGGGCCTGGGGACTTGCTTGCAGCGGCCTGCTTTGGCATTGCAGGAGAAGCATGTGAGAAAATGCCGTATCAGTACGGAAAGACAATTATTCCGCAGGGCGAGTCGTTTTGCAGGTATTATGGCGGAAAATCTGTCGCAGATTATATTGACGGCGGGGGCTGCTGTGTGGCAGAATATGCAAAAGACATACTTGCGGAGCAGGCCGCAGAGCTTGCCGGCAAAAATGAAGAACCAAAGAAAGGCGCAGCAGACTGGCGCGGAGCGGTATATTCGTTTGGAATACAAATCGGAGCGTCCTATGCGGCAAAAAATATCCCGCATGTACCATATGGGCAGGGCAACAAGGAAATGTATCCGCTGATCCAGTCAAAGACAACGCTTGTAAAGGATATTTTAAGAAAATACCTGATACCGGCGAGCGGAATCTGCGAACGGGGCATAGAGACAGGGGTGTTCGAAAACGGAATGGTCATCGTCAACCACCGCAGCGAGCCTTATGTGCTTCCAGAGAACTACCAGGCGTATCTTTATCAGTATCCGCCTTGCCGTCAGGACAAAAAAGAGGTGCTGGCAGGACATTCTGCAGTATGGGTAAGGCACTGTAAGTAAATAATATGATAAGCTTGCGCAGGATTTTTCTTCGAGAGTGTCACTCAAAAATCAGGCGCATAGCGGGCTATGTAACTGATTTTTGAGTGACACTCTCGAAGAAAAAGACAAGTAAGGTTGTTATATTAATTGCTTACAGTGCCTAAGCAGCACAGCATGATGATAACAGACAATCGCTGTCAGGAGGCGGCAGCAGGAATGCCCGCACAAAGGGCGGAATAAGGAGGCTTTTATGCATTTTTTAGACAAAAGGGTCAATGTGATTTGCGAAGAACTGAAAAAACTGAAAGTAAAACAGAAATTTCCGTTGGATAACTGGAAATACAAAGAAGGAACTTATATTCGCCCGGAGGATGCGCAGGCGGACCAGCAGACGCCGTGGGAAGATTACGACTGCCGTACGATGCACTGGTACGGCAAAGACCGCCATTATTGTTTTCAGACGACATGGAAGGTGCCAAAGAAGCTGGACGGCAAGCGGATGTGGATGCATGTCTGCACACAGATCGATGAATGGGACGACGCGAAAAACCCGCAGTTTTTGCTGTATGTAAACGGCGAAGCGGTACAGGGCATCGATATGAACCACAGAGATGTCTTTTTGCGCCCGCAGGCTGCGGCAGGAGAAGAGCTGGAGCTTGTTTTGATCGCGTATACAGGTACGCTGCACACAGAGTTCAACCTGATCGTGGAGATGCAGGAAGTGGATGCGGCAATCGAAAAGCTGTATTACGACCTCTGGGTGCCGCTTCAGGCGTTTACAAGGATGGAAGAGGACGATAAAAACCGCAGGGATATCGAGGAGATCCTAAATACGACGGTAAATTACCTGGATCTGCGTACGCCGTATTCCGATGCCTTTTACCAGACGCTGAGGCAGGCGTCAGAATATATTGACAAGGCGCTGTATACCGACCACGCAGGCTGGGAGGATGTGATCGCGACCTGTATCGGGCATACGCATATTGACGTGGCTTGGTGGTGGACCGTAGAGCAGACACGCGAAAAGGTCGGGCGCAGCTTTGCTACCGTATTAAAGCTGATGGAGGAATATCCGAATTACAGATTTATGTCCAGCCAGCCGCAGCTCTACGCGTTTTTCAAAGAACGCTATCCAGAAATGTATGAGAAGATCAAAGCGCTTATCCGGGAAAAACGCTGGGAACCGGAAGGCGGCATGTGGCTGGAAGCTGACTGCAACCTGACAAGCGGGGAATCGCTCGTAAGGCAGTTTATGCACGGCAAACGCTTTTTTAAAGAAGAGTTCGGCGTGGACAACCGGATTTTATGGCTGCCGGACGTATTCGGCTATTCCGGTGCTTTGCCGCAGATTATGAAAAAATGCGGGATCGATTATTTTATGACGACCAAGCTGGCATGGAACCAGTTTAACAAGGTGCCGTATGACACGATGATGTGGCGCGGCATTGACGGATCGGAAGTGTTGACGCACCTGATTACGACGCTTGGCGTGCATCAGCCGATCAAGGATTATTTTACGACTTATAATGGGATGCTTCATCCAGACGCGATTATGGGCGGATGGACGCGCTACCAGAATAAAAATATCAACAACGACATTCTCATATCTTATGGGTACGGAGACGGAGGCGGAGGCCCTACGAGGGAGATGCTGGAGACTTCGATCCGTATGGAAAAGGGAGTCAAGGGCATTCCAAAAGTGCGCCAGGCATTTGCACGTACTTACTTTGACGAGTTGAAGGAACGCGTGCAGGGCAATAAACGGCTTCCGGTCTGGGAAGGCGAGCTGTATTTCGAATACCACAGGGGCACGCTGACCTCCATGGCGAGAAACAAACGCTCCAACCGCAAATCAGAGCTGGGGCTGATGGACTTGGAGCTGCTTAGCGTATTGGCAGCGGACACCCTGGATTATCCACAAAAAGAGCTGGATGAGATGTGGAAGCTTGTGCTGCTGAACCAGTTCCATGACATCCTGCCGGGCTCTTCGATCGAAGAAGTCTATGAGGTGACAAAGAAAGAATACGCACAGATTGCCGCACAACTGGACGAACTTGCCGGCCAGCGCAGGAAAGCAATCGCAGGAGACGGGGATGCAGTCGTTGTATTTAATACGGCTGGGATGTTCAGAGACGATGTGGTTAATCTCGGCGATCTGGATGCAGCGGCAATTACAGACAACGACGGAAACGTATACCCGGTACAGCAAACAGCCGACGGAAGCATCGCCTATGTGGAAAACGTGCCGTCAAAGGGCTACAAGTCCTTTGCTGTGGCAGGCCAGACACAGGATGGCGCACAGCCGGAAACAGTTTTCACGCTGCATAACGACCGGGAGCTGGAAACGCCGTTTTACAGGGTAAAGCTGGACGAGCAGGGCATGTTTACAAGCATTTATGATAAAGAAAACGACCGGGAGATCGTTCAGGAAGGCGAACGCGCAAACCTGATGCGGATGTACGAGGATAAGCCGATTTACTTTGACAACTGGGATATCGATATTTTCTATACCGAAAAATTCTGGGATGTAGACCAAATAGAACGGATGGAATGGACAGAGCTTGGCACAGTGCGCGCAGCGCTGGAGATTACAAGAGCAGTATCCAATTCCACGATCAGGCAGAAAATCCTGTTTTATGCCAACAGCCGCAGGATCGAGTTTGTTACTCATGTAGACTGGAAAGAGCACCAGACATTGTTAAAGGTACATTTTCCGGTTGCTGTGCATACGGATGAGGCTGCGTTTGATATCCAGTTCGGCAACCTGACCAGAAAGACGCATCAGAATACGAGCTGGGATGTGGCGCGGTTTGAAAGCTGCGGACAAAAATGGATGGACTTGTCCGAAGGGCATTATGGCGTATCACTGTTAAACGACTGCAAATACGGGCATTCTGTCAAGGATTCCAATATGGCTTTGACCCTGATAAAATCAGGCATTGAGCCGAATCCGGTTGCCGATCAGGAAGAGCATACGTTCACATACGCCCTGTACCCTCATGCTGAGGGATGGCGTGCGGCAGGCACGGTAGAGGAATCCTATAAGCTGAACCAGCCGCTGGTTGCTGAGGCTGGCGCTGCGGCAGGCAAAGAGTATTCGTTTGCATCCGTAGACTGTGCCAATGTCGTGATTGAGACAATCAAACAGGCAGAAGATCAATCCGGCATTATCATACGTATGTATGAATCGGAAAATGCCTATACGAAAGCAAAACTAACTGTGAACCGAGAGTTTCAGAAAGCAGAGATCTGCAATCTGCTGGAAGAGGCGGAAAGCATTGCGCCAGTCTCACAACACGAGATTGATGTCGTGCTGAAACCATACGAAGTAGTAACCGTAAAGATCTCATAACATACAGCAACATTGCCAGCGGCTTGCCGCTGGCACACCTAAAATTTTGGAAGGAACAACGATTATGAAAAGAAGATACCATACAAGGGCGTTTGCCAGTATCCTTCTGGCTGCATCTATGATGTCCGCCCTTACCGCGTGCGGAAACAAACAGAACACCCCGGACGCGGATGAAATAAAAGGACAAGTCACCGCCGCCGACAATGAGGAGCAAACTACACAGTCTCAAGACAGCAGCGGCACCAACGAAGGCACAAGTCAGCAGTCATCTGCAATCTATTCCCCAACCGAAGAAAACGACAATCCAGAATTAGTTATGAACATTCAGCCAGAAGCATCTTACTGGTTCCCTTCGCAGCTTTTGGAATGGAATCCAGACGAAGACGAGGATCTGATGTTCAATGTCAGCACTGTACCGCTTGCGGAGCGTGTGCCGGCGGAAGAGCTGGAGACTGTCAACCAGACACAGAATAAGGATACAAAAGTCATGGCGGTTTCGATTATGAATGCCAGCACAAGCGGCAATTCTCCGCATGGCTTAAATAAAATGAATGCCAATACGTTTTCCTACTGGCAGTATGTAGACACGCTTGTGTACTGGGGCGGGTCTTCTGGAGAAGGCCTGATTGTGGCGCCAAGCCCGGACGTAGTAGACGCCGGACATAAACATGGCGTAAAAGTAATCGGCACCGTCTTTATGCCGCAGGCGGGACATGGCGGCAAGATGGAATGGCTGGAGGATCTGTTACAGGAAAAAGACGGCAGCTTCCCGGTTGCGGATAAACTGATCGAAGTCGCACAAACCTACGGATTTGACGGCTGGTTTATCAACCAGGAGACAGAAGGAACAGACGAAGAGCCGCTGACCAAAGAGCACGCAAAGAAGATGCAGAGGTTCCTTGCTTATTTTAAAGAACAGGCAAACGAGCTGCAGCTTGTATACTATGATTCTATGACCGTGGACGGCAAGATGGACTGGCAGAATGCACTGACAAAGAAAAATGCGGCATATCTGACAGGCAGTGACAGCAAGGGCGCGGACGAGATGTTCTTAAACTTCTGGTGGACAGAAGAAAAACTGGCAAAGAAAGAGCTGTTAAAAGCTTCTGCAAAGCTTGCACAAAAGCAGGGAATCAGCCCATACGACCTGTACGCGGGAGTCGATGTACAGAGCAACGGCTACGATACGCCGATCCAATGGAACCTGTTTGAAAATCCAGAAGGCGGTACATATACATCCCTTGGACTGTATTGCCCGAGCTGGGCTTATTTTTCGGCAGGAACAGTACAGGATTTCTGGAAACAGGAAAACCGGATGTGGGTCAATGCAGCGGGCGATCCATCAGCAGATGCAGAAGTACTCGATGAGACCAAATGGAAAGGTGTCTCGACATATGTGACAGAGCGTACGGCGATTACGAAACTGCCGTTTGTAACGAATTTTTCTACCGGCAACGGCTATAATTTCTATAAAAAAGGAGAGCAGATCAGCCTGCTCGACTGGAATAACCGCAGTATTGCAGACGTATTGCCGACCTACCGGTATATTTTTGAGCATGGAGAGGGCAATCAGCTAACCGCAGACCTGGACGTAGGCGACGCTTATTATGGCGGCAACAGCCTGATTGTGCGCGGCACGATGAAAAAAGATGTGCCGTCTGTGATGAAGCTGTACAGCGCAAAGCTTCCGGCGCAGGAGCAGATGGTATTTACGACAGCAGCAAAGTCCAAAGGAGGAGAGATTGCCCTGGATGCTGTGCTGACACTGGATGACGGTACGGAGCTTGTACTGGAAGGCGATCGGAAAGTCGGAGAGGAATGGACGGTTGTTACCTATGATACGTCCGAACTTGCAGGGAAGACGATCCGTACGATCTCTTACCGCCTGACAGCGGCTTCGGATGTAAACGGCTTGCAATTCCGCTTCGGAAATATTACAATGGCTAAGCCGGATACAGTGCAGGCATCAACTGTCAGTGACGTGCAGGTATTGGGCAGTGAATTTGACGAGGATGCGATGTATGCGGGCGTGCGTCTTGCATGGAAATCCGATGTACAGGCAGATTATTATGAGGTATACCGCATCAACCAGGATCAGTCAAAATCCCTGCTTGGCGTATCCAATACGGAAAGCTTCTATATTAATACCCTGCCGCGTACCGATGAGACGAATCAATCCAAGTTCAGCGTTGTTCCGGTCAACATCCTGCTGGAAGAAGGCACAGGCGGCGAGGCAACGATGGACTGGCCGGATAACAGCCTGCCGAAAGCCGCGTTTACAGCAGATGTGACTTTGGCAAAGCCAGGAGAAAAGATTACGTTTACAAGCCTTTGCTCGGCGAATACCGAAAAGGTAACCTGGACGCTGCAAGGCTCCGATACAGAAAGCGCAGAGGGCGACACGGTTACGGTATCATATGCGCAGGAAGGGGTATACCCTGTCGCGCTGAAAGCGGAAAACAGCTCAGGCAGCGCAGATGCATCGGCAGAGCGCTATATTGTGATTACAGAGAAAGCCGCGGACGGGCTGGTACTTCTTTCACAGGGAGCAGCGACAGAAGCAGATACCTTTGTCAATGAAAACGAAGCGCCTGAATTTGCGGTTGACGGCGACAAGACGAAAAAATGGTGTGCGACAGGAAGCGCGCCTCATGAGATTACACTTGACCTGGGTGCTGTCTGCGCCGTAAGCGCGGTTGATGTATACCATGCCGAAGCGGGCGGAGAAAGCGCGGATATGAATACAAAGTCTTATGCGATTTATGTAAGCGAAGACGGAGCGGCGTTTGAAGAGGTTAAGAGCGTGACGAAAAACACGGCTGGACAGACACATGACGCATTTGCGCCGGTCAATGCACAGTATGTAAAACTTGTGATCAACAAACCGACACAGGGAACTGACAGTGCGGCACGTATCTATGAAGTAGAAGCCTACGGATTGAAAGAAAAGGTGGAATAACATGAAAGAAAAAGTAATGATCGGGATTGACCTTGGCGGAACCGGAATCAAGATCGGGATTGTAGACAAGGCTTATACTATGATCGCACAGACAATCGTTCCTACACGCGCCGAGCGGGATTATAAGCAGGTCATTGCAGATATGGGGCGTGCGGCATTGGCGCTGTTGGAAGAAAATGGGTTTCAGAGTACAGACTGCCTTGGTGTTGGCGTCGGAAGCCCCGGAACCGTTGACGGCGAAACCGGCACCGTGTTGTATTCCAACAACATCCGCTGGGACCATGTGCCGCTTGCAGCAGAGCTTGGGAACTATCTTCCGGTGCCGATCTATGTGAACAACGACGCGAATTGTGCGGCGCTTGGAGAGACGGTAAAAGGAGCGGCAAAAGGCTTTGAAAACGCGATATTTCTGACGCTTGGCACAGGCGTCGGCGGCGGTGTAGTGCTGGGCGGAAAGATCTTTGAAGGCGGCCATGCAGGCGGCGCAGAGCTTGGGCATATCAGGATTGCATCCGAAGGAAGAAAGTGTACCTGCGGCAGGGAGGACTGCCTGGAGGCTTATGCGTCGGCAACCGCGCTGATCGCGGACGCCAGAAAAATGGCGGAGAAATTTCCAAATTCGATGCTTTGGGAGCTGTGCGGGCGTGACTTAGGACAGATGAACGCCAAGATGCCGTTTGATGCGGCACAGGCAGGCGATCCATGCGGGCAGGCGCTCGTAGAGCTGTATATCCAGTATCTTGCCGACGGCATTACAGACCTTGCCAATATTTTCCGCCCGGATATTATCGTACTTGGCGGCGGGATCTGCGCGCAGGGCAAAAAGCTGACAGATCCGCTGAACCGTTATTTGCAGGAGCACTGTTTTGGCGCAGCGGTGTCATACGTACCGCAGGTTGTTATCGCACAAAACGGCAATGACGCCGGGATCATCGGCGCTGCAAGCCTGGTGGGGACGGCATGTCTGACAGAGGACGGTCAGAAAAGAGGGAAAGAAATGGAACAAAAAAAGGAACAGCAAACGAAAAAAAATGAAATATTGTTTTTAGATCCGGTCTGCAAAGAAAATATCTGGGGCGGCAGCCGCCTGAAACAAGAATTCCATTATGCGTCGGCAGGGGAACAGACCGGGGAGTGCTGGGGGATCTCTGCGCATCCAAATGGCGACGGTACGGTCAGAGGCGGGACATTTGACGGAATGCATCTGTCCCGGCTATGGAAGGAACAGCCGCAGTTGTTTGGAAATCCTGATACAGAGCAGTTTCCGCTGCTGGCAAAGATCATCGATGCCAGGGAAGACTTAAGCATCCAGGTGCATCCTGACGACAGCTATGCAAAGCTTCATGAAAACGGCGCAAACGGAAAGACCGAATGCTGGTATATCATGGATTGTACGCAGCCGGCGTCTTTGATTATCGGGCATCATGCCTCGACGAAAGAAGAGCTTGTCCAGATGATCGATCAGGGAAAATGGAACGAGCTGCTGCGCGAGGTTCCGGTCAAAAAGGGTGATTTTATAAAAATTGACCCAGGTACCGTCCACGCGATCAAAGGCGGCTGCCTGATTTTTGAGACGCAGCAGAACAGCGATATCACATACCGCCTTTACGATTACGGCAGGCTCAGCAATGGCAAGCCGCGTGAGCTGCATCTGGAAAAAAGCATTGATGTCATACAGGTTCCGGCAAAAGATATGGAAGAATGCATTTTTTCCGCAGACGGGCTGGCGAAAAACCAAATGCACCTGCTGCTTGACTGCCCGTATTTTAAAGTATTTAAGATCGATGTCGAAGGCTGCGTGCGCCTGGATCAGCCATATCCGTTTTTGGCAGTGTCTGTGCTGGAAGGAAGCGGGTGCATCGATGGGAACCAGATTCAAAAAGGAGACCATTTTATTCTTCCGTCAGGATACGGCAGCTTTTGCCTGGAAGGGGAGATGTCGCTGATCGCATCTGCGGGGTAAGAAATTTTTTTAAAACAGTGCACTAAATAATGCCCTTCATTCGTGTTATAGAATGAAAGGAGTTAATCATGCTATCCATAAAAACAGAACAGGAATACACAAGGATCGTAGAACTGTATGCAGACATGATTTTTCGGATCGCTTATCAAAACCTGTTTCACACCAGCGATGCACAGGACGTGGTACAGGATGTGTTCTTAAAATTATTACAACACGGACAGCAGTGCTTTCAGGATGAAGAACATCTGAAAGCATGGCTGATCCGGGTTACAGTGAATCAGTGTCTGGATTACAGGAAATCGTTCTTTCGCAGCCGTACGGTTTCGTTAGAAAGCTTTGATGTGCCGTATGAACCGAAAGAACATGCTGTCTTGGAAGAACTGTATAAGCTGCCACAGGATTACCGCAACATTTTGTATTTGTATTATTATGAAGAATATACAATAAAAGAAATCGCGGAAATACTCGGTAAAAAGCAGAATACAGTAAATTCCAAATTAACAAGAGGGCGCAGGCGCCTGAAAAAACTTATGGAGGGAAAACATGGAGCATTATTACAAACGTGCACTGGACAAGATCAAATTGGATGAATCTGAAAAGAACAGGGCAAAAGCGCTGTTCTGCCAGGCAAGTGAAAAAAAAGAACGCAGTCATAGAAGTATGGGCAGGCTGATCAAGCCGGCAGCAGCATTTGCGGCAGTGCTTGCATTGATTTTGCTGGCAAATAGCGTCCATGCATATTTTGGCGGCAGCCCGGGGCGTTTGTCTGGCGCCGGGGACAGTTCTGATCATTTTACAATTACTGCGTATGCAAAGAAATTGACAAAAACCGGGCAGGTATACGCACAACAGTCTGAATCAGGAGAAGGAGGGGTATCGGGAAGCAAGGAAGAGGGAACGATCAGCTTTGCATTTTGGTTCCCGTTGGAATGCAGTGGGAAAGATATTGACACGATCACCTATACGATTCAAAACGGTGCGTTTCAGATCACCACGCCAGCAGGCAAAAGCCTTGTAGTAAGCGGGGAAGAGCTCCAAGACCCGATCGAAGCCGGGGTATCGTACCGCACGATCGAGCAAGAAGGAGAAGAATTTCATGTGAGCCATTATGATACCAGACAGTATCGTTCCTTTACCGTAAATTATGACGAGCAGGGCAACGACGAAACATGTATCGAGATTGTAGATGCATCTGAGCGGTGGGAGCCGGAAAAAATCAGACAGTACCAGGCGTTTGATTATGATATCGGCAGTCCAAAAAGCATTGAATTGCAAAAGGAGGTATATGATTTTCTGACAAAAGACCTGGGGATTTCCTGTACCGCAACGTTTCGGGACGGCACGACGCAGACAAAGAACATTGCCGTCTCCAATAAAATCGTGACGATGTCGGAGCTGCTTGATGCAGAGCTATCGCCGGAAGATGACTTTAGCATGGTTGTTCGTTGCTTTAGTTTACAATAATTGCAGGGACAGAGCTTATGCCCTGCGCCGTAACAGGCCAGCTATGCTGGCCTGTTACGGTTTTTCAGAAATAATTAGCACAATATATGATGAAAGGCTTGCATTTTCGCTTTATGCGGGATACAATAAGGAAAAGGCAAAGGGATGGCTGTGAGACTTCTATAGTTTGAGCAGCAGGCAGGAATGTTACCTATGAGAGAAGATTATGTACGAAAGAAAGTAGACCAGCTTCTGAAAGAGCACAACTGGAATCTTTATCAGTTATCAAAAGAAGCTGACATCAGCTATGCGACTTTAAGCAATACATTTAACCGCAATAAGATCCCCTCTGTGCCGATATTGATGCGGATTTGCGAGGGGTTTCATATTACAGTCGCAGAATTTTTTAATGAAGGCAGAACGCTGTTGCAGCACCTTCCAGATTCGGACCAGCGGCTGATTGCGGATTTTCACCGGTTGTCAGGAAATGACAAAAAACTTGTTACTGCATATATGCAGGGGCTTTTGGAAAAAAGAAATACAATACAGAAAAAGTGTCATTGAGATGTTGGAGGACATGTGCCGTATGACATATGCCTCTTTTACTTTATAGAAGTTGTGCCGAGTTTATCCTATTTCACTGCGTGTAGTCCATCTGCGGCATATTGGTATCACCCTTATTTATGTCTTTTGGGATAGCCTGGCATTGATTACAATGAAACATATTACACTTTTGAGGAGATGGAACGATACCATGAGAGAAGAGTATGTACTGAAAAGAGTAACACAGCTTTTAAAAGAACGGAGTTGGACACTTTATCGACTGGCAAAGGAAGGTGAGATCAGCTATTCCACTTTAAGCAATTCTTTCCAGCGTAATAACGTACCCTCAGTATCTACATTGATACGAATCTGCGAAGGCTTTGGTATTACTATGGCGGAGTTTTTTGATGAAGGCGGTACCATGCCAAAGCAGCTTACGGTTTCTGACCAGCAGTTGCTTACCGATTTTCACCGTCTGCCAAGAAATGACAAAAATCTTGTCACTGCATATATGCAGGGGCTTTTGAAAGTCGCATCTGAGCTGAACGAGGAAGATGAGGATTCCATCCAGGAACAGGAAGCGGGCGAGAGTCAGGAAGCTGGCCAGGATGAGGATTCCATTCAGGAACAGGAAGCGGGCGAGAGCCAGGATGAGGATTCTGTCCAGGAACAGGAAGCGGGCGAGAGCCAGGAAGCTGGCCAGGATGAGGATTCCATTCAGGAACAGGAAGCAGGCGGGAGCCAGGATCAGGATTCCATTCAGGAACAGGAAGCAGATGAAAGCCAGGAAGCTGGCCAGGATCAGGATTCCATCCAAAATCAGGAATAACGCCAGAAGCAAACGAGGGGCCAGGCGGGTGAAACATTAGCAAAGACATGTGCTGTAACGGTACATGTCTTTTTGGGAGATAAAAAATAAAATGGCAAAGAATCAGAAAGAATGGGGATCATGAAAAAACAAACGAATCATGCAGGCGCAGGTTCCGGTATTTATACGATGCAGACGACTGTTCGCTACAGTGAATGCGATTCCAAAAGACAGGTGGGGCTTTCCGGTATCCTGGATTATTTGCAGGACGTCTGTACGTATCAGGCACAAGAACTGGAGATCGGGCTGGATTATATGCAGAAAAATCGTACGGCATGGGTATTGAATAGCTGGCAGGCGGATATTGTGCGTTATCCGGCATTTGGGGAGACGATTCAGGTGACGACCTGGCCTTACGATTTTTACGGCTTTTTGGGATTCCGTAATTTTCAGATCGAAGATGAAGCAAAGCGGCAGATTGTACGCGCCAATTCCGTATGGGTGTTTATGGATATGGAAAAGCAAAGGCCGGCACGGATTGCGCCAGAAGTGGCAGCCGCATATCAGACAAGCCCTCGACTAGAAATGGAATATATGGAGCGCAAGATCCCTGATTTTGCAGCAGAGCCTGCAGGAGAACCGATACAGATTCCGCGTTATTTTATAGATACGAACCAGCATGTAAACAATGCAAAATACATCCTGCTGGCACAGGAGCTGCTGCCGCCGGATTTTCATGTGGTTCGGATTCGTACAGAATATAAAAAACCGGCAGTATACGGGGAAGCGTTCTATCCGTATCTGGCACAGCGAAAAGGCTGCTGGGCAGTAAAACTGTGCAGCAGGGAGGGAAAGCCTTATGCGGTTATGGAGTTTTATGAAAAAGTATTTTAAGTGAAAGGAGCCTTGTTATGAATTTAGGCGAGTTCCAATTTCTTCAAGTAGTGAAACAGGTCGAGTTTGGCATTTATCTGGCAAAAGGCGCAAAAGACAATACACGCGTCCTGCTTCCGAAAAAGCAGGTGCCGCCAGATATTCAGATTGGCGATGAGCTGGAAGTGTTTTTATATAAAGATTCCAAAGACCGGCTGATTGCGACGACGAACAAGCCGAAATTGGCGATTGGCGGCATTGCTGCTTTGGAGGTGCTGTCAGTTGGGAAGATCGGCGCATTTTTAGACTGGGGGCTGGAAAAAGACCTGTTTCTTCCATATAAAGAGATGACCAGGGAAGTGCGTGAGGGCGACGTGGTGCTCGTGACGCTTTACATTGATAAAAGCAGCAGGCTTTGCGCCAGTATGCGGGACTTATATGAACTGCTTTCAAAGAAATCTCCTTACCAGGAAGGGGATGTTGTATCAGGGCGCATTTATGAATTCAGCGACAATTTCGGTACGTTTGTGGCAGTGGATGACAAATATTCCGCAATGCTTCCGGTACATGAGGACTGCTCGATGTGCAAGGTCGGAGATGTCATCGAAGCAAAAGTGGCGAAGGTCAAGCCGGACGGAAAACTGGATCTGACACGCCGGGAAAAAGCATATATCCAGATCGAGGCGGACGCAGAAAAGGTCTTGCAGGTACTGGAAGCTTATGCAGGCGTGCTTCCGTTTAATGACAAAGCGTCTCCTGAGGTCATTAAGCATGAGATGAAAATGAGCAAAGGTGCGTTTAAGCGCGCGGTAGGCCATTTATATAAGGAAAGAAAAATTGAGATCACAGACCATGCCATACGCAGGCTGTGACACGGCAGCTTACAGCCCATCCAGCAGGTATGCTTCGGATGGGCTGTAGGTTGTTATGGCTTATGCATATACGTCAATATTGCCGCCGATACCCGGATTTACGGAATTTTCCATAGCCTTAATCATGTCTGCGCCCATCTCCTGTGTCAGGTCAAGCTGCTTGCTTAACATAGCAACGGAAATATCGCTTGGAGCAGATGTAGAAACAGGCATCTGTGCAAGGGCGATGTCCGCCAGAGAACCAATTCCCATAAAAACCTCCTTGATCCAAAAGGTGCAGTATTCAAATTACTGCGTAAGTATAGTTACGCTTTTATTATACTCGCATGTCTGCTAAAATGCAATTCCGATACGGATTTTTATAGGGCTACGATAAAATTTTGCCATGAAAGCAGATAAATCCCAATCTTATTTTGTAGAAATAACACATTTATTACAGATATATTGCGATTTGTTTGGATTAAATTTGTCCCTTTTTGTAATTTTGCATAAAAAACGTCTAAAAATTATTGATATATCAGCTATCTGAGAGTTGACATCCTGGGACAACCCTGCTATAATCTATACCGTAATAAATCTGTAATAAATGATGATGAGATAGGTAGAAATAAATATGGGCGAAAACTAGGAGGAAAGTATGAAGAATAAACCACTGAAAATAGCGACTTGCTGTCTTGCAGGTACTTTATTTGCATCAGTACCGGCATATAACGTGATGGCAGCACCAGTAGCAGGTTTTTCGGAATATGCAAGTGCTATTGTAGAAAGCGAGTTAAAAACTTCATCGACATCTGCGGGAGTATCGAAAACAGTAACAGGTTATTTGGAGAAAAACCTGGCGTCAAAAATGAAGGAGGCAGCATCGCAGGAAGAAAGCAAGGATCAGGCTTCCGCCTCAGATACGGAAAAAACCGGAAAAGAGAAAACGGCAAATAAGAGTAAGGCAAAAAAAGCAAGCAAAGAAGATACATTAAACAAAGATCGGACAGATTATGCTAATATGGCGGTCGCGCAGGTCAATGATTACGTAAACATTCGGAAAAAACCAAATGAGAACGCACAGTTGCTCGGCAAATTATACAGCGATTCGGTGGCGGAGGTGATCCGTAAAAAAGGCGACTGGTATAAAATCCGTTCTGGATCTGTGACGGGATATGTAAAAGGCGACTTTATTGTCGTTGGCGATGAAGAGCTGATAAAATCCGTTGGCGTACAGATTGCAAAAGTCAATACCACTACCTTAAAGGTCAGAAGCAAGGCTTCGAAAAAATCTGAAGTGCTGACACTAGTGCCGGACGGCGAAGAGCTGACTGTAGCAAGCATGAAGGCTTATAAAGACGGCTGGGTAAAGGTGGCGGTAGAAGGCGGGAAAGGATTCGTCTCTACGGATTATGTAGATATTACACGAGAGTATACATATGCAGAATCAAAAGCAGAGGAAGAAGCAAGACTGGCGATTGAGCAGGCAAGAATAGAGGCGGAAGAAGCAGCGCGCAGGGCTCAGGAGCAAGCAGACGCAGCGGCAGCTTCCGGGACAAGCAGCAGCTCTTCGTCTGATACGGAGTCGTCTTCAGGATCGGTAAGCAGCTCCGGACAGTCGGTTGTGAATTATGCCAGCCAGTTTTTGGGCAACCCATACGTATATGGCGGTTCCAGCCTGACAAACGGGACAGACTGTTCTGGCTTTGTTATGAGTGTGTACGCGCATTTTGGCGTATCGCTCCCGCATTCTTCCAGTGCGCTTCGCGGTGCTGGGTACAGTGTGAGCTACAGCAGTATGCAGCCAGGCGACATCGTCTGCTATGACGGGCATGTTGCGATTTATGCAGGCGGAAACACAGTGATCCACGCCAGCAACCCGGCGGACGGCATTAAATATACATCGCCGGCAAATTACCGTACGGTTGTGGCAGTACGCAGGATATTCTAAGAGTATACTAAAAATATTCTAAAAGAAAAAACAACAGGGAAATTACTTTTGTTCGAGGAATAAAAGTGATTTCCTTTTTTATTTTATGCCCGTGTTTCAGGGGATATATTGAATGCAAATGGCTTTTTCGAGGCGGTTTTTTTGTCTGGCATTCATAAAGACATCCCCTGAAAAAGCTCGAATATACAAAATGCCCAAATTGGAAAATGCTTTCCACAAAAATCCACTGGAAAAAAGATTTCGAAAAAAAGTTATCCACAATGAAAAATGTCGAAAAAGCGAAAAAATGAAGTTATACACAAAGTTATTCACGTTATCCACATTTTTTGATGTGGAAAAGTCGGTGGATAGATCCGTAAAGCCGGAACATATGTTTTGTGAAGCATTCATAAAGTTTGCCACTTTGGAAAATAGATTGAAAAAGCTATTGACTTTTTAATCAGGAAGAGAATGGGGAAAAATGTCGGAATAAGTCAAAATATTCAAACAATTCAGCGGTATACCAGCTTTGAAAGGTGAAATTTTTTCGCACTGTAAAGCCCCTTTGCGGCTGTTT